>JBEIFX010000080.1:0-1833 GCA_040382195.1 Halobacteriovoraceae bacterium | reverse complement strand
TAGTAGCATAGTCCGTCTGGACGTCAAGCCAAGGGAATTACCTTGGATGCGTCATGAGAGTTATCTCCACGGCATTAGAATATTAGTTGCGAATTAGTATTCAAATCAAAGGAGATGCTGCTTATGAAGTATTTTATCGGCCTAGACGCACATTCATCAACTTCAACCTTTGCTGTCCTGGATCAAGAAGGTCATTGTGTTCTCCGGAAGACCGTGGACACCTCGGAAAAGAATCTCTGGAACGTTATAGAGGGGATCCAAGGTGAGAGAATCCTGACCTTTGAGGAGTCGACAATTTCTCAATGGTTGTTCATTTCACTCAGGGAAAAGCTAGATCGCCTCTTGGTATGTAACCCAACCTACGTGGCAAAAAAATCCGGAGCAAAAACTGATTTCAGGGACGCTCTTCATCTGGCCAATGAGCTTCGTTGTGGCCACTTAAAGGAAGTCTATCACGATGACTCGGTCTGGGTTCAACTCAGAACTTCAGTGAGCGGCTACTTGGATGTGGTCGAAGAAATTGTCCGATTTAAGAATCGATTAAAGGCAGTATTCAGAGCAAACAATCTCAAAACCGACGAGAATGACTTCTATAAAAATAAAGATCGAACCATTGAAATCAAAAACGAGTCGGCGAAGTTCGTGGCAACCAATCTTTTTCACCAGATCGAGATTTTAGAGTTAGAGAAAATTAAATATATTGAATGGTTCAAAAATAATCAAAAAAAGTATCGCCCCATAAGAAATCTCATGACAATCCCAGGGATCAGCTCTATTCGGGCCAATATTATTACGGCGATCGTCTGCCAACCGGAGAGGTTCCGAAATAAACACCAGTTCTGGGGTTACTGCATGCTGGTAAGGCACATTCAAATCTCCGCAGGAAAGATCTACGGCAATAAGCGGGTCCATGGGCGTCGAGAGCTTCGAGACATCTTCATCGGTGCAGCCGAGAGCGCCGTAAGATCGGATTCTACCCTGAGGGATTATTACGATGCTCTTAGGGCCAAGGGTACTTCCCATAAGGATGCTAAAGTAGCAGTGGCCCGTAAAGTGGCATCACTTTCACTCTCATTATTAAAAAACAATGACACTTATAACGACGATTACGAGGAGTACCTAAGGGAAAGAAAACGACTACGATTACTTGTAGGACAGAAAAAGCTTTAAGAATCTCGGGCCATCTGATTCACATGGAAGTGAAGTAAGAGGCAGTCCCCTTTCTCACTCGTAAGACGGGAAAGCGACTGTTGATTAAGATAATGGATTGTCTCGGGTGAACTAGGGATGAAGGATGAGGCCCAATATTCTCATGTCACGCTAATGATAAGCGATGACCATTTAATGACTGGCACGCCTTCTTTTTAAATCCAACATTATCATGGCACATAATAATGAGGCCCAAAAAGATGAATGAACAAGCTGAAGAGCAAAGTTCTGTTCGAGGTAATGGAGTGGTTCACAGATAAAAACTTCCAGGGAAGTAGGATGACATAGTCACTGCAAAGTGCGGAGATTCGGCGGGCAAAGCGGCTGAATTTTTTACTCTTAAGGGAGGAACGGAAAAACTTTATTCAGATACCGCTTGCTTTCTTAAAGATGAAAGGTCATGCTTTGATTTAGGCGATTGAAGCCGTCACAGCATTCTCCAGCAAGTGCTTGCTTACCATAAGAGAGGTCTTTTACCGGCGAAGAATTTTTTTATTAGTTTTGGGAGTAAAAAAGAATGCAAGCTACTGCTTGCTGAAAAGTGCCAAGATTTTTTAAGGCCTAGAAAAGAGCTTGCGACTGAGCGCAAGCACCGGCTTGCCGTTGTTATCCAAAACTCAATTC
>JBEIFX010000079.1:0-1926 GCA_040382195.1 Halobacteriovoraceae bacterium | reverse complement strand
ATCATGGTCGTCGGCCCTCGGAAGATTTATTACGAGCAACAGGGTAAAGTTAAAAAATCTGAAATCACTTTTACTAACGATCGACAGGTCATGAACGTTATTGAACGTATTGTGGCGCCTATCGGTCGTCGCATAGACGAAAAAACGCCATTCGTTGATGCCCGCCTTCCTGACGGATCTCGAGTGCATGCTATTATCCCTCCTTGTGCTATTGATGGAAGCTGTATTACAATCAGAAAATTCCCCGACAAAAGACTGACTTACAAAGATTTAGTAAAATTTGGCGCCATGACGGAAGAGATGGCCGATTTTATGAGAATATCTGTTGAGGCGCATAGAAATATTGTTGTGTCCGGGGGAACTGGCTCTGGTAAAACAACACTAGTTAACATGTTGGGTGGATTTATCCAGTCAAATGAGCGGATTATTACTTGCGAAGACTCAGCAGAATTAAACTTTCCCCAGGATCACGTGGTTAGACTTGAAACAAGGCCACCTTCTCTTGAAGGTGACGGAGAAATTGACATCCGATGTCTGGTGAAACAAACCCTGCGTATGAGACCTGATCGAATTGTGGTAGGTGAGTGTCGAGGCGGAGAAACGCTAGACATGCTTCAGGCGATGAATACTGGTCATGATGGTTCCATGACAACTGTTCACTCTAATACCCCAAGGGATGCTATTTCAAGACTCGAAACTCTTGTTCAGTATGCAGGTGCCGGATTACCTGGGAAAGCAATCAAAGAAATGATTGCATCGGCTGTTCACATGATTATACAACAATCAAGACTGGATGACGGTACCCGAAAGTGTTTATTTATTACTGAAATCGGAGGAATGCAAGGGGACGTCGTGACTCTTCAGGATATCTTCGTCTTCAAACAAGAAGGAATGAATAAAGAGGGTAAAATTGTTGGAAAATATATGGCCACCGGATTTATTCCCAAGTTTATCGAAACCCTTGAAAAAAAGGGATATAAAGTACCTAGAGGTCTTTTTACCAATAAGTAATATGAATAAATTATTTTTTTCTTTTTTGATGTTTCTATTATCAGTAGCTGCTTTGGCCCAAGAGCCAAAGAAGCAGAAAGAAATCAGCTTCATTCTCGACGTGCTTGGAGTTAAGGGGATCTTGCTCATCACAGGTATTGGCGTTTTTCTGTATACATATATAAATTCAGTCAAAATATTTTCATGGATTGATGATCAAACAGTAGGTACGAGAGACTACATTTTAAAGAAATTCGAGATAATGTTCATTGAAGTTGACCCAAATAAGATTACCATCGGGCTACTCATTGTTTCATTTGGTTTTGGAGTCATAACATTTTGTGTGATTGCTTTACTTGGAAAGGTCGCCCTGGCAACCTTCGCCGGGCTACTTGTTTTTTTTATTGGCTGGAAGGCCCCAAAAAAAATAGTCGATTTTTTTGAGAATAAAAGGAAAAAACTGTACGCAACCCAGATGGTTGATGCTCTCAATCTCTTGGGAAATGGTCTGCGAGCAGGATTGACTCTGCCACAGGCAATAGGCATGGTCGTTGATGAAATGCCCCCGCCAGTAAGCCAGGAGTTTAACCTCATACTCCAGCAGGCTAAAATAGGAGTTCCTCTAGATGAAGCATTAGAAAACCTCAAAAAGAGAGTGTATACAGAAGACAACGAGATGTTCGTTACAAGTGTCACTATTTTACGCGAAACTGGTGGTAATCTTGCTGAAACTTTTGACACAATTGTCATGGTTATTCGCGAACGCGTCAGACTGCAGCTTAAAATCGATACTTATGTGGCTTCGGGAAAAATTCAGGCGTATATCATAGGTTCGATGCCATTTCTTATGATGCTGATGTTTGGAACAGGAGATCCGGAGTATTTTCCGCTTCTCTTTGGAACCATTCTCGGGGTTCTTTCACTGGTTTTAATTAT
>JBEIFX010000078.1:0-2005 GCA_040382195.1 Halobacteriovoraceae bacterium | reverse complement strand
TAGGTCTGGTCGTTTATCTCTGGAATAACCAAATTTTATTTTTATGGCTTTTGTCTGCTCGTCTTCCTCATCTTCTATCCTTTCCTTATACTTCCCTTGTACAGACATTGAGGTTGAGTCTAAATGCTTTGACTTTTGGTAATTAGTCACAGCAATAAGTGGGGCTTAATGAGAATTAAGCCCCAAAAATACTAGAGAGGCAGCAAGTCATCAATGGAAGGAGGAGAAAGACCAGAGGAAGATAAAATAAGAGATAACTGTTCGACCGCACTTTTACCTTGAAGTCTCATGGTTTCAAGAAAACTAAACATCATGGCAACAAGTTGTCCGCCCCAATGACTTCTAGCACCGCCACTAACCTTACGATGAATAACAACAGGACGCAAGGCTCTCTCTGCATCATTGTTATCAGGTTTAACTTCAGGAAAAGTAAGAAAAGTAAACCAATCATGCCAATAACGTCGAAAGCGATTAGATAACAATTGGGAATCACTTGCCCATCCCGTGGGCGGCGGATTATCCAAAACCTCTTGAAGTTGAGCTTCAACTAGGGGTCGCTGTTGTTGTAAAGCTTCTAAGCTCAGTTCGCCTTGATGATAATCTCGATGGGATTGACGAGCTTGCTCTAGAATAGGAAAAACTCTCTGAGCAAAAAGTTTATTTTCAGAAAAGTGGGAAGTTTCCAAGGCCTTCAATTCCCGCCCAATATGAGCCAGACATTTCTGTTTATGCTGGGCATTTTGGCGATGGTAAGCCCCCCAACAGTCCGTACTGAGAAGCCCATGAAAATCTTTACCTAATAGGGAATGAACCTCATCGGAACTCCGGCTGGGAGCCAGAAACAAAACACAAACAGAGGAGGAAGTAGCCACCCACATCCAATAGTTAACCCCATTGACGCGATAGCTGGTTTCGTCCACACAACGGACTCCATGCTCCTGTATGTAAGTCCACCACTGTTCATAACTAGGATACAAGCTTTCGCAAAACCATCGGTGCATTTTAGCTAAACTCCCTTGAGACAGAGGAATGCCAAAGACCGTTTCTACCAAGTATCGTTGTTTTAGCCAAGTCAAATTTCCCCCATATCCCAGCCATCCCACTAAGCTGGATAAGGTTGCACCGTAGCTAAAATCTTCACGACATCCCAAAGGAAGTGGGGCATAACCTTCCCAATCACATTTTGAGCATTGATACTTTCCCTAACATATTCCCTTACCTCTACTGGTTTACTGACTAATTCAGCTATTTGATTTTTTTTGATGATAGTCTCCTTTTGCTTTTCCACTGACGCACCACATTTTGGGCATTTTTCCATCCTTAAATCTACTATTTCATCTACCCGACCAAACCCGTTTCTGGTTTTACCCACATGGTCGTACTTTGGACCTCTTTTTTTTCCTTTTTGACCGAAGGTTTTGGCGACTTTCTTTTTGTAACCGTCACTGCTTGGGGGCTGAGAGCTATTTTCACTCGTTCTTTGGTTAAGCTTTTTCAGCTTTTCTTTCAACTTTTCTATCTCTTTCTTTAACTCTACCAATTCTTTTCTCAGCTTTTCGTTCTCTTCTTTTTCTTTCTGATAATCTTCATACCAATCTTTTGCCACTTCTTTTTGCCATGGCATTTTCACTTCTTCTTGGTTTAAGTCTGGAACTGGGTCTAGTTTTTCCATAGTCTCCCTATTCTAACCTATCTCTTTAACCGCCTTTCCTTTCTTCATTATTCTTTACTTTTTTCATTTGCTTCTCATTCTCAAGAATTTCCTTCTTTATTGCGGTGACTAATTACGTTTTTGGCTTTGAGATGGCGGATGGTTGCTTCTGTCCAGAGCAGAAGGTCTTGTTCGTAGAGTGAAATGGGAGAAGCGATGACAGCCATAATGGGTTCTCCTAACGGGGGTTGATAGTTTTGCTATTTGCATTATAATAAGTGCTTAGGTAAAATTATTTATACATAGCGATCCTTGTGTAGCAAGGCTTTCAGATTTATCTAAAGGGTAATTCAT
>JBEIFX010000077.1:0-2079 GCA_040382195.1 Halobacteriovoraceae bacterium | reverse complement strand
GTAGAAAGGTAAACCTCATCGCAAAACTTAGTTAGAATGTCGTGGATGTAAAGAGCGTGAGGTTTTCCCTTGTAGTCAATGAGGGCCTTATCCATTCCCATCCGCTGGCTCTTTCCCCCAGTGAGAACTAAACCATAGACTGGGCGATCAAATACAAAACGCTTGCCGCCGGTTTTGGAAATGAGTTTTGTTTCTTGGATCTTGATATCATGGGAGACAGCTTTACACATGTCATAGATGGTGAGGGCCGCGATACTGGCCCCATGGAGCGCCTCCATCTCAACACCTGTCTTGTAAGTGGTCTTAACAAAGCAGGTAATGGAGACTTCAAGATCATTTAATGTAATCTCAAATTTAATCCCCTCAATCGGGAGCTGATGACAAAAGGGTATGAGCTCATGAGTGCGCTTCACCGCCATGGTTCCAGCGATTATTGCGGTTTGGAAGACTGGTCCTTTTTTTAAAAGAAGTTCTTCTCCAACGAAGTACTCTCGAAGTGAAGGAGGCAAAAGAACCTTGGTTATCGCCTTCGCAGTTCTAAGTGATGTCTCTTTCTCTGATACATCAACCATGGTGGGATTATTATTTTGATCAAGATGAGTCAGCATCTTATCCTCCAATCAAATTCATATTATGAGACACCTCAGGCAGACGCGCTAAAGGCTTCATCCCAAGAAGTTCTCTATATAGCAAGGAGCGGTCTCTCGTTCTGACGTTAAGACCATCGTCTTTAAATAAACAAGCCTTTAAGATCCCATCGGCCGTGAGTCTCCAGCGTGAACACTGGCCACAGAAGGGCTGACTTTCAGAGGCTATGAAACCAACTTGCCCGCCATTTTCAGTGACAAAATTAAAAGAGGTAGAATCTTTCGGTACCGTTAGGGTTCTTAAGGAAACCTGATCCTGAATCTTAGAGAGAAGATCTTTTGCCGAAATAAATTGCTTTGCCTGCTCTTCTCGGGCATGACCAATCCTCATAAGTTCCAAGAATCGTACTTCTACAGCCTCTGATTCCGAAAACTTCACAAAATCCAAAATCTCGTGATCGTTAATTTCTTTCATCATGACGGCATTCACTTTCACGATGAAGCCTTGAGAGACCGCGAGTCGGATATTTGATATCACTTTTTCGAAGTGGTTCCCAAAAGTAATTCGTTTGAAGGTTTCTGGATTTAGAGAATCGAGACTAATATTAAGATGAAAGACCCTGCCCTTCTTTAAAACATCCAAATATTTATCTAGATAAATCCCATTACTGGTAAGACCTAATTTTTTTGGTCTCAGACTTGAAACTTTTTCAACAATTTCCGAAAAAGATTTCCTTAAAAGCGGTTCTCCGCCAGTGAATCGTATTTCTTCGAGCCCTAAGTCCATAAGTTCCGAGACAACGGAAACGATCTCATCCGGGGACAGATACTTAGATTCGTCCATGAACTTCTGATCAAGGGGCATGCAGTAGTGGCAGCGAAGGTTACACTTGTCTGTGAGAGAGACTCGAAGTTTTCTAATCCGGCGACCGGAGGAATCAATCAGCATCTAGAAACTCCTCCAAGGGAAAAAATTAAAAATTTCTCCAGATTCAAAATAATCCTGATTCTTGGGTAATTCAAGGAAACCATCAGACAGAGCTAGGCCCGAGAACTCGCCGGAATTTTTAAGTTCTAAAGGAGAGGCAAGGATCTCGGCTTCCTCGAAATGTATCTTAACCGGTACAAAATAAGTAAGCGGCTTTTTAAAAGTAATGTCTTTCGTTAGCTTCGCCTTCATCCCTCGATCAGGAAGGAAATAACGGTGAAGACATACGAGGCAAGAAACAGGATTCCCCGGAAGTCCAAAAACTGCGGTGTTCCTTTCATGATCAACTCCAAACCATAATGGCTTTCCAGGTCTCTGACTTATTTCATGGAAATATTTTTTGACTCAGGCATCTGCCCAGACAGAAGGAAGGTAATCGAACTTTCCCTTTGAGACCCCACCGGTGTAGATCAGAAGATCAAACTCTTCGGCGTGCTTTAAATAGTGGTCCATGACGATTTTTGGATCATCATTTAAATGGTCTATCACCACGTTTGTGAAGCC
>JBEIFX010000076.1:0-2234 GCA_040382195.1 Halobacteriovoraceae bacterium | reverse complement strand
GAAAACGGTAGATTGCGACCTCGATTTCTGGAATGTTCTCTGTGCCGAGATTAAATATTCATTTAACTCGAAAATGACCCTATAAAAGGGAGCAGTTTGAGTGATTAATTAACAGCTTTAAATTACAATTCGTATGTTGTCCGCGAACGAACAAAAAATCAGTTCGCCCCCCAAACAGGTATTGGTCCCGAGTCCCATGGCCGAGCATCCAACAGATGTACGACTGATCGGGTAGTGGAGGAGGCTAACGCTGAGCTTCATTACCAAGATGGTACGACACCTTGTGACCTCGAGACCCATGACTCAATTTTCGACTCGAAATTCGGCTACCTTTTCCGGCCGGATGGACCCTTGGGGTAAAGTTGTTCAATCCCTTGGCCTAAAGATCTTTGTAAGTCCAAGATGCCCTGGTATCTATGTAAGATCAGGAAGACTCTCAAAAGAGGGCATGGCGACTTTGCAAGTCGTAGACCTACTAAATTTTGGTAGGTCGAAAAAATCCTTAAAAGGTCTTGTACTGCACTCTGAATACAGCAGTGGAGAGTAGATGACATAGCTCTACTCCGTGAAGCTCCTGTAGCAAACAGGTGTGGTACCTGAGGACACCGCGGTGTCCAGGGTGCTCGAGCCGTAATAGTTTAACCACGTACCGCCGAGATGCCAACGGGCCAGCAGAATAGCCCTTAAACTGTGCACCCACAGGTAACATGTTCTCCTGATTCAGTTGGAATTTGACTGGAGTAGTTAACCAGTCTCTGCATTCCTTCATAATGACGGAGGAAAAACATGCGATATCAGTTCAAATTTGTTGCTCGAGCACTTTTTGACTGAGTCCTGTACTGCCCCCCCTCTTTGTGCCTTTGCTTTGGTTTGCCGAAATGCCCACCTATACTTCACGTCTAATAGACGGGATCTCTGGAGTATGGGTATCAGCAAAAGAAACAATACCACTGCAAGCACAACTACTGCTGATAGTCCTGAAGGATGGCAACTTCGATAGGATTAAGGCAAAACTACTCTTGTGGATCACGGAGAGGAAAAACCATCTAATTTCTTGATTTCCTCTTCTTTCATTTTCTCCACAAATATTGCGAAAGTCTTCCGTGGGGAGATTAAGCAGAGAGTCCTGACAGTCTTCAAAGAGAAGAAGATTAAGGGAAAGGACAACAGGCAAAGATTGGACGAAAAGTTAACAACAGACAACACTAAAGAGAGGTGTGAAGAAGTAGTTAAGATTTACTAAGTGATAGCTGGGAATGTCATTTGGTAGATTAAGATGAAAACTCCATTTTCTCTTATTATAAATTCATTTTATCAGAGTGAATCTGCTGTTGACTAGTCCAATCATTACGATTTAAAGATGGAGGATGGTTTACGCAAGCCCCATTCTTCATTTAATTTTAGCAAAGTTTAAATGCAAGCATTCCTAGTACCTGGCATCTTTGGTGATTTCTCCGATGGAGATTTAAGATTAAAACAAAGATGTCAGAGAAAAGAATTAAAAATTTTGAAATTAAATCCTGAACGATCTGGAAAGCCCACCAAGTAAGATGGGGGAAGGAAAGATTAAGTGTCAGGTATCTATCCCAAAGATCCCCAGCCCTAAAGATTGGTGTATGGCATCTTGCAATTGCTAGACATAGTAATTGAGGGGGTGGATGAATTAACCCTTTGTTTCTATAGATTTTTCAGTAACCCAATTGGTTCCTCTATCATTTATTAAAATTAAAAATGGTAGAGTGAGATGAAAAAACGCCCATTCGGTAAGAAGAAGATGAAGGATTTTCCCAGAGCCTAGCTACAGATGGAAAAACACGAGCAGTTCTCGCGAGACTCGCTTAGCATGCTGCGCGATTCAGATTGTGGTTTAGACTCTGGATGGAACCGGGCCCATTGATGAGGGGGTGGAATGAGCGGACACATGGTTGACGAACTTGCTCTTTAAAGCCGTCAATTAATCACTCAAACTGCTCCCTTTTATAGGGTCATTTTCGAGTTAAATGAATATTTAATCTCGGCACAGAGAACATTCCAGAAATCGAGGTCGCAATCTACCGTTTTCCTCATCGCAGAAGCATCGTTGACGAGTTTCGAAAAGCGCAAGATGATCACGAATTAAAGACCGATCCGCTCGAGATGTTTCTACCTGTGCTGTTTTAAAGATTACTTCATTTATTTAAATCGAAAATTTGGGTAAAAAAAAATTTGGGTTTTGGGGTTTTGGGGTTTTGGGG
>JBEIFX010000075.1:0-2637 GCA_040382195.1 Halobacteriovoraceae bacterium | reverse complement strand
AGATGAATTTTTATCAGAGAGTCTATATACGGAAGGTTCTGAGGCACAAGGGTCGCTAATTGTTACTTCTCCTTGATTGAAATCAGAGTACCAAGACCCACCAATGAAAATTTCAATATGGCCATACTTGGCAATCCCTCCATTGCCGAGGCATGCTGGATTACCATTAGGCCGATAGACTCGAATATCATAATCCTGGTACTTATCAGGTCTAGATATCTGACGATACTTTTTATCTTTCGTTTGCCACTGGGAGAGGACCTCTTCATCGTAATCTTTCGCATCTATGCGGACATTACCTCCAGGGTCAATATCTCCATAAGACGGATGTTTTCCAAATATGGCATTCAATGTTAGTCTCACTCCCTGGGCACACTTATTTTTAGTTGGGTTTTTTACTATCTCCTTTACTCTCAAGTCTGGATTTTTAAGTCCATCACTGACGGACTTCCTCGACATAAGAGCAACAAACTTTGGGTTTGATTTAATTTCAGAATTGAAATTACCAGGGGAGTTCGAGTTTTCGAAATTAGTGGAGCTTGTCGTGAGACTAGGATTTTGATCGGAACCTGAGTTCGTTGCAGGTTCAGGGGTTGCAGGAGATCCCGAGTCTGGAACTGATCGTGAAGCAGGAGCTGAATCTGAAACTTTATCTGCACCAGAGTTTGGGCCCGAGGGATCGCTAGAGGGAGGAGTCACATTTGAACGACCTTTGGGAGTTACTCCCTGAGGGGTTGGAGCCAATTCCACTTTTCTATTTTCAACTTTCTCAGCTTTTCTTACTTCAACCCTCTCTGCTCTTCCAAGCTCGACTCCCTGACCAATATCGATATCCGGTCCTGGTTTAATTCCCATCTCCGCGCATATTTTTTTCTTGTCCTTAACAATAGAATTAAAAAGAAGCTGACATGATGGCACCGGAGGATCTTTGCCATCAGATCCTGGTTTTAAAGATCCTCCGTAGTGCTGTTTATTTGTTCTCGCTATGGCAGCACCGTACTTAATCGAAAATCCCGGACAATTTTTATGAAGATCATTAAAACATCTCACCACCGGATCTTTGTCATCATCTTTTGCAACATACTCTCCCTGTGAGTTAGTCTTTAAGTCTTTGCAAGGACCAGATTTCCCCTTAAATAATTCAAACAGGTCTCTACCTTCATGGTCAAAATCAACTTTCTTCCCACCTTTTTTGCTGTCGTTTGAGATGAGTCTCGTCTGTTGGTTCCCTTTAAGTTTGTCATTTAAACAAAAGTTTGCCATTTGCTGCTGAGAATTCATTTTTGATAAATTTGAAACGTAGTTTTTAAAAATCTTCTGGGCGAGGACGTTTCTCTCTGGCGATTTTTCAAATTTATTTAATGAATTCGCCGAAGTCTGAGTCAATCCTGTTTCCGTCTTGGAACCAGTGCTTTTTACCTTTGAATGAGGATTGCGAGGCTGGTTAAAATTACCAGAGGATTTACGGTATCCAAGTGAGTATAGGAGAGCATATGTTGCCGCGGCATTATTAGTGTTTGTTTTTCCCGCTTTAGAACCATTAAATTCCTGTAAACCAAGAGCGTCACTATCGGTTAATTCTTTTTTAACAAAATTTTGGTGGAGTTCTGAATTACCACACATCTCTTCTGCCATAGAATAAGCCAGGCTCTTAGCATAGGTCTCATCTCCTTGCGCCGCGCCACCTTTGTTTCCTGTAGACACCTTTTGGCAAGTCGGATCGTTTTTAAATGATATTGAAATAAGTTCATCCAAAAATTTGGAGCTACCCTGACCGTTGGAGCAAATCTCTGTTGGAGGAGACAGAGCTTTACCAGTGACGGCCTGGAAATTCCCATCCGAGACCTCATTGAATACTTGTCTTCCATCCTGGGCGAGACCAGAACAACTCAAAGAAAAGGCAAATAGTAGACCTAGTTTCTTTTTCATTTAAATTTTCTAACTTTTAAAAACTCAATTTTATTGGTATTATCGGTTAAGTCATGGTTATCTCTGAGGCAATTCTTCGACTAGGTAAAATATGCGGTTTTTCAAGAGCTTAGCCTCTTCCATCAGCATTAAGGTGTGCCTCACTTTTGTGTCACTCTTGATGACATCCCTCGCATTTGCTTTGAACTTTCGATCTATGATTTTTGATATTAGTAAAATAGCCCTAGAAAACGAAATTAGTGTAACAAGTATTTCTAATGAAGATGGCTTCATCAAAATCAAAGGCCCCAGCTACCCTAGAGATGTGATTCAAGTATTTTCCAAGAGGCTTTTATTTGCACATGACATGGGCATCTACCAATTATCCGATTCAGTGCCCATTATGGAGAAAGAAGAATTCACTATTGTCTTAAGACCTAAAGAGGACTCCCTGGCAAAAAAAGATAATTACGTCACCTTTACCTTCCCATCTCCAAGAGAAGAGATTTCAAAAGATACTGTCATTAAAGGACGATGTTCTCGGGAAGGAGCAGAAGTTCTCATCGGTGGAGACATTGATGGGAAGGCTTCTTGTAAGAATGGGGTGTGGGAATTTAAAGTTCCTCCGACAGTTTCTAACGACTCCGATTTCATCAGTCTTACAGCTTCACAGCGAATGATGGATCAGGAGATCATCAAAGACTATCGAACGTTTTTAAAACCCTAGTT
>JBEIFX010000074.1:0-2815 GCA_040382195.1 Halobacteriovoraceae bacterium | reverse complement strand
CTGCCCCCTCATCGTAGTGCCTGACTTTAAATGTTTTTATCTTCCATGGAGGTAGGGCGACCCTTTGAACATTTGGAACTGCTCCACTTGACTGGTATTGAAGTACGTTTCATTTCTGCATTCATCTAATTGATCAATCTCATAAAAATGTCTCTTCGTCGTCCGAGTGCCAGGGCAGCCTTGCTTTGCCAACTCATCTCTTTGACTTTATTGGTAAATTTGGGGATGCAACACCATCATTTGGGAGCAGTTATTGGGATGGGGTCTTTCTGGTCCTTAACCACCTGGAATTACTACCTTTCCACCTTTTCCCTGCCTTGCTGACACACACCCTTAAAGAATCTTCAATAAGTTGTCGATAAGACAATTGAGGAAAAGAATTTTATGAAAAATCTGTCGATCATTATTCCTGGATTTTCTGAGGCCCATCGGATTGAAAAATCCATCGAAACCATGAAGTTTTTTAATCTTTCATGGCAAAAAAAATACCCAGACATCTCTCTTGAAATTCTTTACGTCATCGAAAAGAGTCCCGATAACACCCTGGAGATTGCTCAGCGGCTCACTTCCGGAATAAAGGGATTTAAAGTTATCGGCAACGAAGTCCAGCGAGGTAAAGGTTTTGCCGTTCAAACGGGCATCTTAAAATCATCTGGCGACGTTAAGCTCTTTATGGATCTTGACCTCTCCACGGACCTTACTCATGTGAAAGAGTTCTATGACCTTATTTCATCTAATCAGTATGATGTCGTTATCGGTGACAGAAAAAGCCATGACTCACAAATAATTAAAAAACAACCCTTCTTAAGGCGTTTGGCCTCATCTGTTTTTGGTACAATTGTCTCTTTCGTTGGTCTTAAAGGCATAAAAGATACTCAGTGCGGATTTAAGGCATTCTCTGCTAAAAGCGCCAACTATCTTTTTAATCATCTACATTTTGATGGATTCTCTTTTGATGTTGAAATCCTCTACAAAGCGAGACTCATCTCTAGTCGAATTAAATCCTGCCCGGTTAAATGGGAGGATGATACTGGCTCAAAAGTCCGCCTATTGTCTCACGGTCTTTCGATGTTAAAGGATCTAATCTTTTTAAAGTTTAAAATACGACCTAGATCATATCGTTATGAGTTTCACCTTTTAGAAAAGACAACAAGCCATGAAAAAATATCCAACGCTTCCTAAAATTAACGAGAAGGTATTTATGAAAAAATTATTATTAAGTTACCTTTTGATACTAAGTTCTTGTGTCGTGAAAGAACCAGATGTCAGTCCCGGAGAAGTCTCATCAGATCAATCCTACGCAGAAGATCTCATCACTCTTCACGTTTCAGTAGATGGAACTGGTTCAACGTTGTCAGGGGGTGACCTCAGTGATGATGGGAATGTCCTTGTGTTTTCGGATTCTGTGGGAGGCTCCGCGCCTCTTTTTTACAGAAAAGATCTTAGCTCTGATCAGGCCCCCGTGGTTGAATCAAGTGTTGCTTTTTTAAACTCAAGATTTGGGTCTGGAGATTGGAGTTTAAGCGGTCACAATGGAGGCTCTGGCACGGGTATGTCAAACTTTCGCATAGATGATGCTGCCGATTTTTCTTACTTCACTGTCAATAACCACACTGAAAATAGGAAGATCCTTTATCGCAAAAGAGTTGGACAAGATCCGGATGAAATACTGACTCATGTTACGGAAAATATTTCCAAGGCCAGTATTAGTAAGACTGGTCAGCATATCGTCTTCTCATCAAGTTTGATTAATCCATCAACTCTCGAAATTACAGGTTCAGGGGTTACCAATTTATTCAAATATAATTCTCACTTGGATGAATTGGTGCCAATCACGGAACGAGTTGCGGCAACTGGATTTCAAGCTCTCAATGCAAGCATTAGTAATGATGGAGACACTGTCCTTTACACAGCATTAGATCTAGAAGATAATTTTGTTCAACCTACTGTAGGAAGTGGAAGAAGGGCGGCCCTGGTTTACCATCGTTTATTTGACGATAAAAAGTTTGTGTTAAATCCTGAACATACCTTTACTTTGAAATATTTGGATCCTGACTCATATAAAATCTCTGAGGATGGACGCCATGCCGCTTTCAGAAACAGAATAAAAAACAGTAAAGTGGAAGAGATTTGGCACTACGACAGTACTCTAGGTGCCTTTGGAGTCATGAACTTAGTCGTTAGGAAACTAAGCTTTGTTCAAGGTAATTTGAATCTATGTGACATCTCTCCTGATGGTAAACTTGTTGCGTTTACATCTCGTGATATGGGCCTGATAGGCCAAAAACGATCCAGTCCTACTCCTCAGCTCTTCATGAAGAACATGTATACCAATAAAGTACATCTCATTTCTCATCTGTCCGCTCAGCGGAGTAATCAAGAGCTAGCTGGTTCTGTTATTAGTTGTGATTTTACCGAGGAAGGCTCAAGTATCATCTTTGTTCATGAACGATTAGACGGAAGAAGACAAATTTTGAAAAAGAATCTTAAATAATGATGTCACTTATCTGCGTGCAGGGGTACCGTTCCCCTGCACTCCGATACATGAAAAGCGACTTACACCCATCGCACATGTATAGTGAACTCCCAAAAAAACATTTTCCACCTTATCAAACAGTGCCTCTCTAACCAAAAAGGGATATTCTGATTTTAGCTTTATAGGAGAAATCTCACGTTTAAGGTTTGATCCCCAGCAAAAGAGCTTCCTATTAATCACTGCACAACTGTGGGAGTAACCCGAACGAAGGATTGATACTTTGTCCTTGATGATCTGACTACCCCCTTCAACCAACTGAGGAGAAAAAACAATACCAGG
>JBEIFX010000073.1:0-2821 GCA_040382195.1 Halobacteriovoraceae bacterium | reverse complement strand
CCTTTCAACCTGCCTGACCTTAATGGTGTTATAAAACGTTTCATTTCTGAAGTCACCAAATTGGGCAGCCTCATTCTTTTTTGAAATCAATGAGATATGTGTCCTTTGTTGCATGACTCAGATGAGTCAAACGACTAAATCTCATTTTCAACACCAGTGTTTTGGGGCAGTTTATGATGATTAAAGTTTTTGGACGGACTGTCCGTTAAAAAGGATTGCATGAAATACTTTGTCTTTTATGTGTAAAAGCTACGACTTGATCTGACATTCCGATAAATTCAATAGGATTTAATTGCCTTGAAGAAGACATCGGGTTTCTTCCTTAGAATTGTAATAACGACAAAACAATTTAAAAGGAAAACACCGATGTCTTATCTACAGACTAACACGACAGTAATTAAAAACAAGGTTGGGCTTCTCAATCTTGCTCAGGAACTTGGAAACATCTCAAAAGCTTGCAAGGTGATGGGCTTCTCCAGAGACACTTTTTATCGCTATCAAGAGGCGGTAGAGACTGGTGGAGTAGATCAATTGGTTAATAAGTCAAAGCGCGGACCAAATGTAAAAAATAGAATTGATCCCGTCATTGAGGAAGCGGTTAAAGCACTGGCACTGGATAAACCAGCGTGGGGACAAGTCCGAGCTTCAAATGAGCTGCGACGCCAAGGCCTATCTATTTCCCCTGCCGGCGTGAGATGCGTTTGGATTCGGCACGACCTTGAAAACATCAATAAGCGGCTGAAGGCACTTGAGGCCAAGGTAGCTTCGGAAGGCACGGTCCTCACCGAAGATCAGCTCGTGATTTTTGAACGTCGTAAAACTGAAAATGAGGCCCATGGTGAGATCGAAACGGAGCACCCTGGCTATCTGGGTTCTCAGGATACGTTTTATGTCGGCACCATCAAGGGCGTCGGTCGTATTTATCAGCAGACCTTCGTTGATACTTACTCCAAGATGGCCTTCTGCAAACTCTACAATATGAAGACTCCTATTACGGCGGCAGATCTTCTCAATGATCGTGTTCTTCCATTCTTCGATTCTCAGGAAGTTCCGATGCTGAGAATGTTAACGGACAGAGGAACTGAGTTTTGCGGAAAGGTCGAACAACATGATTACCAGTTATACTTGGCAATTAAAGATATCGATCACACTAAAACCAAGGCCCGGCATCCACAGACGAATGGAATCGTAGAACGCTTCCACAAGACTATTCTGGAAGAGTTTTATCAGATTGCATTCAGAAAAAAGATCTATGGCGAAATTAATGATATTCAATCTGATCTTGATGAATGGATTCAGGACTATAACTTCAACCGAACTCACCAAGGAAAGATGTGTAATGGAAGAACCCCATGGGAAACGTTCTTGGCAGGGAAAGATATTGTGAAAAAGAAAATATTAAGTGGAAATATTACAAGGGAGGTTAAAGAAGAAAGGATACTGCACTAAGATGGAGGGACTTTGAGATTTGGACCTGACCTGACAAATCTCTCTGAGGAAGAAACTGTCAGATCAGATCGTGACTTTTACACTGAATTCCCCCAAACAAATGAGTTCATTATTTCTTATTTAATCCTTTTAACATCGGATAAGAGATCACCCTTACTCCGTTAGCAATATATCCATCTGAACCATCTTCCAAAACGAGATTATACACTTTGATTTTTGCTTGGTTCTTATCAATCGAGTTCACAATTTCAACTCTTCCATCTTCTTTTAAGATCTTGTCACCAATTCTAATATCCTGGGCCTTTACTGCGCGACCATTTGCAAGAATGATCTTATGATCAGGAGTGATCTTCAAAGTGTTAATGTTGATCACTGCTTGGTCATCAGTTGTTGTTGTGGCAATGACTTTTGCCGTTTTAAGATTCTTGTCTTTCGAGCGCTTACCTTCAAAAGACATTACCTCTTCTCCCGCTTTAATATCTTTTATTTCTTTCTGGGTCCCGTCGGCCATGGTGATCTTAGTATCTGGAGCGAGACAGAAAACATGTCCACCGTTATTTGTAGTAGGACAGCCTGGGGAATTAACGGCGGTGCATGCAGCCTGGAAGTAGCACTGTGAATTTGAAGCGGTCATAATTTGAGTGCCCGGATTTTTTTCAGCATGGATCTTTTCCATAAATTTTTTATCCGGATCTTTATTACGTGCACTGTCTGAACAGAAACCACATCCCGCTAAAGCGCCATTCTCAAGGCGGCAATACCTCTTAGCCGTAATGAGCTTGACCTGATTACATGCGGGTTTAACTGCCAATTCAGAACATCTTAAATTTCCAAGCCAAGTAATACTTCCATTTGGACCAGGTTTTGGATTATTACGATCTAGTTCTTCCATACCATTTGCATGGGCATAGGTTTGGTATTTACCAATACACCTTCTCGTCCTGAATGGTTGGAGTCCTGGTTTTGCTTTTCCATCTTCTTTTGAGGCTAAGGTTGCATAGTTTTGAAATTCTTCTTTTGAGTAAGTTGGGATGAAAATCTCTTCTAAGCCTGTATTGATTACGACAACACAGTAGGCGTCTACTAACTTTTCACCAATTGAATTCTGAAACGCTTCACCTGGTTCAGGTATTCCTAAACCCTTATCGCCTGGAAACTGGAGGGCGACGGCTGTTCCGGGAAGGACCCTCGCGTGGCTTCCTTTTTTATTTTGAAGGTCACCGTCGATTGCTTCTCCGGTTACACTACGACCCTTACTACCTACTAGAGGTTTTTTAGGATCAGGCGACTTATCGTCAACAATCATCTTTTCTTTTATGACCTCTTTTTTAGTTTTTGGGTCAATCTCTTTTTCAGGTTCCCATTTATTAGT
>JBEIFX010000072.1:0-3094 GCA_040382195.1 Halobacteriovoraceae bacterium | reverse complement strand
TGGCGAATTGTGCGGAGAATTCGCCGTCGCTAGGGCGGTAGACTTGCCCCACACTTGGAGACGTCGCATAGCCCGGTCGAGTGCGCCTCACTGCTAACGAGGTAAGGTGTTAAAGCCTTCAGGAGTTCAAATCTCCTCGTCTCCGCTCTTTTGAGATTAGTCCTGCTGGCAGGACTAATCCGATTGAACGCTAGTTACGAAGCATCGACTTTGCGCCTTTCTGAAGCCTATTGGTTTAAGGCTCTCACCTTGACCACTTTTTATAAACTACTATGCCAACATGCCCAAAAGTCACATCGTAATCGCTGGTACAGGAAGAGCAGGCACTAC
This sequence comes from Halobacteriovoraceae bacterium, assembly GCA_040382195.1. GTDB lineage: Bacteria > Bdellovibrionota > Bacteriovoracia > Bacteriovoracales > Bacteriovoracaceae > Peredibacter. The sequence goes on along the minus strand of JBEIFX010000072.1, from coordinate 2,764 downwards.
TTTTCTAATCCAACTGTTTACTGAATTAGGGTTGGAAACCGGATTTACACAAGAAGATTACAAAACCAAGATCAACCGAGTATCACATGGTGGTCTCGAGTTTAGTTTAGAAGATGCAGATTTTGAGAAATTGCCGCGACTAATAAAGTCCCCCTATTTCTATAAATTTGCAGATAAAATTTTGAATAACCCAGCAATCCCAATCGAACACATCTTAATACCTCTAAGAATGCTTGATGATGCAGCTAAAAGCCGAGTAAGAGTCCAAAATCTTTTTGAAATAGGTAGTGGCTCGAAATCCGGGGGTGATGTTTTTCCTGGAGGTTTAACTGCAACTGATTCATCGAACAACCAAGAAGTGATACTAGGCAGACAATTAGTTTCACTCATTAAGTCGATTGCTAAGTCAGGAATCCCTCACACATTTCTTCCTTTTCCAACTTTTTTGCATAATCCAGATTATTTGTATGAAAGCATCAAATTTCTCATTCCAGACACATCTTCTGAGGATTTTCTAAAGGTATTCCATGCGACTGTTGATTTGAGTAAAATTCACGATTTTCGAAAACAGGATAGCCCAGAATATGATATTTTGAATTACGAGTCATTTTTGAACGATATTTCACACGACCAGTATTTGTTTGGTGTCGACGATTACATGTTTTCGGCTTGGATTGGCCACGCACCATTCATGAAGTTTATTGTCAGAGAATTAAAGCCAAGAATTTTCGTTGAGCTGGGTGTTCATAATGGATTTAGTTACTTTGTCGGTTGCCAAGCCATACGAGAATGCGGAATTTCTACAAAGGCTTATGCAATAGATCACTGGAAGGGTGATCCGCAGGCTGGTTTTTTTGACGACTCTGTCTACGAAGGAGTACGTAGGATTAATTCAAAATACTCAGAATTCTCAACGTTATTGAAATCTAGCTTTTTGGAAGCTTTGGCTTCCTTTAAGGATAATTCAATTGATCTTTTGCACATTGATGGGTTTCACACTTACGAAAGCGTTAAACAAGATTTTGAAACTTGGTTACCAAAAATGAGTATCAACGGAGTTATTCTATTGCATGATATCCATGTCCGGCGTAACACTTTTGGGGTGTTTAAGTTTTGGCAGGAAGTAAAAATTAAATTTAGGACTATTGAATTTGTTGGCTCACATGGTTTAGGAGTAGTTTTCGTAGGGGAAGTTCCTGCTGGAAAGTGCTTTGATCTGTTTCAGATTTCAGAAAATGGTGATGAGGCACAGATCCATGGAACTTTTGGATCAATATCCGATGATGTGATTCAAACTTTTAGAATACGCGATAGTGCGGTGGCAGAACGCGATAGTGCGGTGGCAGAACGCGATAGTGCGGTGGCAGAACGCGATAGTGCGGTGGCAGAACGCGATAGTGCGGTGGCAGAACGCGATAGTGCGGTGGCAGAACGCGATAGTCTTCATAATTCAAGAATTTGGAGAACTTTTAGGCTTTATCGAAAGATAAGAGATGTATTTAAGTGAGTGGGCCCACCCTCCCGTAGAGCTGTTCAGCCAATTTAGGAAAATTTCGATCTTTCACCGAACCGGATCAAAGCAATGTCTTTCAAATAGGGTGAGTTTAAGGTATTTCATTTTTTAGGAATTAATTAGAATAGATATCAGAATATTCAAGATTGATGTAAAGTTACTAGGGAAATCCCCGGGAGGTCTTTTTGATAAGCGAAAAGAAGGATCAGAAACACGTGGTTTTCACCTCGGTCAACTTTAACTATCTTGGACGTGCGCTTGCCCTTGCGAGATCTGTGAAAAGAAATGAACCAAAAATCCACTTTGTCCTTCTAGTTGTAGAACCAAATTTTGCCTTTTCTGAACTAACCAAAGAGCTTTTGCTCGGTTTTGACAACAGTAACACATTCGATGAGATTTTAACGCTTGATGATCTAAATTTGAAAAATAGAAGTGAATTTCATAAATATACAGTTGTTGAATTGTGTACTGTAGTTAAGGGACAGACTGTGGTTCAACTCCTGGATAGACACAACTCTCAGTTTGTCACATATTTAGATCCAGATTTATTCTTTTATCGCCCCTTAAGCGATATTCGTTTAGAACATGCAAATGGTGATGTTTTGCTTACTCCTCATCTGAACCACATTCCTTTTCTGGATACCATAATCTTTAATGATGAGATTGCTGGAATGATGCGACATGGCGTCTTTAATCTAGGATTTATAAGTTTTAGTAACACAAAAAAGAGCCGGGATATAGCGGATTGGTGGGCTGAGAGACTACTTATTTCATCAAAAGCGGACTACGAAAGAGGGCTCTTCACTGATCAGAAGTGGTGGGATCTCAGCCAGGTCTATTTTGAGGATACGAAGGTTGTGAAAAATGACGGATGGAACATGGCCCCCTGGAATGTTAGTGAAAGACGACTCGTTTCTATAGAGCCACCGATACTGGATAATGGCGAACCACTGCTGTTCTTTCATTTTTCCAAGTTCCCTTCAAAGGAGTTTGACGAAAAAATAGGGGCACAATCCATATCAAGTAATTTGAATTTACTCATAAGAGAATACGAGAAAGCTTTTTCTGACGCCCAGATTTATGTAAAAACAAATGTAGAAAGCATCTTAGACTCTAAGATTTCTTCGGAGTATGCAAAAGTTCTAAAACTAAAAAAATCACAAAAAATCGAGATACTGTTATCAAATATTTTGATTCGACTCACTGAGAATCGAATAGTGAGGAGAATCGCTTCAAAAAGTATCCGATTGA
>JBEIFX010000071.1:0-3416 GCA_040382195.1 Halobacteriovoraceae bacterium | reverse complement strand
ATTTACCAATACACTTTCTCGTCCTGAATGGTTGGAGTCCTGGTTTTGCTTTTTCATCTTTTTTTGAGGCCAGGGTTGCATAGTTTTGAAATTCTTCTTTAGAATGAGTTGGGATAAAAATATCCTCTAATCCAGTATTGACGATGACTACACAGTAAGCCTCCACTAACTTTTCTCCAAGTGAATTCTCGGCGGCATCTCCTGGTTCAGGTATTCCTAAGCCCTTATCGCCTGGAAACTGGAGGGCGACGGCTGTACCAGGTAGGACTCTCGCTAAACTTCCCTTTGTATCATCACCATCGATTGCTTCTCCGGTAACCTTGCGATTATTTTTACCCACCAAATCCTGCCGAGATTTGTCTTGTACTGTCCACTTTTCTTTGGGGTCTTTTGAACATTCACCAGTTTTTTGATCTATAAAGAAGGTTTGGAATTTATCAGCTTCCCTTCCGAGTTGATCTTTTGCTCTTCGATCATCAAAAAAACTAGCAAAAACATTCGCATTATTATTTTTGACATTATCCCAGAGTGGAGTTCCGATAAGGAGACTATTGTCGCCTGTACCATCAACTACCTTTGGATTACATTTTTTGTCTAGTTTAAATAGTTCAATGGTTTTATAGCCTGCTACGGAGGTAATGATATGATCATTTTCAGGCTGATAAAGATCTGCAAACTCCCATAGTCCTTTATCTTGATCAATTAATTGATATTGTAAGTACCGAACGCATGGAAGATCTGGAAGTTTCTTCTCCGTAGCGACTGGTCTTTGACCAGAGAACATTTCATCCTTATCACAATAATCATCAGCATAAGTTAGCTGCAAGATAGGGTTTGTGTTACCCTGTCCCACTTTGGGATCAGTGAGTTCTTCTAAAGTTGCATATAGTCGACCCCCATTGACTCCTTTACGGTCCTTAACATTTTCCCAATACTCTTCCACGGAGATAAAGGCCCATTTTTTGACATAGCTGGACCATACAACAGAGAAAGGAGTCGATTTATAGGTTTCTTGGTTTAGGGTTTCATAAGTTGTCGTTCCACCAACTTTATAGATTGGAAGGTTACAACCAGCTTTACCTGTAGGATCACAGATACCGCCATAACCATCTAATCCAACGATTGGGCAAGAGTCTAAAGAAGCAGGATTCCCATTTTTATCCTGATACTTTTTCTTATTAGCGTAGTGCGGATATTTCCTAAGATCGAAAAAATCGCTAGGGTCGACGATAATGAATTCTCCTCTTTCATTGGCACCATGATGGGCAAATTTAATAGAATAAGTCTTAATCTTCGCTAAAGCTTCATCACGATTAACGATTTCTTCTATTTTAAATTCGCTTCCATTGTGTGGGGGAACAGCATCATTAGGGTAATCACGAGAAAGGGCTGGACGGTGTCTCGTAATTTCAGTCCAGCTGTAACTAGATTCATTTTGGTCTTCAGTTTTATTTACCGATAGGCCATTGGATTCTTCTAAATCCTTATATAAAACTCCCTTAGGAGGTCTCGTCGGGGAGTTCGTGACCTTTGTACTCCCAAGAATCTTGTGGTATCTGTAATATTTTTCCGGAAGGGATGAACCTCTACCCCCAAGATCAGCTACCTCTTTGGGTGTAAATACGTGGGAAACAGGGTACTTGTAGCCTGTATAAACATGATTGTCATAAAGGCCAGAGTTAGTTTTATTATTACCCTTATCCTTAACGCAGTCATGGATATCATTAATGCAGTTATTAACAACTTGTTGCTGACATCCAACTGGGTCACCTCCAGGAGAATTGCGGTCATGATCATCCACAGACTGCGGGAACCAAATAGGGGCCCGAACAAGGGTAGGCTTCCAAACATTATCTTTGTCTTGCTGCCAAAGAGGTTCAACTGACTTATCTAGGAAGCTAGGTCCACAAGTCGAAACATCATAGCCTCCTCGTCCTCCGTTAGCGATAGGCTCAGTGGGAAGAAGCCAGGACATACAATTCACAACGGAATTTTTGATATCGAATTTGATCCCGTGCATGATATCTGTAAAGTTTTTCTTATAGTGAGAATTGTCTTTACGCGCAGGTGTAATAAATGAAGTCGGGCAGAGGAAGTTGTTTGCTGTGATCTTTTTTCCTCCAGCCATTTGCTCACAGGGCATATCTCCGTCCCTTGTCGACTGCATGACTGGATCATTTAATCCATCGGCGAAGGTGTTCAAATGAATAGAACCCCACTTCTCTTGCCAGTCAAACTTTCTAATGGAGGTCCGATCCTGACCCTCCCCAAAAACTACAGTCTTTTGGTCGCCTGGGGGGTAATGTCTAATGTTGGGTGCCTGTCCGTAGCACATGACTTGGGGGGCCGCAAAAGCGAACAAGACGAATGCGAATATGTAATTGGGGTATGTCATAAGATTTTCTCCTGAAGAGCTTTATCGGTCCATTGTATCCAGAACCTAAATCTGGGAGGGCTCAAAAAAGGGAGCTACCGTGATCTCAGTGGTTTATGGCTTAATTCTTGACCTTACACTGGCAATAAAAATACCCACCTCTTCTCTTTCTTATGTTCTTATATAAAATACTTCTATGACCCAGGAGGAAAGAATGAAGATATCTACCGTCACGTTGCTTTTAACCTTATTGAGTTCTCTCGTAATGGCCCAATCAGAAACCAAAGAAAATGATCCCTTTAAAAGGTTAAATGAATTAAAAAAAATTGTTCCAAAATCAAAATACCAAAAAGCGAGCTTGCAAAAGCATATTGATGAAGAGATGGAGCGCTTGCGGAAAGAGGGAAAGCTTGACGTCAAAGAACCGAGGTAGATGGATGAAGAAAGTGGTAAAAGACTACACCCTCTCGGCTGTTTTGCTATTCGTTTTGAGTGATCTTATTCTTAACCATCACGATTCTATGGTCTTCGCCAAGTCAACGAAAGCGGTGAAAAGAAATGACATGCTGGAGGTCGCAAGCGTTTCAGAGGGAGAAAGAATTGCTGTCGGATGTACAGGGTGCCACTCTATTATGAAAAATGGGCAGGAAAAAGTGGCCCCCAATTTATTTAATATTGTAAATTCCAGGCGTGCACGTTCAAAGAAATTTAAATATTCTGAAGCCTTCATAAAACAGAGAGGAAAGAAGTGGACGGTTGATGACCTCTCAGAATTTTTAAAAGACCCGGAATCCTATATCCCAGGCAATAAAATGACTTTTTCTGGACTAAGTGATGCTCAAGACCGGATGGACTTGATCGCCTATCTTATGACTCTTAAAAAGTAACTTATCGTCTTTTTGATTCCTGGATTTCTTTTTTTAATTTGTTGATTTCTTTTTGTTGGCTCTTTATCGCTTCTACCAAGAATGGGACCAATCTTGAATAGTCGACCGATAAATTCTCGCTACCCTGGTGCACGACTTCAGGGATGTTTTTTTGT
>JBEIFX010000070.1:0-3837 GCA_040382195.1 Halobacteriovoraceae bacterium | reverse complement strand
TCAGTTCGTATGCTCAGAGGGTGGGAATCCTCATCAATGCCTGGATTCTGGAAAAATTGAAAGTGCCATTTCATCTGCTTTTCATCCTGGATCATATCCTTTTTCACATGGTGGACTTGCAAAAGTTGCAGGAGCTTTATGTTTTTATCTCGTTAAGTCTCATGCTTTTCTCGATGGCAACAAAAGAACCGGGGCATTAGTTGCGATCACTTTTCTCAATATGCATGGGATGGACTTGGAGTATCCTTTAGACATAAGCAGGAACATTAATGGTCTTGCCGAAATAATTGAGTATTGTGCAGCTTCAAGAATTAATCAGAATCAGTTGAAAGATTGGTTTGAAATTCACAAAGTCTATTTAGATGAATAAATGTCTTTACCAGCTCGTATTTTTTTCTCTGTACATTTTATTTTCCTTGGATGCGAATGCCCTAGAATGCCAATGGTGGCAAACTAAGGTAAAAGCTTCCACTTGTTACGCCTAACTTTATAAGTCACCATAAAGTTACTTTTATTTCATCTCCTTTTTCTTAAATTTCAACAAACCTGCAACAAAAGTCTTCAGTAAATTCTAAGATCTAAAACCTTTATTTCATCTGCTAATTTGATGCAAAAAAAATGGGGCTGCAAGGCCCCACTCCTAAAAATACTCTACATCCTCTCCCTCTTTCCTTCTTTCCTCATCCTTTTCTCTTTGCTCATCAACATCAGTCTCATGGATAAATTTATTCCTCAGCTTCTCTGTTGCTATCCAGAGATGATACTCAAGGTCCCAAACGATCTCATCCAGATCCTGATCGCTTAAAAGATAATGTCTCATCACAAACCTCCCATTGCTTTATGAACCATGTCCCCATTAATCATTTTTTCCCCCTTGATCGATGCCAATGTCATCGAACTCAAGCAAAGATTTCCCACCTTCCGCGGAAGTCCCATTGCTAATTTTGCGATCACCTCGAAGGCACTGTCGTCAAAAAGAGGATCACTTCTTCCGGCAATCTTTAAGTGATGGAGAATAAATTTTTTCGTATCTAAGGAGTCCATACCTCCCATGTGGTAGCGCATAGTCACTCTTTGGTTGAGAGACTCATGCCTTCTTCTCTTAAGCTTCTCTCCCAGTTCATGGAGCCCAGATAAAATCAAAATGAGCGGCGTCTGCGAGTCCATCTCAAAGTTGGTTAAAAGAACCAACTCCTGAAGAGTATTGTCATCCATCAAATGACACTCATCCAAGATTAAGCACGGCACCTTTCCCTGATTCTTATACAGATCCCAAAGTCCCTCTTGGACTTGATCAAAGAGTGCCGACTTCGAAGACTTGTAAGGCATCTTCAAAAGCGAGTTCAGTTGTCGATAGAGCTCCGTCCTGCTGATCGTTGAATGAGGTGAGTAGCAGTGCTCATAGGAAGCTGGATTAAGTCCGTGAACAAATTTTCTCAGCATGGCAGTTTTTCCACTACCCGGTTCTCCCGTCAAAAGAAGAATCCCACGGTGCTGCTTGATGTACTGAAGTCTAGCTTCAATCTCACCCACATCATAACTACCGTAGAGTTCTTGGACTTTAATACTCTTATCAAATGGAATTTTCTTTAAACCAAATTCCGCTATCATTTTTCACATCCAGTTAAAGAGATGTGATCTACCTTACTTGGACGATAAGTTCGTCCGTTCGCCACGGCATCCAGATAAGCGATTCTCGTTATTCTTTTGTCCTCTTCGTAAATGAAGATTTCAGAGTCGTCTCCCTGCACATGCTTAAGCTCCACCGTCTGCCCGATGTAGCGCGCCGGGGTCTCGTAGAGTTTTCCATTCAAAGAGACAGTGGAATCTTTTTTAACCCTCCGCTGAGTGCTCACCATGAAGTGCTCATTGAGTACGGAAGGGTCAATCGTTTTACGCGGATAACTCATGATCGACGTCGTGTACCGGTCCAGAGGACGGCACTTAATTCCCTGATGATAGGAGCGATGGTAGTCATCGCGAAGCCAGAGTTTAAATTTCTCATTCAAGTCTTCAAGTGTGAGCTCAGCGTCCTTGATCTGGACTAAAAATCCCTCCCTCACCGTTCGAAAAAAGCGCTCGATCTTGCCCCTCGACGGACTATCATAAGGTTTTGAGTGAACCAGTCCAATTCCTAAGTTGGCACAGGCGCGGGACAGGTAGTGAGAAGAAAAGCTCGCGCCATTATCCAGATAGATCCGATCCGGCATCCCGTGAGTCACCAGAGCATTCTTTAACACCTCCTCAATACGGATCGTGTTTTCATGAAGCCCAAAGTCACTTCCCACAATGAGTCTTGAGTGATCATCAATGACTGCAAACAAGATCGCCTTCTTCGTTCCCTTGAGAACCACAACTTGAGGCCCATGCATGAAGTCTCCTGTCCACAGCTCTCCGAAGCTACTCATCTCAAAGCGCTTTCGACTTGTCACACTCACTGAGCGTGAGAGTCCGTGAAGAGTTAAAAATCTGCGGGCGGTGGCCAGGCACACCGGATGACTTCCTAAAACCTGCTCTTCAAGACACTTTTTATAAAACTTCACCATGCTGATATCGGGATGCACTTTTCTAAACTCCAAAAGTTTTGACTGAAGTGTCGAATCGATTTTTCGATACGCCCCACGGTCAGTCCGGACATTAGGAATAAGTCCCTTAAATCCGTGCCTCTTGTAAGAATTAAGCCAGCCCTTCATGGTCGTTGCCTTAAAAACTCGAACACCCTTTCCTGGTACATCGAAGGACTTCTCAGCAATGGAGCGGAAGTACTTCATCTGCGACTGTCCTGAGTCCATTAGGACCGGTGAGATAATTTGATGCCTCAGAAGCCCTATGGCCTCTGCAATTTTACGATCCATTTTTTTTATCCTCCTTCAAAAATTTATTTTCTTGAAGAGAATCTAAAGCATCCGGTCTAAAACCACTCCCAAGGTGATTCACCTGATCATTTATTCAAAATGGAGGCGACAAACCTGATGGAATAATTTTTTTATTCCAGTCAAATTCGCCTTCCCAAACAAGGCCATGGAAATCTGCAGAGCTAAAGATCTTAAGCTCGTGCACAGAATTGGTGGCCGGAGGAAGTGACAAATAAAGAGAGGAGTTGATTCGAAGTAGTTTTACGAGCAGAGAGCCGATCCAGTAGAGAGTTGAGAAAGAAAGTTCCCAATCAAATTCTTTCGAGTACGAATTGAATCTTCTCTTGAGGAGTTCAACAAAAATAAATTTGGACCACCTCAAGTAAGGAATACAGAAGTCAGGGAGCATCGAGAAGTTAACTTTCTTCGTTTTGCAAAGTCCTTTTCGAATCCAAATCCGTCCATCAAAGTCAAGAATGGGACAAAAGAAACTTCGAGAATAATATCCCTTCCAGGTGGCGCATCCTGAGAAGGAGCAGACGAGGCAGGATTTTGTGATATCTGGATAGGCAAAAACTATTTTTTTTAAAGATTCTCTGGCGTCAGAAGCGGCCAGGTATTGTTTACAACCCTGAATTCCGGTTAAACTATAAATCGGGATACTGAATTGCAACTCAGTCCTGATATCTTTTGGCCAGTGAAATCGGGGGTGCAATTCCAAGATCATTGGCCAACTTAGATTAAATAAAGTTGTACTCTTCATACAACTTTAAAACTCTCAGAAAAATTTTGCTTGATGGGATAATTTTACCAGAATTGACGTTTATGTAAGAGTCAGAAAGTTAGGCGTAACACCTATATCAATAAGAAATTTGACGTAAACTATTCAGTCAGTGGAGTCACAGCACTCTTACATTCGATGGGGTTTACTTACAAGAAAGCAAAAGCTGTTCCAGGCAAGGCAGATGCAGAGAAGCAGGAG
>JBEIFX010000069.1:0-3837 GCA_040382195.1 Halobacteriovoraceae bacterium | reverse complement strand
CGCCATACTTTTTTAAACAGATTCCTTTTCACAAAAGTTCTTACCCATGTGGTGGTGAATTCAGAAGAGATCGGAAGAAGTTTAGAAGTAGGCAATGAGACCTGGTTTCCACAGAAAAAAATAGTTCTTATCTATAACGGAGTTGATTCAACTCAATCACCAGACAAGTCGAAGAAAATTTATGTAAAAGAAGGTGGAGAACTCATTATTGGAAATGCCGGACGCCTGACGGAGCAGAAGGGACAAAAATATCTTATCGAGCTCGCGAAGAGGCTTAAAAATCAGGGAAAGAAATTTAAAATTCTTATTGCTGGCGAAGGAGAACTCAAGGGTGAGCTCACGAAGATGATCACTGAGTGTTCACTATCTGAGAATGTGAAACTTCTGGGCCATGTCACAGATATGGCAGCCTTCTTTAATTCGATAGATATTTTTGTCTTCACAAGTCTTTATGAGGGGTCGGCCAACACTCTCATCGAAACTCTGCATTTTGGTGTTCCCACTCTTGCTTGGGATGTGAGTTCAAATCCTGAGATCATCCTTCATGGAGAAACTGGATTTCTAGCCAAGCCTTTCGAAGTTGATTCTTTACTTCAGTTTTTAAATGAAATGGAGTCCTCGAATCTTGAAAAGATCAAGAACCGAGGGAGAGAGTTCGTCGCGGAACAGTTTGATAGTGAGAAGAATTTAGGGATTTTGGAAAAGTTACTTAAGTCTTAACCAATCGCCTTCCCAATCGCATAGTACGTAAACCCTTGCTCTAGTACTTTTTTGGTACTGTAGAGGTTTCTTCCGTCGAAGATAATGGGAGTTTTAAGTCGAGACTTGATCTCCTCAAAATCCGGAGCGCGGTACTGCTTCCACTCCGTGAGGACTAGGAGGCCGTCAGCTCCATTAAGAGCATCGTACTTGTTCTCGTACTGATCGACTGGAATGCCCATTTTCACCATGAGGGCCTCAAAGTGATCGGCAGCCTCAGGGTCATGAATACGCACTTTGGCGCCAGCGTTGTGAAGTTCGACTGCAGTATCAATCGCCGGGGTTTCACGGATGTCATCGGTATTGGCCTTAAAAGCTGTTCCCCAGAGCACAAACGTTTTACCTTTAAGATCATTGTGAAAGTGCTTCTTCACTTTACTAACAAGATACTTCTTCTGCTCCTTGTTCACTTCTTCCACCGCTTGAACGATCTTAAAGTTGATCCCATGCTCTTTTGCTGTATGAACTAAGGCCTTCACATCTTTGGGAAAGCATGAACCACCATAACCTGGGCCAGGATAAAGAAACTGAGAGCCGATACGAGAATCTGTTGAAATCCCATGACGAACTTCTTCCACATCAGCACCCACGATATCGCAAAGTCTTGCGACCTCATTCATGAAAGAGATTTTAGTCGCGAGGAAACAGTTTGCTGCGTACTTTGTCATCTCCGCTGAGATATTGCTCATGCGGATCGTACGCTTCGTTTGACGATTGAATGGCTCGTAAAGTTCTTCGATGATGTCAGCGGCTTCATCTTCGCGAGCGCCGATTACAATTCGCTCGGGCTTCATGAAGTCTTCAACGGCGGAGCCTTCTTTTAGGAACTCCGGATTATTAACAATGAAAAATTTCTTATTTGTTTTTCCCTTAAGATGCTCGCGCACTTTATTTCCGGTGCCCACTGGAACAGTGGACTTCACCACGACCACGGAACCATCGCGAAGGAAGGGAGCGATCGAATCGCAAGCCGCGAAAACATACTTCAAATCAGCTTGGCCATCGTCAGACGAAGGTGTCCCTACGGCGAGGAAAACGGCTTCAGCTTTTGTGACTGATTCATAGTTATTTGAAAAATGTAACCGACCTTCTTGATAATTTGATTGCATCATCGACTCAAGACCTGGTTCAAAGATCGGGCACTCGCCGCTCTTCATCCTCTCCACTTTTGCGGCATCAATATCAATGCAAGTCACATCGTGACCCATCTCCGCGAAACATGTTCCCGTTACTAGACCGACATAGCCGGTTCCAATGATGCTAAGCTTCATTACAAGGCTCCTAAAGAATGAAAAGTGGGGACATTTTCTTTTATCGAGGGGAAAATTACAAGTGAAAGGAGGCTTTATCATCACTCTCCTCTTTGTTTTATGGTCTTTTTTTGCTCTCGCTCAGCAGTTTACCTACCAGCTTGAGGGATCCTTCCAAACGAGAACCTCACCAGGGGAGCTAACTCCCACCATGATAAATTATTCGATTTACTGGAATGAAACGGAAAATGACCTTCAGGGCCTCTACAAGGATAACTTTTTAACTCTGGGAAGTTCACAGTTCTTGAGCGGCACCAAAGACCAGGAGGGCAGAAAATTTAACATCATCCTCTCTTCTGAAACTTACCGCATTAGACAAATTCTTCTCTCCTCTCCAATGACCGAACGTTATTCTGGAGCAACTCCACTCACGATTGTCACGAAAGACAATGTCGGTGCCGTGATCGATAACTTATCGACCACAGGAATCATGACTTACACTCCTCCCCTCAACTCGACTGCTGCCTCTGAGGTCAATGGATGTGTTGTGGGATTTGGGGCCCTTACTAAAATGTGCGGGCTTTACAGTGGAACTTTTGAAGAAATTATCGATTCAAGAAACAGATGTAATCTCGTGGGGAACTTCAATCCACGTTTAGAGCTTTCCTCAGACACTTTTTTTAGGCTGTATCTTAATTACGTACCAGGACTTCTGAATAATGAATTTCACGTGATCGGCTCCTTTCTTCCCTCGCCAATGACCACATCCATCCAAGTCTTCTCGCGAAGTTGCGGTCAACTTCCAGGAACCAGCTTCGTTTCAGGAAACTGTAAAACCTTAAGCTTATCAGGGATTTTTATGAATCAATACGATACCATTTCTTTCACTGGAACTTACTCCATCATCGACGACATAAACGGCGACATGTGCACCTACTCCCTTAATTTAAGAAGGTAAAAAGCGAAAAGGTAGCGTCTACCTTTTCGCTGGAAGGGACAATTTATTAAAGGATTGAAGCTTTCTCTTATTAACGTCGAACTGAAATTTTCGTAGACCAAGCCTGATGAGCTTCTCATCCTCTGAATCATAGCGCTCATTGAGCCAAAGAAGTTCTCCCTCGGACCCACCAAAGGTCATGGGAATGAAAGAGTGAAGAGGGAGTGAAGTGTCCTTGAGCGTTGAATAAGGATAGTCTTCAACCCTTCTGCAAATCTTGGCCCTCAGAGGATTCTGGAAGATGTAGCGGTAAACCTGAAAATAGTGGGCCTGAGAATCAATGAGGCTCCACTTATAGCGTCCTCCCCAGAGGTGATTAATGGATTTGGATTTCACATTCACCTTAACCGAGGTGGTCCTTAAAAACCGCTGCATGATGAGATCGAGATTAGACCTAGGGGTGTGGCAGAGGAGATGGAAGTGGTTTCCCATCAGGACAAACGAGTGAACACAAAGCGCACTTTCTTTCACCTCGAGTGAGAGACCTTGGAGCATGATGGCCCAAACTTCTTTTAAAGGAACAGGAAAGAACTCTTTATTATTGGTCCTCGCGGTCACGTGGTAGGGATGGGTCTCTGATCGAAGTAAGTTTGGTCTTGGCATGGAGAGGAATAATGGAAGAATGGGGCCAATTATGAAATCTCTAAGTTTTTGGGATCTTGAGGAAAAGAAGATCTGCGTTGAAAAAAGGTATGCGCTACCTTTTACTACCTTTTAGCCTTGGCCTTAAGGGCGTCCTGGGCGTCTTGCTCATCGAGGATTTTTTTGAGCCTGATGATTTCGCCATCGGCTTGATTACAATTCTTTGAAGGTTGGATGATGGTCTTTTTT
>JBEIFX010000068.1:0-4002 GCA_040382195.1 Halobacteriovoraceae bacterium | reverse complement strand
GTCTGGATCAAAGGGAAGGTCTTTCTCACTGCAAACGTAGGCATTTTTCATCGCTTCTTCAAGTGCAACTTTGGTGAAGCCACCATCGTATACATGTTTCAGTTTATTTTCAGGGTCAGCGTTCCGCACGGCAGAAATTGCTTCTTGAAGTAACCACCGAAGCGGATTTTTTCGAGCTGAGCGATTATAAAGAGCAGAAACGTGAAAAGATGAAACATCGGCCCCAAGGTGGGCCGAAAGAAGATCTGATGCTGAGAAACCATAACACCAACCTATTTGTCCTTGATCTCTCGGGGAAGTGAAGTGCTGTCGAAGAGAGGGGCTTTTCGAAATCTTGGGATTCGTGTCTCTGATATCAACAGGCGAGCATTCTTTCTCCTGGAGAACCTGAGCATAGGAAGAAGAAATATACATCAGGACATAAAAGACAAAGTATTTCATGCAATCCTTTTTAACGGACAGTCCGTCCAAAAACTTTACTCATCATAAACTGCCCCAAAACAATGGTGTTGAAAATGAGATTTAGTCGTTTGACTCATCTGATTCATGCAACAAAGGACACATATCTCATTGATTTCAAAAAAGAATGAGGCTGGCCAATTTGGTGACTTCAGAAATGAAACGCTTTATAACACCATTAAGGTCAGGCAGGTTGAAAGGGTTTGGGATTTAGTGAAAAAAAGAGAGAAGGGAACTCCCTTCTCTCTTCGCATGAATCTTACTTTTTCTTTTTACCACCATTCTTATCATTCTTGCCTTTGTTCTTGTCATTCTTGCCTTAGTTACCCTTAGGCGGTTTTATCTTCGATGGCTTGCTTGGCTTCCTTTTAGGCTTACAATGCTGAAGCTTTTTTAAGTTCGGGCCATAAAAATCTTTCAGTCCGTCCATATCTACAACAAAAGTTTTATCAACGTCCTCGTTAAGAGGGATGTCAACAAGGTCAATCTCTTCCGTTTGCTCTTTCATCCAATCCCGAGCAGCTTGACGAATGGGCCTAAGTAGCTCAACTAGCTCATCCGAGGGTTGAACAAATTCTGACTTTCCTTCAATCTCATCCAGAGTGAGTGCGGCTTTAAAAACTTTTTCTTGTACATCTTCCGATAAGTCATCAAAATCCTTATCAGGAAAATTTCCATTTTCATCTTCCCCACCCTCATATCCAAGATCACTAAGAATCGAAATCGTTTCAGGGTCAAAGAAGTCATCTGCCTCAGGAGCAAAAGAATCATCTACAATACTCATCACCTTCGGAAGACTTTCGTTCATCTTTTTATATCGTTTAATCTCATTCTTCGTTTCTTTAGTCATTTTCTTAATCTTTGGCATCTTTAATGGAGGTAACTTTGCAGGTTTTTTCGTCCTCGTACCGGCAATCAAGTAGGACTCCACGTCATCGCGAGTAAGTTTAACAATCCTCTGGCAAAGCCCATCTTCGAGCATGTCCATGACAGGATAATCCATCGTTTGGCAGTTTTCGGGGTTGCGGACTTTTACAATTTTCTTTTCTTTAAACATACAGTGGATGACTTCCTGCCCATTTTCATCGACCTCTGCAACAAAATCTATTTCATCGATCAGGGCATTGAGATCATATGATTCTTCAATGGCATCCGGTTGTCCGCATGGCCATTTGTTTTTGCTCTCAACTGCATCCCTAAATTTCTGAGCAAGGTCTAGTTTCGCTGCTTTGATTTCAGAGTCAGATCGTTTCGGGTAAACTGTCTTCTTTCTTTTTCCCTTCCCAACCTTGGTCCCCGCCTTCTCACCGACCATGATTCCCTTTTTAATCCCCGGAACTTTCATTGTGTATAAAAAATTGCCTTTGGGTTTTGTTTTAACAGTACATTTATCACCCAATACATGATTTCTATGTAATATAAGATTCGCAAGCTCCATATTTCCCTCAACAGTATTAGGAATACTTGCGATTCTATCTCTCATCTTATTACCATCAATACTCGTCTTTTTAACGCCTTTGAGTTGTGCTTGGACACTCAAAGGTAAAATCAAAAGTGCCAGTAAAATCATATTTTTCATAAGAACCCCTTGCATCGTACTCTCATTTTAAATCCTATCGGAGAAATCGCCCCTATCCTTGAGCAAGTTGATCAGTTTTGGGGAAGTTAGCCTTAAAAAAGTAATGTTTCCCTGGCCTAACAAATTGGCAGAGCACTTTTTTGACTCTTCAAACCCTTAAAATTAAAAGTACTTCCATAAAATCTCCGTTCGATTTAAAGTTATTTATAGAGGATTTTCATGGTTTGCCGATTGACCTCCCGGGGATTTTCATTAGTTAGTGTTCTTGTTGCCATCAGTTTAACTGGTGTTCTTTCTTTGATTCTTCTTAACCTCTCGGATCAGCAAAATAAGCAGCAACAAAAAGCGATGCTTGATGGTGAGATTAACGAGGCTGTGACGAACTTAAGATCAATTTTTGGAAACCATGATGCTTGTTTTGCAACCTTATTTAATAAAAGAAAAGGTGTTAGTTTAACCAAGGTTGAAACGAAGCACGATGATGACAGGGTCCCCGTTTATGCTCATGTTAGTAACGATATACCTTTTCGTGGAACAAAGGTTTTTCTCACTTCGTTGAAAATTTCAAGTGATGCCGAGGTAAAGGAATTTGAGAAACACAACCCTGGCTTCAATGTTCAACCCGGTGCGGTCCTAATTCAGGCGCGATTTCGAAAAATGGTAAAACGCAAAAACAAGGATGAAAAGTCAAGAAGCCCCTTAGGAGGAAGAGTTATAAATAAGTACTTTGAGGTTAGGGTCCTTTATGGCCACATTTTTGATGTTTTTTCTCCCATTAGCTCTAATTCAGTAGTTCAAAACTGTAAATCAAAAGGTGCCAATAGCTACATTCAAGACCCAAGGACAGATAGAAGAGCTGATCCTCAAGAGAGTGGTGTCAGGTATGTCGTGAGAGGATATGTAGGACATTGTGTCGTTGAAGATCCATATCATTCTGAGTCAAAAATAATGGAATGCTTTAGGTGATTAGTTGATGAAAGCAGTGGTTAGTTATGTTAATTCCCCCACAAAAGACGTCTTTGAAACTTCAGGGAATAAAATCATTTTTGGCCGATCTCCCAATGCGAATATTTCAATAAAAAGAGAAGAAATGTCTCGCTATCATTTTCAAATTGAAATTGAAAACGGAGATTGCTTTATTACAGATCTAAATAGCTCCAATGGCGTTTATATTAATGGGGAAAAAATTCCTTCCGATCAAAAAATCCCGTATAGTCTTATTTTTCCCATAGAAATCGCTCAACATATTTCCATCACCCTCTACTTAAAAGAAGAGGATGAAAACCACACCCCTCTTAATTCTCCGGTGGTAACAAAAAACTCCTCTTTATATTCCGAAAAGAAAAACAAAGAGCCTTTAACGAAGACTAAGACTCTTCAGGTACCCGAACTCCAACTCTCGCCTGTGCCCCAAAAAAAACTATTCAAAAAAGCTCTAAATCCTAAAGAAGCACAGAAAAATAAGAAGCAATCCTCTCCTCAACTTATTTTGCTAATTCTTGTTGTCCTTGCTATCCCAATCTACATCCACTTCAGCGGGGAGGAAATGCAAGTTTCTGATCAGGAAAGCGTGGATTCAGAACTACCCGACCCTGTAACAACCCAAGCAACAGCAGATCTCCCCAAACTTGAACCAGAATCTTTTTCTTACGAAGATCTTATTCAAAAAACAAGTTGTAATAGTCTCGGTTCACTTTGTAGCACAATAGGACTCTCCCACGAGAAAGAGGGAATTACTTTTCACGATAATAAGGCTCTTTTATTTGTTAACCTGGAACATGTTCCCTCTGAAGAAGTCCATCAAGAATTCAAAAATCTTCCAGACAAAGCAAAAGCAGAATATTACATGGCCCAGGCGGCGACCCACGATCAGCTCATGAAAGAGCTTCTGAATAGAAACCCAACACATCTCATTGTTGTTGGGTTCAACCTCATCGATAGTCAGACAAGATTTAAATACTTAC
>JBEIFX010000067.1:0-4066 GCA_040382195.1 Halobacteriovoraceae bacterium | reverse complement strand
TTAAATGCAAATCAAGAGTATCAGAACCAAGGAACGGATGAAAAGATTTCACAAATCGAATCCAATGGTCAGTCTATCCAAAAGCAGTGTGATGAATTTAAAAAATTAAAAAATGAAAAACCTAATGATAAAGATCTTCAAAAGAAGGATGGAACTTGTGAAGACTTGAAGGCCTTAACAAAAGTCGCAGGTAACAGTTGGTCGAGTGCTAGGGGACCAGATGTTGAAAAAAGTACAAAAAAATCAATGCCCGGGCCAGGTGGAGTGCTTGAATGTAAAAATCCAGCTATCTATACCATCGATTACAAGCCTTGCCTGAATATTTTAGGACTCTATAGTACGGTCATCGCTGCAGAACAAGCGATGGATCTTCAACAAAAAATTCGCCGAGATCAGAAAGATAAAAGTATCAATGAAGAAACTGCTCGAAAGGCAGCAGAGGGCGATACTCAGGAGGCTGCTTACGATGGCATGGTAGCAAAACATAATCATGAAAAATCCCTTAATTCGGAAAAAATGGTTGCCTATGGCGCAGCGGTTGCGGCACTGATGGGTGCTTACGCTATGCTGCCTTCAACTGGTGATGCCGTTAAAAAATGTAAAAGTTTAAGACAAACTGCTCCTCCTCAAAACTGTGACCAAACAGTCAATGATTATCCAGAAGTCATAGCTAATGATGATAACAAAGCAAAACTTGCTACCGCCATCGCTCACTTCCTGGCCAAAGCTGCAGCTGCGGGAATTGCAATGCAGGAACATTTGAATGCAGCGAAGGCAACCAAAAAGGTGAAAAAGACTTTTGACGGGGATGTTGCGGCCGATCTTATGATTGATCGTTGTCAGTTTAATCCTGCTGACCCTGCTTGTATTGATCCATCTAAAAAAGTGCGAACGAAGGGACCAGGTGCTCAATCATCAGACTTTGGTGTTGGTGACGGATCAGTCAATTCCTTCAATCTCAATCCCGAAGGGGC
This sequence comes from Halobacteriovoraceae bacterium, assembly GCA_040382195.1. Lineage (GTDB taxonomy): Bacteria > Bdellovibrionota > Bacteriovoracia > Bacteriovoracales > Bacteriovoracaceae > Peredibacter. The sequence continues at coordinate 3,092 of JBEIFX010000067.1, read as the reverse complement.
CCCTTTTGGTGAACCCGGCGCCGAAACAGATCTGGGAGATATGAATGCCGTAAGTTCTCCTAATTCCCCTTTTAAAGGCGAAGCTGAGAAGGCCAATGGTATTCTGAACCCGGCTGCAGCGGCCCAAGTCCAGGCAACAGGAGGTGCTGGGGGTGGTTTTGGTGGTGGCGGCGGTGGAGGTGGTGCTGGCGGTGCTTCCCTAGGCAATGATCTTGAAGGAAAGAAAGAAGCAAGTACAGAACCAGAGCTCAAGACCAACAAAGTCTCCGGTATCTATGACTCTGCAGGTGGCGCAGGATACAAGGCCATTGGAAAAGGCAAGGGCGATGACGCCAATCCTTTCGCAAGCCTTTTCGATCAAAAAGGTCCAGCCGGTGGGGTAGAGGAAGATCGGTCAATCGCTTCTGATGATATCGGTGATAAAGATATGGATCTCTTTCAAAAAATCTCTAGGCGTTATGGATTAATCCAAGCTGACAAAAGGATTGAGGTGAACAACCTCGAATAAAATGATCAGCAGTGCCACCTTTGAGTATGACGTCTTAATTCGTGAGGTACATCTAGATAGTTTCGGCCATGTAAACAACGCCGCTTATATCATGCTTTACGAGGAGGCCCGTTGGGACTTTATCACAAAGAATGGTTTTGGACTTGATGTTATAGAGAAAGTTCAGATGGGGCCAGTTATTCTGGATCTTAAAGTACGCTTTAAACGGGAGCTAAAAAATCGTGAAGAGATAAAAATCATCTCTCGTCCCATCGAGATTGTAAGCCCAAAAATCTTGATCCTTGAGCAGTCGATGATTAAGGCCGATGGAAAAGTCTCTTCAGATGCGCTCTTTACAGTTGGATTTTTTGATATGCGAGAAAGAAAGCTTATCAACGCCACTCCAGAATGGCTTGAAGCCGTGGGAATAAAATACTAACCGCTCCAGGATATTTAAATACGTTCCATTTCCTAACTGACCCAATCTAATGGTGTTGGACTTGAAAATTCACCGAAAATTTCCGAGATTTAAGGCCTTTTAGAAAGGCTACCCTAAATAAGGACGAAGGAAACCTTTCAATCAAATTTCTGCTGCGACATTGTGGTACTGGCCCACAAGTACTTACTTAACCTTGCGCCTGAAAAAGACTGATGAATTTTCAACTTCTAAAATAGAGACTGCAACCAACACCAATCAAGTCGGACAGTTAATTTCATCTCCGTATTTAAGAAATGTCCCAGCTCATTTCTTGGAGGTGACTGGTAAATTTATAGTTTCGAAACCATGATTCTCTTTCAAGACCAATCATCCGTCGGCCCTAGGGCCCATTTTGAATTATTTATTTGCCTTGGCCGGAGTTTCTATTTTTTCTGGTTCCTCTTCATCAAAAAGGAGGCGCATGCCAGTTCTTTGATAGCGATTACTAAGAATATCAAAGATGGAGTTTGAGTCACTATTGATATCATTTTTATTATAATCCATATTTTGGTTCATTACTTCCGCCAGCTTATCATCTTTGTCGGCCTCACCACCTTCACCACCCGCTAGATTCAAGTCAATCTCATCTTTCTTACCTCTACCTGAGGAGGGAGCGGCGAAGGAATCATTCGACCCGCCAATAGATCTAGGGCCCTCATTTTCGAGCTCCTTTTCAAGCATCCGTACAGCTTCTCCTGCATTATTAGGCATTGATCCACCCGAAGAAGAGCCGAGAAGTGGATTATTTGTCATCCCGGCAGCTGCCCTACTAAGAGTCGCACTAATGTCATTCATCGCTTTTTTCTTTTTATCTTTAAAGTCACCCATCTTAGGATTTTTCTCAAGTTTGTCATTCATCGCTTTTAGTTTTGCCGCCATGTTGGCAAGACCAGAATCACTCAAGCTTCCAGCATCTGCTGAACCATTGGCGAGTTTATTAACAGGATCAAGTGACTTTGAAAGTACCGAAAGACTTCCGGTGCTCAAACCATTAAGACCGTTGGTACCAACTTTCATACAAGTATTTGTTGCTCTACAACTACAAGTTGGATCAGCTTGACGACTGTTGGTAATGCATATTTTTGACCCTCCCGTATTTTTTGCAAGGTAATTGGTTGGAGTCAGACTGACTCCCGTCCATAAATTCTGACAAACTTGAGAGTTTCCGCGATTCGGATTTCTTTGATTTTGAGCAGTATAGCAATAGCACTCTGGTTTTGCGGGATCATCCCTGTCTTCGGATTTACAATTGTTAAGAGTACCACTTGCGACATTAAATTCCTCCTGCATTTTGCGAAGAAGCTCAGCCCTTTTCTTTGATGCCGCCTCTTGTTTTGCAGCGTGGGCAGACATGATCAACGACCAAGCTGCCATGAGTGTTGATAAAGCTGCCCTGGTGATTGGCATGACCATTTGGCCCTTACCTTTTTCTTCCAATTTTTTCATTATATTTTTCATAATAAAACCACCTGCCAACCCAATTCCTGCCCCTGCTCCCAAGGCCATCCAGTTTATCCCCTTGGCCTCTTCTTCTTTATAGGCGTTCGCTGCATTGGTATCTACACCAGATTTTTTTTGGTCTCCTTTGGCCTCTTCGGCTTCAGCATTTGGTAGGGGATTTAAATTAGAAATAGCAGCGATCGAGAATTCTTTGAGTATTTCTAAGGAATCTTTTTCTATCTCAAAGTCATCAAAGGCCACTTTTAGCTCTTGATAATATTCAAGAGAGGGGGAGGAGTAAGGTAAATCAAAGGCCTTCGTATTGGCCAGATAAGATACCAAATCCTGGGATTGTTTCATATTGTAATAAAATTGATGATTCAAAAACTGTTGCGGTTTTGAGGACACTACATAATTGAAAAGACCACTGGGATTTGTCTTTCTTTCTATTGCACCAACTGATTTCCAATATGGATCAAATGGTGTGACTTTCTTAAAATTATCTAAACCCCTAGTTTTATCAAAAAAAACGTCACCAAAAGTATCTTGAGCTGGAGTTGCAGCTGGAGCTTGAGCTGGAGTTCCTTCTGAACCTCCACCATCAGCTTTTGCGTCCGTAGATTTACAGATAGCTTTTGGACTTGCAATTTCTAATCCAGCAGCAATGGCAGACACACCGTAAGCAAT
>JBEIFX010000066.1:0-4469 GCA_040382195.1 Halobacteriovoraceae bacterium | reverse complement strand
GCCTCAACAGATATTCTCATAAAATCGGCCATCTCTTCCGTCATGGCGCCAAATTTTACTAAATCTTTGTAAGTCAGTCTTTTGTCGGGGAATTTTCTGATTGTTATACAGCTTCCATCAATAGCACAAGGAGGGATAATAGCATGCACTCGAGATCCGTCAGGAAGGCGGGCATCGACGAATGGCGTTTTTTCGTCTATCCGACGACCGATGGGCGCCACAATACGTTCAATAACGTTCATGACCTGTCGATCGTTAGTAAAAGTGATTTCAGATTTTTTAACTTTACCCTGTTGCTCGTAATAAATCTTCCGAGGGCCGACGACCATGATTTCAGAAATTGTTTTATCCGCCAACATATCTTCAAGTGGACCAAGGCCAAGGGCTTCATCGAGAATCTCCTTGACGATTCGATTCATATCATCTCGGCTGGGAAGGATCGTTTTTGTATCCTCCTTACCAAGGAGTTCAACAACCATCTTTTTGGTTTGTTCTCGTAAGATAATTTTTGCTTTAGGATCTGAGTCATCCTGTTTTTTTAAATCCATCTCTTCAACCAAAGCCTTATGAATTCGGCTTTTCAGTTCTGTCCACTGATCTTTCTTTTTAGTCTCTTCCGATTGACCATCTCCCTTTTGAGAGGTTGATTGAAGATTGATATTTTGAGGCTTAACTATTTTTTCAAGCGTTTTCAGTACATTTTTCTGAATCAATTTTCGAGCACAATCCGTTACTCCGGCACCAAAAGGTGAACTCTTAGCACTCAATAATACCGGTGTTGAACGAGAGAGGGCAGAAGTGCAATTCCCATCATCTCTTGGAATGACATGAAACACTGGCTTTCCAATTTGCTTACCAATCACATCGGGACTGACCGGGTGACCGTTGACGGCAAGGTTTACCAGAATTTGAATCATATCTTTGGGAAAGAGCAGGGTCACTAGATCGGTATACATCCGTTTACATTGATTAACTGCAAGAAGATCTGGAGATGCAACAATCAGGATGAGGGTTGAGTACTCCATCGCCTTTAGGGCCAATGGTGTCAACTCACTTCCGGCGTCGATAATTGTGATGGGATAAATATTAACCACAGCCTTTAGAGCCTTGCCTATGCCGTCTTCGTTGATTTGTGAAGCAGCGATAGGCTCAGTAGGCATCCCAATAAAAGAGAAGCCTGACTTATGATCAATGGTGAAAAGCTGTATCGAACGTGGGTCGATAGCGCCATTGAAATCGGCGAGTTCCTTTAGATGCTTTTTTGACTTAAGACCAGTGATGATATTCTGATCACCGCATGCCCGTTGATCAAAATCCAAAAGTAAAGTTTTCGCCCGGATTTCTCCGGCATACGCGATCGCTAGATTAGCAGCAACCTGAGACTTACCAACCCCTCCTTTACCGCCGATGATTGTAATTATATGACCAGACATATTTTATTCTCTTCTCCGGAATTTCTTTCTAATTTCCTCTGTTCCGGCCGCGGCTGACTCAATGATTTCCGGAGTTACAAAGATCACGTACTGGCTTTTGTTGGTTGAATAGCTTTTGGAACGATATAGTCTAAAAAGAGGGGTTGCAGGAACCTGACCCGCCGTCGCGTTTATGGGCGCGGGATCATTTCCAGTATTATCATAATCGGTAATAGAAGTGTTTTGAACTATTCCTCCTATAGCAGCTGACTCTTTAGATTTAAGCACAATATTGGTATTAATAGAGTTATTAGTTACAACAGGTGCTGCACTTCCCGAGGGCGCCTGAATACTTACACTAAGTGAAATACCGAGCTCCAGCTTCTCCTGTTCTAACATCTTGGGCTTAACATCTAAGTCCAGACCTATTTCAGCATTACTTGCTTTGGTAAAATCTCCTGTACCCAAAGCATAAGGAATAGTCGTCCTTTTACTTATTTTTCCTCCCTCAGTAAAACCCTCACGAACAATAACCATGCCTGATTGAATAGTTCGAGCGTACCCAGCACTTTTAGCCGCATTCAGTTTGGGAAAAAGATTAGAAATTGTTGCACTGAGAGTACCATCACCTTGCCTGGCAGTGACATTGCCACTTTCTGTTTGACCAAAACTTATTTGAGAACTGTCTTCACCCATTAAGGGCGCCCACTTGAAAGCGAACACTTTATTGTAGCTTTTGGTAAGTTCCACAAATTGCGAAGTGATCTTAAACATTTTAGGAATGGGTTGAGTTTCCTTTTTCTCATTAACAGCAATAAAATCGATGATCTCATCACTTTGTGGAGTCGCATATCTGTTGCTGTTAGCTGAAAGGTTTTGAATTTTTGGAGGTAAATAAGCCTTGGCAATCGTCACCGCCAATCCTTTTTTGTCTTTATTACTGACGACTCCCTCAAGCCAGTATGCTTTGTTTACCACTCTTACGGTCACATCTTTTAAATTATTTTTTGCTAATTCGTCGGTCATACGCCGGGCAATCACTCGCTGAGTTTGAGGGGAGAGCTCGATCAACGTAAGCACGTCGCTATAGTTGGCCAGCACTTGGGAGACTCTTCCAATGTCATCCGGAACCACAATTTCTCCACCAACGACGACTTTGCCGCCTTTGATACTGATCTCCAGTCCCTCAACATCTCCAATTAATTCTCGTAACTCTGATACTGTATTTGATTTACCTGTGGCAGTTATCACAACGGTATAGTTTAACCTTACATCCCCAAGAATATCCCTAATCGTGGTACTCGTCCTACCAGGCTTTAGTCCCTTAAATATAAGTTCCCGCTTACTTGGCACAGCGATAATCTTAAGTAGATTTTCATTACCAATAAAGATTTTAGTACTAAAATCAAAGTCAAGTTTTTCTATGACATCAATGCCCATTGCGACTTCAAGGTCTTTGTTTTGACTATTGGAACCAGTTCCGGGATTTTGGGCCCGTGAAATCTTGCAAGTGAAAAAAATAAGAAAGACGATAGAAAGTCTAACGACCACCGCCTGTCCTTTTGCTTTCATTGGCCATTTGCTCAGCAAAGTACGTCTTAGCTTCGGCCTGATCTTCACCTAACACATCGTAAAGTCTAGTCGAGCCTATTCGACTTATTTCTTTATCATCATTATTGCGCAGAGATAAGTAAATGCCATTTCCGGCAGAAACCAGAAAGACCATTTTTTGGACTTCAAAGGGAGTAAGTTCCAGAGTAACCGTATTAAAATTAGTATAATTATTCAACTTCATCTGTTTTGAGTTTTTATCGTCAGTGATATTAATAATGGGGACAGAATTTGTGATAAATAAACCCGTCGAAAGAATAAGCACATCCTGAAGAACGGTTTTTACTTTCTGCTTTTCTTTTTTTCCCGAGGCATAATCAATTAATGCAAGAATGTCGACTCTATCACCAGGTTTAATTAGACGGCTGACAGACTGGCTCTCAGAAATTTGAATTGAAAGGGCACGTTTCCCGACAGAAATCTGGCGTGAAAGACCAGATTGAGAACCTGGATAAGTCACTCGAGGGACAGTAATCTGTTCACCTTTTTTTATGGGAACTGCAGCAATCGTGTTATAAAGGTCCTCCACTCTTTTAAAGTGACCTGGCATCTGGAACTTGGAGGGAATGTTAACCAATTGGACTTTTCGGTCGTCGATGATTTCAAGTTCTTTAATATCTTCTTTGGCCACGACCACGGGAGTCTGATTTCCATAATCACTCTGTAGCTCGGTCTCACGGCTCTCTATGTAAGACCAGATCATCGCCACGGCGAGCGCTGCAAGAAGTAGACTGGTAGTGAAAGCACGACTATTCATAGTTCATCCTAAACTTTGAATGCTATTTCAATTAGTTAATAATATCAGATTTTTTCTTTCGTAGAGCAAAATGAACGAAGTTACCTAGTTGTTCGGAAGGATTATGCAACTTCTCTTGTCGGAAAGAGCTTTGAAGCCCGGTCCCGGTCCGTCTGGAACCATATACACTTGATTGCTGTTATGAAAGAGGCTCGTTCCACAGACTCCATAAACAGTTCCTACTCTTATCCACAATGTCTTATTTTCTGAATAAGCATCTTCGCATTTATCTTTGGGACTATCTTTAAAGGGAATATTAACTTTATAACAAGGCATCATAGTGCTGCCATCAGATTTCACAAACTCTGCCCAGCCAATAAAAAATACGCCAAAAACTGACCATGATTTAAACCCCGTTTCTACTATAGTAGGCCCCGGGAAAGTTGAGTTGTTTTGAATTCTATTATAAAAATAGGCCCGGGCAATCTTCTGTTGGTTGATTGATCCATTGATGGAGTTAGCAAAGCCCGAGATCACTGAATAAAGAGTGATCATCAGGGGAAGAAAAATAATTAACTCTATCAGGGCTTGACCCTGATTTAACTTTTTATTCATCAACAACCATCATCAACAAGAGTGATATCCATACTCTTGCTACATGTATCTCGGCCAGTTAAGGCCCTGCAAACTCTCGTGGCACACTCGGCCCT
>JBEIFX010000065.1:0-4773 GCA_040382195.1 Halobacteriovoraceae bacterium | reverse complement strand
TGGAAAAGCTCTTTTTCATTCTTTGCCTTTAAGGCTGTCCTCTGAACTTGAGCTCTCTATTGAAAAGACCCCTGTTGCAAAGGGAACTTTAAATGTGAACCAAGAATTCATGGAGTTTTTCCTTGAGGTAACACAACTTCCATTCGACTACGTTGGATTAGTCTATGAGGACATACGCACACCTTATCTCATTAACCCAAAAGGACTCGTCAAGGGTCACTTAAAACTAAATAAGCGCATCAATGCCTCCTCTCATCATATTTCAAGTAAAATAGTCTTTGATGGTGATTTTCATTTTTCTGATAAAGATACCATTTCTGGATCTTGGCAAATGGGACTCAATGACAATCGTGTTGATATTTCTTTCATGAGCCCCAAAGGGGAGACGAGTTTCTTTCGTCGTTCCTTAATTGACTCAAAAAACTTAACAGTTACACAATATACTGAAGAACTAGGATTCACAGGGCTTGATCTTAGAATCATTTCTAATTCTATTCCTTCAATCGACAAAGTCGTCAAAGATCAAAATAGTCCATTTTACACTTCGACCATTTCTTTCAAGCGGTGCCTTTTTGGGGAAAGCATTTTTAATGGTCAGTTTAGATTTGGTCATACCCCTGAGCAGAGTTTCTACCAGGGCGAGCTACATGATGAGAAAAGCTCACTCACTTTAAAATCGCTCGAGACAATTAGTAAAAATTCTTTGGAAATAGGATTCAAGAAGTTTAAATGGGGATCTTTTTTTCTTTTTCTTGAACCCTATTTCAGCGCGGAAAGTGGGGAGCTTGATGGCTCGGTTCAGGGTGAATGGAATAAAGACTGGAGGGAGGGGAAGTGGTTAATAAAAATTGAAGCAAGAGACCTTGTCGAAAGCCGCGGTTTTTACACTGAAATGATTGGCAAAATCACTTCTCTCTTCGGATTGGACTCCAAAAGTCATATGAGTCACCAATTTAACCTATCTTTAAAAGATAATGTGTTTAACCTCAACACTCTTTTGTTAGAAAATAATCAATCGAGGAAAATCGTTGGTACTTTGGGCACAAAACAAAAATCTTTTCTTACTCTTTCTTACCCACAGAAAGCAAAAGCAAAAGTCATACGCAAAGAAGTAACACGGCCCTTCTGGATGATGGAGTTATAAATGATATCTGAATATTCTCCCATAAGATGGATAGACAATAAACTCTTTCTCATAGATCAACGCCGTCTTCCCCAAGAAGAGATATTTGTGGAGATTCAGGACCTGGATGGAACGATTGAAGCTATTAGAGAAATGGTCGTGCGTGGGGCTCCTTGCATAGGATATACCGGTATTTACGGTGTAGCCCTTTGGTTGAAAAATCAAACCATCGTTTCTGTCACCAGCTGCCGACAGATATGTGACCAATTGATTGCAGCGAGACCTACGGCCGTAAACTTGGCGTTTGAAGTTAATCGTTGCTTCTCTATCATTTGTCGCGGTATCGCGGATGGACTTTCAGTTGTTGATATTTATAATTCAATTGTAAACTTCGGACACCAACAGATACACGAAAGTAATGAGAAAAATACGAAGATGGCAGCGCTTGCATTTGATGAGCTACTTAGAACGTTAGGAGAAAAAAAATGGCGTTTAATGACTCATTGTAATACGGGCTTTCTTGCTTGCGGAAGCCTCGGCACTGCTCTGGGAGTTATTTCTTATGCTCATCGAAGGGGTAAAATTGAATATGTTATTGCGGATGAGACCAGACCTTATCTGCAGGGGTCAAGGCTAACGGCTTTTGAACTTGCTAAGGAAGGGATACCTTATAACATCGTTGTTGAGGGAGCTGCCTCCTATCTCTTTTCGCATAAAAAAGTAGATGCTATTTTTGTAGGAGCTGACCGAATCGCCGCCAATGGAGATACTGCAAACAAAGTTGGAACTTCTACTTTGGCGATAGTCGCTAAACACTATAACGTCCCTTTTTATGTTGTTGCTCCTGTTAGTTCTTTTGATATTTCCATCCCAGACGGAAGTCATATAGAGATTGAGATGAGACCACCAGAGGAGATTACAGAACTCAAGGGGACTAAGCTGTCGCCCCCAGGGGCGAAAGCTTTAAATCCCAGCTTTGATGTTACCGATCATCGTCTCATTACAGGTATCATCTGTGAGAAAGGTTTTATTAATCCGTCCCTCTTTGGAGGATTGTTAAAAGTAGTACAGTCATGACAATAGAAATGAGGGCTTCAATAGATATTGGTTCAAATAGTGTGCTTCTGCTGATTGGAAGAATAACGGATGGGAAACTCCATGTTCATTCTAAAAGAAGTGAAGTCACAGCACTTGGCAGAGAGCTAGACAAGAATAGCAATTTTCATCCTGAATCGATGAGTGAAACTTATGATGTGATAAAATCATATGTTGAAGATTGTGATAAGTATGGCATCTCTCGGTCGGCTATTATTGCAACTGCAACTGAGGCTGCACGAGTCGCATATAACGCTATTGATTTTTTCTCTTCCATTAAAAAAGATCTCGGACTGACAGTAAACATAATCACTTCTGAGGCAGAAGCTTATTTCTCGGCAAAAGGAATCTTGTTTGATAGCACGTTCAATTCAGATATAATCACAATCATGGATATTGGAGGAGCTTCCACTGAGTTGATCAAAGTTAATACGAAGAGTTTTGATGTTATAGAATCAATAAGTATGCCCATTGGAGCTGTTCGTTGCTCACAATGGATCAATGATCAACTTTATGTCCAAAATTTACAAAAGGTCTTCGGTGATTACAGTAATGAAATTGATAAGTTTCAATGCCGAGAACTTTTTTGCGTCGCTGGAACAGTCACCTCCCTTGGGAATATGCATCTTCAGAATAAGGCCTTTCATGAGGAAGAGGTGCACGGTTTGAAGCTTAAGTCGGAAGAGCTGGATAGTTTATTTAAAAAATATTCTGATTTTTCCCCTGAGAAATTTCAGCATGATTTTCCTTTTCTAAAGAAAAGGGCCCAAAGTATCCGAGGCGGACTTCATTTAACTTACAACATGACTCATCGGCTCATGGTGAAAGAGGTCTCTATATCTACTTATGGACTTCGTTATGGGACTTTACTTGAGGGACAAATAAAGAAGGAATTTATTCATGGAAAAGCATAAATTTGGCATCAAGGCAGTCATCTTTAAAGAGGGATCAAAGGCAAACAAGTTATTTTTGATAAAAACTGGCGAGGTCCTTTGTCTTAAGGCAAACAAAGACAGACTCATTCCTGTTTTTTTGGCCAAGGAAGGCGACATCATAGGTGAAGCAGCGATGGTGGAAGGGCTAAATTATACTTACTCTGCTATTTCAATGGAGATGACAGAACTAATTGAAGTTACCTCGTTCAGCTTTAAACAAGCCTTTAGTAAGGCTCCCGATTGGCTATTGAACTTGACTACAACCATGATTGAAAGATTAATGAATACATCCAATCTTATTGCAGAAAATCGAATCATTCACTCAAGCGTAATAAGCGATGAGCTTTTCACGCCTCAGCTTGAAAATGAATTCAAGAAAACTCTTGGTTAATAAAACTGTATAATTCTGTTACGGTGAAGACTAAGTGCCAGATCAAGAATTTTATTTTGAGCCTTGGTGCACTCATTTCTGTTACCAGTAAGATCCTTTTGCATGATATCGAAAGCCTTCAGCGCCATTTCTCTTGAAACAAGAGATAGAACTCTTCTTTGATTTTTAACATGTACGAGACTTAGAGCAAGTCCAAGAATCGTCGGTTGAATTTGTGAAACCACAGTCTTAAGGCATTCATCATTTAGATCCCAAAGACTTTCAAATGAAATACAGGATTCCGTTAATTCCTTTGCGAGGGAAGGGTTCCGAGTCCGTAAATTCTTTAGTAATTTAGCTTTATCGCCTGAGTCCATACTTTTAAGTAGTTCGATGACTTGCTTCTTGCCATTAATAAAGACTCCATTTTCTGTGTTTTTTTGACTCACTCTTTTCTCCTTCCTGGATTAGGTCGACTAGGATTCCATCCTGGCTTTCTCTTCTTCAAATTTTAAACGGGCTTTTTCAAGAAGCTCTTTTTGTTGAGCTTCTCGCTTTGCAATTTGTTGTTCATTATTGGATTGAGTTTCTTGGAGTCTTTGCTGGTGTGAAAGCTTAAGTTCTTCCATCATCTTTTCAAAACGATTGTTTTCTTCTTCAGTTTTTTTTGCAAACTGCTTTCTTAGTTTGGAAAGTTTAATCTCCGACTCCGTTTTCTCTTTGCTCAATTCAACTTCATAATCAGCTTTAACTTTTGAAATGATTTTATCATTTTTCTCTTTTGCATCTGTTAGCTTTTTGTCTAGCTCGTCACGAATTCTTCTCAACTCAAAGGACTGCTTTCTATTAATATTTTCTTGCGCGCTGGCAATCCTAGATTGAATTGAGGTCTCATCCGACATGCAACCTTTTCCTTGTTTGAAAGCTAATGCTATTCATAGCATTATTCATTATCATACAGGTGTATCTGTTCTCATCACAAGGCAGGCAAAAAATGATGGGTTATGCTAATTCAAAAGTTTATATCGTTAGTGGAAGGAGAACGCCATTTGGTAAATTCGGAGGCATGTTGGGTGGGGTCTCACCAGTCGATTTAGCAGTGGTGGCCAGTAAGGCTTTGATGGAAGAATCTGTCCCGGATATCAACTCTATTGATCAAGTACTTTTCGCTAATGTTATTCCAAGTACACCAGACACTCTCTATGCCGGCCGTCACCTTGGGCTAAGATTGGGTCTACCCATAGAAACTC
>JBEIFX010000064.1:0-4815 GCA_040382195.1 Halobacteriovoraceae bacterium | reverse complement strand
TACAGCCAGCATCTTGAGAGGAACAGCGGGAAGTCCAGGGTCACAGTTCCACTGTGCCCCAAGGGTGATCCATTCACTTACATCAGGATCATCAAAGACATCATCGCCAATGACCACGAGATTGGGGACTACAGGGTCTCCACGGACAAGGCGATAAGAAATCTTTACCGCCACTTTGGAATGGAGACCAGCTTGGAGGCATGGCCACAGGGCCGATACATGGTCCTTACATCCAGCCGAAAGGCTTTGGCCATCTCACTCTTCGGAGAAACGGCCAGGAGGATCTGTGAAGATTTCACTCTTTCCAACTTGAGTCCTCCCAAGCCCCACCAGGATCGCCTCATTGCCCTCCTGGAAGTCTGTGGCAGCATCATCCTTAATGAAAAGGCCCTCAGCAACACTTATGTGGGGAGAGGGCCAGGACTCCAAGGAGACACTTTCTTGAGCGTCATGGAATTCTGCACGGACTACACCTCCGACATCATCTCCGACCTTCAATGGGGGAAGGACAACGCTTCTGTCACCGTCTACTACACCGATGGCGAGAAGATCACTCACCACTTGGAGCCGCCTGGGATCGACTTCTTCAAGGGGTTCACCCAGATCAACGTCAAGAAGCAGTAAAAGAAGACTCTCCTGGAAAACCGACAAGGACCGAATAATGGACTAAGATTTTGCCTTTTTAAACTTAGATTCTCTTAAAAATATTTAGATTTCGATTTAAACTTTATTCTTCATCGATATTGCCAGTATCAATTATTATACAAGTGACGACACAGGTATTCATTGAACAAAAAATTAACAAGTAACATATTTCTCAGTGAAAAAGGAAAACATCCCTATTTTCTTCGAAAATAACATCATTTAAGCTCAATATATGGCCTAACACCAGGTCCTAGCAGATAAGTCGCAAGGAAACCAAAACCTAATGAACTATTTTTTAGATATCTCTTTTATTCTTTAGCACAGTAACAATAAAGTAGAATACAGTAGAATAAAGTAAATAAAGTAAGAATAAAGTAAAATAAAGTAATACTAGTTCAATTTATGATGCTGATTTAAACTATATATTTCATTTAGAACAAGTTTGGACAAAGACGCGTTTGATGAATTAATCTTTTAGGCGGGTGTAGAATATTCGTTTTGCTCTCTTTTGGTGTGCCGTATGGGTGTAAATGTTCTAGCCTCTTTAACCTTTGCTTTTCTTTTTAAACTGGTGGATTTCGTCTTTAATCGAATATTGACCTCAATCTTTTGAATTTTTTAGGTTACCCCTGAGGTAACCACCACGCATCGTATTGTACAGTTAACCTTAAGATTTTACTTCTTACCGTAGAAACTTTTTGGACATTTATTTCAAAGCGGAATTCAGAGAAAAATTATTAAGACCTTTTAAGACCCTGCAAATTTAAGATCGCTTTTTGGAAGCAGGGCTTAAAACATAACACAGAACTTATGGACTTGATGAAAGATTTCATTTTCTGATTTTCTTGAAAACTTCTTTTGGAAAACTTCTTAATAATTTAAGACTTCTTTGAAATATGCAATTACGGGATTAGAATTAAGTTAGTATTAAGGGGTAAACTTAGAAAAACTATTTCCTTGAAATTCATGTTGATTGGCTTGCATGAAGACCGACACGATTTTCGATTGAAATAAAACGATTTTGAGCAATGATTTCTTTATTTTATTACTACTGACTGACTGCACGACATTGGACATGAAATTACTGCCAATCACTGACAAAATAATCATTTTCATGGTCATAATCATAATCATCCAATTGGACTGAAGGATGTCCCATTTTTCTTAAAGTCAAGTACTGATCCCAGGTAGGGGATCTATAGACTACGGTGCCATTTTCGATAAACATAAAGTTTTTAGGATTTATTTTAGCCCATTTGATTTCATCCGGACAGCCCATTTCTATAGGAACATTGTAAAGGTTGCCTATCATGTAGCATACATGGACAATCGATTTAAGAGGTATTTTTAGATACATTGAATGAAGATAGCCAGATTGTCCAGGCTCATGATGAGTCAACACTTGATGAAGATGCAGACAATTATTTAAGCCCACTGTAAAGTTAGTAATGCCTAGTGCAGCTCCCCTTGTAGGCTTATTCATCTCAAGGAGCTTGCTTGTAATAGCACAATTAAGTTCTTGAGCTATTAGAATTTTACCCCTATGAAAACAATACAGAGAACCATCGGAACCAAAAGCACTGTAAATTTCATCGCTATATTTATAAGTCTCGATCCATGATCCGGACCATTCCTCACGGAGATACTTTACGCATTGACCAATTTCGGGTAGTTGTGGATTGGACTCTAGTAGACCATCCTTGAGGAAGGGTATGGCATCGTTGAAGTGGCCAACCACGGGAGGCATCGGGTTAGCCACTAGAGCCTCGGATCGACTATTACCATCAGGCCCAAAGGTAGTCACTAAAGACAAACAAAAGAACAATAAAATAAAAGAGAAAAAAGTAAGAATAAAGACATTTTATTTTTGAATGAATAAGGGAAACACAATTAAAATAAAAATAAAAACTCACAATTAGAAGTATAAACGAGAAGAGGAAGTAGAAAAGACATCATTTCAAACTTCTCAGAGCAAAGTTAGAACTAAAATTAAGGATGGATTCCGAACGTCGAGAATCTTAAAGCAGCTTTTTGTAAGCATCGGTGAGGATTCGACTCGGTGACTCTGAAGTAAAAAGCCCTGAGATTGACCCTATCGGGATACCTTACCCTTTTAGGATCACTATCCTTGAGCAAGCCACCTCTAGCATCATCAAAAAGCCTCCAGACTCCATCACTACCCTCATGATAAAAGTTCATTGAGGAGAAATGGCCATTTTCTTTGCAGTACATTAAAATAAAGGCCAGATAGAAGGTAGCACCACCGATACTGTAGTTTCTGATATGGCGAAGTCCCTCAAAATTCATCTTTTGAAGGGGCTCTGCTAGGTCAGCCATAAAAAGCCAAGTTGTCTCAGGAGTTTGGATGTCAATAACATCGATGTGGTGCTTGCAAGTCAAACAATCATTTCTTAGGGGTTTTACAATCATTCTAGAAAGCAAAGGAGTAGGAGTATCAGAGCCCAGCAACGACCAGTTCCAAAGAGGATCTTCATACTCATCACCTTCCACAACCCATTGGGCTAGGGTAATGCTATACAAGGCATTGGATCTTTTAGCTTTACGAAGTAAACCGATAAAGCACTTTTTATGACGAGTCCTACCTCCTTCGCAACCACACCGTGTAAAAACATCTATCTCTGAAATTTTGTTTAGATGCCTGAGAATTCCACTGTTAGGCTCAATAAGTGAGCCAGCTTGTTGAACAGGATTGTTGTGATAATCCACAAAAAAGGCTGCAATCTCTTTGAAACCTTGATGAGTTTCAAGACAGCCATGTTTTAGCCAACGCCCATTGGTACCCCAGGATATCCTTTTTAACTTCATATCTGAAGCCCTACCAGGAGCCTTGTAAGGGGAGTACAAGGCCTTGTCTTTTGATTTAAAATAAGGAACAACATGGTAGAGCACTGTTTTCAGGAATCTTTCAAAAAGCAGACCAGTCCCATTTGAATGCATAAATAGACATTCAAGGCAGAATTGTTTCATCAGCATTCGATCTCTCAAAGCAGCAATCAAACAATCAAAAATGCTAGGAACAACTCTTGAGGGGTCTGAAGCTTCATTCAATTTCCATTTTACTCCGCTCAGCAGAAGATCACCATCAATAGGGACTCGCAGTGGTTTGCAGGCTTGATTCCTGAAAGTCACATAGACAGGTTCTTTACCAGCATCATGATGACGGAAAATCACAGGGACATTCAAGCCCGTGGCTATTCCGAATTTTCGATGACCCTTACATAGGGGCAGGAAGCATTCCACCATGAAAAGAATGCTCTGAAAGAAAGTGACCTGAGAAAGTAGAAACTCAGGAAGCTTGCGATTTGAATTCCGAATAACTGAATTGTTTTCAATCTCTTCAATTGGATCGATTTCCATGAAGCCCCAATCACGGGGAAATGCATTAGCTGCAGCCATTATTGTAGCTTGAAAATCCAGAAAAGACTGATGATGACTTAAAATTGACCGACAAAGTAAAATATTTTATGATTCATTACTTTAAGAGCGCGCGTAGAAAAATTCGAACTCCAAAGAGAAAAATGAGTATTTTTCTCTTTGAGAGGGGTAGTTGCCACATTCAGCATAAAAACTTTTTGAATGAATGCATTGATGACGTCATCTAAATGAAAACGGAATGAATGAAAATTGCGCAATGCGAAGAAATTCTAAAAAACAATTGGTGGGATCGAACCCATGTTTTGGGACTTCCACCAAGAAAATTCTGACACGATTCAAAGAAACAAAAATAAAAAAGTTAAACGATTTTGATTCGAAACTAAAAGCATGTGAAATAGATACCTTTTATCCTAAATTAGGGCATGAGAAAGCAAGCCAACATAAAAAAGGAAGAGAGAAGGCCATTTTTTGACTACAAAAAGAGACGCCGTTATTCAAGTAAAACGTCAGTTGGTAAACCAGCGGCCACCAGTCAACTAGAGAGAGGAATTCACCTGGCCGCGAGAGCCAATGATTAAAAGAATGGAACTCATACTCCTCATTCTCTTTCTGACCGTCGCCTTGGTTGTTTACCAAGTCCTTCTCCATCCGATAAAACTTCGACTTGATTCCTATACACCGAGACTCATTGAAACTTTGGAAAGAAGACGGATGGACAACTACATTGCACTCACTCTTGCAATCCAGGATCTTGACACCTTTTCTGGTCGTCGG
>JBEIFX010000063.1:0-4817 GCA_040382195.1 Halobacteriovoraceae bacterium | reverse complement strand
GAAAACTGTTTGAAAATCTTCAAGTTTATCTTTTAGGGCCTTCAGGCTTTTATTAAGGGCCTCCTGACTTTTGTCGAGAGCATCCTTCGATGAATTATATCTTCCTTCTAACTTATCTATTTCATCTTGCTTAATGCAGCTGGTACCACCATCAGTGGCACCACTATCAGTTGTACCACCATCAGTTGTACCACCATCAGTTGTACCACTATCAGTTGCACCACCATCAGTTGCACCACCATCAGTTGCACCACCATCAACGGTCCCGTCTTCTGGGGGCGCCGTGCAAGCGTTTTTCTGTGCCTCTTTGTAATCAGCGGAGATACTTTCAAAAGAGACAGAATCATTTTGAAAAGTGAGATAATCATCCTTAAAAGTTTTGTACTCCGCGATGCTGTTTAAGGGGTGCTTGGAGTTCGGAAAAATTTCACCACTTCCTTCGCTTAGGGCCTTCAGGGCTTCAGCCAGCTGCTTTTGAAAGTAAAGATGATTGATCTTGAGCTTAAAATTTGTCCCATCACTTGTCGAAGAACCGGAGGATATCTTACTGAAGAAAGCTTTTGTTTTTGTCTCATTTTCCTTCTTGGGATCACTATAGTCCCTGGATTCGTATCCGACAGTCATTTCTCCTGTGGGACGCCCCCCCTCATTGACCTCGAAGGCCAGAGGAGTATCGTCATTCAAATTATCTTTAGGAGGGACAATCTCCTCTAGAGGGGCAAATCTATTTCTTAAACTGAAGCCAAGGAGAAAGCTTGTCTTTAGGAGATTTTTACTGAACTTATACCCGAATTCAGAGCTACTATTCATGGACTTATCAGTAAGGAACTTGGTCTCTAGAATACAAAGCTGGAGTTTATCCTGACTTTGAGTGCTTTGATTAGATTGATCGAAAAGATTATAAAAACCTTTGTCTTCAACTGAATCATAACTCACTCCTCCTAAAAAGCCCCTAAAGCCACTGTAGGAGTTGTGCTTGGAATGAACGGTATGGGCAAGAAGAAAATCACGGTGCACCGTACTTCCATCAGACTCTACAATTTTTCCTGGCCATGGTTGTCCGGCAGCAGTTCCTCCATTGTAGACCCCCAAGATGAGTTTGTTTTTAAAAATGCTGGTTCTGGCGGGATTAGCATTTGCTGAAGGGAGCACAGCATGGCCCGCCACATAAACGGGACCATTAAACTCATTTGGTAAAGAGGTGTCTAGGTTGCCGTACTTTAGTAAAGAAAAGGTATGGAGTCGTCGAGGGTAAAACGTGTAGAACGTCGTGGACTCTGCATTCTTTATAATTCGACAAGCAGGCGTGATTGAATTAAGCAAACTGACCTTCGGCTTAATCCGGAGGCTTATTTTTTTTTCCTCACCGATGGGCTGAGAGTTAACGTCCTTAACGATTGATAATGTAATACTCACTTCATCAAGACAGTTCTTGACTCCCTGAGCCATGTCGTAAATCGGGTGATTTTCGGTCATGTTGTTTAAGGTGGTCCTTGTGACGGTGAATTTCATCTCATTATTAGTGACCTCGACGTCTTCTTTGCTTAGTATTATGGAGGTCTTGTTGCTGTCTCGTCTTAACTTGTTAACAGCAAGGATGGTATTTTTGGGATGGGTGTCATTGGCGCCAATGGTAGAAGCATCCCACAGTAAGCGTTCGAGGTTTCCTCGATAGGTAACAACTCTTTCCATTGGGGAGTTTGTAATGCACTCATTGGCCGACTGAAGAAGAGTCGTTTCTCCTCTGTCATTAACATCCAAACACCACCTGTCTCTTAAAGCGTGAATAAGGTACTCACTTAAGCTCGACATAAAAATTTGATAACTACTGGTTTTGGCAGCCTTATGCCTTTCAGAGTCTAGCTTCGGAAGAGTATTAGTAATGATGTAGGTGACCGAACCTACAGAGAGACCCATAATGAGAAGGACTGCTGATATAGAGAAGCCATGAGAATTTCTAACCATAAAAGTCTTCATAAATAAGTAGTTTGGATAAATTATACTTGAAAAATTCAACTGCCTGAAAAAATTATCAAAGACAAGGGTTAGGCACTCAAAGAGGGATTTTGGTGACAAGTTTTCATGGCAGGAAAGAGGAGTTAAGGGGATGTGTCTGACTTTAAGTTCTCAAGTTCTTTCATATCCACATAGACTTGAGATGCTAGAGTCTCATTTCCCCAGGCAATGAAGGCGTCATCATGCTGGTACATGGTTATAGTCTCCCAGGGACAATCTTGAGAGCAGTTTTGACAGCCAATACAACGGGCAAGATCAATTTCGACCATTTGCTGATAAGTAGGATTTTTAGGGTCTGGGCCAGGAACTAATTCTATTGAGTCCACCGGGCACCCAGCGATACACACCTCACAGCCGGTACAACCGGACTGATGGACCACGGCCAGCAGTTTGGGAGGCTTTTTACCTTTCCTTGGGGGTTTGAAGCGGGCGGTATGAAAAGGATTTTCCACTTTTATTTCTGAACTCATGAGAGCTTTCCTTCTAAATTGAGCAGATTCTCATTATACACCTGGGCATGTGAGCGATAAAGCATTTCCTTATAGAATTCGGCCAGATATACTAGGGATAATGAGTGGTGCAAATAAATTCTATTTAACTCCAGGATTAACTCAATGCTTACTAGAAAACTACGATTTGTGACAGCTGCCAGTCTTTTTGATGGTCATGATGCATCTATCAACATCATGAGAAGACTTCTTCAATCGAAAGGGGTGGAGGTTATTCACCTGGGCCATAATCGCTCGGCAATGGAAGTGGTTCAAGCCGCTCTCTCTGAGGATGCTCATGCCGTCGCCCTAAGTTCTTATCAAGGGGGCCACATGGAGTATTTTACTTACGTGAGAGAGCTCCTGGATAAAAATGGTGGAAGGCAAGTGCGTATCTTTGGTGGAGGAGGTGGAGTGATTACTCCCCCGGAGATCGAAGAACTTCATAAAAGGGGCATCACTCGCATTTATCATCCTAACGATGGAACAGCCTTGGGTCTCAACGGAATCATCGAGGATATGATAGCCAAGTGTGATTTCTCGACCATTGATGGAGTTGATTTTAAAAATCTCCAAGGTAAAGAGCTCTCACCCATTCAAGTGGCTAAAGTAATAACTTTTATTGAAGATCATCGTGAATTCCCTTTTCCTGTATCACCCAAAGAGATTCCTGTTTTTGGTATCACTGGTACCGGTGGCGCCGGGAAGTCCAGCCTAATCGATGAGCTTCTTCTTCGCTTCCATCGCTATTACCCTGATAAAAAAATAGCTTTAATCTCAGTCGATCCGACCAAGAAAAAAAACCAGGGGGCACTGCTTGGAGACAGAATACGCCTAGGGTCAGCTGTCTATGATAGTTTTTACATTCGATCCTTGGCGACCAGGGATTCGGCCAATGAGCTTTCCCCGGAAATTAAGAAAGTCGTGGAGTTTATAAAATCCCTTAACTTTGATTTTGTTATGGTTGAGACATCGGGTATTGGCCAGGCTTCAGATGAGATTACTAAAGTTGCCGATAAAACTCTCTACGTTATGACTCCTGAGTATGGAGCATCCACGCAGCTTGAAAAAATAGAAATGCTGGAGGTTGCTGACTTTATTGCCGTCAATAAATTTGAAAAACCACGTTCGGAAGATGCCTTAAGAGATGTTCGAAAACAATATCGCCGCAATAGAAACTTATTTGCGAACCACCCAGGTTCACCAGCTGACAACGAGTTACCGATTTTTGGAACGATGGCCTCAAAGTTTAACGATGTGGGAGTGAATTCCTTATTTAAAGACATGATAAAAGCGTTGGGCCTTAAGCACAGTCCAGAGCTTGATAAGATTTCATCAGACCGTGCTCCTGATAAAAAACAATCCATTATCCCAGCTTCCAGAACCAATTATCTTAGAGACATCGCTGAAACAGTTAAAAGCTATAACGAATTGACACTCAAGACGGTAGAGCGTTTGCGCCTTTATGAGTCACTTGTCTCCGTATCAGAACATATTAGTGATAGCCAGGAGCTTAGAACTAAGAAAAGCAAGCTCCAGGGGGAATTAAACGATGTGCTCGAGGAGCTTGCAGATTTTGATAAAGTCATCGATCAGTATACAGATGGTGAGTACACTTATGTCGTTCGAGGAAAAGATATTAAGGTCAATTCAAAATACACATCACTTTCTCAACAAGTAATTTCCAAAGTAGGTTTCCCTAAGTTTCATTACCCTTCAGACAAATTTAAATTTATGCGCTTCGAAAACCTCCCGGGCTTTTATCCCTACGCAGCCGGAGTTTTCCCGTTCAAAAGAGCAGATGAGGATCCTAAACGGCAATTTGCCGGAGAAGGAGGACCAAAGAGAACAAATGCTCGCTTTCACTACCTCTCAAAAAATGATTCGGCCAAGAGACTTTCAACCGCCTTTGATTCAGTGACTCTCTATGGGGAAGACCCGGCGCACCGCCCAGATATTTATGGCAAGGTGGGTGAGTCTGGAGTTTCGATTTGTACTCTTGATGACATGATGGAGCTTTATCAGGGATTTGATCTCACTTCTCCCTCGACCTCAGTTTCAATGACCATTAATGGCCCGGCCCCCATCATCCTCGCGATGTTTATGAACACCGCGATCAACCGCACTCTTCCAGAAAAAGATCAGGAAAAACTTGATAAGATGGTCGAAGTCATGCGCCAGGTGCGTGGAACAGTTCAGGCCGATATCTTAAAAGAGGACCAGGCCCAGAATACCTGCATTTTCTCGTTGGAATTCGCTCTTAAAATGATGGGAGATGTGCAGGAATTTTTCTGCCGTCACAAGATTAAAAAT
>JBEIFX010000062.1:0-5295 GCA_040382195.1 Halobacteriovoraceae bacterium | reverse complement strand
TAATATTAATGCTTGGTTAAAGTTAAATGATAAATGGCAACTCTATGGTGAATATCAACCTAGGTACATGGATAATCGAAAATACCTTAGCGTCTTCTTTATTAGAGGGATGATCCTAAGAAAGTTAGAATACGGCTTCTCGACTGGACTTGGTTATGCCTTTACTGAATTTGAAAACTACCCAAATCCTCGCTATATTCATGAAGATCGTTTCTGGCTCCAATTGGGCCATGGATTTGATTTCAATAAGCTCAACCTCAGCAATCGCACTAGATTTGAGCAACGAAACTTCAGACACGATAATATGCCGGCCTATCGCCTAAGGCACATGCTCAAGCTTAGCTATTCTCTCTCTGATACCTGGAAAGCGATCTTCTGGGATGAGTGGTTTTGGAATGCCACGGACCTTTCACCAAGTGCCGCTGCTCATCAAGGTGCTCTTGGGGAAGGCTTTGACCAGAATCGAACATTCCTAGGTGCAGGCTATGCTTTTGGAGATAACAAACAACATATCGTTGAATTGGGCCACCTCTATCAATACATCAATGGCCTTAAGGTTGATCGCGGCAACAACATTATTTCAGCGACAGTTATAATGAAATTTTAAGCGAAAACACTTAACAATCAGAATCTCGAGTTTTTATTCTCATCTAAACAGCAAGGCGAGAAAGAGAGAAGCGAAAACCCGACCACATCATGAAATTTATAAAACGCCAAAGTGGTCTTAGCCATGGCCGAATATAGACTTTAAATTTTAATTTGAGCTTATGGTCGTCTCGAAAAAATTCTAGCTCAACAGGCCTGATTAATCTGAAGCTTAGAACATAGGATCCATAAAAGTAATGAAGGCTCCGATAGCTAGGTGTCACTACCCCAATCGCTCCATGTACACTGAGAAATGGCCCATGATGAATGTTGAGCTCTCCTGGTAAAAATTCTCCCTCTTGGGATTTGGAGGCAAATTCAACGCGGTAAGGAAAAAGCTGGCCTTGAGTAAAGGTTTCTCGCCGCTGAAGTTTTGTCCAGGCAGAAGTTATTCTTTCTAGTGGAAAATAAAATTCCCGCTCATACACATCGACAATAAAGCCTTTGGGTGGATTAATTTCCTGATTCACTGGGCCCTCTCCACTCTCACTCGAGGTTCTCTCCCCTTAAAAGTCACCTTGTAAAGAATGGGATTACAGCAAACCTCACAATCAACAATCATCTCTTGGTCACTTCCCTCTTCGGGATAAAACTCCATCCAGATTTGCTCACCACAGTAAGGACATTGGACTGAAAAATTGGTTTCCATAGCTTAATCTTTTAAATCCTTAATCTGTGCAAACTCTAACATCTTTTCATGAGTTGCCTCCAGATCAAGCTTCGGTGCCACACCAGCTTTTTTTGCCTCTAGCCAGCGAAGAGCACAAAGGCACCACTTATCACCTGGTTTTAGGCCTGGAAAATTCCACTCTGGTCTTGGGGTGATGAGATCATTTCCTCTTTTTTTTGTAAATTCTAAGAACTCTTTTGTCAGGGTGGCGCAGGCGACATGAGTTCCATGGTCCTCAGGACCTGTGTGACAAAAACCATCGCGGTAGAAGCCAGTTTTAGGCTTAGTACAACATTGTTTGAGATCCTTACCCAAGACATTATTAACTTTGGTCACGGCCTCTCCTGGAAGAGAAAAAATTAATAGAGAAATGATGAAGGCAGACATCCAGAAATTCTTCATAAGACTATTTAAGAAAGCTCTTATCCTGATCCCACTTTTCCTTAAGAATGAGGAAGAAGGGAATCCACCAGATGAGATCATTAAAAAGAATATTAATGCCAAACACAGGGGTAAAGCGACCAGTCCATAAGGCCTGAGCAAAGCCAATGGGCCCAAAGATTTTTCCCAAAAAACCTACTAGAACGATAGGAAAGTGCTTAATAGGATCACTGGCCGCTATCCAGTAACCTATACCATAAACACCAACGATCATTCCCACACACTGCCAAAGCTCCGGGTAGTTGGGGCGCTCCATTCCAGCAAGATCAAACATAAGAGTGGGGAAAAAGATAACAAGGGCACCCCAGAAGATATTGTAAATACCTGCAAGTTTTAAAACATTTTTATTCATAAAACTAGCATAGAGATCATTGGCCAAAATAACAATTCGACAAATACTTTACATGGGACGAAATGGCCTGAAGCGCACATCCAAAGACTGACTATAAGAGGTCCCGAACAATGTCTTCATTCTCAAGTGCTCACCTAAAAGTAAGGAGAAATCATCTCTTAAATCCAGTATGTGAAACTCCTGAAGCTTCCAGGGACTATGCTCTACCGTACCACAGTAAGTCGTCTCTCCTTTCCTGGTAAAAAGGGCATAACGCTCAGTGGACCAGAGATCAAACTCACTTTGCGCTTTAAATTCTCCGACACTCCCCTTTAAATGAAACTCTTTAGAGTAAAATTCATATTGATTAAGGAAAGAAAAGGATAATTTCATCCAGCGATAAGGTAGTGCAAAAAACCAACGAGCAATAAGGACTGCTGGAAGATGATTGGAGTCCAGGGTGAAGAAATAGACAGCAGGCACACCATTCACGACAACATAAGTGCGAAGATTAAGCTCCAAAAGCCGGGAAAGACCAGGAACAGGTAAAAGAAAAGGAAATCGGATCCGACTCATGACAAAGGGAACAATGCTAACAATGGCATCACCCTGAAAGAGATCTAAAGGGAAGGGGACTTTTTTTTGAAGCTCCTCAGCGTCGACCTTATAATGAAGAAAGGCCACATCCTTCCAGCGCTGAGAGATAACCCAACCTCTTTCTTGAAAACTTAGTGCCAGAAAGTAAAAAAAAATTAATGGCACAAAAAGAAAATTATTCACAAGAAAGGAAAAAGGCACGAGAAAAAGAAACACTAAAGCGAAGGTTAGAGCAATCCAGTCTCTTAAAGGAAATTTAGTGCCCTTCACCTTAGGCCAATGATCCAAGCCAGATCGCTGAACATAAGCTAAAGAGGAACATCGAAGGAAGCATCTTAAAAACGGGATTTCTTACCCTAAGGTGAGTAATGACCGCCGCCAGCATGAGGCCCATGATACCAAGGGAGCCGATCTTCACTAAAAGAATATTGTTACTCATAAGCATCACAACGAAAGAGACTTTCATAATTCCCACAAGATCTCTCAGCCAATCTGGATAGTTGTAAAAGCGAAATTCTTCAACAATATTCTGATATCTTACGACCCAAACAAAGAGAACGGAGGAAAAAACAAAAATTTTAAATGCCTGAAGCAAGTTAGAATCCATTAAAAATCCCTCGTTGAATTTATATCTCGTATTAGAACTTACTCCATTATGATAAAATAAATCATGCAAGTCATTCTTATAATTGGTTGTGGCATTACTTTTATTTTCTACGGTCTTCTTTGTCTTTTTACAGATCATATGAAGATAGAGTTTCAGCGCTATGGTCTCTCCAAGTTCCGGAGGCTGACCGGTATTCTAGAACTTCTGGGAGGAAATGGCCTTCTCCTGGGTCAGTACTACTCCTCTCTCCTTACCTTAAGTACTGCAGGACTCGCACTTCTTATGCTTCTCGGTGTGATGGTGCGTCTCAAAACAAGAGATCCTATGATAGAGATTCTTCCTGCTTTTATTTTACTGATGCTGAATCTAAAGATTCTTTTCTCTATTTGAAACTATAATTCTAAAAATACTCTTTAACTAAAATAAAGAAATGAATCGCAAAAAAAGGGTATTTGCCAAGAGGATTAATGTGAATTCAAACATATGAGGGGTATGGGGATGTGGTGGTTTAATGTAAGTCTATTAAGTTGCTGATCATACGGATATGAAGTCAAAAACTCTAACAAATACAGGTCTTTTTAAAAACCTTCTAAATAAGGTCATTTAAAAAATAATATAAAAATTACAAATTTCCTCCCGGCCTTTTTGAGCGGTGATAGGATCCCCAAAAAACGAGGAGAATTTAAATGAAGCTTGCAACAGGTTTATTCGCTCTTTTAGTTTTAAGCTCATCTTGTAAAATGATGGAAAATGCTGAAAAAGCTGCTAATAACTCCGAAAAAGCTGCCAACAATTCAGACACCCTAAGAGATCTTTCAACTTCTTTATATATGTCTGCTGTATCGGGAGGCTCTGAAGACTCTAGAAGAGAAGCCCTAGAACAAATGGAAAGTGCTGAAAGCTTTGATCTAAAAGCACGATATGCGGCTTCATTCATCAAATCCCAGACGTATCAGCTCATTAACCCGATGATTAGTAAAATTGAAGTGGGTGACTTTAATCGATTTTTTACTGATTCACTTTTAGAAGATATCCCTATAATCGCCCGTTCTATTGCAGAAAACATGCCTAAGGGATATAAATTTAAAGTCTCTAGCACAGCCGGGAAGGACGGAAATGTAAAAGCTATCGCAGTGGCCTTGCATGAAACCAACAAGCTCTATTATCAGTTCTCTGGTAACCAAAATATCAAAATGCAAAGTATACTTGATATTGTCATGGATGCCCTTCATGCTTTCTATGTTGAAAAAAAGAGTATTGATGAATTGACTGAAGTACAAAAAAGAGTTCTATATTACAGAAAAGAATTTCTTTATGCTCTTGAAATTCGACATAAATTTTTACCTCTGGTGGCAATAGCAAAAATCTCAGAACTCAATTCCTCACTCAATGATAAAGTTTCTATGTTGCTTAGGCAGTGGAATGTGCAGATGGTGGATAGAAATGAATTTCCTGAAAATGAAAATGGGCTAGTTGCTGACACAAAAGGAAATAAAAAAATCAAAAAGCAAAAGAAGAATAAACTTGTGGCCAAAGAGATTAGCCCTGCTGAAATTGAAATGTCTCTTAAAATTTTTAAGCATGCTATCATTGCTCGTGATTTTTTAGCGCAAATTAACACCTCTACTCCAGAGCTTCCGGGAATTGTAAAGAGGCTTTTGGTTAATATGCACATTGAAGAGCAAGATAAAATTGACAGTAAACTCTTAGCAGAACTCGACGATGCTGTTCAAAGTTTAATTAATTAATTAATTGTAAATCTGGCGCGTATAGGCTTTTATAGCTCCTTTCAAAAAAAGGAGCTATAAAAGTGAAAATATATTCCGAAGATGAGTCGTTTAATTAACGTATTAGTATCCCGCTATTATATTCCTCCGAACACAGATTTTTTTGAACGAATCCCAATCTAAGCAAGATAATCGATCTCATTTTCATCAATCAGGTGCTGAGAAATAAAACATAAACTACAATATCTTTTCGGCATCCCTGACTTGAAATGACTTC
>JBEIFX010000061.1:0-5483 GCA_040382195.1 Halobacteriovoraceae bacterium | reverse complement strand
TGAAAACCATCCGAAGTCCTTCCGACTTCTAAACTGTATTGGTAAATATTTTTCCTAATTTCAGGAATGTCTTTTGAGTAAGCATTAGTGGAACCAATAAATAATGATAAAATAAATTGAAGGAACATAGGTTAAACTTAAAAAGGTTATTTCAAAACATCAATGCCAAAAAGGTATGTGCTACCTTTTGGATTTCGCCTTAAGAGCGTCCTGGGCGTCTTGCTCATCGAGGATTTTTTTGAGCCTGATGATTTCGCCATCGGCTTGATTACAATTCTTTGAAGGTTGGATGATGGTCTTTTTTCTGAAGACAAATTTATTCGCCTGATTTTTAGTTAACTCTATCACGATACAATCGACCTCCATGTCTGTGTTTAGAGATAAATTGTAGTAGAACTTAGCCATATCTTTTTTGAGATAAATAATTTTATAGATCCCCCTCTTCCCGCAGCTCCTGCATTCACCCTGGATGGCCGGTGTTCCTAAGTGCTTCACGATTTCTTTGGGCGATTTCCCAATGAATCTTGAGCGGTGTTTTTCTAAATCGAATTTTTCATGACCCTGAATGACTTCTTTTTTAGAAGCACAGGACACCACTGACAGAACCAAGAGAAGGAGGAAAGACAATTTCATCGTTTCGCCTTGAGGTTAAAAAGGTAGCGCATACCTTTTTGTAGTTATCCCGCCCTATTTAACTTTCCCGGGAGTTCGCTCTCTTTAAGGTCATTTTGGGCATCAAAGAGATCAACGGCTTGCTGGGCATTTAACCAGAACTCGGGAGAAGTATCGAAAGCTGAAGCGAGTTTCAATGCAAGCTCAGAAGATATCGAGGTTTTTCCATTCACGAGGCGATTAATGACCTTGATATCAATTCCAAGATGATCCGCGACAACCTTCTGAGTAAGTCCAAGTGGGGCCAAGAATTCCTCTTTGAGAATTTCTCCCGGAGAGGTAGGTCTTCTCGTAAAACGCTTCATTTTCATAAAACCTCGCTAATGGTAATCAACAATGTCCACACCTGTAGGTCCTTGACTTGTCCATTGGAAGATAATCCTCCATTGATCATTAATCCTAATGCTGTAAAACCCTCTTAAATCTCCTTTTAATTCCTCTAGTCTATTTCCTGGAGGAGAACGTAAATCTAACAAGGTATAGGAATAGTGGAGCATATCCAGTTTTCGTTTAGCAATGGATTGGACGGCCTTCCATCCAGCTTTAGGGGGTATTTTCCCATTGTAAAAGAAATCTCGAATAGAATTATTTGCAAAGCCAACAATTGCCATGGGCGAATATACCACACAAAGGTATACCTGCCAAAGATTTATAGCGCTAAAGCCTGACTAAGGATGTAATTTCAGTGCTTTGGCAATATTGGTTTACCAGAAGGTATGCGCTACCTTTCGGATTTTCCTCAACTCCAAATTGCTAATACTCCTCGTCTTTGTTACTTTTCCTCCATGATCAAGTTAACCACTGCCTCGCTCTTTTTTCTCGCTGCGGGGATCTTTACTTCTGTGAGCATCCTCTCAGCCTATCAGGTGCTCTTTGCTATTCCTCTCGCCTACTATTCATTTCATGCCATCAAAGCAAAAAGGTGCCAGCTACCTTTGAGTGCTAAGTTCCTTCTGGCCTTCACGGCGGTGGCACTCCTGAGTCTTGTCATTAATTTTGAACTCATTCCTAAGCCTTCGAAGAACTTTGGGCGACTTAAGTATTTCATCTTTGGGGTGGGAGGAATTTTCGTTTTCCGAGTCTGGTTGAATGAGGCCACTGATAAAGTAAAAAAGCTTCTTCTCCACACTTTCTTTGTCAGTATCGTCGCGGCCGCAGGCTACGCTGTTTGGTATTACCTCACTCAAGAAGGTGGTAGGGCCAAGGGTCTCACGGACACCATGAGATATGGTTACGGCTCGGGCATGATGCTCTTAACTCTCATCTCGGCCATGCTTCATCAAGAAAAGATCAAGTCCTGGTTTAACTGGAAACTGGCCCTTCCCGTTTTCCTCCTAGGCTTTTTAGGCATGTACCTCACCTTCACCCGTGGGGCGCTCCTGGGCTATCTCTGCGGACTTCCCTTTGTTCTATATTACTTTAATAAAAAACTGGGCGTTATTCTCGGTGGAGCGGCGGTTCTAGGCGTCTTAGGCCTTGTGGCGGTCTACCTCTTTGGATCAGGAAACTACGAGTCACGCTTTCTTGCTAATAAGAACAATAGCTCAGACGTCATACGCCGAAGTCAGTGGAAAGCGGCGATTATTGCCACGAAGGAAAAACCCATCTTGGGCTGGGGTCTATCGAACTTTCATTCCCAGCTTAAGCGGATTAAGAATGATTATGACCTGGATGCCAAAGACTATAACGATGCCCATTCTCACAATCTTTTTTTAGAAGTGGCCTCGGGGACAGGACTTATTGGTCTTTTCCTCTTCCTAGGATGGGTTCTCTGTTGGGCGTGGGAATCGCTCAAAGCTGGTGGACTCACCAGGGCCTTGGTCATTCCTTTTGGTGTTGCTTTCGTAGTGTCGAGTCAGTTTGAAGTCACGTTTGATGCGAATAATGCGACGATGATTTTCTTTCTTTATGCCCTAAGTGTTCAAAAGGTACGTGGCACCTTTTAGCTTTTATTATGCCCCTTTTTTTAGTGCCCGGATTTCTTTTTTAAGTTCTGAGATGATTTCCACATAAGAGGAATCAACCAACTTTCCGTCAACATACTTCTTTAAAACGCTATTAATTAAAGTCTGGTAAGGAATGCCTTCGGCTTCTGACTTCTTAATAAATTTTGCCTTTACCTTGGGATCAATTCTTAGGTTGATTCTATCTTTGGTCTCAGATGCCATCTTCTGGAATAGTTTATTCTTGCTTTCTACCTCATGGTATTTACCATCATCAAAATCCTTAATAATTTTCTTTTCTAGATCTTTGTCCTTCATAACTACTCCTCGGGAAATACCTTCTTAAATTTCCGTGATTGAAAAATTGTAATAAGCAAGATGTCACCATTTTCCGCTTCCCGAAAGGGAACAACAAAAGGATAAGGGGCATTTTTAATAACAAAAACGAACTGTCCTTCATGGACCGTACTGGAATTTTCAAAGACTTTAAAGTCCCCAATTTCAAGAAGCTCAACAATAGTCTCAAAGTCGACTCCTCTCTCCTCCCTTAGCTTAAAATTTTTCTTTTCGTCCCAGAGGAATACTCTTGTGTACATTGTACATCCTTTTTGTTTTTTTAGCAAATGCCCAAAGACTTAAAGACTAAAAGGTAAAAGGTGCCATCTACCTTTTACCTTACCCACCGATTCTCTTCATGCTTGTCGTGCAGATTCTATTGCCAGAAGTTTGTCTGCAAGGCATGTCCTTGAAGGATGAAGGCCAATTCTTTGAACAATTATTTCCTTCTAGAAACACCTTTACCCAAATAGAAGCTCAACGGGAAATTCAGGTAAGCAGTCTTTAATGTGTCTTAAACTCTTTAGCGTGGGGTTGGCATACTTTGCGCGCTCAAGTTTCTGATATGAAAAGAGAGTCTTAAACTTTAGAAGATCCTTCATTTGATGCTGAGTAAGCCCTTTCAAAAGCCTAGTTCTCCTCATGAGAAAAGCAAAGGCAATCGAAGGTTCTACTTTAATAGCCAAGATATTTCTCCCCGGCCTTAACTTTCCATCTGGCATGGGGATGATAATACGTGAGTCTTCTGGCTCATCGAGGAATAGGTTCAAAGCTTCATGGGCATTTGCTTTTAATTCATTAATCGAATCCCCTTGTGTTCTGCACTCTGGAATTTCAACACATTCAGCCCAAAAACCTTTCTTCTCTTTATGAATTTTAAAGTGGTAGATCATTTTTTCCCCACATACTCTATTTTACCACCCAGAAGTGGTAAATACCACCTTGGCAAATTCGCTGCTCCTTTTATCAAGAATTCAAGACCTGATAACAATTAAACCTTTGAAAATATGAACATTTTTTTCACTCCAGAATTCGTCCCAGCATCAAAAAGGTAGCTGACACCTTTTGGGCTTTGGTAATAGAATAGGCCCATGTCGAATAGGGCCAAAGCGATCCTTCTTCTCTTAGTGGATTCGCTCATACTCACCTTATCCCTTACTATCATTGTTTACGCTAGAAGAGCTGGCCACCCTTCTGACGCCTATTTAACGAAGCACTACAATCTTTTCTCGTTTATTTTCCCGTTTTGGATTTTGATGTACTTTATTGAAGGACTGTACACTTTAAAAACCTACAATCCCGCAAATCTTCCTATATCTCTTCTGAGATCAACTGTTTTATCCGTTCTTGTCTCCGTAATTATCATTTATCTCGCCCCTTTAAAAACAAATGGCATCACCCCCAAAACCAATCTCTTGTTAGTAGCAACTCTTTCTCTTCCATTAATGTATTTCTGGAGAAGGTTTTTCTTTAAGTTTTTTTCGGGGGATAAAAGACTAAGAAACACATTCATTGTGGGATCCCTTGAAACCCTAAGCATGGTTCAACACGAGATAATGAAAAAACCATATCTTGGGTATAAAATCATTGCTAGCAGTAGTTCAGAAGAGCATCCAGTTCTAATTCCTGAAGGGGTTGAGCTGATCGCAGTTGAAAGGAACACAACTAAAGAGAGCGGTCTCTATAAGAAAATCTTTAGTCTCTTGGGCTCTGGTGTAGAGGTCATGGATCTTGCAAAATTTGCCGAACAGGTTTCAGGAAAAATCCCCATCCGCTCTATCGATGAGTCTTGGTTTATTGAGTACTGTGGGCATCAGGACTCTAAGAGTTATGACGTCATAAAAAACTTGATCGATAGAACTTTCGCCCTTCTGTTAATGGTCTTATTGATTCCAGTCGCTATCATTATCCTGCCCATCCTCTTTATCTTTCACGGGACACCGATTTTCTTCACACAAACTAGAACCGGTTTAAATAACAAGCCATTTACACTTTATAAGTTAAGAACGATGGTGACCGATGCTGAAAAATCGGGAGCCCAATGGGCGCGACCAGGAGACTCCAGGATCACTCCTCTAGGGAAAATCCTTAGGAAAACGAGGCTGGATGAGCTACCGCAGCTTATCAATATCATTAAAGGTGAAATGAGCCTTGTCGGTCCCCGTCCGGAAAGACCAGAAATTATCGAGAAGCAACTTGCTCCTAACATCCCTTATTATCATTTACGGCATCTTGTTAAGCCCGGAGTCACAGGATGGGCCCAAGTGACTTTCAGATATGGTTTTTCCACTGAAGATTCAAAGGAAAAGCTTCAGTACGATCTCTTTTATGTGAAAAATAAAAGTGTTTGGCTTGATCTTCTGGTTGTCTTAAAAACAATTAAAACCGTCCTCACAGGGGCTGGGCAATAGTCATCTTACTTTTCCAATGAATCTGATGGGAAAGGTAAATGTTTTGAGAAAAATGGCAACTGACCGACGTGCCGAACTAAAAAAAAGGCAAGAGATTGCATTTCCGATAACCTGGGATACT
>JBEIFX010000060.1:0-5538 GCA_040382195.1 Halobacteriovoraceae bacterium | reverse complement strand
GTTGATACTAGGATGAAAAGGATGGAAGTTTCCAAGTAAAACTATTCCAATGTTCCCACTATTATTACCCGCACCGGCATGAGCTCCGACATATTTTATGTCTCTCGCTTGATAAATATCTCCACTATAATTCCCATTATTGACACCCTCTCTTGGTATAATAAAGTGGTATCCGATGTCACTCCATCCATTAGTCTTCGTATGAAGATTTTTAATCCCTTTGGCTTCTCCATCATCATCCGCATTTGGCCGACCTGCACTATAGTGAAGGGTTACGTGCATTGGTTTTCTCATTTCGACCATTTTACGTTTTGGTTTAAATCCTGGGTCCCATGTTTGCCTTGAAATAATTTTTAAATCCTCTGGTTTTTCATCAGTAACATTAGTTTCAGGAGGAGCAAGGGGACTTGCGATCAGAACATCTGAACCAAGCTTTTGAAGTTCTTGATTATTAACCTTAAAATAATTACCGTTTAACTGGACTGTACTGGTCTTGTCATCGGGTCGCGACGTAATCAATAACTTCACGCCCTTGGGAATTACGATCTCTGCTCCATTGACGTCTCTGGCAACAATATATTCACCTGTTTTTGAGAGATCCGGCCTAGCGGCAGGTGTATCAGGGTTACTAGAAACTTCGATAGTGGGCGTACTAGAAGTAACATTTTTTGTGTCTACTGGAGTTTGATTTTCTGAATTTGTAATAGTACCTTCTTCTTGGCCTAGTGATCTAGAGTCAGTTTTTTGCTCTTGCTCCAGGGAAGAGGGATCCTTACCATTTGTATCTCTACCTGATTCGGTTTTAGAAATTTCATCACTACCGGCTGAATCCAATTTCTTATCCTTCATTTCCCCACAAATCTCTTTTTTAGAACTAAGGATCGAGTTAAAGAGCATATGACATGAAGGCCTAGGGGATGGTTTGGATTGTGTTTCAGGTTTTAAAGGCCCATGATGTTTTCGATTAATTCGGGTCACCCCAGCACCGTAACGGATACTAAATGCAGGACAAAACTTATGTAGATCCTTAAAGCAATTGGTAATTGTATTGGTTTCTTTCTCGAGTTTCATCCTCTTGATCTGACTCAATCTATTAAGGGTTCCTTTGCTATAAACCCGTAGATCCTCCCCAAGAAGAGACAAACTTTCTTTACAGGCCCCTTTATCAGAGAAAGCTCTATGGAGCGTCTCACCCGTCGTTTCGTACGAAGCTTTTACATCAGCTTTTGACTTTTGATTGTAGAGGCGAGTCTGCTTGTTCCCTTGCATTTTATCTGCAAGGCAAAACTTAGCTCTTTCCTCAGGGGATCGTAGCCCTGATAATTTTTTTACACTATTACTGAAAATATTACGCAAGAGATTTTTTGTTTCAGGAGTTTCACCAGAAAGATTTAGGGAGTTCGCAGAGCTTTGTGTAAAACCGACTTCCTCCTCTACGCCATAATTACTGGCAGATTGATCCCTACCTTGGTAAAAGTTTCCGTCTGATTCTCTTTGCCCTAAGGCATAAGTTAGAGCATAAGTTGCAGCAAAATTATTCGTGGTCTTTCCATCTTTAAAGGCTTTCAGCTTAAGGGCATCATTAGTTCCAAGTTCGTTCTCTAGAGTACTCGCAAGTTTATTATCAGCACACATGTCTTCCGCCATTGTATATGCGAAAACTCGAACATAAGAAATGTCAGGATATGATGAGCGCCTGTCATCTGAATAACCAGCATGACCGTTACCAGTAAATACCTTTCTACAGGTGGGATCTTCAGTAAAAGCGATACTAATCAGCTGCTCTAGCTTGTTCTCACCTTCTGAAGAAATTGGCACGCTATCAAAAGAAGGATTTGTGCAGACTGGTTTTGCCGAGACAGCTTCATTAATGACGACATCAACTCCTTGCTCCACGGCTTTCTGGAAATCTTCTTGTTCTGTCGTTTGGTTTACATTTTCAGATTGAGGGCTCGCTAGAGAAGAAGTTTCTGGTTGTTGACCTAAGTTTTTTTCAAAATCATCCGACCGTAAATCTTCTTGCTTACATCCCGTCATCGAAATAAGGGATGCAAGAGCTAAACTCAATAGTTTTCTATTTAAGAAATGAGAATTAATAAGGATCTCCTTTCACAACAAATCTTATCGGCTATAGTTCACAACACCTGAGAGCTTTTAGAAGAACTCATAAAGCCTTGTATTTCCAACGCCTTGGAACCCTTGTCGAATTGTGATGTAGGCACGTAAATTTGGCACAAGATTGATGGAGGCTTTTGCCTGTCTAGAGATATTGGCTACTTAGTATACCATGAGTATGGATCTAAATTCAGGACGAAAGTTTGAAGCTCGGTGGATACAATCTCTGTGATTATTTAACCATTCGTCTCATGGTGTTCTTCGTCACTTTTTTTCATCTCTCTTCCTTCAAAGCATTTGCGGCCCCAAAATTTTCCATGATCATGTACTACATCGGTCAAATGGTTCTCGACCAAGGAGTCAGTATTAACGAAGTTCTCAATCAAGAGAATTACATTATTTTAAGGGGTGTCGCTCCAGATCAACGAACTGCATATCTTCTGGCCGAGAAACTCTTTCACTCCCGAATGCAGAAAGAGTTTAATTTTAAAGATATCGTTCCATTTTGGAAAAAAAATCAATTTACTTTCATCTTAAAAAAGCCAACGGATAAAAACAAACAAAACAATATCGAAATAAAAAGTCCAGTCACCAGAAGCCACCTTGAACAAAACTTTTTACTTGAGGGTACTTGCTCACAAGAAGGTGTGGAAATAATTTTTTCAGGGGACTTTCAAGGCAAGACCATTTGTAAGAGAGGATCATGGGCGGTAGAGCTTTCTACCCAAAAAATTGATCTTCCGATTCTGGGAGTGGAAGTATCCCAAGGCTTTAGTGGTCAGGTCAGTAAGGACTATCGAAGTTTTGTTAAAAGAAAACCATAGTTAGCTTAAATTTACTAAGAAACTAATCTGCTAGTACTCGACACCAAGGATTTTTATCACTACGTAACATACGGTTTTGTTACTTGCCACAAAAGAAATTTGAATTTTCCCCTCATCGGCTTTTTCAAAAAAACTTCGATAAAAGATATCCAAATCGTCTTGTGTTGTGAGATAAGTAGTATTTTCTTGATATGATATTAAGAGCTTTATTTCTTTTGTCGCCAGCAGTTCACCTTTCATGGACCTGTACTCTAGTTTTAGCTTTTCAGCAGGAAGGTTCTTTCGGCCTAGCTTTATTTTTAACTTACCATGACTGGGATGGGCTACAGACCATTTTTCAGGAAAGGGTAAGAATTGACTTTCATAGAAAATTTTACCGTTCTTTTCGTCCGGAAATTTCACCTCCACCTCGGTCAAATAAAATTCATCGGTGCAAGCCAAAACTTTTCCATGGGCAAGTTTAACTACACCTAGTTGCATTAGAAAAACAATCATGATGAAAAAATTTTTCATGAACTCACACCTTGGCCATTGATCGATCCCCACAGTAACTAGCACCCATACTCTTCTCTCTTGGGCTAAAGTTGTAGTAGAGGGCGCCTCCCCTGCCTGAGCTGGAAACATTTCTCTCCTTAATCCCTGTTGATAATTTTGAAACGATACTATCGAATTGATTAGAATGCACGGCAGTGCAGCCATGACTCCTATCTGGAACATCACCACTCAAGAGGGGGGAAGAGTCTGAGTCCCTCGCCACTCCATCGGGAACGTAATTTTCGAGGACGCCAGGGCGATTCTTATCATCTGGTTCCATCAGGGATGCATGCATCACGACTCCTCTATCGATAGTGTTATCATTAATCCCTTTTTGAAGGCCGTGAAGCCTGATACCATGCTTCCAATCTTTATTAGGGTGATAGGATAGGTTACCAGCTATAAAAAAACCTGATGGAGTGAGGTGAGTGTTAGAATTATTTGAAAAATTATTTGCCCAAGGTTTGTCTCCGGTGGGTGGATTTCCACTTCCGTGACTGGCCTGCATAACCTCTACTTCTCCGGTTTGGCGGTCGAGTATGAAGAGCCTTTTTTGGGATGATGGCTTCGTAAGATCCATGATTGCCACGTAACGCTGATTTTCTATTTTAATCCCCTTAGAATATCTTTTGTCATCGGTGCGAAAGCTCGTTTTTTCGTTCGACTTTAAAAAACACATCGCCTGCTGAAATGCGTCTGGATCTCCGCCAAGTTTCTTGTATCTTTCAAATAATTCTCTATCATCCGAAGTGAGATCAACAACTTCGTTTTTCCTTTCTATGTTCCTATTTTTTTCTTCTAAATTTTTTCTCTCCGGTAAGGACGAATCGTTAAATTCAAAAGGTTGCAGAGGGGCCCTATCGGTAGAAATGGCGTTCGGATTTGAATTCGCAGAATTTTCGGAATTTGAGCTAATTTCTAGTCCAGGCTCCGGTCCTCTTGGCCCTGGAGCATTTGAAGAATTTGCGGAATCAGAGCGAGAGAGAGGAGATGAATTTTTATCAGAGAGTCTGTAGACCGATGCTTCTGAGACACATGAAGAGCGTAAGGTTTTGTATCCGTTTCCTAGGTCTTCTCCGTTCATTGTTCCAACTTGCTTGTGATCAGAGTACCAAGCGCCATCAATGTAGATTTCAATATGGCCATACTCGGCAAGGGATCCATCTTTGGGGCAAGTTCCATTAGGCCGATAGACTCGAATATCATAATTTTGGGGAGTTTCACTTGTAGAGATCAGACGATACTTTTTATCCTTCGTTTGCCACTGGGAAAGAACCTCTTCATCGTAATCTTTGGCATTTATTGAGGCGCCCTCTCCAATGTCACCATATGATGGATCTTTTCCAAATATGGCATTCAATGTTTGTCTCACTCCCTTGGCACATTTATTCTGAGTTGGGTTGTTTATTATGTCATTAACTCTTGAAGATGGATCTCTAAGTTCATCACTGACGGACTTCCTCGACATAAGAGCAGCAAACTTTGGGTTTGATTTAATTTTAGAATTGAAATTACCAGGGGAGTTCGAGTTTTCGGAATCAGTGGAGCTTGTCGTGAGACTAGGATTTTGATCGGAACCTGAGTTTGTTGCAGGTTTAGGGGTTGCAGGAGATCCCGAGTCTGGAACTGATCGTGAAGCAGGAGCTGAATCAGAAACTTTATCTGCACCAGAGTTTGGGCCCGAGGGATCGCTAGAGGGAGGAGTCACATTTGAAGGACCTTGGGGAGTTACTCTCTGGGGGGCTGAGGCCAATTCCGCTTTTCTAATTTCAACTTTCCCAGCTTTTCTTACTTCAACGCTCTCTGCTCTTCTTACCTCGACTCCCTGACCAATATCAATATCCGGTCCTGGTTTAATACCCATCTCCGCGCATATTTTTTCCTTATCTTTAACAATCGAATTAAAAAGAAGCTGACAGGATGGCACGGGTGGATCTTTGCCATCAGATCCTGGTTTTAAAGATCCTCCGTAGTGCTGTTTATTTGTTCTCGCTATGGCTGCACCGTACTTAATCGAAAATCCCGGACAATTTTTATGAAGATCATTAAAACATCTCACCACCGG
>JBEIFX010000059.1:0-7189 GCA_040382195.1 Halobacteriovoraceae bacterium | reverse complement strand
TCCATCGGCTTTTACACCTGCTCTCTTAAGGACATATTTTGTTTGGCATTCAGCTGGTTCTCCCATTTGATTATTAAACCCTGGAGCAAAGTGACGATAAGAAGGAGTGTATCTCGACTCAGATATGTCATCTTGAGAACACTGGCTAAAACTGATCGACTGATTTTTACTGGTGCCGATGCAGTCCCCGATAAGGAGGTTAGTTTTGATATCACTTTGACTCAATGTAGGGGTAGGGGAATCAGAAATGGGCAGACCTTTTAGAGCGGGAAGATCATCGAGAATTTCATTTTTATTAAAATCGGGTAATTTGTAACACCCCTTATTCTGGGTGTAGTCTTTAATAGTGGTCGGATTCAAGGTTGATAAAGCCTCCTGAGAAGTTTCTCCGTTAAGGCTTGGTCCTCGAGTGTAATTACATCCCAATTCGAATCGATCCACGAGAAGATCTCCTCCGAGATCAACCATTGTCGAAGAGCTGAGATGTGAAGGATCATATGGAGTAAACGGAGTTGATTTTGGTACCGCGCCGAGTCCGGAAAAATCACAAGTATAATTATTTTTAATGTCATAATTTTGCCCCATCTCGAGACACTGGGTCCTATTGGCCATCCAGCGATGAACAAGCCCCATGTTCGGCGGAGGAAGTGTGACTCTCACCATGGCATCTTTCGGGTTTTTTAGAGGCAACTTTTTACCCATGAAATAGGGTTCAATTTTGTACCAGTAGATTCTGGCACGAGCTCTAGAGCCTTTTGAGGGTTGGCTGACCGAATAATCAGTGAAAAAAACCATATCCTTTGTTGTATTATCTGAAGGGCTTACGGGACCATTAACCCTTGAGTAACGTTTGTAATGGGAAGTTTGAACAAGATTAAAAGAATCAAAATCGTTATCAGATGTGGGTTCTGGTGTGAGATCAGTCCACGTTACACCATTGTCCTGAGATCGATAAACTTTGTAACCGTACTTTCTCTTTGATCTGTTGGCAGGGAGATCAATCTGGGCGCTGTCAAATTGCGTTTTCAATACCGTATCATCAATATCAATGTTTTCCCATGCGAGTGAAATGATGCCTTCATTACTTGAAGCATCTCCAGCTCCATTTCGACTATGCCTACCATCAAATAGGTTTAAATTAGTATAGTCGTCAAGTAATGGTTTCTGTCCAGGGGGCTTAAGATAGTATTCATCTTGATTGCTTGGCCTGAAGGGGACGCCGTGTTCATCAATTGCCTCAGTGACAAGACCACTTGAGCCGCCATGAACATTACTTTTCATCGGTCCAATGGCAAAAATTCTTGTCCAGGATTTAAAAGTTCCTAGGGGGAGCGGTATCGAAAGAGTTTTAAAGCTAGTATTAAATTGTCCCCAAAAGAGAGAAGAACTATTAGGATCTTTAAGTAGAGTGAGGACTCCAAATTCATAATCACCAAAGTCTGGCATAGGGTTTAGTTCAAAAGGAGAATAGCCCCCAGTTCCAGAAGGAGCCGCGAAAACCTTATATCCATATTTTTCTGTAGGGGTTTTTATGTAGGGCTCTTCATCGTCGCCGGGTTTGAAGGATTGTCTGGCCGTACTGAATCTAAAAGGCGTGCTAGGATCCTTCTTTTTCCAGAAAATGACAAAACTGTTGAATAGACCTCCTGTCGGTCGGTCCCAAGTTAGTTGGGTTTTACGCGAGGAATTCACAAAATTAACACTCGTCAAACCCTTAAATTCAAAAGCTGTTGGAGTTTTGATTTCAGGGAAAAAGCAAGCCCTGAGTCCGCTTCTTTGTGAGGAATTAAGAAATTGACGATTTGGTTGAAGAAAATGATGTTGATTTAGAACCGGTGTTGCGTTGAAACAGTACTCTTTTTGATTTGTATCACTGAATTCAACTCCCCTTATCGTTAAGTTCTTAAATGATTCAAGCCCCTCTCCGGAGGTTGGAATACCTAAAAAAGGACCAGGAGGAGTTGAGGGAGAACTCTCGCAGAAACAGATCCCTTGGCAATTGGTATTACAGGAGCTTTTAGGAATAACTGTCTCTGGATTTTCAGAATAGAATTCCATTGTATCGGCCCAGCCAAAACCTAATGAGGGTGGAGCGAATTCAAGAGAAATCTGACGATTATTAAATTCTTCAACATTTCGAGGCGAGACGATTTTATTGATTCCTGTAAAGACTGCTAAGGAAGGTTCCACTTTGAAACTGACTGGTTCATAACCAGGGGCAGGTAGGGCCCCAACACTGGAGACAAGAGGACAATTGTTTACGTCATCTCGGCACAAAAAAAGTTGAAATGTGTAAGACGCGCCAGGTGTTAGTCCCGACACTGTCACCGATCGCTCCGACTGAGATATAGAAATAACCCCTTTCGTGGGATCAGGAGTTGAAGTATTTGATGATGAGAACTCGGTTAGGGCATTTTTAAAACAAGATTGAGTGTAAAGACAATTTCTTACGTATACCAAACGATAACCCTTAAAAGCCCCGCTAGCGGGAACCCAGGAGCTGATTACAGAAGTATAGGCTTCTCCTTTAAGGGCACGCCTAACTTGGAATTTGGAGGGATCATCGATATTTCCTACTCCTAAACTAGAGCGAGTCGTGATGGAAAGGAATTTAGTGTTTCTTTCACGCAGGTATGGATTCGGAATCAAATTTTTATTGTTTTCAAAAATTCTGTGTAGGACACGGGCGCGGAAGTAGTATTTTTTACCAGGCTCAAGACCATTGACTACAATCTCTGGTTTATAGTTTGACCTTAGATCAGTTATGGAAGAGGGATCCATCGTCATAAGAGCATCGGGGGAATGAGCGAAGTAGAGCTCTACTTTGACTGGATCATAAGGGCCACTCGATCCCGTTGTAAGGGGGTCAGCAATCCGGTTATAAGTGACTTTAACGCTGGTGGATTCACTCCCGGGAACAAGATCGACTCTAGAAATACCTAGAAAATCTGAAACCCTCTGATCCATCGTTCTTAAAAGAACTCTGTCCCCTTGTTTGGATTCTGCAGCTGTCTTGCGATTATAGGCCTTGACCATGAGGGCATAGGGGGTGTTAATGTTAAGATTGTCAACAATGTAGTAGTAAGTGCTCCATAGGTTTGAAGTAAGGGTGCTGGGATTAATTTCAATACCATTAGGATCATCATTGATAAAGAGTTTGTAATAGTAATCATCTTCACTTTCAACAGATGGATCGATGTCAACTTTTGAAAAAAGGATCTCAATTTTATTGTGAGAAATGGCAGAGGCGCGGACAATACCTTTGTAGTTGAAATAAGTTCTTGGCCTTGCAAATTCCGACGTGATGGGAGCCGCCGCTTCTTCAATTTTTCCCACACACCCAATAAGGGTTTGAGTTAATAAAATAAGTAATAGCAATTTTGTAGAAAATACTTTTTTCATAGCAATCATCTTCCCACGAGGCCAAACTTCCCTGTAGCAGGGAGATTTTTTCCCTGTACCCGAATGATACACTCGGAATCAGGAGAGGGGGCAAGTGCTTGATTTTTCTTAATCGGTTTCGGGTATAAGTTGCATGCTCCAGAGTGCTTGACCACTTTCGTTGCCATCTTCTGGAAATTTTAGAATTTTTTAAATCAACTGCTTCTTTTGTTTGAGCTAGGAAGAGCTCAACGAAAGAGGTCATTATGTCAAAAAATGTCTTTCAGCTCGATCTGCGCTCTCTAGCGTTTGCAAGAGTCTCATTAGGATTACTTGTCTTCTTTGATCTTTACC
The DNA here is from genome assembly GCA_040382195.1 of Halobacteriovoraceae bacterium. Taxonomy (GTDB): domain Bacteria; phylum Bdellovibrionota; class Bacteriovoracia; order Bacteriovoracales; family Bacteriovoracaceae; genus Peredibacter. The sequence continues at coordinate 3,454 of JBEIFX010000059.1, read as the reverse complement.
GAAGGCTTGATGAAATACTTCCCTTTTACTCAGATCAAGGCATTTTACATCGCAGCACTCTGATTGAACTCTATGAGCTCAACTGGCGCATGACGCTTTTAAATCTCAATGGGTCCTATGAGTTTTCTTTTGCTCTTTGTGTCTTGGGGATGGTGGCCTCGTTGTTTTTTATGCTGGGGTGGAGAACCCGTCTTGCCAATGTCATTGCCTGGCTGGTCTTAATTTCTTTTCAGGCCCGTTTCCCGGAAGCCGCGACCACAGGAGGTGACATGCTCATTCGAATTTTTTTATTCTGGAGTCTCTTTCTTCCGATGAGTTCTTATTTTTCTTTAGATAGATTTAATCCTCACTTTATTCCAAGGGGGACTGAGGTTTTAAATGTCTTCTCCGCCATCTGGGTTCTGCAGATCTTTACTCTTTATTTTTTTACTTTTCTGTATAAGTGGGCGCCTGTTTACCACACTGACTTTGAGGCCGTCTGGTATATGCTTCAGCTGGATATTTTTACAACTCCTTTAGGCCGCTGGCTTGGCCAGCACTATGGGATAACAAAAATCCTCTCATCATCTTGTTATGCATTGGAGATCCTGGGCCCCTTATTGATTCTTGTTCCCTGGAAGAGGGACCTCATGCGCAGTCTCATGGTGATCTCTTTTTGGTTGTTCCACATCGGCATAGGTCTTACATTGCATTTGGGTAACTTCGCTCCTATTTGCTTAATCATTTGGATGGGTCTTGTTCCGGCAAGTTGGTGGGATGCTCTTTTACATAAATGGAGCTTTAATCATAATCTCCTTATTTCCATTAGAAAATTTCAATTGGCCAGAGTTAATGATGAAAAAAGACCAAACTTTTTTATGAACACGCTGCTCAGGAAAATTGGAACTGAGGCCCCAAAATATTCACTACATATTTTTGAAAAAATCCTTGGCACTTTTCTTCTTTTTCTCATGCTCTCTTGGAACGTTGAGGGGTTCATAAAAGAAAGAAACTGGTCAATCGGTTCACCATTCGATGAGATCATGTTTACCCTTCAGCTTCAGCAGGGATGGGCGATGTTTGCTCCCCATCCCCAGCGCAGTGACGGATGGTGGGTGATGGAGGGCAAGTTATCTAATGGAACTCCCTGGGATGCGCTGAATAATAAGGCAGTAAGTTTTGATCGCCCGTCAAGTTTCTATGAAACTTACCCTTCTGATTTATGGCGTAAATTTTTGGATAATCTTTCGGCATCAAGGGATGATCATTATTTACGTGCCCTTGGTAGGTATCTGTGTCGAGAGTGGAACCGTCGCCATGAGAAAGGAAATCGATTGGCCACTTTTAAGCTTCACTTTATGCAGGAGTGGACAAATCCTCCTCGAGAAAAGCCTTTACCAGTACAAAAGATCACCCTTTGGAATCATCATTGTTACTGAGAGTTGATTTTATGCTTCACCTTCACTTGTGCTCAACATATAATGGTTTTCATGAAGAAGATAATTTTGAGTGGAAGCACGGTGACTGGAGATTTAACGTTAGGCAATTACATCGGAGCGATTCATCATTGGAAGAAACTTCAGGATGATTTTGAATGTCTCTATTTTCTTGCCGATCTCCACGCCCTGACTGTCCAACAGGAGCCTCGCGTCCTGCGCGAAAGAACTTATAGCTTTTTTGCCCAATACCTCGCCCTCGGATTAGATCCCGCGAAAAATATAATCTTTGCTCAATCTCACGTACATGAACACGCAGAGCTCATGTGGATTCTGACTTGCCTCACACCGATGGGATATCTCAATCGCATGACCCAGTTTAAGGAAAAAGCTGAAAAGCACATCAAAAATGTGAATGCTGGTCTTTTTACTTACCCCGTGCTGATGGCGGCAGATATACTTCTTTATCAAGCCGATCTCGTACCGGTTGGGGAAGATCAGCGTCAACATTTGGAGTTGACTCGTGACATCGTGGGATTCTTTGAAAACCGCTATGGTCCTGGGGTTTTCAAGCTTCCCGAAGCCTTTGTGAGTAAGATGGGGGCGAGGGTCATGTCCCTTCAGGAACCTGATAAAAAAATGTCCAAATCTGACGAGAATGAGAAAAATTTTGTTTCGATTATCGATGACGCCAAAAAGATTGAGAAGAAAATCAAATCGGCGACAACTGATTCAGGCACAGAAATTAAATTCGACGTCGAAAACAAGGCCGGTCTCTCTAATCTCATGACTATTTATTCAGTCCTGTCTGGAAAGTCCATTCCCGATATTGAAAAAGACTATGTTGGAAAGATGTACGGTCATCTCAAGGTTGATCTTGCAGAACTCGTCGTTGAAAATCTTCGTCCAGTTAAGTTGAAATACGATGACCTGATGAAAAATCAGGACTATCTTGACCAACTTCTTAAAGATGGTGCGGGACGTGCACAGATACGCGCAAGAAAAACATTGGATGAAGTCTACCGCACGATTGGTCTTTTGAAACACTGAGAACAGGCATACATCCCAAGTATTCAACTCTGCAAATTTTTTTTAAGAATTCTTAGAATGTAGAACTTTTTGGGTCAAAAGTAATTTTATCCCACCAAATATTAACCTTCTCAAAGGGTGGGAAAAATGAACTTGAAAAGAAATATTAGCTCCTTCATCGTGTTCTCCATTTTTCTGACGACAACTGTTCCACATAATATACAGGCACGAACGATCACCGATTACAAAATGACGGTGGCGGAGAAAAACCAGAAATTAGCAGATACCTTTAACAAATTCCGCTACCAAATGACCGTGGAATGGGACCAGAAGGATCCATACTTTAAAAATCATGCCCAAAAAGAACTAGAGAATTCACTCTTTAAACTTAAGGCCGAAGGCATTCTAGAGAAAGAAATTTTGAGTTATATGCAAAATAATATTTTGGATGAAAAGGCCCGTAAAGACTATGACCGTTTGTTAAATGCTCTCTCAAAACAGAATTTGGATGAGGAGGAAGCTTCTCGAGTCGTGATGAATTACATGGAGAAAAACTACAAGCAGGGAGTAGGGTTTACCGCGGGTGGATCTCATAGCTATAGAAAAGTCATGATCATCGTGGGTCTTGTGATCGTGGGAGTTGTCACTTACCTCATTATTAAACATTACAGAGATAACGACTGCTCTGACAACAGTGACAACGGAAATAACGGGAACAACGGAAACAACAGTAACAACGGAAACAACAGTGACAACAGCGACAACGGAAATAACGGAAACAACAGTAACAACGGAAATAACGGGAACAACAGTGACAACGGGAACAACGGGAACAACGGGAACAACGGGAACAACGGAAATAACGGGAACAACAGTGACAACGGGAACAACGGGAACAACGGGAACAACGGGAACAACAGTAACAACGGGAACAACAGTAACAACAGTAACAACGGGAACAACAGTAACAACGGGAACAACGGGAACAACGGGAACAACAGTAACAACGG
>JBEIFX010000058.1:0-8074 GCA_040382195.1 Halobacteriovoraceae bacterium | reverse complement strand
CTGCATAAGCGTTCACTGTTCCATCAGTCCATTTTCGCACTACTTTGAGTTTCCCTCCGTATTCGGCCACGATTGGAGAATAAAGTTCTTCAACTTGATCAATCACCGAGTTGAACTGTTCTTGAGATATGGAATTAATTCCCTTCGCATCCACAGGAATATTGAGATCATTTTTTGGAAGGAAGCCTTCAGAGGCATCTTTCTTACATGCCATAACTGGCTGTGCGGAAATAAATATGGCAAGAAGCAGTCCTTGCGAAAGCATTTTCATTAATCCTCCTTGATTAACTTCTATCTCAAGAACTATCGTCACACAGATTTAGGATTCCACCAGCCATCATTGAAGGTGTAAGTATTTGTTGGTTGGAGCTATATGGTCGGATTAAAATAAGTTAAAATCCAATACCAAAAAGTGAGAGTTAGAAAAGATAATGGTACCCCTACTCCCAGCATCATATTGGCCAATTGTGGACGCAGTTGATATGAGGTCGCAAGAATGCTCGAGGTAACCATTGGGGCCATCGCCGATTCTAAGACTGCGACATTAAAGATATTTAAAGGCACACCGGCCAATAAATACAACGAGAAAATAATAAAAGGAGCAAGAAAAAGTTTAAAGCTCAGTCCAAGAGTTAAGTATTTTTTTTCTTCTTTTATGGCGCTCCAGTGAAGCTGAAGACCCACGGCAATGAGGGCAAGCGGTGTAAGAATTGAAGCGAGATTTTCCAAAACTTCTCTCGTAATCCCCGTGGCACGCCAACCCAAAATGCCCAATGAAAGGCCACTGATAAAAGCAAGAAAAGGAGGAAAGAGTAGAATTTTTTTCAAAAGCACACGCTTACGCATTTTTCCAGATGAATACGTTAGGGCCACCCAGAGTCCAAAACTTGAGACGATCAAGAAACTTCCGGACTGGTCCAGAAAAATGGCAAGCTTTAGAGCTTCAGGACCATAGAGGGCGTTGATAACCGGAAAACCAACGAAGGCCGAATTACAAAACCCTGCCGTCAGGATGAGGCAACCAACAAGGCCTTTGTCCCATCCCCTCTTAGTCCCAAGAAAATTGAACAGAAAATAGGCGATGCCGAAAATAATCCAAGTGACGAGACCCAGAGAGATAAGAGAAACATTCCATTCTAAGTCAGGTAAAGAAAGAAGACACATCGCCGGAAGTGGAACGTAGAGAATAAGTGTACCAATTGTACTTGAAGCAGAAGTGGGGAGAGTTTTTACAAATCTTAGTCCCATTCCAATGATTAGACTAACAACGAGAGTGATAAGACTGGCCATAGGAGGAAAATTTTAAACCTGCATGAGAGTGTTGGCAAACTAGATTAAGACAAGCGATCATTAGACGAAGAAAAAAGATAAAGCGCTGTGACGCGCAAAGGTTTCAAAAAATGAGAAATAAAATCATTTTCTACTTAAACGGAATAAGAAAAGAAGTCGGAGCAAAAGAGAGTTCTATGATGCTGGCGGAGTACCTTCGGTATGATCAATGCCTCACAGGCACAAAGATCGTTTGTGCCGAAGGTGATTGTGGAGCCTGCAGTGTCCTTCGCCTTTTTCCACACAACCAAAGTGTCGACTCCCATAACTACGTTCCCATCAATTCTTGCATCACTCTGGTGGCCCAGCTCGACGGCTCAAGCCTCGTAACCGTGGATGCCTTGAAAGAAAAGGATGGAACTCTCCATGAAACACAACGGGCAATGGTGGAGTGCCACGGCTCTCAGTGTGGTTTCTGCACTCCAGGATTCGTCATGGCACTCACTGGTCTTGTGGAAGAAAAACTCTCCAAGAAAGAAAAAACTATTGATCCACAAGAGGCCAAAAACGGTCTTACAGGGAACCTTTGTCGCTGCACGGGTTATCGCTCGATCATCGATGCTGCCACCTCAATTGACCTCGATAAATGCCGAACGATCAAAGAGAGATTCTACTCTGAGCGCCAGGAAGTGGACCTCACGAAGGTTTATGCAGAAAGTTTATTGATCGAAACCGAAGACTTCTTTTACTATGCTCCTAAAACGATGAAAGAATCTCTGGCGTTTTTGAAGGACTATCCGGATTGCCGGATCATCGGGTCGGGAACGGATCTTGGAGTCGTCCACAATAAACGGCGGACGCAACTCACTCGCCTTTTAAGTCTTCACCTCATTTCAAAGCTCTATGAAGTCGATAGAAACGGAGATGAAGTCACTTTTGGAGCAAGAGTTTCTCATACTGAGTTTCGTCACTTCTTAAAGGACAAGGTGCCAGAATTTTCTCGCTACCTCGATGTTTTCGCGAGCCCGCAAATCAAGAACACTGGGACCGTTGTCGGTAACATCGCCACGGCTTCTCCTATCGGCGATACACCCCCTGTTCTTTTGGCCCTGAATGCTACCATCGTGGTGGAAAGTATGAGCGGGAAGCGCGAAATTCCGATTGATCAATTTTTCCTCGCCTACAGGAAAACCGCAATTCAACACGGAGAACTCATTACTCAAGTAAAGTTCAAGGTTCCAGACGCAAAATCTCATTTACGTTTTTTTAAATACGCTAACCGAAAAGACCTCGACATCTCGGCGATCAATCTGGCCATGAGACTAAAGTGGAAAGGCGATGAGAAAAAAGAAATTGATGAATTGATCATCGCTGCCGGAGGGCTTGCCTCAACGCCAATCAGGTTCCTTAAAACTGAAGAAGCCTTAAAAAAGTCCTTTGATCTTGAAGCGGCGGTGAAGATCCTACACAGTGAGGTAAAACCCATCAGTGATCTTCGCGCCTCCAGCGCTTATCGCCATGTGCTCCTGGAAAACTATGTTCGTAAATTTTTCTCGGAGGCATCAGTATGAGCCTTCCTCATGATTTCGCCCATACACATGTCACCGGAGAAAGTGAATTCGTAGATGACCGCCCAATTATGCGAAATGAGCTTTTTGCTGACGTCTTCTACTCGACTCGCGCTCATGCTCTCATCAAGAGAGTGGATTTCACCGAAGCCTTGAACGATCCAAAAGTAATTGCTATTTTCACAGGCCATGATTTCGCCCATAACCTTTGGGGAACCATCTTTAAAGATCAACCGATTCTTGCCACAGATAAAGTCAATTACGCAGGAGAAGGAATTGCTATTATTGTAGCAGAAACAAGGGAAGCAGCTCAGCGTGCGAAACAGAAAGTGATCATTGAATACGCGGACCTGGCACCAGTGCTAACCATCGAGGAGGCCAAAAAATCCGAGTCCTTCATCATTCCTGCTCGAAAAATTGAGCGCGGAAGTGTTGAAAGTGTCTTAAAGGAATCACCTCTTTCTCTTAAAGGTAAAATTATCATTCAAGGTCATGATCACTTTTACCTAGAGTCTCAGGCCTCTATCGCCTACCCTCTTGAGGATGGACAACTAGAAATTCACTCTTCCTCCCAGCACCCGACGGAAACTCAGCACGTGGTGGCCCACGCTCTGGGGCTTCCCGATAAGGATGTGGTCTGCCAGGTGAAAAGAATGGGCGGAGGCTTTGGTGGAAAAGAGTCCCAGGCCGCTCCTTTTGCGGCGATGGCCGCTCTTGCGGCAATTAAAATGAAAAGACCCGTTCGATTGTGCCTCACGAAAGACGACGACATGATCATGACTGGAAAGAGAAACCCATTTGAAAATGAATACAAAGTGGGCTTTGATCAAGAAGGAAAGATCCTCTCCCTTGATGTGAAACTTTTCTCCGATGCCGGCGCCTACGCGGATCTATCGACCTCCATTATGGAGCGGGCGATGCTTCACATTGATAACGCTTACTTTATCCCAAATCTTCGAGTGACAGGCCAAGTGTGCCGGACGAATCATCACTCTCACACTGCCTTCCGAGGATTTGGTGGGCCTCAAGGTGTCGCCACCATTGAAAAAATCATTGAGGAAATCGCGCATTTTCTAAAGAAAGACCCGATCGAAGTGAGAAAGTTAAATCTCTACACAGATGAAGGTGAAAGGAACACTACTCACTACGGTCAAGTCGTAAAGAATAATTGCCTCGGGCGACTCTTCCATGAACTTGAAAAAAGCTGTGACTATAAAAAACGCCGGCATGAGATTGAAAAAGAAAACAAACACAATAAAGATTTCTTACGAGGGATTTCTCTCACCCCAGTGAAGTTCGGAATCTCTTTTACCACGAGATTCTTGAACCAAGGAAATGCTCTGGTGATTGTCCACAATGATGGCTCGGTTCAGATCGCTACTGGTGCCACTGAAATGGGCCAGGGTGTGAACGCCCGGATTGCTGAAATGGTTACGAGTGAACTCGGTCTCACTAGAAAAGAAGCCAGGGTCATGCCAACGAGGACTGACAAAAATGCCAACACCTCTCCAACCGCGGCCTCTTCAGGAACCGATATCAATGGGGCAGCGGCCCTTCTGGCCACAAGGAAAATTAAAAAGAGACTTTCGGAACTTGCCCTAAAGCTTCTTGATATCCCTAAAGAAAAGTGGGCCTCTAAGACAGCAGGCCTTGGGACTCAAGCCGAAGTGGAACTTAAGACCCCAGACCTCTTGGAAAATGACCCGAACGCCGGGGCCGAGTGGCAAAGTGGCAAGGCCTCTTATTTTGAGATCCAATTTGAGGACGGCTGGGTTATTCATCCTAAGCATTTGGAAAAGAAAATCGAGTTTAAGTACCTCGTCCTTGAAGCTTATCTAAACCGGATTTCCCTTTCGGATTACGCTTTCTACAAAATCCCCGGCATTGAGTTTAATAAAATCAAAGGCGAAGGTGATGCTTTCCTCTATTACACTCAGGGGGTTGCCTGTACCGAAGTTAAGCTTGATCAGCTCACTGGAGAGGTAAAAATTTTAAGGACTGACATCTTGATGGATTTAGGCCGTCCAGTGAATGAAGACCTGGACATGGGTCAAGTGAGCGGCGCCTACATCCAGGGTCTGGGTTGGGTCACGACGGAGAATCTCTACTACAACGATCAAGGACTTCTCCTGTCGCACGCTCCAAGCACCTATAAGATCCCAAGTATTCAGGATACTCCAAGAATATTTAATATTGAGCTCCTTGAAAACGATGAGAACTTCGCTAATGTTCGGGGTACCAAGGCGGTCGGTGAACCACCTCTTCTCCTCGCGGTCTCTGCATGGACCGCCATTAATGATGCCATAAGACAACTTCCACGCTATATCGCTTCTTACCCCGAGTTAAGAATCCCAGCGACCTCAGAGAACGTCTTAAGAGCTATGATGCCAGAGAGGTTTAAAGAATGGGAATGAAGTTCTTCGAGCTTTGCCATAAACTCACAGAAGATGAAGTCGCTTTCGTGATCGTGACTCAAACGGAAGTCAGAGGCTCTGCTCCTCAGGATCCCGGTGCCAAGATGATCGTAACGAAAGACGGTCTTCTTTATGGCACCGTGGGTGGTGGGAAAGTTGAGGCCCATGCCATCAAAAAGGCGCTGTCGATCCTTGAAGAAAAGAACAAACTGCCTCCTCTCACCGTCACCTGGAACCTACAAAAAGACATCGGCATGAGCTGCGGAGGAGAAGCGACCTTTCTCTTCGAACACTACCCAGGAAAATCCTGGCCCATCGTGATTTTTGGAGCAGGCCATGTGGCCCAGGCGCTTTCGAGGGTTCTTTCAAATCTCAACGCATCTGTGACTTGTATTGATCCCCGAGAAGAATGGATCTTAAAACTTGAGGGAGTTAAAGGGATCACTCATGCCAATCCCAAAGAATTAGTTCCAAAATTTTCTGCGAACACTTTTTTTCTCTCCATGACCATGGGTCATGCTCATGACGTCCCGATTCTCTATGAAATCGCCAAGAACTTCCCCGACTGTCCCTATGTGGGTGTCATCGGCAGTGACGTAAAGGGCATAAAGATAAAAAAAGACCTCCTCGAAATGGGTGTCGATGAAAAGTTCTTAAAAAAACTCCGGGTCCCCATGGGGCTTCCGATTGGAACAAATCATCCTCACGAGATTGCCATTAGCATCACGGCAGAACTTTTGAAAGTTCGAGACGAACTCTCTTAAAAAACTTTCTTCAAAAAAAGATTTACGGCAATGAAAAGGACTAAAAGACCTGTAGCCTTCTTGAGGAAATGATCCGTCGCAATCGACGAAGTTCCAAGGCGAGATCCAATCTGTCCACCGACGATAACGGATAGATAAAGAGGCCAGAAGTCCAAGACACCAGATGGATTCCCCTTAAACATTTGGCCCGCTAGTCCCGCCAGAGAATTCACAAGAATAAATACGCTAGCAGTCGCTGCCACTTCTTTCGCCTTCCCCCAATTTAGATTGAGCATCAAGGGTGAAAGAAAAATTCCTCCTCCAAGGCCCACGAGACCAGATACGAGACCAAGGAGAGCTCCAATAATAATGGCCAACTTGTAATTTGGTAATTGAGTATCACCATTAGGAGGAGCGGTGTTAACCAGGAGCCTTAACCCCGAAAGAAGAAGGAGAGCGGCCAGGAGAGAGAGGAATGTTTTTTCTTTTATCGGGTAAAGTCCACCAAGAAAGGCCGCAGGCACAGAGGAAATCACAAATGGTGTAATGAGTGCTTTATTGATGTGCCCTTTTTTAAAGTAGTGCCAGATACCACCACTTACGACCAAAAGATTGCAGATGAGTCCGATTTTCGGGATAAATTCAAACGGCACATCAAAATAAGCGAGTGTCGCAAGATATGAAGACCCTCCCCCGAAGCCGATGGTGGCATAGAGTAAGGCAATGATGAAAAAGACTACAGCGAGCACGCCCCACCCTTCAATGAATACACCTCGACTCCTTCGTGCCGAAGCTTCATGGCCAGGCGCTTGCTTCTTACTCCCTTGTGACAACAAAGAGCAACGCCGTGAGGTTTCATCGCCAGGACTTCCTCGTCAGTGAGGTTTCTGATATCGAGGATGCTTTTACCTTCTCTTATTTCAATCATTTCCTCAACTAAAGTGCCTTTCCCTAGACAAGTGTGACAACCCTCTTTTTTGAAGTTCTTAACTTTAAGCTGAGAGAGGTCCTTTAGATTGAGATAAAGCGTATGAGAGATGGTAGAGTTCTTCCCCTGAGTGAGAAACTCTATCGCCTCATTGGCCTCGATGGAACCGATGACACCCGTCACAGACCCCAGAACACCGGCGTCGTTACAATTTCCAATAAGAGAATCATCTGGTGTCTTATCGCTCAAGCAGCGAAGGCAACCCTCACCCGGAACGAAGGTCCGGACCTGACCTTCACTCTTATAGACACTCGCAGAGATAAGAGGAATCTTTAATTTCATGCAGGCATCGTGGAGAAAGTACTTGGTCTCAAGGTTATCCGTGCAATCAATCACGAGGTCATGCTGGATGTGCTCTAAGCTTACCCAGTCCGAAATAGCATCTACTTCGATGAAGGGATTAAGCTCCAAAAGTTTTTTTTGGGCCACTTCTGCTTTTTTCTCACCCACAAGATTGTGTGAAAAAAGAATCTGTCGGTGGATATTAGAAATACTTATTTTATCAGGATCAACGATAGTGAGAAGCCCCACTCCAGCGGCCGCAAGATTCAAAAGGACAGGACATCCAAGCCCCCCGGCCCCCACGACCAAAACTTTTGAGTTCTTCAACTTTTCCTGAACAATAAGATTCTTCTGTTTGGAGTAATATTCATCTTCAGTAAAATGCACATGATGGTGGTGATGGCGACAAAAGACCCATTCGGCCCTGTGATCAACGTAATGCTCTTTCTTCCAAACAGGGAGGCGGTGCTTGATCTCATCTATCACATAGCGCGTGGCCTTGAAGGCATCGTCCCGATGGGATGACGTCGCTCCGATCCAGATCGCGATCTCACCGAGCTTTAAGTGCCCCTCACGGTGAACGGCCAGGATCGTGTGAAGATTAAACTTTGACTTTGCTTCTGCGAGAATTCTCTCTCCCTCTTTGAGAGCAAGCTCAGCGTAGATCTGATACTCTAAGCTCTGAACCTTTTTCCCTTCGTTGTGATCCCTCACCCAGCCTTCAAACGTCACAAAGGCCCCGGCACTCTGATGACCAAGCTCAGCTGAAAGTCTTTGAGAATCAATAAGGTCAGGAGAAATTGAAAACAT
>JBEIFX010000057.1:0-9578 GCA_040382195.1 Halobacteriovoraceae bacterium | reverse complement strand
GGGGGAGAAGAGGATGGTGTTGACAATACAGATGTTGATAATTCCAAACTCTACACTCAGCCCGAGGATGTAGCCTATGCTTATTCCCGTCTTCGTGAGGTCAGTTCGAACTTTACCATCGCTGCCTCCTTCGGGAATGTTCATGGAGTCTATAAGCCTGGAAATGTTAAACTCTCACCAATCATACTTAAGAACTCAAACGATTTTGTCCAAAAAAAATTCGCTACCTCTTCAAGACCTGTATCTTTTGTTTTCCATGGAGGTTCAGGTTCACTTCAGTCAGAGATCCGAGAGGCCATCGACTATGGAGTAATAAAAATGAATATTGATACGGATATGCAGTGGGCGTTTTGGGAAGGTATTAAAAACTTTTACGAAGACAAAAAAGCTTACCTACAAGGTCAACTCGGCAACCCGGAAGGTCCTGAAGCTCCAAATAAAAAGTATTATGACCCTCGGGTATGGCTCCGAAAAGGTGAGGAAAACTTCGTCAAGCGCCTTAAAGAGGCATTTGAAGATCTAAATAGTATTAACCGTAACGCCTGAAAGACAAAAAGGCTTTGCTTAGAGTCTTTTTCTTTTTTCTTCTTAAGGAAAACGGAGGAATTAGCCGATAAAAAACACATGACATGGCGCATATTTTCCTTTTTCATTATGTTACCTCTGGCCTTCGCCGAAACTTATTTCATGAGTCATGGAAGTGAAAGTATTAAGATCTCTTTTACTGAAGTGAACCGCTCACTGGTCAATGATGTTTGCCAAAAATCTTCTAAAAAATGCCTTGCACTGAATGCCTTGAGATCTCCTCCGCTGAAATTAAAAGTTCCTCTGGGTCATCCTGCCGACAGTTACTGCAGGCTTAATAAGGGAGTTCCTCTTCAACTAAAAAACGAAAATGGTGAGGAGAGGAGCTTTTGTGTTTTTTCTGATCAGTCGATGATTAGCTCTTGGGATCTCTTCCATCGTCATTTTCCTATGGAGAAAAAGAAGCAGAGGAAAAAATGACAAGATTTTTTTTATTCTTTTTTCTTATCCCACTCCTTACAGTTTATGGATCTGAACTGACCACTGTAGAAGAAAAGACTCTTTGTGGGGAGCGACCAAAAGATGAGAGAGAAGAGACTTTAAGGAGAGAGGATGGAGAGCACCTGTCCAAAATTCTTCCACCTGTCTCTTCTCAGAATCCCGCCAGTTGGTGCTTTGCCTTTGCCTCTGCTCCACTCATCGAACATCATCGGTTCATGAAAATTTTCAAGGAAAAAGGGATTGAAAAATTTAATAAAGTCGAACAAGAAAAGTTTGCTAAAGAGTTTTATCTCGATCCAGCGAATCGTCTTTCTCCCTTTGAAGCTGTTTATAGTTCAAATACTCAACTCTCACTTCTTCACCCGGATGAAAAGAATATTCAAACCTTTGATCCCGATGAGATAAATCTTAAAAAAGGTGGAAAAGTATTGGATGTGTTCTGGGGTATTCAAGAAAGAGGTTATAGGGTTAGAAGTGCTAAACAGGTTAAATTCATTTCAATTGACGATGAAGATTCTGAGGCGAGGGAAGTAATAACTGCTTTGATTGATCGCTATAAACAAGATGGTGTTAAACCAGCTAAAAGTTCAAATTATTTTTATGAAGTTATGGGATGTCGAGTTGATGCAACCATTTATAACACGCCTGAGTTCAGAGAATTTCTGAAAAGCTTGGGACTTATCAATCAGAAATTAGAAAAACTTGCAGAAGATAATCAAGCTAAAACATCTAGCACCCTCATTCGTAGGTACGGAGAGCTTTCGAGTCTTTTAAATAATAGGGAAGGGCCAGACTTTGAAATTCCTCCTTACACAACTTCTATTTTAGAAACTGATGATGTCTTGGAATTTCTAAAGCGAATAAAAGTGAATCTCGCTAGCAGTAAGCCTCTTACAATGAGTCTCTGTGCGTTTGACGAGGAGTTCTCTTCTCTGGCTTCTTCCTACGAAAATAGCAGTGATCAGTGTGGGTCTCATGTCGTTAATATCGTCGGAGCTTACTACCGTGGTAAAAAATGTGTCGTCAAACTTAGGAATACTTGGGGTATTGATTGGCCCCATAAAGGCGCCGGTGGTCATAAGGAGGTGAGTGTTCAAGATTTACTAAAACTTCAAGAGGGCCTCACCATTAATAGACCAGGAAATACCTCATTTAGGAAAATGAAGTATGAAATAGAGTGGATAGATGCTCCTTTTGCCCCAGCGCCTAGGGTATATTCAAACATTAAAAGTCCGGTGGGAATTTTTGAGGGTGAGGGAAGCTTAAGGCAGGTTTCAGAACATTCATTAAGACCTTATTTCAAGAATGGAACTCTTCAGCATCCTAATGGTGATCAGCTCATTTATGTAGAAGGAAGAGTTATTCGTTTTAACCGCAATGGTATATGGTATAAATTGGGGGCAGACGGAAAGTTTTATCCATAAATTTCGAGCTCTTTGCTTACCGCGTTAGCTACCCCCTTTTCACCACTTAAACATTGGTTTTCCCTATGAAATTTGATTAAATATCTTCTTTCTTCATCCTTAAGGAATTAGATGAATCAGGATATTTTTGATTGGCTTTTACTTCTTGTCCGTTGGCTTCATATTACTGTTGCAGTGACCTGGATCGGCACCTCCATATTTTTCATGTGGCTTGATCGAAGTTTTGAGAAAAACCCTGACTCTAAACGTCCTGGCCATGTAGGCGAAGTCTGGATGGTTCATGGAGGTGGCTTTTATCATGTTGAAAAGCTTCTTATGGGTCCGACTAAAGTTCCAGATCGACTTCATTGGTTTAAATGGGAATCATACTGGACATGGATGAGTGGCTTTGCTCTTACTGCGCTTATTTTCTATACTGGTGACGGAACATTTCTTCTTGATGACATGGTTTCGAAGCTAACTTATTGGCAAGCAGTTGGTATTGGACTTTTTTCCATCTTTGGCTCATGGTTTTTTTACGATGGTCTTTGGGAAAGTCAGCTTGTAAAAAGGAGAGCACTCTTTGGCCATACTTTAACCATCCTTTGGCTTGTGGGCATGACCTACCTTCTCACTCATACTATCAGCGGGCGTGCTGCCTACCTTCATATCGGGGCGATGCTCGGAACTTGGATGACTGCTAATGTCTTCATGCGCATCATTCCTCGTCAAATTAAGATGGTCGAGTCCTCAAAGAGTGGCTTAGAAGTTAATCAGGAGTGGGGAAAAAATGCTAAGAATCGCTCCACTCATAATACCTATTTTACACTTCCTGTGATTTTTATCATGATTTCTAATCATTTTCCCAATACCTACGGGCACGAATACAACTGGATCATTCTTCTGCTTATCTGCCTTGGCGGTGCCGCTATCCGGGAGTACTTCGTCGTAAGACTTTCAAACCCAAAACGCTCACTTTCTTTTGGAGTCCTTGGTATTGCTGTCATTACAGGAGTGATTGCTTTCTCTCAGGTAAAAAGTGGCGATTCGGTGGTGGTGGGAGTCCATTCAGATGAATCTCCGGCCGTTAAAGAAGTTCCGGCTGCTGAAGTTTCAGTGGCCTCTTTTGAAACCGAAAAGAAAGAAGTCCTTCATTCAGACGGAAAGAAGTATAATCTCAAAGGCCATGTTCTTTTCGAGGGTGCACTACCTGAGAAGAAAAAACTTACACTACCTTCTGGTTGTAAACCAATAGGGTCCGGTGACGTCTATTCAAATGAAATTCTTGTGGATTCTGGAAAAGTTCAAAACGTTCTCATACGCTTGGTTAAAGGGCACGAGAACCTTCCTGTTGCCCCAGTTCCATCCGAAGAGGTTATTCTCGATCAGAAGAGTTGTCTTTATACACCAAGAGTTGTGGCATCGAGGGCGGGCCAGAAAGTAACTTTCGTAAACTCTGACCCCATCTTTCATAATGTTCGATCAGTCACCAATCAGAACCAACGCTTCAATGTGGCCAGGCCTAAGAAAAATCAGCGGGAGACAAGAGTCTTTAACAGGCCCGAGCTCTTCTTACAAGCAAAGTGTTCTGTCCATCCTTGGATGGGAGCTTTTGTCGCAGTGATGGAACATTCTTTCTTTGATGTGACAAGAAAAGGGGGAGAATTTGAAATAAAAAATCTGGTACCCGGGACTTATACAATTGAGGCTTGGCACGAGGTCTTCGGTACTCTGACTCAAGAAATCAGCATCACTGATAAAGATATCTCTGACATCACTTTTACCTTTAAAAAGTAGCACCCAATGATCAGCACTCATATTTTAGATACCACCAAAGGTGCTCCCGCTCAGGGAGTGACGGTAATCCTTGAAAGAAAAGCCCAGGACATCTGGAAGGAGGTTGGAGTCGATAAAACGAACGCCGACGGACGGATAGTTTTTGATTGTCCTAAGGAAACAGGTGACTATCGCCTCACGTTCCACATCGAGGAGTACTACTATGGGCAGGATCATTTTTTTCTTAATACTCCGATTACTTTTAGAGTCAAGAGCACAGAGCGAAAGTACCACGTTCCTTTGATCATAAATCCTTTTGGTCTTTCTTCTTACCGGGGGAGCTAGTTTGAAAAAGTTCCACATCCCTTACTACGATGATTTTCTTTCTCCGAAATTTAAAGAGCACATTTTAAAGTCGGCGAAAGAGATTCCCGGAATTCCTGATCTTAAACTGGTGGGAACTCCTTCTGGCCTTGAAGGGACAGAGTCTCTCCGTTTTCTTTCTGAACTTTTTGATGCTGTTAGAGATGAACTTCAACTCGTCCTCACGAGGAGAGTAAGAGAC
The DNA here is from genome assembly GCA_040382195.1 of Halobacteriovoraceae bacterium. Classification (GTDB taxonomy): domain Bacteria; phylum Bdellovibrionota; class Bacteriovoracia; order Bacteriovoracales; family Bacteriovoracaceae; genus Peredibacter. The sequence goes on along the minus strand of JBEIFX010000057.1, from coordinate 4,808 downwards.
AGGAAGTTTATTGATGAGAGGACTAAGGCGCTCGCCGTTTTTAATAAGGATTACCGCCGCGATTATCTGAGTCCCGACTATATGACCATTTTTGGTCAGGAAGACGCCGAAGGCCGAATCGTTCTGGGGCCTAAGAAAAAAGATTATGCACTTCCCGGTAGAAAACCGATCGCCCAAATTCCTGATTTCCTCCAAGGCCCCCATGTGACTCTCTTTGGGCCACCGGATTCCGCGAAGCTTTCTATTAATGCCATGAATGCTTACCATCGAAAGCTAAAAGATGAGCCACAGATTGTTCGGGATCTTCTCTCCACTCAAGAATCTCTTCCCAAATGGGGCGCTGACGATGAAGATTCAAAAACGCCTCTCCATGAAGATCTCGTCGACGCAGGTGTCAACCTCACTCGCTGCCTTGATGGAAATCTCTTTCTTGAAGAGAATGGAAAGAAATACGAACTCGCAAAGGATAAGCTCTCGCTTCCGATCAAGCGGTTCCCGGGTCTTGCTCTCCCATGTTTTTTTCTCTTTTATAAAGATGAACCAGTTCCTCTTCATCTCTATGACTTTGCTATGCACTTTTTCAAGAACTGGCATAACCCCAAGGCCTTGGCCTTTTATGTTCCCAAGCTTGAGAACGAGGAAGAAGCCCGTTACATCCGAATGATGTTGGAGAATGCGGAGAGAATCTTAAAAAAGACGAATTCAAGTTACACTGAAGGAAGTATCCGCCTCATGATTGTTCTTGAGAATCCCCGAGCGGTCTTCAGGACTCATGAGATCATGGACGAGCTTTACCCTTATTTTGTGGGAGCAAGTCTCGGGTGGCACGATTATCTCGCCTCGACTGCAAGGCTATTTAAAGAGGATTCGAATTACCGTATCCCGGTGAAGGCAGATCCAGACATTGTCATTAAATATATAAAGGCTTCTCATGATCTACTTGCCGAAGTGGTGGGATCTCGAGGTGGCATAAAGGTAGGAGGTATGTACGGCATTCTTCCAACGACCACCGAACTGATGTCTCCAAGTTATCAGATCACGATCAAAGGTTACATCAGAGATGTGATCACTCAGATGAAGCGAGATCTCACGGGATTCTGGGTCGCCCACCCAGATTTTGTGCGTCTTGGATTGGCCCTTCTTGAAGCCTGGAAGATTCACAAGAACGGAGATTCATCCAAACTTCATGAACTAGTGAAATCTCTTCTTCTCGAGAAAGATCATCAGGAGATCCTAGACTTTATCCACGGACCAGATATTAAGGGTCTCGATAAAGATGATCCCATGTTTTCGCGTTCGTTGATGGTCGCTGATCTCAAAGAATCAGACTTTATTGCCAACAATCACCCGGATGAAATCCGTTTCAATGTTTTCCAGAGTCTTCAGTACATTACAGATTGGCTCTCTGGAAACGGCTGCGTGGCCCTTCCATCCATCGTGGCGGGCACCCCCGTGCGCGTGATGGATGACCTAGCGACGGCTGAAAGGTCCCGTTGGGAAGTGTGGCACGAAATTTATCACGGGCGTTTTCCCTTGGAAGAGTTTTTGAAAATTGCCCATGAAGAATACAATTTCATCCGAAAAGATAAGTCAGACTCGAAAAAGATTGTTCAAGTGAAATGGGATGAGCGTACTGAGAAGTGGTACCCGGTGGCGATGAAGCTCATGATTAAGCTCATGACGGATCGGGTGCCAGTGGAATTTGCGACACAACTCTTTTTACCGTTCACCATCGATTCTGTCCGTGTGGCAGAGGATCCATGGAAAGAAGTTTTGTCACTAGATCCAGATAAGTTTTCTATTTTGGCAGAAGTGGAGCGGTTTAATTATTACTTTGAGATGTGCGGAAGCTTAAAGTTTGCGACCAAGATGACCTCCCAGCTGGCGGTCAATGAAAGGGAGGCTTGCAGCATTATTCTCTCCTTTAATAAAGGAGATATCCTCGAGGCGGCTTCATTTCACGGAGATATCGGTGAGAGTAAAATGACCCTCGACAGGATGGCCTCCTCAGAACAGTCAAAAGTTTTTTCTGAAGACGAGAAAGTCCGCGAAGAACTTAAAACCCTTGGAAAAGAGTATCTAGAAAAATTCGGTTTGAAATTTCTGGTGAGTGCCATGGGGAAAACAGGAGCGGAGCTCCTATCCAATTTAAAAAATCGCATCAAGAATGATGAAGCGACTGAACTTCAGAATGCGAGGATGGCCCTTTGGGAAATCACTAAGAAGCGCATGAGCGCCCATCCCTTTAATAATCTTTTCCAGAATCTTCTAAAGGCTCAGGAAAAACAAGGGATAAAGGATGCTCAGATAACAATTCTGACTCCCGATGGGGAGCAAACAATCTCCTTTGGAGAGGCTTCCAAAAAAACCTGGTTTGAGATGGCGTCTTTAAGTAAGTCCGTCGCCAGTGCCTTTGCAGTTGAGTACTTCACAAAGAAAAACATAAGTCTTCATACACTTCTTAGTGATCTTCTCCCTGAGCTCAACTTGCCCGGGGTGAGGATTTCTCACCTTATGAGTCACTGTGCCCTTAACCTTCACTATGTGAATGGTGTTCCAGCGAACAGGAAGATGCCTCCGGTTGCTGATTTCATTAACGGAAACGAAACTTACGGCTATGAACCGGTAAGAGTTATTAATACTCCGGGTGAAAAATTCCAATACTCCGGCGGAGGATTTCTCGTCCTCGAATATCTGATCGAGAAGCTTGAAGGCAAAAGCATCTTCGAGCTCACAAGACCTTTCTTCGACTCCCTCGGGATGAGCGACTGGTCTTTTGAACAGCATAATCTACCGGAAAAAGAATATGCCCGAGGCATTAAAGATGATGGGGAGGAAGTTGAAGGAACGCGAAAGATGTTCCCGGCCTTCGCTGCCGGAGCTATGGGAACTTCTCATGGCATGGCCCAGTTTCTTAAGCACTTAGAAGAGGCCTATCATAACGTCAACGGATCTGGTGGCATCTCTCACGATACCGCCCGTCTCATGCTTTATGGAACAGATAAGGGTTGCAAAAAATTCATGAACTCTCTCATGGGGCTAGGTATCTTCATCGTTGAAGCGGACGAGAATAAGTTTATGCTTCATCAGGGAGCGAATGACGGATTCCGCTGCATCTTCCTTTATTGCTTCACTGGACCAGATCGAGGCAAGGGGCTTGTGAGTCTTTGTAATGGAGACCTAAAAGGCGTTCTCTTTAATGCCGAGGTCACACAACATATCCTGAAAGAACTAAAAGTCTCTGGTGTTGATTTTCAAAAATTTAAATCAACCTTTGGCTTCAGAGCAATTCCTCAGGAGCAGATAGTGAACATGGGTTACAAGAACCTCGTCCTCGATGCTTTCCGTCCAACTAGACCCGAGGCTATCCTCGATAAGGGGCCTAAAGATCCACTTGCTCCTTATAATCTTTGTATTGGTGGAGAAATCTTTGAGTGCTCCAATGAGCTCTTTGCCCGGGCCGATAATCTTTTAAGCGATCATCTTCCAAAGTTTGATCCAGAGCTCTTTGGCAAACAAGGAAAGATCATGGATAGCTGGGAGACCGTTAGACACAATCTCTCCGGTGTGGATTGGTTGAGCTTTCGATTAAAAAATCCTTCAGCAGTCCGCTACGTTCTCATTTCTACAAAGTACCACACTGGAAATTTTTCACCATCCGTGAAGCTGGAAGGAAAGGTGAATGGGGAGTGGAAAGAATTTTTACCCGTAACAAAACTCCAAGGTCACTCCGAGCTGCGCCTTATGCTTCAATCTGAAACTCCAGTCTTTTCTGAAATCAGAGTGTCTCAGTATCCTGATGGAGGTCTCACGCGGTTAGGTCTCTTCAGAGATCTTCCTTCAGAAGTCGTTTCTAGTTTTGATGGAAAAATTCGCTCCTTTGAGGAAAAAGTTCCGGCGACGGTGAAGCCACTCAATATTCACTATGAAATCACTCCTCAAGAGATTGAGGAGAACTGGAAAAGTGTTCAAGGCGAATTTAATAACGCAAGCCTTGCTCTCGGGGCAAAAGTCCTGAAAGCAACCGATGAGCACTATTCCCCGGCCGCTCAGGCCCTCTCTCCTTTTAGTCCCATTAACATGTTTGATGGGATGGAGTCAGCGAGGAGTCGGATCCCTGGTCACTTCGAAGAACTGATCTTAAAACTCGCAAAATCCGCTCCGATTCATCGGATCGAACTCGATTACAGCTACTTTGTGAACAACAACCCATTGGAGGTTTCGATTGAGGGGTATGCTAATGGAGAATGGTTGGAGCTTGTGCCTAAAACTAATGTGAAGGCCTTTGCTGGAAATAAAAAAGTCTTTAGTGTAGAATCGAAAGCTGTTTTCGACCAGGTGAGAGTAAGAAATTACCCTTGTGGTGGGATGAATCGGCTAAAGGTATTTTCGAAATGATCTCTGTCGAAGAGGCCCTGAGCATTCTCCGCGAACATCTTCCTCACTTTAAGCAAGGGACGAGAGAAGTTCGTGCGGACAGAAACTATCCGCCCTTTCATCGCGTGATGATGGACGGGATTGCGGTTCGCTTTGACGACTACTTAAGTGGGAAAAGAACTTTCACCATTGAAGGCGTGGCCCCGGCCGGTGAAGCGGTTAAGACTCTAAAAGCTCACTGCCTCGAAGTGATGACCGGGGCGCCTCTTCCCGTCAATGCGGACCTTGTGATTCCTTATGAGCACCTATCCATCGAAGATAGTGTTGCCACTATTTCTGTTGAAATAAAGCGTGAGCGATTTGACTCTGTTCACTTCGAGGGAAGTGACTGCAAGATAGGTGAGATCGTTCTTAAAGAGAATCTTTCCTGG
>JBEIFX010000056.1:0-9685 GCA_040382195.1 Halobacteriovoraceae bacterium | reverse complement strand
GGGTTGGAACTATCATTGGCATTATTCTTTTCAAAAGTGGTCTAAATAACTTTTTTAAATTCGTGAACCATACGGAAAAGAATCGGGAAGCTTTCGTGGGTCAAATCCAACTGTGATTGGTGTAAGAGCATGGGTCTCGTCCAGAAAAATAAAGGCGTCGTAACGCCTCGACAAAGAAGTTGGCACATAAATTCCACGTCGATCAAAATTAGGATGATAGACTACGCCGATAGCACGATGTCCTTTAAATTCGATTAAAGGGGAGCTGGGATTACTTACATCAAGAAGAAGAAGAAAAAAATCAGGTGAACCAATTGAAACAGTAAGTTCGTGCATAAGCGCCTCAATGCTCTGGTGCCTCGCCTCAGGAACTGGTAGAGTCTGAAAAGGACCATCCCATGCTCGAGAGGCCATAACGGTTCCGGTAAAACTCCCGAAACCTACTAAGGCGACATTCTTTTCACCTAGCTTCTCTCTGGCCAGTCCTCCAAGGTTAACTTGTCCCTGAAGAACCATATCTGTACCGCGGTAATCACCAATGTGGGAATTATGTTCCCAAATAATCGCTTTCGCATCTTTACCATACTTCTGAAGAAGTATGTCCAAGGTGTCCATCATGTGCTGATCGCGAATATTCCATGAATTATTATTAATGGAAACCATTGCTCGATAATAAATTTCAGCAGCTCTTACAATTCTAGCATTTTGAAGTGCATTGAAAAGATGTGCTTCTTGGGTGGGATCCGAAAGTTTATAATTAAGTAATAAGCCAAGTATTGAGATAGCTTCGTCCTTACAGCCTTCGGGCATCAAGAACAAAGATCTAGCATATTCTTTTTCGTTTCTACGAAAAGGACTAAAACAAGAATATTTTCTCCTCGCTTCATTCGCAAGCTTAAGATCAATTTTATCAAGAGAATTAATCACTTCATCTATAGAGTCCATGAGTGAATAGAGATCGAGTCCATGAAAACCAACTTTAATAGGTCTATTCATGTTTATTCGTTTCAATTCCAAAAGGAAGTCAGAGAATTCAAGATTCGCCCACATCCAGGTAGGCCAGCGGTCGAAAGCTTTAAGCGCTTGCCATACGCTTAAATCATGATCTTTTTTGATATATTGATTAATCTTTTCACATGGTGGCCAGTCACCTTCAACAGCAACGAAGCTAAATCCATGATTACGAATGAGTTCAAGGGAAATTCTCTTGCGCCAATCATAAAATTCTGATGTGCCATGTGAAGACTCTCCAAGCATCACCACTCTTTTATCGCTTAGCACCTTAATTAAATTAGAAAGGTCTTCAGTACTCCTAAGAGGATGCGAATGCTCAAACATTGCTCTGGAATACTCATTCATAAGGAATCACTTTATTGTAGTGACGAGGGAGACTCACTTGGAGAAGAAACTTTTCTAAAAGTTTTGATTGCCTCTTCCTTATCTGCAAACCTGATAAGATCTGCCTGAGAAACAATTCCTGTAAGAAAATTGTTTTCATCAACTACTGGAATCCGGCGTATCTTATTTTCACCCATAAGTTGGAGGCAGTCTGATATGGTCATCTCGGGATCAACTGTAACAACATTTCGAGTCATACAATCTTGTGCTTTAAGGTTCATCGGATTTTTCCCTGAACCTAAAGTACGACAAACGATGTCTCTGTCTGTAATGACCCCAATAATATTCTTATTTATAAGACTACCGACAATCGGTATCTCCCCACAATTCTCATTCACCATTAACTTTGAAACTTCTACGAGTGACGTTTCGCCTGTAGCACATGCAATGTCCGATGACATGATTTCTTTTACTTTTTTGCTTTTCATAAAAGCTCCTTGTTCAAAAAAATGAGTTGCAAGGAAGGTGCCCTGTATTTCTAACCTGATTTAATCAGGCGATTTCGGAGATGGATATTATTAAGAACATTTTGCACTCCCGAAACCTCTTCAGTAATCTCGTCTGCAATCAGCTTTTCTCCTCTTGAATTAACCAACCCTTCTAAAGTAACAATACCATCTTTGACGGTAACGATTATATCCGATGCATCGATGTGACCATGAGCGGTCAAAAGTTCGCAAATTTCTTCATATATTCTTTCATCACTTCTTGGCGACTCCTTTGGTTCCTCACTTTTACGATTAAAAAAGCCAAAATCAATATCGGTGCGCTTCATAGTAACGCCCCCACCAATGCAGTAGTCTTTTTCTAAAAATCGCGAATCATTTTCAAACACTATATCAGGACGAAAAATATTTCCTTTAGAATTCATAAAAATATTCCCCCTACTGCTGAACATAATCAAATGCTACAAAAAAAAACGCAATATAAGATAAACTCGAGAAAGTAAGAGAAAACAAGAATGCTTGAGAAAAGCCATGATTATTTCTAAAGTTTAAATAGGAATGATTCATTTTCACAAAATAGAAGTTTAAGCTAATTAACATTAGGAGGATTTATGAAAAAAATTTTTAATTACGTTTTTAGTAAAATAGAAGGAACCCTCATAAGAATTGGTAACTTTATTAATCAAAATCCAACTCAAGCTGAAAATGACAAGGCTAATTTATCAAAAAGATTTGAGAACAATCCATTAAAAGGGTTTAAATCGCCAAAATCAAAAAATGATAGATTTAAAACAAATGAAATTTATGAACACAAAGGGTCCGGATATAAAGGTAAAGGCCGTATCAACCGGGACGCTGCCACTTTCAATCAGCCAAGGAAGGGTTTATTTTCAGGAAAAAAACACTAGCGTGAATTGATTGCTTACCAAAAACATCACTTGTAACCAAAAAAGATCATGTTACCATTTTTATTCTCTTTTGGCATAAAGTAAAAATCCTATATAATAGAAAAAATTCGAAGCCCTTTTGGAAGGATCCGATGTCTACTTTAGTCCAAAAAATTATCACCGATCTACACCAAAAATATCAAGCACATGTCGACGGAGAGCCTGCGAGCTACATACCTGAATTATCCAAGGTCAACAAAGACGATTTTGCAATTGTTATAACTATGGTTGACGGGCAAACATTTTCAGCGGGAAATACCGACATCCCCTTTAGTCTACAATCGATGTCAAAGCCCTTTACTTATGGTCTTTTGCTCGAAGATTACGGTCGTGAATTTGTTCTCTCAAAAATTGGGGTTGAACCCACTGGGGAAGCCTTTAATTCTATCGTCGAACTTGAAAAGTGGACACACAGACCCTACAATCCCATGATCAACTCCGGTGCGATTGCCGTGTGTTCGCTCATCAAAGAGGAACTAGGGGAAAAAAAAACTGAACGAATTCTTAGTCTTTTCGAGCGCTACGTAGGACGCGAGATCGAAATTGATGAAAAAATATTTAATTCTGAAAAAATTTCCGCCCATAGAAACAGGTCTATCGCCCACCTCCTTCGACACTTTAATGTTATTGATGATGCTATTGATGACTCCCTAGATTTGTATTTCAGGCAATGCTCAGCAATGGTCAACGCAAAGGACTTATCTGTCATGGCGGCAACACTTGCAAATGGAGGACTTAATCCGATCACGAATAAAAGAGCGATTCAAGAAAAATACGTTGGAGATATCCTCAGCCTTATGTTCACCTGTGGAATGTATGATTCCTCAGGAGAGTGGGCCTATTCTGTCGGTATACCTGCAAAAAGCGGAGTCAGCGGAGCAATCTTCGGAGTCAAGCCGGGGAAAATGGGAATCGCAGTTTATTCACCACCAATAAATTCTAAAGGGCACTCTATTAGAGGAATAAAAGTCTTTGAGGAACTTTCACATCAGCTCAACCTGAGCATTTTCAGGTTCTAATCTCTTAAGTATTCATACTTTTAAATGAGATCAAACTCAAAAAATAGGGGGGAATGATCACTCCCATCGGTTTTAACCACGTTAGAGTTTTTAACTTGAACTCCTCGAGTGAAGGTGTGATCGAGAAAATAATTCCCGAATTTTAGTCTAAGGTCACCATTTTTGTAATTCACCTCTTGAAGGCCCATTTTTTTGGCCAATCTGAACAAATAAGAGGTTCGGGATTGATTCCAAGTATTAAAATCCCCCGCTAGTATGACAGGTCCCTTATGCTCTTTAACATATTCAGCAATTTGGTCCATTTGACGCTTGAAGGCGCCTGTCGTTTGAAAGTTGATGGCATGAACAGAAAGAATAAGAAGCTCATCGGAGCGATCTTTCAGAGGGTACTTTGCAAGAGTCATTGACTTTGGAGTCGAAACTATTGGTTCAACATCCGGCGAATGTTTTACAAGAGACAATGAAGGTTCAGCAGAAGACCCCACTATTGTGCCAGTGGGGGCATCGTTATCTTTTGGTACAAGAAAACTCACTCCAAAATTCCATCGAAATGAATCTAGGGCCTTAAGTGTTTCGTTAAATACTGAAGTACCATAAGCTTCTTGCAGGATAAAAAGATCCTGTTGAGATGAAAACTTTAGAAACTCTTTCTTCCAATTTGCCATTTCTGCTTTTTTAACATTCCATACCAGCGCCTTAAGAGAAGAAGTTTTAAGTTCCCTAAAAAAAGGAATTCCCAACGATCGAAGGGCCTGATCTTCCGGAATAAGCTTAAAGAATCGGGAAAAAATCACCTTATCATCGGATTGTACGGACAGGCTGAAAGTAAATAATAAGAAAAAGATTAAATAGATTTTGACCATCCTTGATCTCCTCCATCTATTTTCTCAGAAGCTAGAAAATTCCATAGGGCCTTAGCCCCAGAGACGATTTTTGCCTAGTTGGGTTAAATTGACATTTTTACGAGAAGATTTCAGCTACTTAGAAGCATCGTCAGAAGTTGTAATTTTTACTCAAGTTTAGCAAATAAGATGTTTATCTCCCTGGTTGAGATAAATTTAATCTCCAACGGAGGAAATATGAAATCAATCCTTTCGGCATTGCTGTCGGTATCGATATTTTTTACCACTATGCCTCAGGCACAGGCCCTCGTTGGAGTCATTATCAGTAACAAGACAGTTAAAACTATAGGAGGACTCTCAACCCTAGCGGGAGCCTCTGGCATGGCATTAGGATTTTTAGGCACTGTTTCTTTTGGTAATTCTATTACCTTCCTTGCTTTTTCACTTTTTGGCGCAACGACTGGGCTTATCGGACTGGTTATCCTGGATGAAAAGTCTGGAGAACTCAAATTTTCGCAACTCTCACTTGAACAGGCCCAAAAGCTTGGAATAGATCAAGATGACGCTCAAATCTTCAACAATGAAGTTGAAGAACTTAATCTTCTGAAAGATGAAATTGAAGCTAAGATTACAGATAATACTTTGAATGAAGAAGTGGTCGATCACTGGAGAGAGGGACTGAAATATTTGTCCCCGGAAACTTTTAGTGTCGCCGCGAAAATAATAGATTCCATGGTTCAGATTAAAAAATGATTCAATTCCTCATACTTTCTGTTTTATTTACCACCCAAGTATTTGCTGAGAAGCAAGTCACTCTCCTAGTATCAGTGAGTGGAAATTCCCGGGTTTTATTTCAAACCAAAGATACTACCAAAAGGCTGGTTGACCAATTCAGGCGGCATTACAAGGGTATAACTCTTCCTCTCAAAATTATTGGAAATGCAAACCAGGAAGATCTTCATCGAGAACTTATGAACTCAGAAAATGAGGCGATCTTCTGGGTATCCCACGCTAATAGTTTTAATAAAGATGACGCCTTGGGGAATGAAGACACCATCATCGATACGGATGGAAATAATGTGAAAGATGTCTTCCAGAAGATTCATCCTTCGCTCAGATTTGTTGCTGTACTGGGTTGCCGAACAGCTCCGATCATGGATGAATTCAAACAAAGAGGTTATTACAAAGAAAATGACCAACTTCTGATATATGCTCGTGCAAAGAAAATAAATGGCAAAAAGGAAATTAAAAACGCCATAAATATTTTTAAAAAACTTCCCTCCTCAAAGCCGTCATTCTGTCCTCAACGAGAGGGGTACAGTTTAACAATTTCAAGAAAAATTGATCATAAGCAAGGCGGATCTTCTATCAAGATTATGAATCGTGACAAGTTTCTAGGACTCTTTCCCTCTGGAGCTCCTGGAGAGATTCAAGAAATGAACCTCTATGTACCGCAACCAAAGAATGTGCATGACCTAAAACTTATTATCGATTCAGTATCAGATTCTTTAGATCAAATCACCATTCAGTCAGAGGCTTTTTCTGGAGAGTGGAAAGTATTTTCCGACGCAAATGGCAGACCGCTGGGAGTTAATCAGCGGATTTACCGTTATAGCGGCCCTGTTGCCCCCACAACTTCCTCAGAATTCTATCCTCCATATCAATGTGAGTAAATCTTGGCATTTTAAGGTACTCCAACTAAGATCTGATATGAAAAATCAGGGCCAACTCAACTCTTCGACAATACATCAATTCCCCTGATAAAAACTCAGATGTCTAGAATGATTCTGAAGGAGAATACCATGAAGTTGTTACAATACCTCATTCTACTTTCAACCCTCTTTGCTTGCGGGCATGTTAAAAAAACGAAGTCCTTGGGTGAGAGCTACTCACCAATCGTTAGTTTTTCTGAAGAAGGTAGAGCCTATACCTCTGAGATACAACTTCCTAAGAAATTTAAAGATCGCCTACCACTCGTCGTTATTGTTCACGAATGGTGGGGACGAAATGATTTCATCGAGGGACGCTCCGAGATGTTAAATGATGCTGGTTATGCTACTCTGGCCGTTGATCTATATGGTGACGGTAAATCAGTAGAAACGCCCCAAGAAGCACAGGCCCTTGCCACTGCTTTCTATCAAAATCCAGAAATTGGTGTCAGAAGACTAACTAAGTATATCGAAATGGCATCCAAGGATCCACATGTAGACCAAGATAATATTTACGTCATTGGCTTTTGCTTTGGTGGGACTCAGGCGCTTAATCTTGCCAGAAGTGGTGCTCAACTCAAGGGTGTGGTGAGTTTTCACGGAGGTCTTAGTTCGTCTCTAAATTCAACTAGCATAAAGGCTAAAGTCTTGGCCCTAAATGGTCTTTCAGATCCAATGGTTTCTGCCAAGGAAAGAGAAGCCTTTCAAGAAGAAATGAAGAAACTAAATGTTAATCACAGGATTGTGAATTATAAGGGTGCAACTCACGCCTTCACCAATCCTAAAGCAACAGAGATCGGCAAGAAATTTAAAATTCCCATCGCTTACAATAAAAAAGCAGATGAGGCTTCATGGAAGGAGTTACTTCTTTTCCTTCAAAAATAAATCCATTTTCCTTAGGGGGATGTCTTATTTTAGCCTTTCTGGAAGGTAATATTTCACTATTTGTGAAAAAAAATCAGGCCTCGAGCTTAATCAAAGGAATATCTCCCTCTAGAATCTTTGATAAGTCAGAACTAAAAGACATTCCATCAAAAGAATTCTGGATAATCAAAGGTCTGAGATAACTTAAAAGCAGCGTTAATTAGACCAACATGAGTGTAGGTCTGAGGAAAATTTCCCCAAGGACTTTGAGTAGATTCATGGATATCTTCGCTAAATAGTCCCAAATGATTTGAGTAATTAAGCATATTCTCAAAAACTCTAAAGGCGTCATCAATAAATCCTGCACTCACCAGAGCTTCCACGTACCAAAAAGTACAAACAGCAAACGATACATCAGGTTTTCCAAAATCGTCTGCTCGATTGTAACGATAAAGATGTCCTGTCGGAGTTAGAAGAGAATCTGCAAGATATTTTAAATGGTTTCTTGCCCGCTTGCTTTTTGGTGAAAGAAAACCAAGGGTCATAAGATGAAGGAGACTTGCATCTGCATACTGACTTCCCTTGGAGGGCATATAGGCCAAAAGCTTAGGATCATAGCAGGATTCGATATATTTTCTGGAATTCGACGCAAGCCTCAGGGCAAGATAATAGAGATTGGAATCATCTAACTTTTGAGCAATCTTAGAAGCGGCCATACTACCGGCCCAATGGAAAAGATAGGTATAGCAGTGTCTTTCTTTCATACCCCGGTATTCCCAAAGAGTTGAATCTGGCTCTAGCATCCTTTTTTCAATGTGAGATAACATCCGCTGAAGAAGCCGCAGAGAACTAGACTCCACCTTCCCAGGGAATCGAGCATCTACAAAAAGTGGAAACTGAGCAAGAAGAACCTGCCCGTACACATCATTCTGAATCTGTTGTGAGGCGAGATTCCCAATTCTCACTGGACCGAAGTGACGATATCCTTTAAGGTCGAGTATTTTTTCAGTCGGAAGTGGATCTCCAGAAATCGTGTATACAGGAGAAAGACGTCCATACTCATCTTCAGCAATGTTGGTAATAAATTGAGCGAATTTTTTCATTTCGTCAAAGCGACTCATACGATTGAGAGCATTCAACGTGTAGTAAGTATCCCTTAGCCAGCAATAGCGATAGTCCCAGTTCCTGCCGGAGTCGGGAGATTCCGGCAGACTGGTCGTGGTAGAGGCAATAATTGCTCCGGTATCTTCAAACTGATGAAGTTTCAATGTAAGAGCTGAACGGAGAACTTCTTTCTGGTATAATCGGCTTATAGAGCATTGTCTGGACCACTGCTGCCAATATTCAATAGTCTGATAAAGATAGGATTCTAGAGTATTTTTTATAGGTTGATCAAAAGACATACCCCATGTGAGAATGAGGTACATGTTTTCATCAAGAACGAAAAATTTTTCTTCGGAAATATAGGTCAATGGAACATTAGTTGTTAAGCGTATTGGCTCCCCAATTCCACCATAGTGGACATGATTACTCCCAAAATGAATCGCTGGTTTTTTCTTTCCATATTCACCTTTAGGACAACAAACTATTTTAACTTGAGGTGTACCTCTTAAGGGTTCAATCTTCCGCATGAGCATTAGAGGACGGCTATGGCGCTCATACTGCGCAAATCTAGGGGCAAAGTCTGTTACTCGGAAAGAAGAATCTCCGTAACTTATCTCCGATGTGAGAACATTCGTATTTTCGATATATCTTTGTTGGAATAATGCATTATCACTTCTCGGGATTATAGAAAAGTGACCTCCATTTTCATCGTCGATTAATGATCCAAAGATCGAGCTGTCATCGAAACGAGGCCAGCACATCCAGACAACACTTGCGCGATCATTAATGAGAGCAGAAAAATTACAATTTCCAATGAGCCCAAGATTATAACGATTTTTGAATTTTTCCAAAAAAAATCCTTAGTCTACTAGCATGCTTTCTATTAGCCTAAAAAGCCGTTCAAATTCAAAGGGCTTCCCAAGATATGAATCAGCGCCTATCTCCATTGCTCGCGTCCGAGAGTCATCTGCTGCCGTTAAAACAACGATAGGACAAGAGCGGCCATAGAGATCAATAAAAGTTTGAGAAAATTCCCAACCATTCATTACGGGCATTTTCATATCCAAAAGGATAAGATCGGGAAGACCTTCCTTGGCAATGAGATCCAAGGCCTCTTTCCCATTTTCAGAGGTTGAGATGTCATAGCCCTTCTCTAAAAGTTCTTCTTTAATCAAATCAGTGAGATCTTTTTCATCATCGATGATAAGAATCTTTTTCGCCAAAGCTCCTCCCCTTTTTTTTAAGCACTCTTAGGATTTAGCGAAAAGTTAGCCTTCGTTGACTTTTTTCGCGAAAAAAAAGCGCTTTCGGTTTGAAGAGCACACGTCATGTCTGAAAAGACCGCTACTTTATGGC
>JBEIFX010000055.1:0-10350 GCA_040382195.1 Halobacteriovoraceae bacterium | reverse complement strand
TAGTGCTATTAGTGATGTCTCCGGAAATAGTGCTGACATTTCCTACTCCGAACTGTTGGATCCCTTTACGGGTATAATAATTGACGGTGTAAGACCCGTGGTCGTAGAACAAACCACTCCAGGTCATAAGCTCTACAAAATTGGTGATTTCCTCGATTTTAAAGTGAAATGGAGTGAGTCGAGTCTTGTTGAAGGTAAACCCTATATACCTCTAAAAATTGGAGATAAACAGCTTAAGGCCGAACATTTTGTGACGAATGACAACGAGGCAACTTTCCGATATGAAATCAAAGAAAGTGATAACGTTCTAGATCTCAGTGGCATTGAAATGTTCACTGAGATTAATCTGCCGTCGGAGGCCTCTATCTCCGACAGTGCCAAAAATCCGGCAAATATTACTTTAAGATACAAAGATCTTTCTGAAGTCAAAGTTGACGGAATAAGGCCCACTCTTGCCTCATTCCTGAGACCGCAAGACGGCATTTATATTTTTGGAAAAAGTCTCGATTTTGAGGCTTTTTGGTCCGAGCCAGTCACCATAAGCGGAAGCGGAAAGCCCAAAATGAGTATTAGAGTGGGAACAGATGCTATTCATGTTGTAAAACATGTCATTTGCAACACGTGCACTACTGCACTTACCTCCAAGAGCATTTTCTCTTGGATTGTGGAACAAAACTTAAAGGATGAAGACGGAATAAAATTTAACAGCCTTGATATTGACCTGACTAACGTGACGATTAAAGACAGCGCAGGAAACGACATTAAATCTCCTCTGACATTTTTGGATGATCCAACTCTTTCTAATGTTAAAATTGATGGATTAAAAATTGGAATAACAAAACTAACAGTATTGTCTGGGCCCAAGCACGCTAATGGGGAAGACCTTAAAGTGCAAGTCACCTTTAATGAAGGCATTGAAGTGGTGGGCACTCCCAGTCTGGACCTCTTGATTGGAACTTCTGCTGTCAAAAGAAAACTTAATTTTATTCAAACCTCAATCTCTGATCCAAGTTCCAGTAAAGTTGATTCCGCTATTTTTTCCTACAAAATTACTACAAGTGATAAAAGCATTGATTCCAGTGGTGTGAATCAAGGAATTAAAGTGACTGGGCCAATTACTTATCCGTCGGGTGCATCCATCAAAGATACAAGTCTTTCCAAACAAGATGTAGATCCGAAATTTAGTGAATTTACGGATAAAACAATCATTATTGATGGAATTGCTCCCTTAATCAGTGAAATTAAAGTCACTAATGCCACAAGGCAAGCCAATCCTAATGCCTTTATTGCCGATGAGAGAATGAACATTTCTGTGAGACTAAGCAAAAGTGTTTTTGCGACTCCTCCATCTGGTCAGAATTTAGTAAGTCATATCAAATTAAAAATACGTATTGGTGATGAAATTAAAGAAGCCTCCTATACGGAAAGGATAAAGGGAGTTTTAGACAATGATACCTTGGTGTTTGGACTTACCCTCCCCTCGATGTCTGAACCTCTACTGGATCTAGATGGGATTGAAATTACCGAACTCTCCCTCGGACTAGCTTCTCTCAAAGACTCAACAGGTAACCCAGTCGATACTTCTATCAGGGGATTTAATCAAAAGGTGTATGTCCACTACAGTAATTTTTTAAGTCGTTTTAGTCTCCTCGAAACAAATCATTACTCAGCAGTGAGTTGTAATACGACTCAACTCTGTGTCAATTCTCTGATAGACGTCTCAGGAAATAATCAGTTTACATTTGTTGACCCACAAGCTCAAAAGAGCATCGTCATTAGGGATAGCGGATTTGGTCAAAAGATGAAACGATACATGACTTTGTCTGCAGCAAATACACTTGTTTCAAAAAGAAGTTCAAGAATTGAATCTGTTGTAAAATATGTCATCATTGTCTACAAAGGACCTTCGAATGCCTCGAACACTCCAGCCCTCTCAAATCATACTCTTTTAAGAAGATTAATAAGTAACAACACCCTTTCCACGACAATCCAGTTGAATTCTCAAGATATCATGAAAAAAATTACTTTCGACGTTGACCAGAGATATCGTTTTAATAATGATGATCTAAGTGGATATGTTCGAAGCTCTTCTAGCGTTGACCTTTGGGACAAAGACATCCCATATGTACTCATGACTGAATATCAGTCAAACACCAGTTTCTTTACGACTTCTACCCAGGGAACAACTGTTGGTGGGGCCGGATTTAATGGTGATATTGCCGAAATAATTTTCTTAAGAAGTCATTCTAGTCTGTCCCAGCAGCTCCTCGATAAAATCATTAATCAGTTAAACAACATCTACGGACTTTACTGAAAAGGTCAACTACTTCCCTGTTTGAAAAAATTCGTCCTGTGTTAAAATCGGTTTAATGAAGTTTATCTTGGTTATAATCATGTTTTTCTCGCTTTCTGTTCAAGCTGTTGAGCTGGTGGTGATTCAGGCAGTTTCCGAATCAAAAAAGTCCTTCATTACAAGAAATGGTCAGCGCCAGGGAGTGAAGCCAGGCATGACTGGAACTTTCACTGGTGAAAATATTTCGGTCCTGGCCCGGGCGAAAACAGTCACAGGTCAATTTACCCAATGGGAACTTTTAAACAGTAATGCCATTCTTCCTTTTGAAAAGGGCGCCATGGTCAGCTACTATGCGGCCACCGAATACCTATGGGCCCTGGCCCCAGAGTCTGAACGAAAGAAGTACATAAAAACTCAAATCCCTTTTGCCAAGCGCTCTCTGGTTTTCAAGGGTGCCCTAACCAGAGGTCTCTCTGAGTCGGTCTCTAATGCCTCCGTGACTGATGCCAGACGTGGGGGTTATATGGGTGAGATTTATTATGAAAAAGATCTCTTCGGTAACCTTGCTTTCGATGTTGGTCTTCGCTATGAGCAAGAGGTAATTAACTACACTGGAGCCTCTCTCATAACAAAAAGAAATCTCGCCATTATTGACCTCATTTATTACTTTGATTTTTTAACCGACTTTGTCTCCGGTGGAAGATTCTTTCTGGCAGGAGGTTTAGGCTATGGACTCTCAAATACTTCAACTGTCACCCTCTCCCAGACAGGCCCGGTGAGTCTTTTGCCGGCGATGAAGGCCGGAATCAGTCTCCCCTTTAATGAAACTTCTTGGGAATTTGTTATGGATGGTGCATTCGAAAGTCTAAATACCTCTGAAGAGCAAGAAGACGGTACGATTCAGACCACTACTCAGACTAACTTCAAAGTGGGATTTGGCCTTCGCCGTTTTTTCTAAAAAAAAGGGGCATCTAGGCCCCTTTCTCAAGATTATTTCTTAGTTAATCCAATCTCTTCTAGCCTGATTTTTAACCAGTCATTGGAATTAATTGGTTCATACTTTTCTCCTGTTCCGCGACATGAAGGAATGCAAGAGAGAATGGTCTCAGGGTTGGGGTGCGTGAAGAATGGCATTGAGTAACGTGTATCATTGGCGTTATCCGGGTTCACCACTCGGTGAGTTGTGGCCGGGATTACATCGTTTGTGATTCGTGAAAGCATATCTCCGGAATCGACCACGAGCTGCTTTTCATTGCATGAAACAGGAAGCCACTTTCCATCTCGATCCAGGAGCTCGAGCCCTGCTGAAGTCGCACCTACCATCACTGTGATGAGGTTAATATCTTCGTGAGCTGCCGCACGTACAGCATTTTTAGGGGCATCACTTCTGAGAGGCGGGTAATGAATCGCCCTGATAATGGAGTTTCCATCCTGGAGCATGCTTCTGAAATAGGCTTGAGGAACATCGAGGGCCATTCCCAGGGAATCAAGGATCACTGTGGACGTCATATCCATGCCATCAAAAAACTTAAGCATAGTATTCTTGAATTCAGAAAGTTCTGTAGGCCAGATATTCTGCGGGAAAAATTGTCTGAATTTAGCTTCATTTACTAGAGTTTCGCGACCCACATGCCAGAACTCTTTTAGGTCGGGGTACTTTGAATCTTTAGCATGCTCCACTCCAAAAGCAGTGTAACCACGCTGACCGCCGCCTTCTTTGCATATATATTTTTTCTTGGTTTCAACTGGAAGTTGAAAAAATTCATGAACAAGATCATAGGCTTTTTCAGTTAACTTATGGTCAACCGGATGATCCACGAGGACAATAAAACCATAGTCTTTGAGACCTCTAAAAAGTTCATTAGTGAACTTAACTTTATCGTTTGTAGTTCCGTTTACGAAACTCATTAAACTTAATTCTGGTACTTTACGAATGGCGTCCATGACGTCCCCCTTGAATATTAGATGCATATAATTAATATGGTTTGACAACGGTTGTCTAAGAAAAAAATGAGATCCTTCCTAGCTAGAAATTACTATAGAAGAATTACATGGCGGCATTAGTAAATCTTATAGGATGATCACTTGTGAATGACCAATCAAGCACTTGATCGGCCTTATTCCCTTGAATCAATAAGGGTGTTTCCGGGATTTCTTTAAGCATGGTTTTGAAAATTTGATGAGATTCATCTGTGTCCTTAAACTTTGTAGAGATCTCCAGAAGACATTGATTTTTTAAGCGCCAAACCTCCACCGATAATTTCTTTTTCAACCCGAAAAGCTTAAGTTTCCAGCGCCGGGCCTCCACTTGAACTGATCTGAGATTCGTCATTGGTATCTTTGGGATATTGAGCATCCTGAGAAAATCATCTTGGAGTGAATGGTCAGATGATTTTAGAGAGCAAGTGTTAAAGATCTTAGGCCTTGAAGGGTCAAAGGTGACATCGACTTCACATTTCAGACCTTGGTAATTTGAAAGCTTGTGATAAAGCTCCTCGTCTACTTTCATCTTACCAGCACTACGGTATTTGAGGGTGAGATCTGTTTCACCATTAAAATCTCTCTGACGCAAAATGAGACCTTGATCCCGGAGGTCACGGTTATTTTTTTCGAAAAAAGTGACCCGATAGCTTTCTTCATCCTCTAGGTCCAACTTTTCTAAAAGAGAGCAAGGATAAAGAATCTTCGACTCCCCTCCAAACAGAGGAATCTCTATGGTCCGAGACCAAACGAGAGAAGTACTCAAAAAAGAAAAAATAAAGAGGAACCACATAAAGATCTTTCTTAATTGAAAAGAGAAGATAAAGAAAGGGCCTTTGAAAAACTTCCCTAGCTAAAACATGATCGTTCCCAGGCGCACCCAATCGGAGTTTTCTCGAACGGCTATTCTATAATCTTGGCTCATTCCCATAGAAACTTCGAGCTTAAGCCCTAACTCAGTTTGGAGCTTTTCCTTCTCCACTTGAAGCTCCTGAAAACACCGCCCAGCCTCGGCTTCAAAGTCCGTGGTTCTTAATGTGCCCATGGTCATAAGCCCTCTGAGTTTTAAGCGCTTACTTTTCATGAGAAGTTCAGCGCTCCCCAAGAGTTCAGTGTAGGTTTCAAAGCCTGATTTTTCAGCTTCATGGGAAGTATTTAGTTGAAGGTAAATAAAAAGGTCATGATCAAGTCGATCCTCTGACTTAAGTAGTCGCTCTACCAAATGTCGGTCGTGAGCAGAATGTATGGCAAAGAGATGAGGAGTGGAAAAAAGCTGATTCACTTTATTGGTCTGAAGATGCCCAATCATATGCCAGCGAATCTCTGGGCACTCTTTTTGAAGAGAAAGAGCTTTTTCTTCTAGTTCCTGGACGCGGTTTTCACCAAAGTCTCTGTGACCGAGTTCATAATACGTTCTTATTTCTTCGAGACTTCTCGTTTTTGAGACGATTAGAAGTTTGGTCGTTTTTAATTCGGACTTAATCTGGGCAAGCTTTTGGGTGAAGAGTTCTTTTCTATTCAAAGATTACTCCTCTTCACCCTTGGCCTTTTTTTTTTCTTTTAAGACTGATCGTGGCCTTGACCTCAAAGTCATACTTGTCGAGGATCTTATCGATTTCTTTGGAGAGATCAATTCCATCAAGGTAAGACTTTAATTCATTCTTTACACCTGAAATGAACTCCGTCTTAGTATTTTTAGCATTTTCAACGAGACTACCGACGATGTCTTTTGGAAGAGGAACATCTTTTAAAAGAGAGCGAACGCTCTCTTCAGTCATGAATGCCGCTGTTACTCCGGTGCTCAGGACTTTCTTTAAGAGGCCTTCTACTTTACCATCTTTCTCGCGCTCTTCAGTCATTAGATGCTCGCTGCTCTTTTGGCAAAAGCTTTCATGGCCGTAGGAAGATTGGTGTTCACAAGTGTCTTTTCAATCATCCCAAGACCAGGGAAAAACCCTTTTAATTCCACTTCAAGTGAATAAGTGACCTCAGTTCGGGCCTGGCCCAAATCTTTTAGTGTCCAACGCCCATTGTTCACTTTCATTAGATCCCCTGAATCCAGAGTCCAGCTCACTTCTTTATTAGGCGTATGAGAGAGCTTAATAGTGTAAGTGAATGTCTTGATGATATTGAGACCCATTGTAACTAGAGCACCTTCAGTAGTTTCATTCTTGACTTCAACCGATTGAACTCCATCGACGAACTGAGGATAAGCGCGGTAATCAATGATCGCTTTGTAGAATTTATCAACCGGGACATCAAAAACTTCTGTTCTAACTGCTTTTGCCATAAAAATCCTTTTTAGTAGCGTGGTTTCTTATCAAAGTGATGTTCTGCTCTGATGTGTCTGATTGTACCAGATTCCGATCGCATCACAATAGAGTGTGTATAGCATCCCCAAGACTTAAAAATGACACCATCAAGAAAATTTCCAGTGGTAACACCTGTAGCACAGAACATCAAATTTCCTGCAGCGAGTTCATCAATTTTAAAGACTCTATTTATGTCATCAATGCCCATCGCTTTGGCCCTTTCAATCTCATGATGATTCCGAGGCTTTAAGATTCCCTGAAATTCACCACCGATGCATTGCAAGGCTGCCGCAGCAATGACTCCCTCTGGAGCACCGCCAATGCCGAAGAGAATATCCACGCCAGAATTTGGATTGGCTGTGGCAATGGCCGCCGAAACATCTCCATCACCAATGAGTTGAATACGTGCACCTGCAGACCGTATTTCTTCAATCAGTTCTTTATGCCGAGGACGATCCAGGACAATAGCCGTAAGATCAGCGACCCGACATTTTTTCACATCCGCAAGGCGCTTTAAGTTTTCTGTGGGCGTTTGACGAATGTCGAGTTTCCCTCTCGCCTCTTTTCCCGCGGCAATTTTAAGCATGTAGGTATCAGGAGCATGGAGGAGATTTCCCGCCTCTCCGATTGCCATCACTGAAATAGAATTAGGTCCACCATGAGCACAGATCGTTGTTCCTTCAAGAGGATCAAGAGCAATTTCAAGCTTTGCTCCTTTCCCAGTTCCTACTTTCTCCCCAATGTAAAGCATGGGTGCCTCATCCCGCTCACCTTCTCCTATGACAACAGTGGCTTCGCAGTCGATAGAATCAAGCATCGCTCTCATGGCGTCTACGGCCGCTTGATCTGCCGCCTTTTCATCCCCCCGACCCATGAGCCTAGCAGAAGCGATGGCCGCCATTTCCGTTACCCGGACAAATTCCATAGCAAGGTTTCGATTCATACGGTCTCCACTAAAAATGAGATCGGAGAAATAATATCCTTATTTGTAGAGATGATGAAGTCTTTAGCTCAATTGACGCAGAATAAATATTCTGGACTCTGAGGGAATGAGCTCATCAGAGATATGCTGAATGAGATCTTTGACTCGGTCTAACTTTTTAGGATCGAGGTCAGGATCGATTTGAAAGACCCATTCGTCTTCAGTAAGAAGCGGTGAATCGACATTTCTCTTCGACAAGATTCGTCCGGTTTTTAATCCTACGTTATCTTCCCACTCCACGAAAGTTTCCATAAAGAGGATTTGAAATTTCGCCATTTCGCCGTCACCATGCTGCCACACAAAAACTTCCAGTGGTCCATCAGAACAGAGCCAATATTTGAGCTTAGCAGGGATTTCAAGACCCTCGTGTACTTTATGAATCGGCTTTAATCGTTTAACCATTTCTTCGATGCTTAGAAAACTCTGCACCTTTTCAAGAACTTCTCTTTTTTTTATGAATTCAACTCCAAGTCGATTAGAAGTATGCCACCTGACTGTGCCAGCAATATCAAGATTTTTTCCGAGCCAATGAATGTGACCTTTTAACAAAGAGTCGGCCTTGAAATCGGAATTTTCTTCTTTTAGCGATAGTTGCATACCAGTATGAGAAATATCTTTAATCTCATATACCCGAGAACTCTTCTCAGACTTAAAAGTCAGGTAGCTGAAAGGAAACCTTGGAAGAATTCTCTTCTCATGCTTTTCAAAATCACTCTTAATTAAATTAAAACGTCGTTCCATGGTCACCTCATTGTTCTCTTATTGTAGGTGTTCCAGTAAGATATGGAAGCTAGGTAAAAATTGATAAAACGGATGGCCATGGAAAAAAATGATCTTGAGATAGACAACCTGCCCAATCGACTCACATTCTTCCGCATGATGATGATTCCAATTGTCGTCATGGCCCTCTATTTTTCCGAAGACACTCCTCCTTCTCTTCTTTCAGTAAGAGGCTATTTTGGCCACATTGCCTGCTGGATTTTCGTCATTGCAAGTATCACCGATTTCCTAGATGGCTATATTGCCAGGAAGCGTAATATTGTCACTGTGTTCGGTTCTTTTCTCGATCCCATCGCCGACAAGTTCTTAGTGGTTTCAGGTTTATTAATGCTTCTTGCCTTAGATCGGGTCCATTCGGTGGTTGTGATCATTCTGGTGCTTAGAGAAATGTACATGACTTCCCTCAGACTCCTTGCTCTTACTGAAGAAGTAGAAATTCCAGTTAGTAGATTAGGAAAATGGAAGACTGCTTCTCAGATGGTGGCAATGCCGATGCTCATGATTTATGAAAACTTTCTGGGTATAAATCTTCGCTTAATAGGGACGATCCTTATTTACATCTCTGCCATTATCTCCTTCTGGTCGGCTTTGCGCTATTCCCTTTCGATGGTCCGAAAACTAAAGGATAAACGGGCCGACATGAGAAAGAAAAAAAAATTGGCAAGTGAGGGTGAAGGTCAGTGAAGAAATTTATTCTCTGCTGTGTTTCTTCTTCAAAGCTAGATCAGGCGTTTTTAAATCACCTTCAGTCCTACCTTAGTAACTCTGCAGTCGTTGTGGAAAGGACCGAAGTATTAAGTGAACAAGGATTAAAAGCCCTCGACTTCTATCTCAATATCATGGGCGATGTAAATGAAATCAAAAAAAATCTCCTCGAAATTTCTAACCTCTTTCAAGTAGACTTGGCAGTGATTCCTCATGATGGGCTCAGGTCGAAAAAAAAACTCATCGTTTTCGATATGGACTCAACCCTCATCCAGCACGAGGTGATCGATGAGATGGCCATCATTCATGGAATCGGTGAGAAAGTGAAAATTCTCACCGAAAGAGCGATGAATGGAGAATTAAATTTTGATCAGGCGCTTAAAGAGAGGGTGAAGCTCCTAAAAGGTTTCAAGAAAAGCTCAATGAATGATATATTGAAAAATTTAAACCTAACTCCCGGTGTGGAAATTCTTCTTCGCGAAGTAAAAAAACGCGGGATAAAAACCGCGGTCATTAGCGGCGGGTTTACTTATTTTGCAGAAAGTCTTAAAGATCGCCTGGGTCTTGATTACGCATTTGCCAATGAACTCGAGTTTAAGGGTGAGGAACTTACAGGCAACATTTTTGGTAGTATCATTAATGGAGAAGAAAAAGCTCGACTCTTAAAAGAGCTTTCCAAAAAAGAACAAATAACTTTGAATGAAGTAGTTGCTGTAGGAGATGGTGCTAACGATCTACTGATGCTGGCCCAAGCGGGACTTGGAATAGCTTTTCACGCAAAAGAAAAAGTTAAAAAAGAAGCCAATTACCACTTAAGCTTCGGACCGATGAGCTCTCTTCTTTACTTTTTAGGAATCCCAGGAAATCATCTCGATGAAACTCTATAAAAAGCTGAGCGATGCGATGAGAGCTCGATCTCATGTGCTTTTTTTAAAACTCAAAATATCTGATGGCACTATCCCATTAGAGATTTATGATTTGACGAACCTCCAAGAACTTTATCTTGAAGGTAATTTTGAGGAACTTCCAGATGATCTTTTAAAGCTACGCCAATTAAAAGTTCTTAGTTTGAAATCTAGTCGATGGATCGGAACTCTATCCGTCCCCCTAAGCCTCCCTTCTCTTTTGAACTTGAAAGTTATAGATACCAAGATTTCGACCCTTCATTTCCCCTTGGGGATGAGAGATAGTCAACTCACTTCCTTAACCTTAAAAAACACTCATCTCGAATTGCTGCCAGAGGAGATCTCTCAATTTCAGACTCTCCTCGAGCTAAACCTTTCCGGCAATTTTCTAAC
>JBEIFX010000054.1:0-10480 GCA_040382195.1 Halobacteriovoraceae bacterium | reverse complement strand
TCAAAAAAATGATGTAAGCAAAGCCAAAGGGGAGTGTCAAACGCGGGAAATATAAGAAGAACAGGGCCGCGAACACTAGGAAAAAAATGAATAAATAAAGTTTTAACTTTTGATTTCTTTTCATTTTTTGAATTCTAGTTCTTTTAGTTTTTTCTTAAGCCCTACAATTTCTCGTGTGAGAAGGCCCATACGGTTCGCCATTAAAAGAGCTGTTTCTCTTAAAAACTTTGCTCCTAATACAGGATAAAGTTCGAGCATCCGTTCTAAATCAGGCTTAAATATACCCAGAAGGATTGTATTTTCAGCAGCAACAGCTGTGGCGGTCCTTCTGTTGTACTCCTCTAAAAGCCCCATTTCGCCGAAATATTCTCTTTTTCTTAGGGTGATCACAAGTTCTCCCTGCTCAATTTGCCCGGCGGTATAATTAGCTAAGATATTAACAGATCCATTAAAGATAAAGTAAAGACCGTAACCGGTGTCACCTTGTTTGAAAACCACTTCATCTTTCTGAAACTCACGACGGTGTAAAAACTTGGTAAAAAGCCTCACCTCGTTATCTGAAAAAGTGTTAAGAAATGAAATGTTCTTGAAGAAATCATGATAGTTTTCTTTGGAGGTCATAAATGATAATGGGCTTGCATCCCAGAGGTATCTCAGGAATGAAACATCGAGGTTATCTTCAGTCCCCTCCCCCCGAAGCATTTTTTCAGTCAACTCCCTTTCATATGTCATCGTAGCTCCTTGATATTCGCATTTTTTATCCAGCCTTCAAATTTTTCTGGGAAAATGACCTTCAACCACTCACCGTGGCGTACGGATAAAATCATGACTCCCGGAGGTAATTCCTCTTTTGAATTAAAGATTAAAGAGGGTCCCTCTCGAACAACCTGAGGTCCTAAAACGATGCCCCAGTTCCAGGACTTGATCCAAAGAGTTGCCCCGAAAAATAAAAATGAAAAAAACAGAGTAGCGAGAGCACCTTTTTGCTTAGACTTATTTCTTAATAAGTAAAATCCCCCAATCATCATAATGAACCCGATCATGGTAAAGATACCCTCACTTCCAAGAAGTGCACCACGGATAGCATAATCTTTTGATGAAAGAAGTTTTTCCCATTTTTTAACAGAAAGCTTACTTTCTACTAGCCTTTGATTCAGACTTAGCTCTATCGAGGCATATCCACTTCTGTCTGCCATCGTTAAGTGGTATCTTGCCATCGGCCAATCCTCTAATCTCGCAAAGAGCGTTCCCATGTTATAATGCCATACACCCCTGGAAAGAGAATTCTGGTTTTTGGAAAGATAGTCGAGAGCATCGCGATAAGCCTTTTGGGCATAAAGAGTCTCAATTGTTTTCAACACGTCTTCGATAGTAGTATCCTCCATTAAGCACGGTAATTATCCCTTACCGCAAACGAAGAAATCAAGGGTAAGATCCTCATGACACTCACGCCCATTGAGACTGAATTTTCTCATCTTCTTTCCTTAATGCGACAGGAAGAATATCCCATTAATCTTTTAGCTGATGGACCCTTGATGAACCCTATCCATCCTCGCCTGATTTGGTCCAGGCTACAGTTTCAAAGTCAGTCCGATGAAACCCAGTCCGTTTCCTTGCCAGGATGGTCATATACTACTTTTGCTGACCTTTCTGCTGCCAAAAAGTTTTGGCCTGGGATGACCCAACAATTCACTGGCAGACCCTGGAATATTTATGAGTTCATTCAAGGATCAGATACAGAGGCATTGATTGATTTTCAGGATTGGGGCGTAGTCGCTATCTCAAAATCAGATCACTTACAGACTCAGGTCGGAAGAGAGCTCCACCACTACGCTCTACCAGTTTGGCTTAGCTACGCACTGAGTCCTGAACTTTGGGGGGCCCAGGGAAAATGGATGAGGTTTCACCAAAACTTAATGAAAGTTTTGGAGGAGCGTCAACTTCTTAGGCCCGGATCATCAGTAGGACGTTATTTTTTAGACTCCAAGACCCAGTCTCTGGCCAATAAAGGTTTTCTGGGAAGTCATCTTGATGATTCTTACGTCCTAGTGCTTCCATGGTCTTTTTCACTTACCAGCTTAAAAAGGCTTATTCATACAATTGAGCAGGAGTTCTAAATGTTCTTGTTAAGATCAGTTCAGCTTAAAGATTTAAAAGATCTCTATCACTTAAGTAATATCATGAACTTTATTAATCTTCCTCCGGATGAGCAGCTTATCAGTTCTAAGATCGATAGCTCAATCAGAAGTTTCAATCATCCAAGCGCTGATCTTTCAAAAAACTACTATATATTCGTACTGGAGAATTACGAATCTGGAGAAATCCTCGGTGTTTCCATGATTCATGCTCAGCATGGGACGGAAAATGAGCCTCATTTTTATCTTTCAGTCGGTCAGGAGGCTAAATTTTCTCAAACAATTAATACAGGATTTGTCCATGGAACTTTAAAGCTGGGACTTGATACTAATGGCCCCACCGAAATTGGGGGACTTATTTTGAATCCGGAGTACCGAGGTCACTCAGAAAAGTTAGGTAAACAGCTTTCTTTTGTTCGTTTTCTTTTCATGGCCGATCACCCCGAAAGATTTAAGCCGATGGTCCACTCTGAACTCATGCCACCATTTGACAAAAATGGAAATTCCCCTCTTTGGGAAGCGATCGGTAGAAGGTTCATGAACATGCACTATC
Organism: Halobacteriovoraceae bacterium; assembly: GCA_040382195.1. Lineage (GTDB taxonomy): Bacteria > Bdellovibrionota > Bacteriovoracia > Bacteriovoracales > Bacteriovoracaceae > Peredibacter. The sequence goes on along the minus strand of JBEIFX010000054.1, from coordinate 7,792 downwards.
AGGAAGCCGATGTTTTAAGCCGTAACAATAAAGAGTTTATTTTGAGTCTCTTCCCCTCAGAGAACATCTATCAAACTCTTCTTCCCATGGAGGCAAGAGAAGCGATTGGTAAAGTTGGGAAAGAGACTGAGCCGGTCAAGAGGATGTTGGAATCAATTGGTTTTAAGTATACCTACGAGGTCGATCCTTTTGATGGTGGGCCACACTACAGATGCCTTTTAAAAGACATCAGGCCAGTTAAAGAAAAAATCACCGGCCTTCTGATAACCAATAGAAGCTTTGATCGGGATAAAGCCCGAGACGTTCTCTTATCCTTAGAGCATCCTGATCATGATTTTTTTGCACTTCGGACAGTTCTTCAGGTTCATGGAGATGGCCAGTTATCAATCGATCCTCAACTTATCAGAGAATTAAACCTCAAACTACCCCAGAGGGTTACGGCAATTCCTTTTCATTAGGCTTGTTTTTTATTAATCAAAACACCTTCAGTTGAAGCATATCTGAACTGAGTCTTACCACTATCATCTTTTGTTTTTATGACATAAATTTCGGTAGTCTTCTTATATCCCTGCAAGGCTTCTTTTTGATGTGCTTTCTCGGAAGACTGCTTATTAATTTCTCTATGCCATATGTAAAGATCGCTTTGAGTGGAGCTTTCATCTTGCTGAGTTTTTGTATCACATGGAGAGGTGGGGGCCAAAGGCAACACTTCGCTAGGAGGCGAGAAGAGAAGAATTTTCGCCTCCTCTTGTACAGTTTCCTTTTTAGTACTCAAATCATCCTCATCCCAAACGATCAAATCCTGGCCCACTGCTTTTTTAAGCGGTATTTTTTTTGTATTAAGCACCTTTGATAATTTTAGTATCTCCTCTAGTCCTAAAATCTGTAGGGCCAGAAGGACATAAGGCGTTTTTGGCACAAGGTATCCTTTATGACTATATCGGTCAGGAATGCTCAAAACTTGAGCTTTAAACCGTGACATTGGGATGACCCCTAATTAGAGTGGCAAAAAAAGTAGACAGAATTCTGGTAGCAGTTTATAAATGACTGATCTTTTGACTATGAGTTGGGAAGTGGCGCAGTTGGTTAGCGCAGCAGACTGTTAATCTGTTGGTCGAGAGTTCGAGTCTCTCCTTCCCAGCCACTTTTTATGAATTTTTCTCCATCCAAATATTCGCAGTTAAAATCACGGCTTAAATTACGCTATAAAAATAATCTTTCAAGAATCTTGGCGCAATTTAAGAAAAAATCAGACAGTTCACTTGCTAACTGGATAGCTCAAAATCGTGATGAACTGACAGATTACTCTAGTGTTAAGTGGCACTTTTTGAGTCAGCTCCAACTTTTTTGCTTTTTAAACTCTCAGCCTGAATCAATAGGTGAAAAGGGATTTGGTCCAAACGAGGAAGTTGTCTTTGAAAGATGGAATCGTAGTGAGTTCGCGGACCTTTTCCTTAAAGACTTGAACAGGGGACATACCGTTGGGAAGGCGAATCGCCGCAGTCTTTTAATCTTGAATAAGCACTTGATGACCTTCGGGGACAGACACATCCTTAGAAATGATCGCATTTCTAAGGCCTATCGATCACAAAGCTCTCTTGGTGAATTTTTAAAGAGCGGAAAGATGACTCGACTGCTGGAGACGACCCTTCATGTCGATGGAAAAGACCTGAGGCTCATGACCAAGAGCCTGAAGGAAATGAAGGAATTTTCCCATCGAATTGATCTGGGCCTCAAAGTCATTCGTTATTTCTCCCCCACTTCATGGGAAAGATTCTCTGCCTTCACGGAAGTAATCGTTCCGATAAAAAATCCAGCCATTGTGAGTTATTCTCATCAGGACCTACCCGGTTACTCGATGATCAACATGTATCACAGGGACTTTGTGGATCTAATTGATGATCTACTTCACGAGAACGGTCATCATCATTTAAACTTTTACCTTAATCTAGAAAAACTTATTGAAGAGCCGACCGATAACATTTATTACAGCCCTTGGCGAAAAACTCTCAGGCCTTTAAGAGGAATCTTTCACGCCTATTTTACTTTTTTCTGGGCCTTTAAATTATTTTCTGATCTTCTTGAAGATAAACCTCTTAACAACCCTCACTATTCTTTTTCAGAAGAAGAACTAGATAAAATTTACTGGCGCGCCATCGAGGAATATTATTTCCTGACGTACTCTTTCGAGGACTTGCATTGGGCGTGGAAAAAAGGTCTCATCTTCGAACGTGGATGGTTATTAATTAAAGAGCAACAAAAAGAAATAAAACGCTTCCAAAAGAAGTTACCCATCATAGAAAAGAAAATTAAAGTGCACCGACAAGAACTTCGTGAAATGAAGAAGAATCTAACGACTGTGAAGAAGATCTACGCTAAGAATTAAGTGCCTCTTGCATTTGATTAGCTGGCATAAGGTCACCTTTGGCGGCTGCAATCTTAATTCCTTGTCTCCAAATGTTGTTTGCCTCCTCCCGAAGACCTAGTGCCTTAAGCGCTTTCCCAAGAGCAAGGTAGGCAACAGAGTACTTTGGGTCAACCGCCAACACTCTCTCAAGTTGATCTTTTGCCTTTTTCCAGTCACCTTTTTCCAGGGCAATCGAACCCAGACCATAGTTAGCGAGGGTATCGTCGGGATCAATGCCCAGAACCTCTCTGAACATTGATTCTCTCTGGGCCCATTCAGATTGCCTCGTTTCTTCCATTTGCTTTTTTTTCTCTTTTTCCATTGCCTCTTGCCCGAAGCTTTGAAAGGACTTCACGGTCGCCAATGACTTGTGCTCTTCGGCTTCCTGAATACGGCCAAGCTTCATAAGAAAAACGGACATATTCGTATGAGCGAGCACAGAACCTGGATCAACTTCCACTAGCTTCTCCATAAGACTAATCGCCTCCTGATAGCGTTCTTGCCGGCCGAGCATGACCCCCAAGGCTTCATAGGCATCACCAAACAAAGGATCAAGTTTCAAGGCCAATCGGAAATGAGCTTCAGCAGTCTCTAATAAATCAGCTTTAAAATCGTTACTGCCGGAGTAAAACAACTCCAAAGCCTTGGCGCGGTTATCACCTGGAAGAAGAGGGTAATAACGGACGATCCCCTCAAGGTTTTTCTCCTGAAGGCTAAAGGTTATTTTCATCTTCTCAACTCGAAAGTCCCTTAACAAATTGACTGGAGTATAGAATTTTCCATTCCACTCTTCAGATCGAAATGACACTCCAATCTTTTTATCAAATTTAGTTAACTCTCCAGGAGAGAGGGGTGCATCGGTTTCGATGAGCACCGGCGCAAAGGCAGCCCCCCGCCTGGTTGCAATTTTTGAAACAGTTTCCTGACCAGGGTAACAACCCTTATTCAGAGAAACGGAGAGATCAAATAATCTTAGATTATTTACAACTTCAATTGAGAAATCAGAACCATCGAAACTGGGCCAGCCACTAAGAACTCTCCATTTTTCAACGTCAACTGAAGGAATAAAAGGGATATTTTCATAAGCTTCTAAACGAATCGAGGCGAACTCATCGAAGAGCTCACCTTTCCAACCTGGTATGTCTTGAGACTTTTTATCAGCGACCAGGGCGAAAAAAATCTTTTTCTCAACAGGACCCTCAATAGTGACATCTTCTGAGACCAGAAATTTATGAAGTCTCTCAAGTGAACGATCAGCTAGGCCAATGGGAGTTAAAAAATGAAACTCATGCCGGTCTCTGATCAGCCAACCGTAGCTTTCAACTCTTCCTTGTGGATCAAGAAAGGATACGAGATGGAAACCATCTTCACTCAGCTCTGAAATGTTATAAGTAGACTGTGTTTGGAGAAAGAGCTGAGCATCTTCACCTTTTAAAGTAAAGCTTGAAAGGGTGATACTAAATTGACCACGGTCAAAGCGAAATTGATCAAGCATCAGTTAAAGTGAGAAAGACTCGCCACAGCCGCAGGTATTTTTAGCATTGGGATTGTCGAAGACAAAACCTTTCCCATTGAGGCCATCTTTATAATCCAAAACAATTCCTTTGAGATAAATGACCGACTTCGGATCGATAAGAACTCGAACGTTACCAAAATTGAGAATATTATCCTTCTCCTTTTGATCACTGAATTCTATCTTGTAAGAAAGGCCTGAACAGCCACCCCCAACCACGGCAAGGCGAAGGCCCTTGGTTCCTGCGGGATTTTCTGTTTTAGCGATTTGCTCAATTTGCTGAATCGCTCTGTCGGTCAAATCAACGATTGTGTCCATAATTACTCCGTACTCTATTCTAATACGGCCAATGCATCCAATTTTCAATAATGATCCCCCGGCATGTTTTGATCAGGTGTTTGTGATTTCAGGGACTTTCCTCATATAATGAAAGAAAGACGAGGGATTATGACGATCAAACTCTACCATTATGTGCATTGTCCTTTTTGTATCCGCGTGAGGATGACTTTAGGGTATTTAAACCTGCCCTACGAATCCGTTGTTCTTCCTTACGATGATGAAGTGACCCCCATTAGACTTACCGGAGTGAAAATGCTCCCGATTCTTGATTGGGACGGGGTCATCCAAAATGAAAGTCTCCACATCATGGCGGCCCTTGATACGGAGGGGAAACTTCAACTTCCGGCCAGTCTCCCCTCTGATTTCGTTCTGCTTTTGGAAACTCTGGGAAAGAATGTTCACAGTCTTGCGATGCCCCACTGGATTTATACTCCTGAGTTTAGTGAGACCTCCCGACGATACTTTCAAAACAAAAAGGAACAAAAACGAGGACCTTTCGGCACTCTCGTTCAAAATCGACAACTTTACGAGGCACCACTAGGAAAGGACCTCTTCAGTCTTATCAGGGAGTTAACTCCTTTCTATCACTCCCAGGAATTTTCCGGTTATGATTTGCTCTTAGCAGCTCATCTCTGGGGATTGTATATCGTTCCAGAGTTTCAGTTTCCAGATGTACTGCACATGTATCTGCAAAAGGTGAAAAATATTTGTAGGTTTAACTATTATCAAGGTCCCTGGAGTCGATGGTGAGAGTAACATTAGAGATTAATCATGATGGAAAAGTTGAGCGAAGAGAACTTAAGACAGGGAGTTTTCTACGCGTTGGAAGAAGTGACAAGAGTCACTGGATTATAAAGGACGAGAAGCTGAGCGGTGCTCACTGTGAGTTTAATCTCCGCTATAACTGCTTGGTGGTTACTGACTTGAAATCGAAAAATGGGACATATGTTAACGGAGTCCGAATAGATCAGGTCAATTTGTATGCCGGAGATTCATTGAAAATTGGAGATATAAAATTTTTAATCAAGGCTGATCTAATGGATGAGGATGCCCAAAAAATACTTTTTAAGGATTCATAAAAATACATTTTTCATAACTTCAGGAGTGGATTGTGAAAGTAACTCTAGAGATTCTTGCTGACAAACAAGTCCAGAGAAAAGACCTTAAACCAGGAAGTTTTCTGCGCATCGGGAGAAATGACAAAAGTCATTGGGTCATCCAAGATGAAAAAATGAGTGGTGCTCATTGTGAATTCAATCTTCGATATAATCGCTTGGTCGTAACAGATCTAAACTCTAAAAATGGTACATATCTTAATGGCATTCGAATCGAAAAAGCTGATTTGTACGTTGGAGATAAATTAAGAATTGGGGACACTACTTTTGTTATACAAAAAGACTTAATGGATGAGGATGCTTTAAAGATTCTCACTTTCGAAGGAGATCAAAAAGAGAGAATCGCGCGGAAGTTTCGTTTATACTTCACCTCGGCACGATTGCAAAACAAGAGTCTATTTAATGGAGATAGCTTAGTTAATAACAACAATCGTCCGAAACCATTAACTGTAAAAAAACCCCCTCAGATTCGTACCCGTCTTTCGAAAGAAGATATCAAATCAGTGCATCGGCTTGAAGCCATGGTGTCAGTCCTGATTGATTGTCTTGCCCTCATGGCCATGATTTATCTTCCGATGGTGATTACCAGGATCGCTCCATCATCACAGAAAACTTTGTTTTTTATCGCACTGGAGCTAGTGATGGTAAGCCTCTTTCTTGTCTTTAATTTTGCCCTTGGGAAATTCACATTTGGAGAGCAAGTCAGTGGCATTAAAGACATCTGCCTTGCCCAGATTACTCCCGGGGCTTCCAAGGTATCTCGTCGACGCCCTGATGTTTGTTAACATGACGGGCAAGGATGAAGAGGTAGTCCGAGATTCGGTTTAAAAAGATAATACTGTTTTCGGGAATATCTTCTTGGGTCACTTGGAGATAATGCACGAGCTTTCTTTCCACTAAACGCGCGTTAGTTCGACATAGATGAATGATCGAAGACATCTTCGAGCCACCTGGGAGAATGAAATTCTTCAATTCTGGTAAATCAAAATCAAGTTTATCAATTTCAAGTTCTATGTTTTGAATAAATTCCTGGGATATTTGAGGGAGTTTGAATTTCTTCCTATTTTCCACTTCACAAGCCAGATTTGAACCTAGGTCAAAAATCGCCGACTGAATTTGATGAAGGAAGAAGATTATGTGACCGAAAGAAAGCTCTTGAGCCAGTTCTGAGCAAGCAAAACCAATGCGGGAGTTTAATTCATCCAACTCCCCGTAAAGTTCGATACGAAGATCGGACTTGAGGGTTCGGTTTCCGCTCACAAGACCCGTCTCACCCTGATCTCCGGTTTTGGTATAGATCTTTGACTTTTTCATCACATATTCCTTCGGTAACGTCCACCCACTTCATACAAGACTGAAGTAATCTGGCCTAAACTGCAGTAACGAACAGTGGTGAGAAGTTCTTCAAATATATTTCCTCCCGTTAAGGCAGTATCGCGAAGTTTTTTCAAACACTGATGAGACTTAGTCGCATGTCGGGACTTGAAAGCGTTGAGTCGATCGATCTGATCATCTTTTTCAGCTTCTGATGCTCGAGAAAGTTCAATTGACTTCCACTCAGCTTTTTTCTCAGGAAGAAAAGTGTTAACTCCAATTATAGGAAATTCTCCTGTATCTTTTAGGGTTTCATAATAGAGAGATTCTTCCTGGATTTTACCCCTTTGATACATGGATTCCATCGCTCCTAACACTCCCCCCTTGTCGGAAATTCGCTCAAATTCCCCTAGCACAGCTGCTTCCACTAATTGCGCCAGTTCATCAACGATAAAGGAGCCCTGAAGAGGATTGTCAGTTTTATTTAGGCCATATTCTCGGTTGATGATGAGCTGGATCGCCATGGCCCGGCGAACTGACTCTTCTGTTGGTGTTGTTATTGCCTCATCATAGGCGTTGGTATGAAGCGAATTACAGTTATCTGAAAGAGCGAGAAACGCTTGAAGAGTTGTTCGGATATCATTGAAATCTATTTCCTGAGCATGAAGAGATCGCCCGGAGGTCTGAATATGATACTTTAGCTTCTGAGACTTATCCGAAGCACCATACTTTTCCTTAAGAGTCACCGCCCAGATTTTACGTGCAACCCGACCGAGGACTGTATATTCAGGATCCAATCCATTGGAGAAGAAAAAGGAGAGGTTCTCGCAGAATTCATCGATATTCATCCCACGGCTGAGATAGTACTCCACAAAAGTGAAGCCATTTGAAAGTGTTAACGCCAGTTGAGTGATCGGATTGGCACCAGCTTCAGCGATGTGATATCCGGAAATGGACACTGTGTAGTAATTTTTAATCTTGTGACGGCAGAAAAATTCCTGCACATCTCCCATCATTTTAAGAGCGAATTCCAACGAGAAAATGCAGGTATTCTGGGCCTGGTCCTCTTTTAAGATATCGGCCTGAACTGTTCCACGCACCTGG
>JBEIFX010000053.1:0-10509 GCA_040382195.1 Halobacteriovoraceae bacterium | reverse complement strand
TTGCTCCCATTAAAGTTATGTCCATGGGAGGCTGGAAAGATCTGAAGACGATGCAGTTTTATATTAGGAAGGCCGGAGTCGATACGTTCGGGATCAGTGATCAATTAAGTCTCCATAATCCAAGTTTTGAATCAAAAATGTTGAGCATGATGTAAGTATTTTGCCATGGAGGGCATTTAATTTCGGAAATTAGTCGAGACAAGAAACCTAATTGTCCTAAAATTGGAATTTGGAGGATTGTTAATATTAACTCCAAACTAAAAAAATTAGTCCGGAACTATATCGGCAACGCTTAGATGTAAGGCTTCTTTTGCTACAACCCCCTGAATGGAAAAATGATGATGCTGATAAAGTACTGAGGATGTTTTTGAAAGAAATTGGCATTCAAAAGGAAATTGTATTTCACACTTTACGGGCCTGTTTTACTACTCACTTACTTTCCACTGGTGTTGAGCCATTGAAAGTTATGAGAATGGGTGGTTGGAGTGACCTTAAGACATTTCAGATTTATCTTAGGATGTCTGGAGTGGATGTTAGAGGAGTAGCTGAAGGACTTGAGGTTTTACCTGAAAGAAGCTTAGTTGATAAAGTAGTTCCAATTTTTCTGTAGTGTTTGTTAGCTTGGGTGTTTTTTCCCAAGACCTCTTTTTTTGATTTTAGAATGAGTAAGGATTCTTTGTAGAAAATAAATAATTTCTAATTTAAAATTAAAGCTAGGTTAAAAGAGCATTGAAATCGTTTTCTATTTTCAGGTTCTTAGACTCTTCTTTCTCTTTACCTCTGATCTTTGAAATTTCAGTGTTGATAAAATCAACAATTCTTTTTCCTAATAAATCTTCAAATCGTCCAATAAATCTGTTTAATCTCCAGCTGTATTTTCTTTCTGTTATTGCTTGCTTGAATTCTATTTCGCGATTCATTGGAAAGTCTGAAACCACAGATGAAAAACTTAGTGACTGTGTAATTACATCTTCGTATCTTTTGGAAAGATCAGCTGGAGAGAGAGTATTATAACGAAATGCATATTTTATAAAGTCACGTACAAACCCTAGTATGCTGAATATGAGAATGCATATGTTAACTAAAATAACAATATATCCAGCAAAGGCAGATATCCAAACGGGGATTCGAGATCGACTCTTTGGGTTTATGTCTGAAAATATATCAATTAGATAGTGCAATGTTTGTATGAGGATTAGTCCTAATATGTATTGTTTTAATAAAAAAACCATAATTGTCCTATCCTTTGTTTAGTAATGTTTTGCATTCTTTTGAAGGCACATTCTCCATAAGGCATTTTAATTTTAAATGTTTTAATTCCCACTCTAATTCAGCATCTCGTCTTTGGCTTTCTACATTTTTTTGTTGTACATCTTCTCTTGAAGGTTCTAATTCGTTCCTTAATGATTCTAGTTCGTCATCAGTTACACGACTGGAATTAAAATCGACATAATCATATATTGGACTTATTGAACTATCTCCTACGTCCATAATTTCAGCCGTTGCCGAATTTAAGTTTAAAATAATTACCAAAAGAGCAAGGGCTAACTTCATGTAAAAACCTCTTTTTTTGTATAAGAGTTTTGCTTAAAAATACGTAAATAATATCATTTCACTCAAAAGGAGATTAAGAAGTTGTAATTCATACATGAGATGTTTAAATTTTAGACGCCTTGAATATTTATTAAAATCTAGCTACTTAAGAATTACATCTAAATCACTCCTCTAATTATTTCTCGTTTGAACTGGCCCGAGGTTGTTTGAAGCTTTGTGGCATTCCTTCATGATAAGATCAGCCTCATGATTTTTCGGGACTTTTGGTACAGATCTCAAATGCATCCTTGAAATTATGAAAGCTTTTAATTTCTTTTGATTGAGATACGCTATATTTGGGTAGGTGTAATTAATTGTAGATTTATGTAAATTTTTTTTTAATGATTTCAATTATTCATACAGCCCCCACCACCTCCACCAAATGTCTAAGCGAACCACCGTCCACAGGTGGTTCGCAACGTCCTAAATTCATTCATCTTTTTTGTTACAGAAATTGGTTCGTCTGTTGTTACATCACCAAGTTGGTGGTGGGGATTGAACCAGGATAGCAAACTCTGCATATCAAAAAATTTCAAAATTAGTATAATGATTTCATGGAGTTTGAAGAAGAATACCGCAATCGAATCAATCGAGTTGCGAATTACATTGATGAGAATTTATCCCAGAACCTTACCTTGAATGATTTATCGAGAGTGTCGGGTATTTCAGTTTTTCATCTCCATCGATTGTTTCAACTTTATACCGGTGAGCCACTTGCTGGCTATCTCCGTCGACAAAAAGTCTCCCGCGGGATGAAAGAAATTGCGCATGGATCTTCTCGGTCGGTGATTGAGATTGCGATAGATCTTGGTTATGAAAATACATCAGCCTTCATTCGTGCTTTCAAAAAAAGATTCGGGATTACACCAAAGAAAAATCGGGATTTCAACGGTTCTACTCTTCGCCTTTGGCAATCTCAAAAATCTGATTCTAAAAATCAACAGCAAGCACCCAATCGGATAGAGCAGCGAGCGGGGTTTTCCCTTTTAGGGACGGCAATTAAAGGTTATGAGACACGCTCATTTGAAAAGGCTGCTCAAAAATGTTTCAAAAAGGTCATCAGTGATCTAGAGGCTTGTGAATTATTGACCCAAGTTGGAAAGCCTCATGCCATTTTTTTTGATGATCCTGACTTAAGTTTTTCGGATTCAATGACTTACTTTGGTGGTTTTGAATGGTTTCAATCTGAAAAACCACAAACCTCAAATCTTGATCTTTTTAAATTAAATCCATCGCTCTGGGCAGTTTTTCTTCACAGGGGGAGTTATAAAAATCTCTGGCAAACCTGGAATTTGGCGTATAGAAACTGGCTCCCGTTGTCCCAGTACGATCTTGGTGAGAATTACCCATTTGAACTTTATTTAAATGATCCAAGAACTGTGAAGCGCGAGAGTAATCTTTTAACAGAAATCTATATCCCATTGAAAGAGAGATCATAATGAAAGCAGCAATATTTGTGGTTCTAACAATTATAATTCTTTTAAGTGTGATTGTGGCGCTTTTGCCATCAGAGAGAAGCTATACGAAAACGGAGATCATCAATGCGAATATTGAGAAAGTGTTTGCAATCGTTACAAATCTAGAAGCTCAGGGCTGGCGACTAGATGCACCTAATATTCAGATTCAAGATAAGACTTCTGGAGCGGAGGTTTGGATTGAAAAGCCGAAGCATGGACCTGAGATAAAGTTTCGGACAAAGATCAAATCTGCTCCTCATTTATTTGTTATTGAAGTTATCGATAACCCACAATTTGGCGGTATGTGGACTGGAAAATTTTCTTCAAAAGAAGATGGAACAACACAGATTGAATTTACTGAATCAGTTTCGTTAAATGGTTTTACTTCGAAGTTGTTTTCTTATGTTTTTTTTAATATTGAGAAAACAGTCGATCAGTACGTCGCTGATTTAAAGACTCATGCGGAGAAGCCATGAAGAAAAAGGCCGTAAAGGAGTATCAGCCCAAGCTCAAGGTTCTTGAGGTGAACTTTGCAGATATGAAAATTGGCCAGAAAATGGTTATCGGAACGCCGGAGATCATTCTTGAACTTACAAAGATGATACCTAAAGGTGAGCGCTGGACGATGAAGGATTTAAGAATTGCGCTGGCAAAAAAATTGAAAGCAGATGTGGCTTGCCCAGTTACGACCTCAATGTTTTTTCGAATCGCGATTGAAGATGTAGTTGCCATTGGTATCACGAAGAAAACTCCACCATTTTGGAGAGCCGTCGATAAAAATAGTCCATTCTTCAAGAAGCTTAGCCCTAAATCCCAAAAAGCCGTTATTAGTCGTTTGTCGGAGTAGATTCTTAGACTTAATCCTTTTGAGTCTCTGGTAAAATCATCGCTTTAGGCCATTTTGATGCCTTTGAGTCTTGAATGAGTTGTAACTGGGCTTTCTTGACGTAGAATAGAACTGTAGGAAGATTGCCACTGGCAACGGCCGCTAATGCCAATACGGTTGCAATTTTGATCAGATTATTCATTTGAGCCTCCAGGTTTCGATTGTATTGATTTGTTTTTTTTTATAATTTCTCTAACCACTGATGGGGACCATGATTTGCCATTCCGACTTGGAATCTTTTGGTTACTCAATTCTCTTGCAATGGCATTTCCCGATAGCCCTGACTGGTTAAGTTTTAGGATTTTTCTGACAATGATCTGCTCTTTTGGGTCAATAAGTAGCTGCCCATCGAGGTAAGCGTAACCATATGGCGTGTGACCGCCGCGCTTGTTTTTTGTTCTATCAATCTTCGATGCGTTGCCATTGAGTGGATTTCGAAGTGACATTCCTTTCTTTTTCAAAGTTTCACGAACAGTTGTTTTGGGAATCCCTGTTCGCACCTCAATATCTCGAATAGAGAGACCGCTCTCGTAAAGATGAGCGCATTTTTCGTAAATTCGTGAGGGGGTTCGAGGCGAAAGTTCAATGAAATCGTGTTGGTAGAACGGTTCGTCTGTTGATACTTCAGCTCCACCAAATGTCCAGGCGAACCACCGTCCAGTGGGTGGTTCGCAAAGCCCAAAATTCATTGATCTTTTTTGCTTAAGAGCTTGGTTCGCCTGTTGTTACATCACCAGTTTTGTGCTGAAGATTGAACCATTTACCCAAAATCTTTGTTGATTGTATATGCAATTGTGCTATTGTTGCATATACAATCAAGGAGCCATTGATGAAAGTATTATATCTTGTATTTCACCCTGATCTTACTAAATCAAAAGTCAATTCAGTTTGGACCCAAGCTGCCCGCGAGGCAGGGTTTACAGTGAAGGATATGTATACGCTTTATCCTAACTTTAAGTTTGATGTGGAAAGAGAGCAAAAGGATTTAATCGAACATGATCGGATTGTTCTTCAATTTCCATTTTATTGGTATAGTTCTCCAGCATTATTAAAGCAGTGGCTTGATGATGTTTTAACTTTTGGATTTGCATATGGGCCCAAGGAAATGCTCAAGCTTGCTGGTAAAGATCTCGTCCTTTCTGTTTCGGTCGGTGGACCCCAAGACTCCTATGTGCCTGGTGGCTATAATAACTTTACCGTTCCTGAACTCTTGAGGCCTTTCCAGCAAACGGCTTTTTTATGTCAATTGAATTACTGCACACCATTTTGGATGCATGGTTCCGTGATCGCAACTCCAGAAATATCTAAAGACTATGGTAAAAAGATGGTTCAACATTTAACAGATCCAAGTATTTCTGATATATGGAGTGTACAGAAAAGAATATTTAAATCGATGGGGATTAGTTGAAGCACAAATTAAGCGCATATTTTAAAAATTGTTTATATTTTACTTCAGGTTCTCTTTTTCGAAGGATGGAGAGGATGGCAAGCTCCATCTTCTCAGATATTGGAGTCGCACCAATCCATGCCTTCGTTTTAATGGCCCTTTATGAGAGTAAAAGTCTAACACCATCAGAAATTGCTGATGTTCTTGAACTTGACCGATCAACTGTCACAAGACACCTCGAAGTTCTTCAAAAAAAGGGGCTCATCCAAAAAGTCAAGGATGGAAAGCTTGTTAATGTGACCCTAACGAAACAGGGCAAGGCAATGCTATCAAAAATTGAGAAGGCCTGGGATGATCTTTATAAGAAATACTGTAAAGATTGGGGTAAAGCTGAATCAGATGGAATTAACGATCAGATCTATTCATTTATCAATTCGATAGACTAGTCCTACAAATTCGCAAACTAGGATTCGTAGGCCTGTATAAACTGTTTCCACGATCTTCTGATAATTGCTTGATTACTGATTGAAATTGTTTTGATACGATCAATCCTAAAGATTCTTATTTTGTTACGCAAATAATCCCAGCCAAGAAGATACCAAACAGGCCAATTTAGAAGTAAAAAGTGTGAATCAAATTCTCTGATTTTTTCACACTATGAGAAGGTGGGCGGTGATAAAAAATAAATTAGAGACCAAATTCTCTTTCAAGGCAAAGCTCTGGAAGTATGAGGGACCTGCCGGATGGTGTTTTGTCACCATTCCAAAGCTTACGGCAAAGCGAATTCGTTCACTTTATAGCTCTTCCGAAGAGGGATGGGGGCGACTGAAGACCACCGCAACTATTGGTACAACAAGTTGGAAGACCTCCATCTGGTATGATTCCAAGGCAGGCTCATACTTATTACCGATTAAGATTGTTGTACGAAGAAAAGAAAAACTTGCTATTGGAGCATTTGTCACCGGCCAGCTTGAGTTTGAGGTTGATAGATGGATGCGTAGTCAGCTCTAAGACTACTGACTTGGCAATGTCATATCAGGTGGCCCTTAAGATCGATCCTTCGGAGTGGTACTACTATAACAAAGAAGTTTACGATTACTTTCATGAGCAGCAGCTCAGTATCAGCTACAGCATTTCGATATTAAGCCTCGTGAATGCCTGGGGCTATTTCATCTGCCGAAAATTAGCCAAACCCTTTCTTCCGGTTACTCGTCCACGCGGTTATGAACGACAACGACTCTTGGATGCTCATTATCAGCGAAACAAAAAAAGTCGCAAGGCCTCTGATCCACTTTCTCCCGATGTCCTCAATGCCGCTTCTAGAAAGATGAATCAGGCGAACTTTAACTGGCTTTTTCTTTCAGTGTGGCTGGGACTCAGGCCGCAGGAGATAGATAATCTCCATGAAAGAGAACTCTGGAGAGTGGAGACACCAATTGTCGGACGAAAAGTCTTCTGGATCTATCAAACTAAGATTATCGCGCTCCCACGGGAAGATCGTTGGAAGCCCATTCCTATTTTGTATGAAGAACAGGAGTTTGCTTTAAGAATTATTCAGTCAGGAAATTTTAAAAGACCTTTGGTAAAAACTATGAGGCAGTACCTTTCAAAAGACATTGATCTGTATGGAAGGAGGAAGGGATTTACTGATCTGATGCTTTTCAAAGGAAACACTATTGAGAATATTTCGATCTGGATGGGGCACAGCACGCTTCATCGGACATGGCAAAGCTATAAGCAAAAGCAGAAGTTTCATTTGTAAATGACTTCAATCGATTCGCCATGTATACTCGGGTAAACATTTAAACAAAGAACTTCAATTGAAATCGATAAGTATACTGGAGGTGACATGCTTGACATCATCTTGAAGGATTCAACTAAAGCTGGGCCTCTCATAAAGAAATTACGAAAAGATCTGGGTGTGACTCAAGAAGATCTTTCTGGCTCCGCCGGCCTATCAAGGCTAGGTGTTGTAAAACTTGAGCAAGAGGGTCACGACTTGAAATTATCCACTCTGATAAAAGTCGCAAATCTTCTTGGGTTCGAGATAGTTCTCAGGAAAAGGCGCTCTCGATAGATAGTCTAACATCCTGATAATACGATTAGTGAACTAGAGTTTAATACGAATTTAAGTATATTTTTGAAAGATACGATAATTAGTATAAAATAGGTTTATACTAAAAAACGTATGGAGCTTGGATGAAGACAGATGAAGGCCTACGAATTGATAACATCAATACACCCAAGAAAGCAGGACTCGCACTTAAGCGGCTTCGCAAACAGCAGAATCTTTCTCAGGTCGACTTGGCGAAAATGATGAACATGCGACAACCAACCATCAGTGACGTGGAAAGTGGGAAGGGAACACTAGATTCCTTCTTCAAAATTGTCCAAGCCTTAAAACTAAATCTTGAACTATCAAGTCCAGGTACGCTCAAAGCAAAACTAAGTGGTAAAAGTAAGGTTCGGGCCGTGCTTAGTTACTTGGATGAGGTTTAAGAGATGGGACGTAAAAGAGCAGGGAAGGCGCTGAATGTTTTTTTAAACGGAGCAAGAGTGGGAATCCTGAAGAAAGATTCGTCAGGACAGATATCATTTAAGTATGTTGATGATTGGATTCGAGATGGATTTGCAGTTTCTCAGTCGCTTCCGATCCAGGAGCAGGAGTATAAAGGCGAAATTGTATCCAGATATTTTGATAACCTTTTGCCTGATAATGATGAAATTAAAAAATTAGTGGCTCAGAAGTTTGGAGCAGAAAGTACTAGACCCTTCGACATTTTGGAGGTGGTGGGGAAAGATTGCGTTGGGGCCCTTACGTTTCTCCCTGAAGACAGAGGGGAGCCACCAATCTTTGAGATGAATTATTCAAAATTAAGTACGAAGGCGATCGCCCAAAAGATCCGAGGACTCGGCTCTATCAGTCCTCTAGGAATGGAAGAGGATGATTTCAAGCTATCTATCGCAGGAGCCCAGGAGAAGACAGCACTACTTAAAGTTGGCAAGAACTGGTGCGAGCCACATGGCCAAACACCTACTACTCATATCATCAAAACTCCGATTGGGGCTTTGGGGATGGATATTAATTTTGATGATAGTGTGGACAACGAGTGGGCCTCGCTCTTCATCATGGAAAAGTTTGGTCTTAAGACTTGCAAGGCAACGATTGAAAGATTTGAAGACCAAAGAGTGCTTGTGGTTGAGCGATTCGATCGCCGATGGTTAAAAGATGATGGGAAGGATGTGATCCTGCGAATCCCTCAGGAAGATATGTGCCAAGCTTTGGGAGTGTCTCCCTATAAGAAGTATCAAAGCGAGGGAGGCCCAGGGATTGTTACTATTTCAAAGTTTTTGGCGGGATCTCAGGAAGCTAGCGACAGGTTTGAATTCATTAAGGGGATAATAATTTTTGATCTTTTGTACGCGACTGACGGTCACGCAAAGAACTTTAGCATCTTCATGAATCAGAAGGGGTTCAGAATGACTCCCTTTTACGATGTGATGAGTGGTTATTTCCTTCATGCGAGAGAAAAAAGAGCACTTCAGAAGCTAAGACTCGCGATGGGGATTGGAAATTCTAATCACTATAACTTCGACAAGATATTGAAACGCCACTACCTTGAGACGGCGAGCAAGTGCCTTATATCAAAAGATGAAGTTGAAAGGATTTTCGAAGAGGTAAAAATCAGCTTTGACAATTTCAACTATAAGGCCAGTGAGCTTGATAAGGATCTAAATACAAATACTCTCGAAATAATCGTAGAGGGAATGAATAAAAGGGCAAAAAGAATCTTGATCTAGACTACGCTCATAAATAGTCTTAAAATGTCGATAAGTGCTCTGATGAAAATTTAGAGTAGGTCTTGTGAATGTAATGCGGTCACAAGCTGATTTGAAATCCTCTTGCCGTGGCTATTTTGGCTACAAACGACTGATAAAAATTTGAAATTAATCAGTCCCGCCATCTCCACCAGGCCCGAATATAAATTAAGCTCCGTAAGGGGCTTTTTTTATTTGTGTAAATTCAAAAAGATTTTAAGTACCAGGGTAAAGCATAAGAGACTTATTGACTTCGACAAGCAGGTTCTTTTCTGTGCTTATGTGAAGAGCTTGTCGTTAGAGGGTTAGCTTTCGGTAGAAAGCTCCATGCCTTTTATCATTTCGTGGAAAGTATCGATCTCTATTGGCCTTTAATTGGTCACAGTCAAGATTTTCCTTCATCGGTATCAAGTAGATCGGACTTTTGTTAAGATTCATATTCTGAATTGGATTATTTTCAGTTACGAGATTTTCCTTTGAAGCACCAATGATGTATTGCTGCGATCTGTCTTTTACCACTCCAGCTAGAATGCCGTTACTCCATCGTTTAACGTCATAGGAGAAAATTTCTTTCCTTGCAATATAGAGTTCCTCTTTCAGAAATGGCCCAAAGGTCAGACTCACTGTCACACCTGGTTTACCATCACGGTCAGAGTCGATAAATCTCGGATCCATTGGGTCTGTAGGAAAGTTTTCTCTGTAATTACTCAAATCAACACCTAGCAATGTGGGAGTTTCAGGTCTATGGATAAAGATCTCTCCATTTGTCTGGAGTATTTCCATTTCTACATCTTTGGGAATGATCGCTCGAGTGAACTCATCGGATGCTTCAGACTTGAAGGGGAGGTTTGATTTGTATTCCGAAAAGCAAAAACGATCACGACTTATCAACTTTCCGTCTTTCATGAAGAACTCAGTAATTCCAAAGCTGATGATCCTAGATTTGAGCTTTAATGGCCCAGCAAATTCAACAACATAAGCTACGACATCGTAATGAGCATATTTCCCAACAATCTTCGAGGGAATTGATTCCTGAGCATAAGCAAATTGAAGAATCAAAACTAAGATGAAAAGTAAATTACTCAGCTTCATTGGTTCCCTTGGCGACTTCGGTCAATCAACGTTGACTTAAGAGTTATATTTGATTTTTTACTTGATTGAGGGTGGTTTGATAATAATTACACATTTTTTAGATAGAAAAGTAGCTTCAAGACCTTGATACGCTAGAAACGATTTATAAAATACCGCAGTGGATATTTGTTTAATTTCTAAAATTTTAAAAAATTGATCAATGAAATATACTTTTTTGAAGTCATTTCAAGTCAGGGATGCCGAAAAGATATTGTAGTTTATGTTTTATTTCTCAG
>JBEIFX010000052.1:0-11830 GCA_040382195.1 Halobacteriovoraceae bacterium | reverse complement strand
TCTCCAGATGGAAAACTTGTAGCGTTTATATCTCGTGACATGAAATTGATACGTCAGAACCGAACGAGCACCTCTCAGCTTTTCATGAAGAACATGGACACCAATGAAGTTGAACTCATCTCTTATCAGTCCGCTAAGCGAAGGAATCAAGAGCTCGCTGGTTCTGTTATTAGTTGTGACTTTGCCGAAGAAGGTTCTAGTATCATCTTTGTTCATCAACGATTAGACGGAAAAAGGCAAATTTTGAAAAAGAATCTAAAATAAAGATGCCACTTATCTGCGTGCAGGGGCACCGTTCCCCTGCACTCCTTGACAGGAAAAACGACTTACACCCATCGCACATGTATAGTGAACTCCTAAAAAAACATTTTCCACCTGATCAAACGGTGCCTCTCTGACCATGAAGGGATATTCCAATTTTAGCCTTAAAGGTGAAATCTCACGCTTAAGGTTTGATCCCCAGCAAAAGAGCTTCTTATCAATCACTGCACAACTGTGGGAGTAACCCGAACGAAGGATTGATACCTTGTCCTTGATGATCTGACTACCCCCTTCAACCAACTGAGGAGAAAAAACAATACCAGGCGTTTTTTGATTATCCACTCCAAGTTGAGAGATCGAATTATCTCCCCAGCAAAAAATAGCGTCTTTCTTTTTTTTCAAATCATAAAAAACTCCACAGGAGTGAACTGCACCAGAGGAGACGGATCTTGCTGAATATGTTCTGGGACCTATTCCAAGAATCTTTTCAAACTTATCATAGGAATCTTTCTGAAGAGTCGTCGCTCCGAACTTGGTACTTCCTGAGCAGTGCACCGTCTGATTTTGAACATAGCACACATGACTTTCACCAACGGAGAGTGACTCGATTGGGCCATTTAGAGAATAACTATGTTTAAATCCTAAACTCTTCCACAAACCTCCGGAACAATTGAGAACAAAATGCTGTTTCTGATCTGTCCCATAAACACAAAGGTTGTTTCCAAAACTCTTCACATCCAGAATCAGAAAATTCTTCATAGAAAAAAAAGGAATAACCGATATGAAATTTTTGAAGGAGAGTGTATCAGACTTATCTAGCTGGTGGTCAATATTGTTTCCCACACATTGGACGTCTTCCCTATTCCACACGCAAGTATGAAACGCCCCTAGCGATAATCCCTCTACCTTGGAAAGCGTATGCTCTGCCTTGACCATGAAAGCTTGACTTTCCTGCAACCCATTCCCGAGTTGCGAAAAGTGATTGTAACCCCAGCAGAAGACTTTTTCTTTCCGATGAATGCAGGTGTGATAGGCGCCCGTACCCATTCCAATAGCTTCATTTGAGACCGTGATTTTCTGTGCACCAACTCCTGAAGAATAAATCATCAGAGTAAAACCTATGAAAGGAACTAACAACTTTCCAAGATAGCTAATGAAACAAAATAATAATCCTAATATCGTTAGAGCATAACTCATCATTTCCAAATTACCTCGGATAAATTTAAATTCAATCATACCCGAGCCGTAGGTACACATCATGAAAGGAGAGCAAAGATAAATAGGAATTTCCTTATTGTCAGAGTAAGCCTTCCAAAGAGGGAAAAAGCTCTCTTTCACTTTAATCCACTGAGGCCTAGTACCGGCATACACTCTAAAATGTTCATCAGATTCCCTGATGGTCTTGAGCTTTTCACTTGGCATAGTTGGCCCAGTGGGGGGAGAAACCGGGTCCTTACTCTTAATCAGGGTCGTTTGAATACTCGTGAGGGAAATCCACCATTGAAATATTTTCGACTCCCAATCTTTTTCAACATAGGCAAAGTCTTCTATGGTCTCAGCAAAATGATTCTTTAGGGTGTAGGCATGAAAGATTTCAAACTTCTTAGTATTGTTATAAAAAATTTCAGCTCTGACATTTTCCGCGATTTCTTCAAGGGGTAAATTAAAGCGGTTCTCACCATAAATTGGAGTCTTGGAGACGATGGTGTTTATCCCCAGTGCCTTTAACTGATCTTTTGCCAGGAGGGTGTTAAAAGGCAGCACCTTCACTCCCCAGGTCATGGGATAGTTAAACATTCCATAGAAAAGAGAGAAGTAAGCTCCGGAATGCTTGGACGACTCAACAAATAAACCATTCATGGTTGAGTAGTGATCTGAACTAATCGCATCGGCTAACTTGTGAGGAAGATAAAAATCAAAAAGACTTTTTGGCCCCTGATAAACCAGGACCCGTGAATCAGACCTAAAATTAAATCCCAGATTGAAGGCTGCTTTTTTTGTCATAAAGGCATATTTAAGACCATAAAGACAGCAGAACAGAGTTAGGAGGTAAAGGGTATAGGAGCTTAATTTATCGTAGATGCCAAAACTGAGTAAAAAGAAGAAAAGAGATAAAACAAAAAACTGCAAGCGATAAAGGTGAAGAGGTAAAAAATTATAAATAGGAAAACCTAATATGGAATCAATTCCACTTATAATCATGGCAAAACCAAGAGTAATAATTAAAAAGAATAACGGCGCGGTGAAGGAAGGCAACAGATTTAACTGCGCTCTTTTTTTATACTGTAAAAATAAGACATAAATAATAAACACTGCGATTCCCAAATAAATTTTTTGCGCCGAATTTTCGTCTCCCCAAAGATGAAGATGGGACAGAAAAGAAAGTCCCAACCCGGCACCCCAGCGGCGATACTGAAGGTACGGAAGCCACCAGGCGGCGCCGATCACAAGGGACAAGGCGATCATCTTCACCCACACCCAGATTTTTTTTAAATATAAGTAATCTTTTGACGCCAAGAGGTACCCAAAAGTAGCAAGAATTGAAGCAAAAAGGACAAAGGCATGGGATAAGCAGATAATTCCAAGACAAAATCCAGCGAAGATCCAATTTCTTTTTTCATGAAGTTTTATAAGGCTACCAAGAAAGAAATAAAAAAAAGGCATGGCCCATTGTTGATTTACTAGTCCGATAAGAAAGGTCCCGAAGACATCTCCTCCCATTGAGTTTTTAGGAGAAAAATAAAGAAGGATTTGGAAGAACATTGCAATGTTAAGTTGCTTGGTCGAAAGACCATGATTTCTGAAACAGTAATACCAGGAGAAAGGCAGCAGAATAAAACTAAGTGAAACAAAAAAAAGAAAGGATACTTTAAGACTGATCAACTTTGCTAAACCACCAATTAGCCAATGCAGAAGTGAAGGATAAAGAAATCCCTGGGGATAACCAGCAAAATGATCTTTATTCCAGCCTGAAAAATAAGGGAAAATGGCCTCCATATATTTTCTTGAGGCAAATAAATGACCTTCCATATCCCAGGCACTAAAATCAGAGCCAAAAAAATAAATGAGACCAACAAAGAAGGGTGATAGAAAAAGGAGCCAGTAAAAGTGACTCCTGGCCCAAAAAAAGAATCTCTGAAAAAAAATGTTCATTTTCAAAAATGCTCCCGTAATTTCTTAAGAAATCAGTCTCATATACCCTATGTCAATTGGCAATCGAGTAGTGGTTCCAAAGAGGCGCAAACAAGATTTATTTAATAAGGAAAAGTGAATTAAATGTTGATAAGGGACATGGCTTCTGTGAAGTCGTGGATGATGAGATCCGTTTGAGGCATTAATTCATAAGGCTCGTGAGAAGTCGCAACCCCTATAATGGTGCTTCCTGCTCTCTTTCCCGCTTCAAGCCCGGCCAGGGAATCCTCAAACACCCAGCAATCCCTTGGTTCTACTCCTAGCTTGTGGGCGCATAGTAGATAAACTTCCGGATCAGGTTTTCCTCGACTGACTTGAGGGCCATCCACAATCACCTCAAAATAGTCTCTGAGTTTTAAATGATCAAGGATGAAGTCCACGTTCTTGGTAGGCGCTGAAGTCCCCAAGGCCATCTTGATTCTTTTGGTCCGAAGATAATCCATAAAATCAACAAGGCCTGTGTGCGCACGCATATGCTCCCTGTAGAGTTCCCGGTAGAGCCCTTCCTTTTCATCTGTAAAGGACTGCATCTCAAGCGGTGTTACAGCGCCAAAGATCATATGGAAAAGGTCGGTGTTAGTTTTTCCGTTGAATTTTGTTCGATAGATTTCTTCATTAAGAAAAAAATCATACTTTCGGGAAAATTCCATCCAGGCCCTAAAATGATACCGGTGGTTATCCACGACTACGCCGTCCATATCAAAGAGAGCTGCTTTTATTGATTTCATTCTACTTTATCGTTTTAAGGATCTTTTTATGAAAGGACTCCAGAAAAGAAGCCTTGTTGTGCACTTTATAGACCTCATCTTCATCATAAAACGAATTCTCAATTTGAGCGATTTCTTTTTCTAGGGAAGTAAGATTGATTTTTGAAAGAAGAAGACCCTTGATTTCCTCGATTTTTTTCTTTTCTTCCTGATCGAGGGTTCCGTCAATGTATGCCAGAACTCGCATTTGATCCACCAAGAATGCCCTGTCTGAGGGTTTTGTGATGAGAGGGAGAAGTTCCATTATCCTTGGCGGATTTACCAAATCTCGAAGGATGATTGCTTTCTGCTCAGGAGTAAAAGATAACGTCTCTGATTTACTTTCTATCCAGGCTCGTTCTTTCTCTCCCAGGACTTTGTCCACATGACAGAAGGAGACACACGCTCGCCAAAGATGAAATTTACTTGAATCCATAAAATTCCCCTTTGTACTCTTGTCGTCCATTGTGACCGGAAGCTTAATCTATTCTAACTGACCCAATATGATGGTGTTGGATATGAAAATTCACCCGTAATGTCCGAGATTTAAGGCTCTTTAGAAGGGCTGCCCTAAACGAGGATGAAAGTGAACTTTCTATGAAACTTCTGCTGCGTGATTCTAGCACTCGCTAATAAGTATTTACTTAAACTTGCGCAAGAATAAGACTGGTGATTTTTCAAAATAAAAAAATGGAAACTAGATCTAACACCATTCAAGTTGGTCAGTTAATAATTATTTCATCGACGTACTCAAAATCCAGAGCTGGGCATCCTCCAGCATCTTCCGAAAAGGGGCATCTAAATTTCTCTCGGATCGTCCCTCCAGCCTAAAGAATGCCCCTCACTTTTCGGAGTAGACTCCTCGCTGGGGTAAAATCCCTCCCGGAGAGGAAAGGGCATAAATGAGGGAAGAAACTGGGATATGGACTTTTTATGAGCATTCGTAAAATCTTACATGAGAAAAGTCTTAATCAGTTGTCGATTTAATGGTGAAAACCGTGAAAATTATTCATTCCTTCCCTAAGGTCATCAGTGTTTAGAGCAAAGTTTGTTATGCTTGATAAAAAATTTCTTCTAGGAATTTCCCATGAAAATATTAATCCTACTCGCTGGTCTAATCACATCTCATTCCTTTGCTCAAAAAAACAAGGACATCTATCCTTTTAAACCTCTGGAAAGAGAAGAAATCATCTCTAAAATTACTTATCTTACCGAGGACGAGGATCCCATTCTCAACTTATTTGATCTCCACTCTAGAGGCTTTTCTTCCGGAGAAACGAAGAACAAACCCTGGTCAGGACCCTATTGGCCGCTCAAAGAAGGAATGATCGCCAACCCCTACCTTGAGCGCAATATTTTCCATGTTTTTAATTATTTGCCACTCATTGATGCCATCAAACCCTTTGAAAAGAGAAAAAATTACGTCATGACCAATGAGTCTCAGTTCACTGAACAAGAACTTGCCAGACTTTCCCCTGCAGAGAAGTACGATATCCTTCTTGGAAATAATCTCGACCTCAGTTCCCGCATCTGGGATTTTATCAACAAGTGGAAAGAGGATATGAAGTGGAACTATATTGTCTCTATTGATCTTCCGGAAGATGACTTTGAGATTGAAAAGAAAAACTATATCGTGGCAAATTGGGAAGGGATCTGCCATGGTTGGGCCCCTGCTTCCGGTGTCATCCCCAGGCCAGAAAAAACAGTGATCGTTTCTCTTCCGGACGGGAGAAGAATGCCTTTTTATCCGGAAGATATTAAAGGTCTTGTCTCTTTGACTTGGGCCAACTCTCTTGTTCAAGATAACGTGCGCTCAGAGGGGCTCAGGTGCAAGCGTCGATTCCCGAAATTCGACCGTTACGGACGGTATTACGACACTATTCCAGAAAACGGGACTGTTCTTCCTCGCTGTGCTGACGTCCATCCAGGAGTCATGCACCTTGCCCTTGTAAATCTCACCGGCAAGCAAGGAAGAAGTTTTGTGGTTGATAAATCCGCCGAAATTGCCGTTGCTAACCAGCCGGTTGTGGCCTACAAATTTAATTACTTTAATCCGATCACCGGGAGCGAACAAGGGGACCTTGATCGCACACTCATCTCTTATGACTCTTACCGATCTAATGACCCTTTCTTTGAATCACGACATCCTGAAACGAAGTACCTCATAGGGGTTCAATCAACTATCATCTACGCTGATTGGACGATGATCAAAAAGCCCGACGCTAAATATGACCTTGATAATGAAACTAGTAAAATCGTTTCCCTTTATGATCTTGAATTAGATAACATGGGTAATATTATCGGTGGTCAGTGGCGGGGATTTAAGAATTTAAATGATGCCCTCATCACTCCCAACAGCAAAAAGCCTAAGCCGGTAATGAATACTAATCGCCCCGACTTTCTCTGGGTTGTTCCTAAAAATTATAAATCCTATTTTCGCCCTATCGCGGGACTTGAAGATTGGGACATTCGCTCTGGAACAAAAGCCCCTGAAAGCTGGACCCAGGCTTCAGTTAATGCTCACTCATTTATGTATGAAAACTCCAAGTATTTTGGCAACTACGAACTTTGTAAAGTTAAGCACAAAAAAACCGGCGAAGTTAAAGAAGTTCCTTGCGAATTCAAGTACCCAAGACCCCAGCCTCTTATGCAGGTGATTGATCAGCTGATTGAACACTCTGCTAACTAGCAATTCAAGAGGGCCTAAGTATTGAGGGCCCTCACCTTAATAGTCTCTAACTGACCGACGACAATGGTGTTAGCGATCTTCCAAGAACTAATCGATTGTAAAAATAAATAAAAATATCGAGATGATCTTTGAGGCGCTCCGGACTCTTGGTCGTGCACCAGGTTTTGCGAATCAGTCGGCTCACATTCGCTCTCAGCATCGCGCAGGTATGATTGACAATAAAGAGCGGATCAAACTGAATTTTCTTCAGTTCCCCCTGACCTGCAACTGTTGCGCGTTCGCTTTTATAGGCTTCATGTTTTGCCTTCGGGAGGTATCTTGAAATGTAAGATGGGTATCTTTGGTGCTCGTCCGATCGCACACGAACTTGCTCGTTCACAAGTGGAGAGATTTTTTTAAAGACTCGCTCCAACCCATCAAAGTGTTCATCTTTTCTGTATCCATATTTTTTTAATGCGATCTTTGCAAGATGCCCAAATGCTGGAATTCTTGACACTTCGCTGGCAAGAATCGTCCTTCTGTCTTGATCCACCACGATCGTGACAGACAAGGGTTTGCACTTGGAGTTTTCCTTTGTGATGAGATCGTCTAATTGAATATTATGGATTTGTCCCGTGAAGCTTTGGATCAGTTTTTGATTATAAGATCTCGCTCGCTTCGCCAAAAGAGGCAGTCGACGCTGTACTGTTTTTTTATCCACCCCAAGATTTTGCGCACATCGACGCATGGACATATTGGAAGAAAGATTCTTTAAAAGAACCGAGTTTATTCGCCGTTTTTTCTGTCGGTAAAAGTCCGAAAAGGTGGCACTCGAAAACCGCGCCCCGCAGGTTTTGCAGCGAAAGCGCTGGATCCATTTCGAATCATCTTTTCTTTTGAACTTTCCGTCTCGGATGACATTTTCCGGGGCAGCACAGGCGAAATTTAAGCATGATCTTTTCATACCCCAGATCTAGCAAGCCACTGACCAGGTCTGTTTGAGGTAAAATGCGAGAATTAAAGATGTCTTACAAATGACTCAAAATAAAATATTAGGAAATACTTGAAAGAAAAGGATGCTTCAACACCATTGACGTCGGTCAGTTATAAAAAGACCTGGCGGCAAGGACCGCCAGGTCAAAAAGATTATTTATTCCTGGCCTCAAACGTTTTCGTGATAACTTTAGCAGCAACACTCATTGTTTCTGGAGATAAGTTGCGACCATATTCTGTCCATAGTTGAGCTATTTCTTCATCTGTAACGTTATCAGAAATTTGTTCCTCAACCTCAGCTTTAATCACATTAAGCTCATCGACCTCAGAATTATAAACGTCAAGCTCTTCTTCTGTGAGACCAAGGAGACCGGCCATGTCCTGAGTGAGTGGCTTGAATTTGAGATCTGCATTCTTCTCATCCAGAATGATCAATCCAATCGCCACCCCTGGTACGCTTAACAGTATAAGTGCTGCCGCCCCTGAAAAATAAGCCCCAGTGGCACCAAGGGCATAGATCGTTGCCGTGGCAGTGACACCTGAAACAGCGGTAACGATTGCTCCTATCGTTCGAGTTGTTTTATCCCGTATAACAACACCAACAACGGCGTGAGATTTTTGCGGCATGGAGACGAAAAGAAGGGAAAACACGAGTAAAAAAGCAGTGAGCTGTTTCATAAGAAACTCCTTTTTTAAAAGAGCTCCTTAGTTATCACAAGACACTTTTAAAAAAGACTGAATATTCTAGATGAGTAAAAATTACTTTGTACTAAATCTTGAAAGGCTTTGAAGGTCTAGATGACAGATGAGGTCCAAATAATAGATCAGAATAAAAAATGATCAGATCTTTTTGAATCAATACCCTAAAAGACATGACCCATTCGATCTGGGCCATGTCTTATTAGTATTATTTTGAGAACGCTTTAACAATCACTTTAGAGGCAACAACCAGAGTTTCCGCAGAGAGAGTCTTTCCGTATTCCGCCCACAATAAAGCCACTTCTTCATCAGAAACGTCTTCATTAACCTGGGCCTCAATTTCACTCTTAACAAGATTAAGTTCCTCGACCTCAGAATTATAGATTTCAACTTCTTTGGTATCTAGGCCCAGAAGTGTTGCCTTTTCAACCGAAAGCTCTTGGAATTTGAGATCAGCATTTTCCCCCTCCAGAATAATGAGGCCGATGGGAACACCTGCAAAACCAAGCAGGACAGGGAGATGGATCCACAACATGTAAGTCGAGGCAGTCTGAGCAGCTAAAGCGCCTAAAGTAAACATCACTCCAGATACGAGGGTCACTACTCCCCCAACGGTTCGAGTCGTTTTGGATTTTATAATGATGCCTACCGCTGCTTCAGATTTTTTGGGCACAGATAAAATTAAAAGCGAAAATACGATTAAGAGTGCAGTAAATCGTTTCATCTAGACTCCTTTTTTCGAGAATTATTGAAGTACCAAGATATGGCGGATTTTAGGACTTAATTTTAGGGTTTTGAAATATCTATAGAGTTTGAATTTCGATAAATAAGATAAATGGCGCACCCGAGTGTTGGACTTCGCAACTGTCTGCTCACATCACGAATAGGGTAACCATTAAATAAATAGGGTAATAAGCCTTTACATATACCCCATTTGTGCTATTGTTACCACATTATGTCTTCATTAAAATACAGGTACTTAGAAAATCTTAACTTCGATACCCAGCAACTAGCTACCCTTCGGCAGCTTGGTGAATATCGTGGAAAACAGATTCTTTACACCAAGCAATCTCCTGAAATTTTAGAAAGCCTCCAAGAAACGGCCAGAATTGAATCCACGGAATCCTCTAATCGCCTTGAAGGAATTGAAGTATCACCAAAGCGTCTTGAAGATTTGATGCTTCAAAATTCAAAACCAAAAGACCGACCGGAACAAGAGGTTGCAGGTTATCGCGATGCTCTCTCACTAATCCATGAAGCAGCCTCTGAAATAAAGTTTTCGTGCAATATCATACTTCAACTTCATAAAATCGTTTACTCCTATATGCCTAATCCTGGCGGGAAGTGGAAAACAACCGATAACGAAATTATTGAAAGACATCCCGATGGGACAACACGAGTAAGATTTAAACCAACTCCGGCTTTTCAAACACCAATAAAAATGAAAGAGCTGGAAGAAGATTATGTGGACGTTTTATCTCAAGGAAAAATTGACCCTCTTATTCTTATCCCTCTTACTATTTTAGATTTTCTTTGCATTCACCCATTCAGTGACGGAAATGGCCGAGTTGCAAGACTTTTAACTCTATTAACTATGTATCATTTTGACTACCAAGTAGGTCGTTACATTTCTTTAGAGAGAATATTTGAAGAAACCAAGGATGACTACTACAGAACGCTACAAGAAAGCTCTAAAAAATGGCATCAAGGGCAACATGATATAAAACCTTGGATGAATTATTTTTGGATTTCACTTCTTCGTGCTTATAGGGAATTTGAAGAACGAGTTGGCACAATTAAGCCTGGCCGAGGTTCTAAAACGGATCAAGTTCGTAAGGCCGTTGAACGTCATATCGTTCCTTTTGCTATTTCAGATATTGAAAAGGAGTGTCCATGGATCAGTCGCGACATGATTCGTCTTGTTATTCGAGAAATGAAAGCTGAAGGTTTAATCAAGTCAACGGGAAAAGGTAGATCGGCCAAGTGGAAAATTATCTAAAGTGCAACAAAAATAACCTGGCACCTATTGGACATATACTTAAAAAAAATTGTTCATTATAATTCGAATTTAAGGAGTCTCCTTTGAGTAAAAGAATTTTCATAAAAGCAGAACAAGGTCCTGGTTCATCAGTTATTTATTACGATGACAAAGGAAAGAAATGGATTGCAGAAAATGGTTCAAGAGCTTGGAGGAACTCGAATCCTGGCAATATGGTAAAAGGAAAGGTTAGTTTACGAAATAATCTTATCGGCACGGCTGGGGGATTTGCAGTTTTTCCCGATTATCAAACAGGCCACAAGGCCCTTATTGATTTGCTATTGAATGAATTCGGCACTTGGGATCTCACTAAATTAATGCAGAAATATGCTCCACCAAAAACAAATAATACAAAAAAGTATGTCGCATTCATTAAAAAGAAGACAGGAGTAAGCGAAACAATTCTTATAAAGGATTATCCAAAAGATGCCTTTCAAAAACTTTGGCAAGCAATCGAAAAGATGGAAGGTTGGAAACAAGGAACAATTAAAGAATATTCAACGAAGGGTAAAGTCACAAAAGTTCTAAAAAACAAGAAAGGTAATATTGTTAAATATCTCGTGGATGGCTTTGGCTGGTTGAATAAGAAAGAGGCTGTTCAACTTGCTTCTGAAAAGAAGATTGATGCTGTTGTTGTTATAAGAAAAGGCACAACTTTTTTAAGATCACGACCCAACATTGTTAGCTCTGATAATCTATCGAAGAAAGCATGAAGAGACTTCTTTTCTTTTTATCTATTATTTCTCTCAGTACGTTTGCTCACAACAAAACTGTCCATTATGAACCAGCAATTATCGAACTGATTGGGCAGCTTGATCTTCAGACTTTTCCTGGAGCACCAAACTATGAATCTATCAAAAATGGTGATGAGGTTGAGACACATTTCTATCTTAAATTAAAAAATCCTATTGATGTCATCGCCTTCTCCAAGGACGCTGAAAGCTCTTTGAAAAGTGAGAGCTTTTATAATGTCCAAATACTTCAACTTGTCGTTCATGATGATAAACATATGTCGATATTACGAAAGACTGGAGAAGGAGGTCATGTGAAAATACGAGGAACTCTTTTTCACAGATTCACTGGACATCATCATTCGAGAGTATTATTGGAAGTTGAAAATATTAAAAAGTTTGATGAAGTTCGATAGTTCAGAGTCAAAGATAAAAATGGCGCACTGGACAGGAGTCGAACCTGTGACCTACCGATTAGAAATCGGTTGCTCTATCCAACTGA
>JBEIFX010000051.1:0-12443 GCA_040382195.1 Halobacteriovoraceae bacterium | reverse complement strand
GATCTTACCAGAGAAATCTTTTCTAAAGATAAGTACCTTCTTTATGCTACTTGGATGAACCAAATTGGCTTACAAAAAATTAATCAAGAAGAGAAATGGAATACATCAGTTGGAGAATCTAACTCTAATATTCTAAACGCTTCAACCTCTCTTGGAATCTTGTTGAAATTTTAAAGATTAATGGAGCCGCAGATCTTGAGCTGCAAACCTTGATGTATCCTACAAAATACTAACTGATGCCCGAACTACCCGAAGTCGAAACAATCAAGATTCAACTATCCGCCTATCTGCCCCTAAAGATAGAGTCCTCTTTTTCTACCCCCGAGCTTAAACAAAACATTCTTCACACAGAGCTCGACCTTGATAAGAAAACTCTCGTCTCTATTAAAAGAAAAGGCAAAATGCTTGATTTTATTTTCGATGATGAATCCCATCTTCTCTCTCACCTGGGAATGACGGGCACTTGGCTCATTGGCACAGATATTAAATTTACTAAGCACACGCATCTTATCCTTAAAGGAAAAAAAATCACCCTCGCCTACGACGATCCCCGGCGCTTTGGACACATGTATTATTTTTCTGAGGGGGAGGCCCAGAAAAAGCTGAACGAGCTTGGGCCCGACCTCACCGACCCTGAGTTCAATCTAGAGTATCTTAAAAAAGCCATCAAAAGATTCCCTGAGAGAGCACTCAAAGTGACTCTTCTGGACCAAAAGCTATTTGCTGGATCCGGAAACTACATCGCAAACGAAATCTGTGCCCGTAGCCGCATCCGCCCCACCAGAAAATGCAAGAATGTTAGGACCGAAGATTTTAAAAAAATTTTCAAGGCAATTCGAGATGTGATTGAACCGGCGATCAATTCGGGTGGAACCACCTTTCAAGGCGGGTACAGAGATACATCTGGAGAGAAAGGCCTAGGCCTTCAGCATTTAGTGGTTTTTTATCAAAAGATCTGTCAGATGTGTAAAAAGAACAAAGTAAAAAAAATAGTACTGGCGGGGAGAGGAACCTATTTTTGTCCTAATTGTCAAACTTAATTTTTTTGTTAAGAATGTTTGCATGTTTCAAGTCCTCTCTATATTTATGCTCTTTTTCTCTGCTTTCGCTTTTGCACTTCCCTCTGTGGAAGAACTTCAGCAGGAGTATGAGAACGTTTTTTGGAAGGATTCTCTTTCACACACAGTTGTAATCAATGCTCCCCTGAATAGGGTTTGGGCCTACGCCAGCGACAGCACTAAAGCAAAAGAGTGGTCCGTCTTCTTTGATCGCATATCTCCTCTTCCGGGGAAAAGTGATGGTCAGATCGGAGCACGACGACGCTGCTTTAGAAACCCCGGAGGTGAACCTCCCTTCTGGGATGAGATCATCATTCTCTTAGAACCCCAAAAAATGAGAGCGATCACGACCTATAATCTAACCGGTTTTAAATTCGAATGGCTAACCAGAGGATCCTATGTTTTTGTTAGGCAGCTTTATCGCTCCCTTGATGACAACAAGACAGAATTAACTTTCCAGACTTACTTCTCAGAGAAAAGTGATTTCACGACAAAAATCGCTTTTTTTATTGCAAAAAAAGATACTCTAAATATTTTTAAAAAGAATCTCACAAATATCAAACTGGCCGTTGAAGGGAAACCTCGCCGCTATCTTTGGGATGAAAATTATTAGCTACTTAGTGGCCTTTGTCACTGGAATCATGATGACTTTTTTCTCTATCTCTAAAAGGATACTTTCATCCTTAAGACTGTACCGAACCGATTTAACTTCTGAAGGAGGGAGGGCAAAATTTATTTTACGAAAACTAAAATCTCCGAGATCCCAGGCAAGAATACTTCCGGTTTTAATATTGATGACAAAGAGTTCCTGTTTTTCAGGATCCAACGTAAGATACTGACCGTCAACATTTCCAATTCGCTTTAAGATATCGAGTTTTCTTCGTCCTTCCAAAGCAAAAATGTTGGCAAGTCTTGAAATGATAATGATCTGCCTAGTTGCAGGGTTTAAAACGATAAGCTGATCTTTTTTAGGATTGATCACAAGGTCCACTGCTCCTTCAAGATCTTGCGATTTAACGGTCCTGAGTGGTGCCACATTTCCTATGATCCTGCTCGAGAAGAAAAAAACATCACGGGCCCCATCAATCACAGCGATTTCTTTATTGACTTCATCTATTGTCAGAGCGGTAACTTCTTCAAGATTAGTCGACTTCCCACTGATGACATTCTGACCATTTATTTTGGTCTTGGGATCATTTATAGAGATGATATTTTTGTGCCCGTGGACAGAAAACTCTCCATCAAGACTTTTACGAAAGGTGTGAGCATTGGTTTTTTTTTCAAGACCAGAAAGACATTCCTCAGGGATGTGGTCTTTCCCACTTCCATTTCCAAAAAGACTTGCTTCTTTTTCACAGAGGGCATCATTAAACTCACTTCCCAATGAAACAGATACGAAGCTTTGAATGAGTGCTAGGTAAATAAAATATCTCATCATGGCCGGGTTCCTTTGAGCTCATTGGTAGTTGTCCCTCCCGCCGTGGCCGCGGCATTAAGAACAGCAGCATAGGACTTCGCCGATAAAGTGAGCCCTAAAAAAGTCACTTGTACCGTACATTGTATATTAGGGGCAAGAATCTGGTCTTTGCAGTTGTCGGCGCTAATAAACCATGCACTAGGATCAGTGCCAGTGAGGGTAACACTAATCTGAGAAGATGGAGCCTCACCAATATTTTTCAAAATGAATGTTAAATCGCTATTGGTTGATGTGGTCCCATAGTCAGCGGGATTAGGCGGAGGATTAGATGTGCCCACCATAAATTTTAGGATGGGAACCGCAATATAAGTAAATACATTTGATGTTGAGGTTTCAAAATTTTGCCCTTCCAAATTTTCGACTTTTAAGGTCACTGCTCCTGATCCAACGGGAGTAGAAAGACATTTAAGAGAAGTGGCACTTAAAAGGGTAACAGAGCTACATGGACTTGAACCAAAATAAAGTTTAATTCCAGGATAAAAGTTTGTACCTAATACAGTCACCTCAGTACCACCGGTTGTAGAGCCAGTATTTGGGGTGATATTGGTAATGGTCGGAGGAGATCTGTAAGTAAAAGGACGAGTATTGCTTTTTTGAAGGTCAGGATTTGTCACCGTTACATCCACAACTCCAGCCGCCCTTGCTGGAGCGGTACACTGAACTTCATGAGGAGTGGTGTTTGTTTTCAATGAGCCAGGAACTACTGGGCATGGAATGTCTCCAATACTGACTTTAATATCAGGCTGAAAATGATGACCTTCGATCTTAATTACCCCGCCGGTGAGACCAGCGAAATTTTGCACGAGAGCAGAAATGGAAGGAGGAGGCCTGACTTTAAA
This sequence comes from Halobacteriovoraceae bacterium, assembly GCA_040382195.1. Classification (GTDB taxonomy): domain Bacteria; phylum Bdellovibrionota; class Bacteriovoracia; order Bacteriovoracales; family Bacteriovoracaceae; genus Peredibacter. The sequence goes on along the minus strand of JBEIFX010000051.1, from coordinate 9,069 downwards.
TGCGTTGGAAATAATTATATTTTGCGTATCAGGATTTCTTACAACAATGTGGTAGTCCCCCTCGTGTAATGGTGGCGTTGTACAAGAAATTTCACCAGATAAAGCAGTGACGTTTAAACATTGTTTATTACCATCGCCGATAGTTGGTAAAATTTCAACGACAGGTATTCCGTAAAAACCTGAACCAAAAATTTTGATGGCCGTTTCACCAGCTGGGGGCCCACCGATGGGTGAAACAGGAATCGTCTCCCTCGCCTTAGGCCCATTATTGAAAAAATATCCATTAAGTTTTGGGGAGCTTTGCTGCTCAGACAAAAGTGGTAGACCAAACTGATTTGTCACCACCACCGAAACATATCCAACATTCGCTGAAGCTGCGATACTGCAGTTGATAGTGGTCGAGGTTGAGCTCGTAACATTACAATCAACATTACCCACTTTGACTTTGGGATCAGAAAACCCCGATCCAGTAATCTGGATGGGCCAATTTGTTCCGTTAGCTGGTCCACCTCCTGGAGTAATGGCTGCTATTGTCGGAGGATTTCTAAAGCCAAAATTAGTCCAGATAGACTCTTGGGTGTCTGGATTGATAACGATGATATCCATGTCCCCACTAAGAACAGTAAGAGGGGTTCTGCAATCGATTCTTGTGGTTGTCGGTGTCGTCACCAGAGGGCAATCCAATTCAGCTATTGACGAGTTGGAAACAATTTTTACTCTCGATTCAGGTCTAAAATTTGTCCCAAGAATCGTTAACACAGCGGGCACAGTGTTGGGAGTCCCTATTGGAGACAGGTTCGTAATGATGGGCCCCTCTTGGTAACTAAAGGCGTTTATTAAAGAAAACCTTAAATCATTAGCATCAATCACTGTGACCGGATAAATTCCAACCTGGCCTTCATTAGAACCAGTCGTACATGTGATGGTTTCGCTATTTAGAACGTCTGGACTTACACAAGGACGAGTTCCGATGTTGACTATGGAGCCATTCGTGAAGTCGCGTCCCTTAATAGTAATCGCCCTTCCTCCATAAATCCCTCCCTCAGAAGGTGTGACCGAAAGAACTGTCGGAGGTGTTAGGTAGGAGAATATATTGTCGCGACTGACAACTAGATTCCCAGGTTGAGTCACTGTCACTTTCGTAGATCCAAGTTTAATCCCTGCCGGTGTGGTGCACTTAATCGTGTCAGAGTCTACAAAAGTCACTTTGCAGGAGCCGGGTCCCACCTGGACGGTGGCAGAAGAAAGGAAATTGTTACCTGTAATTTCTATGGGCGTACCACCTTTAATGGACCCTTTATTAGGTGAGACTGAACCAATTGTTGGAAGCGCCATGTAGATTAGTGGTGAAGAGGCAGTAAGGGTCATAAATCGACTAGAAACCTTTACTTCATAATCACCTACACTTCGCGCCGGAAGATTACACTGAAGGAAGGTAGGACTTAAAAGTTTTACATTTAAACATGGAGTATTTCCTATCATCACTGACATGCCAGAAATAAAATTAGTTCCTCGAATACTGAGGGTGGAACCCCCGGCAGATTCTGAGGTCTGAGGAGAAAAACTATCAACAGTGAAATTTGATACGGTGTAAGTAAAGGTCGTCAATCCAGAACGGTTACCTTTAGAGCGAAGCTCTACCCGAACCTCCCCAGGGGTCTCCATCGCAGGGGCCGTACATTTAATATTTGTAGAAGTAACCGTGGGTTGGGAACAAGGAATCCCATTTAAGGTGATCTTCTCGACAAAGGTCAATTCCTCACCCTTGATATTCACTTCAAAACCGCCCTCTACCGAGCCGGTGGCCGGAATGATGCTTTCGATTTTGAGTTCACCTCCCACTTCTGGGGGAACACATCCTACAAAAAGGCAGAGGAATGTGAAAACTATAAATAGTCTGGAAAGGTTGAAAAAATAGCGGCAAGTTAAGAGATTTTGTCTCATTGATTCTTCTATCGGTTAAATGTGGAGAAAATTAATAGTCAAAAACCAAGAAAGACAAATAAGATCAGGTATTTAGGTTTTCAAGGGGGTACCCCCGTAAAACTTACAGATGTTCCCGATTAAGATTATCTGATAAAAGAAGCAATTCTCGTTATTTAAGGATGACCCATTCATGAAAATTAACTTAGTCTTAAGTTCTCTTCTTTTGTCTTTTACAACTCTTGCCTCGGTGACCAAGGCGCCACCCGCCTTCCCCCATCTGGATGGTCTAGCGGTATTTTCGGATTTTAAGAAAGCCTCCTATGAGATTACTTATGATCTTGAGACCAGAACGGCAAAAGTGGAATCAACCATTGAGTTTGAAACACTTCAACTAGGACGCCCTCTTTTTGATCTCGTTCCGAACCCTAAAGAAGTGATTGTTAACGGTATGCCAGTGAGAACCGAAACGATCAAGGACCCTGACCAGCAGACAACTTTAAGAGTGATTGATTTAAAAATGCCTGCGGGAAAACATATCTTAAAAGTTCGTCATGAAATCACCACGAACGTCATTTTTGACGAAAGGGGCGTTGCCTCTGGATTCTGGATGTCTGATCTCAACGATCGCCGCTACCTTGAACAGTACCTCCCTTCTAATCTAGAATTTGATCAATATAAAATGAAGTCAAGAGTTCGGGTCATCAATGGGGACGAAGCTCTCCATACTTTAAAGACCAATGGAAAAGTGACAAAAATAACTGATAATGACTTTGAAGTTAATTATCCTCATTTTTATACGGCTTCTTCAATGTTCTTTCACCTTTTTCCGGAGAAAAACTCGGCCACGAATATCCAGTTTTACTTCAATTCCATAGATGGCAGGCAACTTCCTGTCGACATTTACACGCTCTACACTCCTGAAGAATTTGTATCAGACACTAAAAAAATTCTAAGTGAGTTAGAACAAGATTACGGTCCTTTTCCACATGATCAGTTAATCATTTACGGGAATGCTCTCTCTGGTGGTATGGAATATTCAGGGGCGACCTCCACGAGCCTAAAAGCTTTGGGCCATGAGCTTTTCCACTCCTATCATGCCCGAGCTTTAATGCCCGCCAACGGAAACGCTGGCTGGATGGATGAGGCGATCGCCAGGTGGAGAGATAACAACTACCCACTTTTAGAGAAGCTTGGCTATGAATCAACCCGTTTAGCTGGAAGATCTGTTTGGACGCGCATGACGGATCGAATGGCCTACACTGAAGGATCGGCGTTTCTTTCCTGGATCGCCTTTAGGATGGATCAAAAAGGCCTTAGCTTTAAAAATTTTCTTAGAGATTATTTTGAACAGTATAAGTTTACCACTGTCACAACTGAGCTCTTCAGAGATGAACTCTCAAAGGCCTCAGAAATGGACCTCTCACCGGACTTTATGAAATACATTTACGGGAAATCATTTACTGGATTGAGAGGAATGCTGGTGAGTCCTGTGCTTCAGGATGATATCTACCACCGCTCTTATACGCGAGAAGAGCTCCTTCAGCTCACAAACATTTAGTAAAGATACTCAAGCTCTAAACCAATCAGATTCTTTCTAAAGGCAAAATTGTTTTTGTCTTTAGAATTATTGGTCTGATGCTCAAATCGGGAATGAAGCTTCCAGTTTCTTCCAATGTCTCTAGACAACCGAAGGCCGGGATTGAAAAGGGTTTCAACTCCTCGCGCCTCTCTGTCATTAATGGGATCAGTGACGGTAAGCCCCATACTCAGAGAGGGTGTAAAGAAATCTCGATATTTTGGAAGGAGCCAATCGAGGCGAATCATTAGTGAATTGGTATCAAAGTCCTTGGAACGCACCCGGGTGAAATCGAGGCTCGAGTAAATTAGAAGAGTGCTCTGGGCAAGGCCCACTACCTGCTCCATCACTAGACCAGTTGCCCTAGAGTCCGAAATGTTGATAAAGCTTTCAAAAATTCTCTCTCTGAGACGAAGTGCTGTTTCTCCAAAGGAGAAAAACTTGAATTTCTCTCCAATCGTGAGTGAGAGGGAGCGAGAACTAAAATCAAGCCTCTTCCGAGAGTTCACATCACGTCTTGCTTCATTAAATTCATAATCTAAATGAAATGAGGCGGGACTTCCCCAAAGAGCGTGCTCGTGAGCGAGCCGCAGGGCCGGCGCCATGAGAAGGTTATCGTTACGATAAATCTCTGGAACACGATTAAAGTAGTAAGTATTATTGAAGCGAAATTCCGGAGAGTAGCTGAAAAAATCTTTATAGTAGTAAGTGTAGCGACCAAAAAATTCTGTTTTTGAAAAAGTTGAAGACTGACGTGCCTTTTCAATTGTTGTTTCCTGAGGGGCAAAAGTAACATTTGTATCTAAGCCGAATTCCTGAGCGGCACGTAAAAAATAAGGAGGGTACTGAGTAGGTCTACCATTCCTGAGCTGAAAGAGAACTAAATTATACTTTTTTTGAATCTCTTTAATCTTCTCTTTAATTTTTTCCGCCAGAGGAGAGTCTTGATTTATCTTGAGTGCCTTTTCATAGATAGGAAGGACTTCGTACTCCACTCTTCTAATCGCATCTTTTTGCAACTCCACAACTTCAAGGGTCATGTCTGCTAATTGCAGTTGGGCGGCCTGTCGGGGTTCTAGGGCATCATTATCTTCCAGGCGGACGACATCCAAGAAAAGAGTTTCTGCATTTTCTCTTTGACCCAACTCTCTAGAGATAAATGCCATGTAGTAAAGGCTAGTTCCCCGCTTAAAAGAGCGCTTAAATGACTCGCTGAAATTCACCTTAGCATCCAAAAGTTTTTCCGAAGCAAAAAGTGCTTGTCCTAATTCATAGTGAAGGTCCTGGGGAATGTATTTTAAGCTAATCGCCTTATTAAATTCCTCGATAGCAGATGGGTAGTCCTGGAGACGATTGAAGGCCATTGCCTTCCAATAGGCGATGAAGCCACGAGACTTTGGATCAAGTTTTTTAGTATTTTCGATCTTCTGAAGTTCATCGACTGTGGCCCGGTACTTTCCCAAACTATAGTTTTGTGTAACGTTCTTAAAAAGGTCATCCTTGGCCAGGATGGGAAAGGATAAAAATAAGAAAAGCATCATTAAAAGACAGCGGGGCATGGGAATTCCGGTAAGAAGATTATGGTCTAGTCACATTAATATCAAGTCTGCCACTCACCTTCTCCACAACATTCTGGATAGGAGTGAGACCTCCCGAAGGCGGAGGAGCAATCGTGGTCGGAGGAAGTACTGTAACGACCGGAGGTTGATTGATGGCGACAGTTCCAGTACTGGTCACAAGGGTCGGATTGGTGGCCACGATCTGAACGACCTGAGTAAGTGAGGCTGCAGCTGGTGCAACCACTGGAGCGGGTTTTGGAAGTTCAACCACCTTCGTTCCTCCTTCCACAGGAACCGTCATGAGGACTTTTCCTTCTGTGGTGATTTCAATATCTTTTGGCGGTACGAAGTTCCCGTCCGCACTTACCTTACCGTTTCCTGAACTTGGGATAAATGAGTTGGTATTTGAATCAAAAACACTGTCGGCCGGAGGTGGGATGACCACTGCGGAATCTAAATGAACAAAGGACCCATTCGCTGGCTTTACGACGTCCCCTGAAACAAATCCTCCAGCATCAGTAGTAGAAGGAGCCTTGGGCTGCTCCACAGAGGAAACCTTTTCGATCTCTGTTTTGAGGATTTCAGAATTATTACTTACTGACTCCCCACTAAGCCCTTCCGGTACCATAGATTTAGCAGTGTCCTCTTTTGCCTCACTACTGGGGGCCCTATCAGATTCAAAGTTTACATTCGTTTCAAGCGCATCTCGCTGCTCAAGATTAAGTACTGAAGGAATTGTCGGTTGAGAACGACCCTGTTCAACCACCGAAAATTCCCCAGGCATAATACGAACTCCTCGATCGACGATCTCATCTAGCTTAACTGGTGACACTGTTTTTGTGTTGTTTAGTGTATTCATGACCACTTCTCCCTCAAAAAGAACGGTCAGCGTATTTTTTCCATTAGTAGTAACCATGAAGTCAGTTCCACGCACTCCCATTACAGCATTAGTGGTTTTAATGAAGAGCTTTGATTTATTTGTTTCCATCTGTAGATAGTCTTTAGTGATTTGTGAGCGGACTTTTCCTTTAACAAAATCAATCACTCCCGCCTCATCCTTTGAGAATTTTTCAATCTTCATCTCAGAATTGGGGCCTAGATTCATCTGGGACTTATCAAGAAAGATTAATTTTATAAAACTTTTTTCTCGAGTTTTCACCGTCGCACCTTCTTCCACCCAATCATCGACCTTAAGTGAAGCAATTTTTCCACTTATCTCAGCTTGGGCAGATCCCCGAAGAATCTTAACAACTGCCGCCTTAGGGCCCGCCCAGAGTTGAAAGGAAGATAAAAGCAGAAAAAGGAAGCAAAAAGAATTCATAGTATTCCTCAAGTCAAACTAGTTTTAATTATATGATAGCCCCAAAAAACCGTATACTTCACTAGGGCTAAGCACTTTTTTCTCTTTTCGCCGTAATTCACTCAACTATGTTTTTTGCCTAAAATAGTAAATTTTATCAAGAATTCATCCGAAAAAGTAAATTATGAACATTCGCTTATTTTTATTGTTTTTCTCCTTTTCCCTCCTTGCCTCCTGTGGAGGTCAGAAAGGAAACATTAGTCTGAAAGTAACAAATAGTTTCTATGCAGAAAATACTGGTTTTAATGGTGGACTATTTATTCAAGGAAAAAAAGTAGGAAGCGAAGAGGAATTTTCCTTCGCTCTCACGTCAAAGAATTCAGTGTCTTTAAATCTTGGATTTGGAACATGGAACATCATAGCTGTTGGATGGAATAGCGACCAAGGCTCCGCTCCCATGGAAGGAGATGTTTTCTGTGGCAACCATACCATTGACTTGGAAAAAGACACCTCCATTTCGATTGAGACCTCAAAAGAAAAATGCTCTGGCGACGACTTCGTTGGGTCAAATTTCTCATGGCCAACAGATATCCTTCCCTGTGGAGCGCTTTATGATGTGAATGATCCTTCAGTTTTAAGACAAGGGCCATTACCACGAAACTTTTGTTCAGATTACCCACCAATGTTCCAAATGAAACCTAAAGGAATGAAGTTTGTGCTGAAATCCATACCCTCTGGATCTTCTTCAACATTGGAGTCAACTTGTATACCACTCACCTTAGAAGAAGATGTTGAAGGCTTTTACCACACCAAAAAACTTCCTACAAAAATTCCTCTCTCACTTATATTCTTCCAGTCATCATCGTGCGAGAAACAGACTGTTTTGGGTGACTACCATTTTAAACAAGGCCTGGATCAACCAATGAATAGGGTGGAGATGGGATTTGATGCCATTCTGTCCACAAATAGCGAATCAACCTTTCTGGCGGTACCCTTTCCATTATCCAGAAGAGGTACAAGCCCTCTAATGAGAGAAATACCGGAGTTTAAATGTAGCTCCACTAATAATCCAGTCAATCCTTCATACGTTGGTGATTCTTCGGTTGCTCGAATTTCACCGAAAGAAGCATGCTTTCAATTTCCTACCCTTGATACTAAGTTACATTATGTTTTGCAGCCTGGACATAATTCCATTCAATTTCCCTCTGAGACTGATTGTAATAACATTTCGCTTTCGGCAGAAATGACAAAAGTAAAGTGCGAAACCATCAATGATGCTAAGGTCCTCGAGCTCAATGTCACTGAGGAAGTAGCAAATAGCGGCACCTCCCCAACGATTTCTGTTAAGCAGAATGGAAACCAAGTTACATATGGAGTATTAATTAAAAATAATATTCATCACTTCAACCGGCTTGGACGAATTTTAGGAGTCAAGAATCAAAATTCTATCTTAAAAAAATCCTTTGGAAATAATGGCGATGAATGGGGTGGAATCCTTGATCATGTCGGAGATTTTTTTTCGCCGGCAATAGTCGGAGGTATTTTTTGGGACTTTTCTTGTGTTAATGGTCCCGATTACTTACCAGCGAGAACCGTGACAGTTTGGGATGAAGAAAAAAATGGAGGAAACAAAACCTATCAATTAAGCCTGAGTCGTCCAGGTAAATCCAAAAACCTTCGTCGCATTTCTATTACTCGATTGACTCCCCCACTTAAAACATCAGATAACATGACTTTGGATTTCGAATGCGGTAATGATAATTTGAAAACGGGGAGTCTCAAAGAAGAAATCCTTGAGGTCCTTAATGATGGTTCTGAGCGAGAAGAAAAACGCCTCCTCAAATGGAGCACTGGTAATATTGATAATTCTTGGTTTGAAGAGTATCGATTTCATGTCCACATTAAAAATCTAGAGAAGCTCTCTCAAAGTTCATCTTTCACGCGATCAAAAAAATTTGGGCCTAATCAATTGAAAGTCGAGTCTCTTGAATATTTTTATCATAAACCCTCAGCAGATACGTCGACGGGACAAGGTGCTTCGGATCAACTTTCTCATGAGCAGTTACACTACGACGAATACGACATACAAGGAACAACCTTCACTTCCCGTTCTCATTCTAGAATTCCAAAGGTGGGAGAGGCTCCAGGTTCTATTTTTAATGAAGACTTAATTAATTCACAAATTAATCAGCAAACATTTATTAAAACGACTTGGAGCATGGAGACATTTTTCCCTCAAAACACCCCTGAGGAAGTTACCCGAAATATTTCGTCCATCAACACCTCTGTAGAAGGTTTTGACGTTAACTTCATGAGTCTTAATCCTGAAACGATGCGTGCAATAATATTTGGAACATCTTTCCAGACCTCAGGTCAGTAATTGAGGATTCACCCACCCATGACAGGGTGAAATTCATGAGTCATAGTCTCGCGAAGCTTGATCACCTCAAAAGCTTATCAAGAGATTTCAAAGAAGGAGTAACTCATGATTCATGAACATGTTTTCATTTGCTGGCACGAGCATCAGGATGAAGACGATGCAAAAGAGATTAAGGCATCGAGCATCAGAGCAGCCGCTAAAAAAGCAGTAAGTATATGGCGCCATGAAAATATTGTGGAATTGGATAACCGAAGAGTCACTGTGCATGTGAAGGATGAAGCCCGACGTATTCATGATGTCATCGTCACTAGCGGTGATGGCAAAAGAG
>JBEIFX010000050.1:0-12559 GCA_040382195.1 Halobacteriovoraceae bacterium | reverse complement strand
ACAAGACGCCCTTGCAAATCATAATGTAGAGATCGGAAATTTTGGAAATACTGAAAGTGCCCAGGAAATAAACCCATCGGAAATCCTTCAAAATGATCAAGCTTTGCAAATGGAGGCCATCCAAGCACAGGGCTTTAATCTAGGCAGGGGTCAAACGATTTAAAGCATCAGTCCTTGGTCACATTTTATCTACCTAAATGACATACATTCGTAGTCGGGATGGCCAAGAAAATGGTCTCTAGGCATAGTTCTGCGGCGCAACTTAACAACCACTTTAACTAGCTCGAGTCGGGAGGACATGGTAGGCTTGTTTGGCCTATTTAAATTTGAAAGAGGACCTATGCGCGCTCAAGAAATTCGAAACGCTTTCTCTAACTATTTTATCCGTAACGGACATCAAAAACACAAGTCTTCAAGCCTTGTTCCCCATAATGATCCCACGCTTCTTTTTGCCAATGCTGGTATGAATCAGTTTAAGGATTATTTCACTGGCAAAGCAAATCCAACCAATCGTCGGGCAGTGACGATCCAAAAATGCGTCCGGGCCGGAGGAAAGCATAATGATCTTGAAAACGTCGGATTCACTGCCCGTCATCATACTTTTTTTGAGATGTTGGGTAATTTTTCTTTTGGTGACTACTTTAAAAGAGATGCGATTAGTTTTGCATGGGAGCTTCTAACAGTTGATTTAAAGATACCGAAAGAAAAGCTTCTTGTGACAGTTCATGATTCCGATGATGAGGCTATGGATATCTGGCACAAACAGATTGGCCTTCCCCGAGAAAAAATTTTTAAACTCGGAGATAAATCTAATTTCTGGGAAATGGGTGATACTGGGCCCTGTGGTCCTTGTACTGAGATTTTTTATGATCACGGACCAGAAAGATCTACCGGGGTTCCTACTGGTCATCAGGAAATTGACGATGAAGGTCGTTACGTTGAAATATGGAATCTTGTTTTCATGCAGTTTGAGAAATACAAGGATGGTGATGAAATAAAGCGCAAGCTTTTACCTAAACCTTCAGTAGACACTGGAGCTGGTCTTGAACGACTTACCTCGGTCATTCAGGGTAAATATTTTAATTACGATACCGACATTTTTGAGCCGATCATGAAAGCTATCGGTAAAATTTCTGGTAAGGATTATTATCAAACCACTTCCGAAGATGAGAAATCATCTTTCAGAGTTGTCGCTGATCATATTCGTTCCAGTACAATGCTAATCACTGATGGAGTAATTCCTTCAAATGATGGACGAGGCTATGTCCTAAGAAGAATAATTCGAAGAGCGGTAAGACATCTTTCACTTCTAGGCCTTAAGGAAGTGAGCTTTTATAGATTAGTTCCTGCTGTTGTTGAGTCCCTAGGTGAGGAGTATCCAGATAACGCTAGTAACTTAGCACTGGCCGAGAAGCTTCTTAAATTAGAGGAAGAGAAATTTAGAAAAACTCTGGACACTGGTCTTGCTCTTATCAATGAAGAACTCATTAAGCTTAAGAAGGGTGATAAACTCCCAGGAGAAGTGGCTTTTAAACTCTACGATACTTTCGGATTCCCGCTAGATCTTACTGAAGTAATCCTCAGAGAAAAGAATCTGTTTCTAGATACAGAAGGTTTCGAAGTCGCGATGAGACGGCAAAAAGAGCAATCTAAAAAGAGCTCTAAATTTAAGGTTCAAGAAGACAATATAAAAATCTTTTACTCCTTTAAGGAGAAATTTGGAGATACAAACTTTACCGGCTACCAAGAGTCCGTGACATTCTCTAAGCTCCTTGCAAAAGAGGAGCTTGATGGTCAGTTCTATCTCCTATTCGACAAAACTCCTTTTTACGGGGAAGGTGGTGGCCAGATTGGTGATAAGGGTGAGGTTCATTCAAAAGAAGGAAAACTCGCCACAATCTTGGACACTCAAAAACCAGTTGACGGACTCCATGTTCATCTTTCACCTGACGCTGATGCTCTTACAGTTGGAGAAAGCTACTTTTTGAAAATTAATCAGTCAGAAAGAGAACTCACCAAAAGAAATCACTCCGCCACCCACCTTCTTCAGTCTGCCCTAATTAAAGTCCTAGGGCCCCATGTAAAACAAGCAGGGTCTTCAGTTGGCCCGGACCGTCTTCGTTTTGACTTTACTCACTCTGAGGCAATGAAACCTGAAGAAATTTCTAACGTAGAAGAACTGGTAAACTCTAATGTGGCGATGGCCCTACCTGTTGCTGCTATCTATATGTCAAAGGATGAAGCTGCAAAAAAAGGAGCGATGGCCTTATTTGGTGAGAAATATGGGGACCGAGTTAGAGTTCTTACAATGGGAGATTTCTCTTGTGAACTTTGCGGAGGGACACATGTTTCCAATACTGGCGAAATTGGTCTCTTTAAAATTCTGACCGAGGCATCTCTTGCTTCAGGCATTAGAAGAATCGAAGCTATTACATCTTCAACAGCTGTTGATTATCTACTAAATCGCTCCAAGATTTTGAATGATGTGGAAAAATTGTTTACTGCCAAGGAAGAGAAAGTCCTGGAGAAAATCAGCTCTCTCCTGGCCGACCTTAAAGACAAGAATAAGCAAATGGAAATCCTCAATGATAAGCTTCAAAACTTTGAATCTCAAGATCTGTTCAACCATCAAAAGCAAATGAAAGATGGACTCTTTCTAACCATCGCCAGAGCACCAAATGCTGATCAAGGAAACATGAGAAAGCTTGCCGACATTTTCGTCGATAAGTTTCCGAGGGGTGTTCTCCTCTTGTATGCAATCGATGGAGATAAATTATCTTTCATCCTCAAAACCAGTAAATTGAATTCCGGCATAGATTGTTCATCTGTAATGAAGAAAGTCCTTCCCCTTGTAAATGGTAGAGGTGGTGGGAAGCCCGATAGCGCCCAAGGATCTGGAGATTCAGTCAAAGTAAATGAATTAGTTTCTGCGGTTGAGGAATCTTTCAGATGAAAAATTTGACCTTAATTTTTTTTGTCGTATTAAGCTGCACACGTATTTCAAAAAAAGATGATCGAATTACAATGTCACTGCCAGGTGAAGTCTCCACCATGGATCCAGCGAACTGCTATGATACGATCTGCTACATGCCCTTGACTCAGGTCTATGAATCGCTTTACGAGATAGAGTACCTAAAAAGACCTTATGCTTTACGACCACTTCTCGCCGAAGGTTTTCCATCAGTTTCATCCAATCGTCTTAAGTATATCTTCAAAATAAAAAAAGATATTTATTACCATGACTCACCACTCCTACCCAAAGGCCGAAAAGTTAAGGCTTACGACTTTGTTAATCAGTTGAAGCGGCTAGCCTTCCAGGGAACTCGATCTCAAGGGTTCTGGCTAGTGGATCAAAAAATTAAAGGTCTCAATGAATGGAGGGAAAAAGTTGGAGTAAATAGAGATCTTTTTTTTAAGGAATCTATCTCTGGTATTTCTGCTCCTGATGATCACACTCTAATAATTGAACTTAATCGACCTTACCCTCAACTCCTCTGGGCCATGGCGATGAGTTTTACTTCTCCAGTCCCGGAGGAAGCAATAAGAGCTAGTCAAAATGATTTACGCCAGACATTCGTTGGAACGGGGCCCTATATTATCACAAGTTATAACCCTTCTCAGGGTGTAAGCCTTGTCAAAAATGAGCACTATAATTCAAGTCGCTATCCCACTCAAGGGGATAGGTTCGCCAATGAGAATGATCTTTTAAAAGACGCCGGTTCGAAGATTCCTTTCGTTAAAGAAGTTCGCTTCTTAGTCATGAAAGAGACTCAAACCGAATGGCTGAATTTTATGGCAAAGAAAATTGATCTCGTGAACCTGATGAAAGATCAATATCCACTTGCTTTAACAGCCGATGGAAAAATCCGACCAGAAATACTTGAAAAAAAAATTCAACTACAGGCATCCCCGACTCTCATCTACTGGTGGATTTCATTCAACATGAAAGATCCTCTGCTGGGGAAAAACCTTTATCTAAGAAAGGCAATTGCTCATGGAGTGAATATCAACAAATATATTGAGCTCTTTACTTATAATATTGCCCAGAAAGCAAATTCCATTTATCCTCCGGGCATAGCTGGCTACTCTCCCTCTGCAGATTTACCCTATAAGTATGATCTTAAATTGGCGAAAAACTTTCTTGCCAGTGCTGGATACCCTGAAGGAAAGGGTCTTCCCAAACTGATCTTTGACGTCAGAGGAACTGATACCAGGAAAAGACAAATGGGAGAATTTGTTCAACAAGAACTGAGAAATCTTGGCATCGAAACTGAGGTAAGATTAAATACCTTTCCCGCTTTCCTGGAGCGATCGCGGAATGGAGAACTTCAATTTTGGCAAGGTGGCTGGGTTTTAGATTACCCTGATGCTGAAAACGTTCTTCAATTGCTTACCTCTGCCAATCTTCCTCCGGGCACAAATTCTTCACAGTATGCGAATCCTGAATTTGATAAAATGTTTAATGAACTTCGCGAATTAGAAGATGGGAAACGCAAGTTTGAGCTCATGAAAAAAATGGAGACAATCGTTAATCAGGATCTACCTTGGGCCATGCAGTACTACTCCAGAAATTATATTTTGTACCATGATCATTTAAAGAACTTCCGGTACTCAGATATTATTTATAATAATGTTAAGTACCTGAAGCTTCGTCCTCAGTAAACCTTGCCCGACCAATGTGCTCGGTCTCGAGGATGAGACTTTCCATTAAACTCGGTTCATTTAATGACGATAAGTCATTTGGATTTACCTGCGAGGATCCAATGAAACTTCTCATCACCTTTCTTCTGACCTTCTCATCTCATATGGCCTTTGCCCGTTCTTATGTCATCTTTAACATGGTTCAGGATCTTCCCATGGGTTTTGAGGGGGAGGGCATTCGTAAAAACTACTATGTGAATATTGGAGTATCCCAAGGTCTCAAAAAGGACAGTATCCTAAGTGTTTTTCGGATGGTTTCTGTTCAAAATCCCTACGACAATATGAAGAGGGAAAATTTCAAAGTTAAGATCGGCGAGCTTAAAGTAATCCATTCCTCTTCAGATGCATCTATTACAATGGTTAACGAATATGAAAAAGAAGATGTTCCGATTTTTGAGCTTAACCAATTCATGATCGGGGACCACGTTGCCATAAGTGTCGATTAACTTCGATCAAAACAGTCTTCAAGCATTTTAAATTTCACAATCTTACCTTCAAGCGTTGTGCCGATAATCCTCAGTTCTCGAACTTGAACAATATAATCATGACCTGGAACCATGTCATGATGATCAAGGCTCTGCACCTTGATTTTTTTTATCAATGAACCGCTACAAACACCTTTGAAGGAAAATTCATAAAATATCTGAGACTTGAATTTGATGACTCTAAGACACTTCGAAACTATAATAATACTTTTCATGTAAGCCGAAGAGGCAATAATAATACCGTTTTAAACTAGTGCCATACGTATGTTTTTCCTGGTGGCCACTGCGAAGCTGCAAAAAAAGGGACGTCAAATGTTGCAAGGACCTCGAACTATTGGAAGACTTCTTGAACAACGCATTCAAAAAACTCCGGAAAGATATGGCCTAGGATGGATTGAAAATAATGAAGTTAAAAATCTTACCTTTGCTGAATACAAAAACACTATCGAGGTTCTTTCCGCGGCATTTTTAAAAATTGGCGTCAATGTAGGAGACAAAATCGCCATTCTTGGACAGACTTGTAAGGAGTGGCATTTCCTTGATATGACTACCATGGTTTCCAGGGCATGCCTTGTCCCCATTTACCCTAGTTATCTTTCAATGGAAATTCAGTATATATTTAATCACTCTGATAGCAATATCTTGATTATTGAGAACGACAAACAGCTAGAAAAGGTCATCCCAATCCTCGGAAATCTTCCAAACCTGAAAAGTATCATTTCCATCCAGGAAATTTCGGAGGAGAATCTCAAAAAATTTAGAAATAAATATCCTTATTTTTCTTATCGAGAGCTTTTAAGAATTGGAAAAGAAGAAGTAAAGACTCAACCAGATATCCTTGAAAATCATATACAACAGCAGCAGCCAGAGGAATACGCTTCAATTATCTATACATCTGGTACAACGGGTGAACCGAAAGGAGCAGTCATCACTCAACTTGCTATGACCACCATGCTTTTAAATGTAGAGGCAACCATCAAGGGTGCTTTTAGCTACAACGACAAGACACTGGTTTTTCTGCCCCTCTCTCACGTTCTTGGTCGCTGTGATTCTCTTCTTCCTCTCGTCTTCGGCTGGCAAGCGGTTTATGCCGAGTCTATTGAGAAAGTCGTCGAGAATCTATCAGTTGTTAAACCCACTATCATGGTAGCCGTGCCCAGAATTTTTGAAAAGATCTACACTAAGATCATGGATCAAGTGAATTCTGGTAGCATCTTTGAGAAACAGGCTTTTAAGTGGGCCCTGGCGGTAGCTGAAGGTTACTTCAAAAAAATTGACGAAGATCTTTCTCCGACCGCTTGGGAGATCGTTGAATACAATCTCGCCACGAAGCTCATCTTCAGTAAAATATATAATCGCTTTGGGGGTAGGATTCGCTATTTTGTCTCAGGTGGCGCCCCCCTTTCTCCAGTAATTATAAAATTTCTCCGATATGCAAACCTTACGGTCCTTGAAGGTTATGGCCTCACAGAAACTGTGGCTCCCTGTTGTTTAAATCCACTTTCAAAACAGATTCCAGGTACAGTTGGAAGACCTATGGGGGA
Organism: Halobacteriovoraceae bacterium; assembly: GCA_040382195.1. Classification (GTDB taxonomy): domain Bacteria; phylum Bdellovibrionota; class Bacteriovoracia; order Bacteriovoracales; family Bacteriovoracaceae; genus Peredibacter. Next base: position 5,829 of record JBEIFX010000050.1, on the reverse strand, counting down.
CGTACAGTTTTCATTCGGACCCGATAAGGAAATTCTGATAAAAACTGAAGCTTTATTCAAAGAGTATTATAAAAATCCAAATGCAACGAAAGAAGCTATCGTCGACGGATGGTTTCATTCTGGAGATGTCGGAGAGTTTACTCCAGAGGGCTATCTTAAAATCACTGATCGAAAAAAAGACATTATAATAACCAGCGGTGGAAAAAACGTAGCTCCTCAAAAAATAGAAAATCTTGCAAAGACAAAGCCACACATTTCTCAGATGGTTATCATTGGAGACAAGAAAAATTATCTCACGGCCCTTGTCGGTATAGAGAAAGAACGTTTCCTTAACCATTTGGAAGATCTTGAACTTCCTTCCACCTGTTCAATAGAGGATCTGATCAAGCACCCAAAGGTGCTGGATATCATTCAGGGTGAAATTAATGAGATCAATCTAGAGCTCGCCCAATTTGAGAACATTAAAAAATTTGCTCTCATTTCGGAAGAATTTACGACGGATAATTATTTAACACCTTCTTTAAAAATAAAGAGAAAGGCTGTTTTATCTAAATATCGAGAATTAATAGAGACCTTGTATTAGTATCTTTTACACCCACGTTTCCGAGGACTGTTTAAAAGGGAGACTCGTGAGGTGTGACGGGAGACTCATTTGCTCAAGAATAATCACATCATTCTGACTGCTCGCAGCATCAACTTAAAAGCTCTTTGACAGAACTTCCGAAATCCCATAAAAATGATATTCCCATTCCCCTCAAGAGGTACAGCATATGGCCAGAGTCACAGTCGAAGATTGTTTAGAACAAGTTGAGAATCGTTATGAACTCGTTCATCTAACAGCAAAGCGTGTGAAGCAGCTCCGTGAGGGTGACGATTCTCAGGTTAGGAGTAAAAATAAAGAAGTCGTTACAGCTTTAAGAGAGATTGCTGCAGGAAAAGTTAAACACGCTTTGAAATCTGAGTACGATTCAGAAGAATTTTAATTTAAAAAAAATAATAAAAAAAAGCCACCCTGAGGTGGCTTTTTTTTTGCTATCTTCGTTTCAATGCTATTTTTAACACCTCATCGAAGTGCTTCACAGGATGAAAGCGCATACCCTTTCGATGCCTCTCAGGAACTTCTTTTAGGTCTTTCTCGTTTTGCCAAGGAAGAATAATTTCTTTGATGCCAGCTCTTTTTGCAGCTAGAACCTTTTCCTTAATTCCCCCCACCGGTAGCACTTTTCCAGTTAAACTAAGTTCGCCGGTCATGGCCACATCACCTCTTACCATCTGGTGAGTCGCAAGGCTATAAAGAGCAAGAGCCATTGTGATGCCTGCTGAAGGCCCATCTTTGGGAGTGGCTCCTGCTGGCAAATGAAGATGAATTTCATGAGTTGCTAAGAAATCTGTCGCTTCTTCCGCATTTGCAACCGGAACATTGGTTATTGCTGTTTTAACAGGAATTGATTTCGTTGATACTTTCTTTTTAACTTTCTTTAACTCCTCTTCGATTTGACCCTGAAGTATGCGTTTGACGTAACTGTAAGCAAGGTTTGCAGATTCTCCCATAACCTCACCAAGTTGTCCCGTGAGCTTGAAGCCTTTACCTTTTAGGGGAATCGATTCGACAAAGAGAATGTCTCCGCCAAATGAAGTCCATGCAAGCCCAGTGACAATTCCCGGCTGAAGAGGTTTTTGGGCCTTATCAGTTTCAAATCTCTTACTTCCGAGAATCTTTTCTAGATCAGCGACTGCTGGAGAAAATTTCTTAAAGCGTTTATTCGAAACCTTCTCAAGAGCTGCTCTTCGACAGAGCTTGGCGATAGTTTGTTCCATGACACGAACTCCTGGTTCGCGGGCATAGTCGGAAATAAGTGCTTTGAGTACTGGAACTCCCAGGATAAATTCCTTGTTCGAAAGCCCGTGCTTTTTGAGTTGTTTAGGAATCACCCATTTAATTGCAATCGAAAGTTTTTCCTCGATTGTATACCCTGAAAGTTCGATGAGTTCCATTCTATCAAGAAGCGCTTCTGGAATCTCCCCAACATAGTTAGCTGTCGATATGAAGAGCACCTTGGAGAGATCAAAGGGAACATCTAGGTAGTTATCAATGAAAGTTTTATTCTGTTCAGGGTCAAGAACTTCCAAAAGGGCGGATGCAGGATCCCCTTGGTAGGATTTTCCAATTTTATCAATTTCATCTAACATGATAACTGGATTATTCACCTCGACTCGCTTAAGGGCCTGAATGATTTTACCTGGCATCGCCCCGACATAGGTTCTTCTATGACCTTTGATTTCGGCCTCATCCTTCATTCCACCTAAAGAGAACCTATAAAATTTTCGACCGAGTGCCTTGGCGATAGAGTGACCAAGGGACGTTTTACCAACTCCTGGAGGGCCAGAGAGGCAGAGTATGGTTCCATCGTATTCTGGCTTTAGCTTCCTCACGGCAAGAAACTCCATGATCCGCTCTTTCGGTTTTTCCAGACCATAGTGATCTTTTTCAAGAATTTTCTTAGCTGCCTCGATATCGACTTTGTCCTCTGTCGCTTTCTTCCAAGGAAGTTGAACCATCCAGTTGAGATAAGTACGAGTCACATTGTATTCAGGAGAAGAATCAGGGATTGATTCCAGTCTTTCCAGTTCTTCAAGAGCGGCTTTTTTAGCATCCTCGGGAAGTCCTCCTTCATCGAGGGCCTCTTTGATCTTTTTCATATCCTTGGCTTTATCATCTTCATCAAGGCCAAGTTCATTTCTTATAACTTTAAGTTGCTCACGAAGAAAGTACTCTCTCTGGTACTTATTGACTTTATCATTTACTTCATCCGTAATTTTTTTCTGGATGTCTGCAACATCCTTTTCTCTTTTTAGATAAACCAAAAGTTTTGCAAAGCGCTTCTTTACGATCAAGGTCTCAAGAAAATCCTGTGCTTCCGGAACATCTAAGGATAGAGCAAATGCCACCAGATCTGCCAGGGAACCAGGGGAAGGAGAGTTAAGCATCGCCAGCTTCATTTCCTCATTGAAATAAGGATTAATTTCTGAAAGCTTTTTAACCTGATTAATAACCGATCGAGTGTAAGCATCAAGTTCTTCATCAGGCTCATGAATGTCGTTAAAGACCTCCGTCTTAGCTATAAGCAATGGAGAATCAGCGGTATAGTCTATTGCTCTATATCTCTTCATTCCATGAACCAGAAGGTTAACTGAACCGTCTGGTAACTTTAATTTTTTAATGACCTTACAAAGAACTCCGACCTTATAGATGTCTTTAGGAGAGATCCCCTTGGAACTAAGATCAGAGGATATAGAGGCCGAAGTGGCAGGAGTCTCCTCCTGTTCAAAATCTTCGGGCTCCTCATCCATTTCCATGGGGACGGATTCTTGCTCACCAAAGTCCTTGAACTTAACTAAGTTTAAAGCAACGTAATTGTTTTTCGAAAGATATCCGTCCAATTCCGGGGTGTACTTATCCTCGGAAAGTATAATCGGTGCAATCATTCCAGGAAAAATAGGACTGTTCACTATCGGAATAATCACCACTTCACTAGGAATGTCTGTGATTATTTGAGATTCGTTATTGGCCTTGGCGTTTTTATCTTTAGGCGGCATTGTTTGTCCTTCTTGTTTTACTTAATGTCAATGACGAGTCGACCAGGATTTTCCAGATAAAAGATATCAAAACTACTTTTAGTTTTTAGACCAACTTCCATCGTGATAGATTTTCCATCTACGGCTATAAAATTTATGGAGTCAACAAACTTAGATGACTTTATTTGAGGTTGAGCTGTTTGTACCGTCGTTTCAAAAAAATCTATGGATAATTTCTTGTTTGCTGTGATGTGCCCATAAAGTTTTGGAACAGATGGAGTATTGAAATCTATAACAACTCTCTCATATCCGCGGCCGTCGACTGCTGAATTTCTTAATGCAGTGATAACGGCGCTTCTGGTAACGGAATTTAAGTGAAATACACCGGAATCTAAGAAGATTGATTTTTTTCTCGGAGCAACCTTCCAGATTCTTTCATCCATAAGATTTTGAGGGAAAGCAGATGTAACCCAAATTAACATCATAAAAACAAGACTTCGCTTCATTCCTTGCTCCTGATTTTTGTAGCTGTTTTATTCTAGTAAAAAGGGAGGGTTAAGACAAAAAATTCTTTCTCTTTCTAACAGCAGATGCTGATAAGGACATCAAAAAGCCAAGTATGATGAGACTAAGAGATGAACCTGGTCCACCTCCAGAGGGGGGAGTTCCGATGGTGCCACAACCTACCGCTTGCGGTGCTTGTGAATCGACGGGAGAAGAGAGGTCAGAAGTTCTAGTTTTTGAGACCGCATAGGTGTAAGGTGCATCCAGACAGGCTTCATTGTCTGACCAATTTACTTCATCTTCCAGAAGGGGTCTTAGACCTTGGGTGGTTGATTCCATGACGGAAGAAATCAAGAGGTAGGGTAAATGCTTCTCACTAAAAAACTGTATATAGGAAGGGAAAGTTTCAGCAATAACGTCTAGTTTTTTCGAACGGATCATAACTTCAAAGTTATTTTCAGCTGGATTTGAACTTAGTGAAAGATCCGTATAAAAATCCGTCACATAGGTCTTTGTTTGAGGTGAGTAAAGAAGATTCCTGGTTGCTGTACTGACAAGGACCCCATTGCGTCTAATCTTCATCTCGTATTCCAGAGGATTGCCAAAGGGATAAGACACAAGCAAGAGTCGCAAAAACTTTTGAGGACCGTTATTCAGATTCATCCCGCTCAAATCAACTTTAAGAATATCGGACGAAGACCAGGCAGAGGTCGCGTTCCGAAACCAGCCAACAAAAGCTTTCTCAAAGCGTTGCTCTCGCGATTGGTCAAAAATTGTGATTGGAGTAAAGTTGGCCTGAAGCTTTGCATAGTCATAATTCAGATTAGTCTTCAAACTACACCCAATAGATACAGTACCTACGTCAAGTACTGAATTTAGATCTGTAAGAGTTAAGGTTGAGGGATTTCCATCATTCTGTCTTCCGCAAGAACTGAAAAAAGTTCCGACATAGGCTCCCGGACAAAATTTAGCCTGCATATTAGAAAAATACGACGGAAGGGAATTGGAGTTTTTTATAGGAGAAGTATAGAGATAATACGAATCATTAAGCTCAAGTCCACCTATCTTGAAGAAGCCATTTTCATCGGAAATGGAGCCTACTGCCTCTCCCGTACTACGGGAAATCGCCTGAATGTGGGCGCCTAGAATACCTACTGAATTTCCACCTTTAACATACCCTTGTATAACTCCTCCATCAGAATCATATTTATTTTTTATACCGCTTCTGTCGTCGGCAGCGAGAGAGCTCTGTCCTGAAAAAGAGGAATAAAACATGCTGGCATTTAGTACTTCGGAATGAGATAACCCCATAAGATGACCCAGCTCATGAGTCACAACATCCCCCAGAAAGATGCCCCCAGTTACGGGTGCGGGACGAAATTTATAGTGTTGGTTATTAAGAAGGATAGATGCCCGTTGGATTGCTCCCGAAGTATTATAACTTATCTCAGTAACTCCAATTACGGCTGAGCCGTAGGGAAAACTAGACAAAAACTTAATTTCATTATTCGAATTTTCAGTGGCCATAAGTTTAGCCGTAGAATGCTGACTCCACTCCCTCATTGAGTTAAGAATGATTTCTCTTGCCATCGTCGAGGGCATATCACTTGTGTTAGTTTGAATTTTGACTGGAACTTCTGGAGTGACCCAATATATTTCTTTACCAGAAGGAGTTAAAGAACTCTGATGGGCCAGAGCTTTGCCGACAAAGAAAAGAATATAGAGCAAATGTAACATTTCATCCTAATT
>JBEIFX010000049.1:0-12743 GCA_040382195.1 Halobacteriovoraceae bacterium | reverse complement strand
TTCATCAAAATCGATTTCATCGTACTCTGGAAGGGACTTAGCGTATCTCTTTTTCATAGAAACCTCTTTCTTTATTTTTTGCAACTCTGGAACTGATTGGTCTTATTTTCCCATCCCTTATGGTAAAACAAACAAATAAAACATCTCCGTTAACCGCTTTGCCAATTATCCCGTAGCGTGGCTCATTGACTGGAGGCTGAAACTGTTCACCAAGGGCGAGTAAATTTGAATCATGAAAAATCGATTCAACAAGTTCATTCTCCACCCCATGCTTTTCCAAACTCTTAGATGAATTTCCATCATCCCATTCAAAAATAAAATCTATCTGCGAAATCAGAAACTCCACTAGCCATTCAATATATAAGAACTTCGCCATAACACTCCACGCCCAACTCGTAGTGTACCACACTACCTGAATTTTTGTCAATTTGATGCCTAGAAGAGGTGACTCTCTTTCAGAACAAAAATTCTAAGATGTGCCGGTAGAAGAAACAGAAGAGAGTGACTTTTGTTCCGAATAAGACAAGTGAGGCTATTTGAGCTGCGTTTTTCATGGGGCCCATTAAAGCTCAAATCACTTTTTGATTGGTGAAAAAGTCATAAAGTTGGTAATAATTACTGAAAAGAGAAGGATGATAACCATATGAAAATTCAAGACCATATCAATTCTACAGACCTCGACATGACCGAAATCCAGGTAAAGGCGTTCTTTCTTGGGATCCTCTGTGCAGAAAAACCACTTCCCTATCCAAAGGCCCTGACGGAGCTTCTTTCAGAAACCCCTGAAGCCAAAGCAAAGTTGGAAGACCCTCTCAAGTCTGTCTGGGATGAGCTTCATAAAAATCTTAAATCTGAACTCAAGAAAATGTTTCCAGACGAAAGCGACACTCGCATCTTTGTTGAACTCGCCAAAGATCAATTGGATTTCTTTCTCACCGCCATGACTCTCTCGGGTACAAACGCCGATAACTGTGAAGACGAAGAGCTCGGTGAATTTATCAATATGCTTGAAGAACTTGTAGAAGACATGGAAGACTTTCTCGCTGACTCCGAGGCATCAGAGGAAGACGGAGAAGATTTCCGAGAGTTTCTTTTAGATAATTGGAAAACCTTCGCAAGCTCTAGGCAATAAGATTGAGGATCTTCTCGCGATAAGAGTATTTAAACTCCAGATGCTCGAGAGAGAAAATCTTGAGACCGTTATTACGAAGCTTACAGGCCGGGCACTTCAAGCACCCTTCTTTCTCGATCCCTTCATAGCAAGTGATGGTGTTTTCCAGAAGATACTGAAGAACGCCAAGGGAATGCCCGAGCTCCATGGATTCCTTCTTATTCATCTTCACTAGCGGAGTCCTGATCTCAAAATGGGGATTAGCAAAATCCAGGCGAAGCGCTTGCTGGATAATATCCATATAGGCCCGGGAACAATCGCGGTAACCAGAGTTGGCTTCTTCGAGCTCCATCACACCAAGATAAATGCAGCTTGCTCCAAGTGAGTGAGCATGAATCCCTGCTAACCGGGCCATGAGGCCATTGCGGCCCACGACAAGAGTATTGGGAGCCTCGCCTTCTTTGTGTTCGATCTTTTGTGATTTTCCGATCAGGGCCGATTCGGTAATTTGAGAGAGACAACTTAACTCGATTTCTACGTGATCTACGTTGAAGTGCTCAGAAATTTTGGTCGCTCGCTCGAGTTCTAAAGAGTGACGTTGATTATAGGTAAATGACAATGACAGAATATTCTCCGCTCCGAACTCTTTGATGGCAAGGGCGAGGCAGAGACTTGAGTCCATGCCACCAGAATGGACAACGACGGCTTTCTTTTTCATTAGTAAGGTCGCTTTTTTTCCCACTCGTAGGCGGATTTAATGATTTCATTTAAATCATCAAACTGCGGCTTCCAGCCGATCACCGAATGGATCCGATCGACTTTGGCGGTAAGGCTCGCGGGATCTCCGGGGCGACGCGGGGATTCTTCGATCTTAATATTGACCCCTGTCACCGCTTTCACTCGTTCAAGAACTTCTTTGACGGAAAAACCATGGCCATAGCCGCAGTTTAAAATCTCCGATTTTCCACCCTCTTCAAGATACTCTAGGGCCTTCACGTGAGCACTCGCGAGATCTGAGACGTGAATGTAGTCCCGGACACACGTTCCGTCGGGTGTCGGATAATCCATTCCGAACACTTTAATCGACGGTCTTTTTCCCGTCGCTGTTTCACAGGCAACTTTGATGAGATGAGTGGCCTCCGGGAAGGATTGCCCGAGCTGTCCCTCGGGATCTGCACCCGAGACATTAAAGTAGCGAAGGGCCACGTAGCGAAAGCTCGAGCTAATTGAGAGATCTCTCAGCATGTGTTCCGTCATGAGTTTTGACTGACCATAGGGATTAATGGGAGCAAGCTCCGAGTCTTCTCGGCAGACACCATCTTTCGGCATCCCATACACTGCAGCAGTGGATGAGAAGATGAGTTTCTCTACCTTATACTTTTCACAGAGCTTAAGCAGTGAAAGGGAGTTGGCGGTGTTATTTTGATAGTATTTCAATGGATTCGAAACACTCTCCGGAACGACAATGCTCCCGGCGAAGTGAAGAATGGCTTGAAAGCCCTCGGTCTTAAAAAGCTCCTCGAGTTTCCCTGTATCACCGAGATCTCCCACGATCAGTTTCCCGTGAGTCACCGCTTGCCGATGGCCAGTAGAGAGGTTGTCATAAACCACCAGCTCATGACCGAGAGAACCAAGAGCTTTAACCACGTGGGAACCAATGTAGCCTGCGCCACCTGTGATGAGGATTTTCATGCCCTCATTTTAGGCGATGGATAATCCTCCGTCCACCGCTAGGATTTGTCCGGTGATCCAGCTGGATTTGGGTGAAAGGAGATAGTGCGCCATTTCGGCGATATCAGCTGCGTTACCTATTCGCTTTAAGGGATGTTTTTCGATGGTTATCTCCATGGCCTTAGCGTTGCCCGTAATTTTCGAGGCCAAAGGGGTATCAACTAGCGATGGGGCTATGGCATTGACGCGAATGCGGGGGGCCCACTCAATGGCAAGACTCCGGACGAGGCCCTCGATGGCACCTTTGGCCATGGCGATAGAGCTATGAAAATTCATTCCTTTCTGGACCGCCACGGTAGAAAATAAAACAACGGAAGCGGCTTGTGATTTTTTAAGCTTTGGATAAAGCGCCTGAAGTACTCTAACTGCTCCTAGAGAATTGAGCTGAAAGTCATGAAGAAAATCTTCAGGTTTTAAAAGGTGAAAAGGCTTCAAATTAATAGAGCCCGGAGCGTAAAGAACACCATCAATGATGTCCGGAAGATCATTCAAAGGAAGTTGGTCTTTCGTCACATCAAAGCCAGTTGATCGGGAAAAGGAGAAAATATTCACCTCAGTTTGAAGAAGTTCGATTACATTCTGACTAATTCCATGGGATCCACCCACGATGACAATGTTTCTTTCCATAATCTCCCCTTTTAGAGACAATTATCTCACTGATCCCTTAATCATGGGCCAGACAGGAATTAAACAATGAAAGTTAAATTCATCGCTATTTCCGCCCTAGGAAAGAATCGCGAGATTGGTCTTAATGGCAAGATCCCTTGGATCATTCCAGATGAATACCAGCATTATAAAAATACCGTGAAGGGTCACTATGTTCTAGTAGGAAGAAAAAATTTTGAGTTCCATGGTTCAGATATCGAAGGGGCCATGCCATTAGTCCTTACGAGGCATCCTTATTCACACCCTAATGCCGTTGTATTTAGTTCTATGGAAGGAGTTTTTGAGTATGCTCAGGACATGGAGATAGAGGTCATCTATGTCATCGGAGGTGCAGAAATCTACAATCTCACTCTGCCCTACCTTTCAGAATTTCTTTGCTCAATTGTTGATTACGAAGGACCTGCCGATACCTACTTTCCTCCTTACATGCATTATGAATGGGAAGTCATGAACCAAGAACTTTACCCACAGTGGAGTTTGTACCACTTGAAAAAAAGACCCGAGAGATAAAAATAAAAAGATAAAAGGTGGCAGGCACTACACTTCGGGCAGCCCTGGCACAGCGTCAAGCCCTTGTTTATTCTTTTGCTATGATCATTAATTCTTAACTGAATGTATATTGTGATAGTATACACGTATGACGATGGAAGAACTCTTAAAAAATTGTGAAGGATTCGACTGGGACAAAGGGAACGAGGCAAAAAATTGGGAGACTCATTCAGTTAAGAGAACTGAAGCAGAGCAAGTTTTCTTTAATCACCCACTTTTAGTTCTTGATACCTACTCTCAGAATGATGAAAAGAGATTTCTTGCTCTTGGAGTAACTAATAATGGAAGGTTTCTTACGATTATTTTTACTTTAAGAAAGAAAAAATTATTCCGTGTGATTTCGGCAAGAGACATGGGCCGAAAAGAAAAGAGGGCATATGAAGAAAAGTAAGAAAGTACCAAAGTTTAAGAATGAGCAGCAAGAAAGATTTTTTTGGGAAAAGAATGATGTGACTGACTACTTTAATCTAAAAAATGGAAATAAAATGAATTTTCCTAATCTAAAGCCTTCGACTCAGACTATTTCGATTCGTTTACCAGAAGATCTTTTGGAGGAAATCAAGGTTCTAGCAAATAAGCGAGACGTTCCTTATCAGTCGCTGATAAAGATTCTCTTACGTGAGAGCTTAGATGATGATTCTGCCGCATAAATCTCTGGTTTTTTTGTAATTTATACGAATATCGGCGAACTCAGGACTTCACATCGACAGACATATATTTTCTAAATCCCTCGATATACCAAAACGTTCGCTAACTGACCGACTTGAGTGGTATTAGATCTACTTTCCATTTTAGAACTTGAAAATTCACCAGTCTCATTCTGGCGCAAGATTTAGTAAATACTTGTGAGCGAGTGCCAGAATGACGCAGGAGAAGTTTCTTAGAAAGGTTTTTTTCGTCCTCGTATAGGGAAGCCTTTCTCATGGGCCTTAAATCTCGGACATTTCTGGTGAATTTTCAAGTCCAACACCATTTAAGTGGGTCAGTTAGAAACGTTCCAAGTTTTGCCAACAATGAATAATCTAGGCTTGGGTTTCTTGGTTCATTCGTTAGAATGGTGCCAGTTACCTCGTATTGGTTGTACCCAGTCTAGTTTTTGTGCTATTTGAATATAACTACCATCTTGTCTAATATTTTCGAGGTCGAAATGACTAATAATATAATTAAGAGTAATTTCTTAAGAATTTTTCTCCTCACTTATTTCGCACTTATGCTTGTTCTATACCCAGTATCTCGAATGTATGCCAATGAGTACGCAACTGTTCCTATTAAATTTGAATTTGCTTTTTTTATGGTATTAGTGGCTGTCATTTGTAATACAGGGATTGCCCTTGCCCTCTCTGAATGGGGCCTTGAGCATAAAAAAACTACCTGTGCCTCTTTAATATTTGCAACTTTAATGAACTCGTTTTTGTTACTGATTACTAATGGGAATCCATTCCGACATATAGCTAATGAATATTGGAATACTGTTAGGTATTCATTCTTTTATGCTTTTCTTGTTTTAGGAGCCTTGCTGTGTCTTTTCGTTGGTGGATATCGTCGTGAGAATTGAAAGGATAGGTTTGAAAATTTGGGATCTTCAATTTGATGCGAGAGATGAGCTTTATTTGATGATCGACAAACACTACAGACCTATGCCGAAAGACGCTCAAGGAAATATCAATCTATGGGCACATGGACTTTTAGATAATGACATAGATGCTTTAAGGCATTCCTATGCAAGTGCGGTCTATGTCATTGAGTATGGTTCTGGCACAGCAGATATTTTAGGACGGCTTAGAGAATATTTTCATTCAACTGATGCTGAGATCAAATCCCGTAATATGGATTTATGGAACAATTCAATTGGTCGAAGTTACGGCAAAAAGTTTAAAAGAGGAGAAGTATTATTTTTTCCTCTTTTAAAAGCTCTTAAGGAAGGCGAGCTGATTATTATACCGAGTGATCCAAGGAAATACAAAGGACCTAAAAGCATTAATCGCTTACCTAAATCATTCGTCATCAAAGTTAAAGAGAACAAAACCGGGGCCAACATAGAGTTCTTTGATGTACGTAACAAACGAATGATGACCAAAGAGCAATTTGTCGAATCTATAAAAGAGGGACGCTATCCTGGATATGCTGTGAAAAAGCACAACTCAGGAGATTTTCCATATTCAACTCGAGACCGATATAGTTTTAATAATCTTGGATGAAAATACATTCCGACTTTTCGGACTGAATCCATGAATGCTACATGCCTTTTGGAGAAAAATATGAAAAGCTTAATCTTTCTTTTGTTATGTTTATCGATTTCTTCCACATGGGCCTGCATCGGGACAGCTCCCGTAATTAAGATTCAACATCATGTAAAAGTGGAGTCAAGGGCGCAAACTGGTGTCAGGATCGAGGGACTTCAGGAGACACCTGAAGTAAAATCGATCAAAAAAATCTCTATGGGAGAAGACATCAAGCTCAATGTGATTTCAAAAGTCACAGAGGTCAAAGATGTGCAACCAGTTTACAAGCGCATGCTTGGTGTAGCACCAGAATTCAGAGATATTAATGTCCCTAAAGTCATCGAGCTTCGCCCTGAAAAAGTAGGAGAAAGTTTACTCGAATATGAAGTTATTTTAGGGGAGAAAATGACGACCTATAAAATGACTCTCATTTTTACTCCCGGCATGATGAGAGGCGGATGTGGTGGAGAGCCGAAGATCACTCCCTTTGAAAACTAGGGTGATCTAAGGTAAAAAGGTGCCACATACCTTTTAGATTAAAGAGTCTTGAGGTATTCAATAAGCTGAAGCTTCTTTTCGTGCGTGAGATTTTTAAACGACTCGAAGTAGTGACCTTCGTTGGAGTGCCCCACTCTCTTCGTGTCATAAGTTTGTCTCACTGAAGCTTTTTTCAGATTTCCCTCAGTAAGTCCCATTTTTACTTCATCAAAGCGCTCCCGCTCACCAGCGTTTCTCAAGGAGAAGACTTTTGGTCGTGATTCTGGGGGACTTAAGACATCATATAAAGTAGGAACTGAGGCGTTGTGAAGATAAGGGAAGCGAGACCAGATTCCCCAGAGTTTTGGGGCCACATAACCGTGCTCAGGCTTCCGAGTCGCTCGCATCACATCGTTCAGTGGATTTTTTTCAATGAGGTCATAGAGCTCTTCCGTCAGGGCCTTCAAGCGATCTGGATCTGTTCTAACTACTCTGATAGGAATGTGCTTCGGTGATTCGTAAATAGGGTAACCTTGAAGGTCTCGGTTATGATCCCCGTGACATTTTAAGCATGTATTCTCATAAACCGCTTTTCCTGCAAGGACCTTGGATTCATCGACTTTGAACGGGTACTTTGGAGGCAAGAGCTCGCCTAAAACATCCTCAGCTTTGTGGACCTTGGGCCAGTACTCACGGACGTTTTCAGGGGTTTGACCTGCATAAAGTTCAACAGCGATCGCCCAACCACCGAGCTCCCCATTTCCTTCTCCGTCCCAGAAGGAACCTGATTTTCGTTTTTCACCGTAACCCCAGAGGTGGGGAACTTTCACCTGACCTGGAGGAAAATTATCAGGGAAAGGGATATTTTGAATTTTATAAAACCACGAACGGATAATCGCCGTAGAGACAAGACCTTGAGTCATGTTGCCGACCTTGCTTCCGGCCAGAGCATTCGTGAACTCCAAAGAGCGATTATGCATTTCTTTGAACTTGGGATTTCGCCTTGGGAATGCTCCCCATATCTTGAGGCCTTTGGCAGCGTCTTTTCCGATTTGATAAGTGTCGATGTTTTTGTTTCCGAGTCCTACGATATATTCACCAGCAGCTTTTCCTCCATGACAGGCCACACATCCCAAAACTCCGATGTTCATCCCCTCGTAAGGTTCATTGAAGAGACCCTTAACTTTTTGGTTCTCAACAATGAGACCCCAGCGTTGATAGAGAGGACCAAGATCATTGGTGAAGATGCGACGATCACCCGCCCATTCGTAGAGACTGATGATCTCAGGGGAGACCATCATGCCTCTGCCCTTATAGAAGAAATTTAGGTTACGGAAAGTCTCTACGGCCTCATGATGTCGATCTAGGCGGACATCCTGAGCAAAAGTTGGTAGAGTTAGAAAAAGAACGAAGAAAAGATTTTTCATTGGTAAACGCTACCAATTTTAAAGCGCGAACTGAAGAGCCTAAAATAAAAATGCAACATTACCCGACCAAAACGATTGCCTTTTTTAACTCCAATATGGCCTGGGGCGGGGGCGAAAAATGGCATTTCTCGACATGCCGAGAGTTCAGACGGCGCGGCTTCAAGACCATTCTTGTGACGAATGAAGCATCAGAAATCGCCAAGAGAGGCATCAAAGAAGGCGAAGACGTTTACCGATTTAGAATTGGAAACTTAAGCTTCCTGAATCCGATAAAGATTTTTGTTTTCTTTCTCTTCTTCAAGATGAAGGGCGTTGATGCTGTCATCATGAATCTTCCAGCAGATTTGAAAGTCGCGGGTATCGCTGCGAAACTCGCCGGCGTAAGGAAAATTATCTACCGTCGCGGAATGCCTCATCCCCTTCGCCATACTTTTTTAAACAGATTCCTTTTCACAAAAGTTCTTACCCATGTGGTGGTGAATTCAGAAGAGATCGGAAGAAGTTTAGAGAAAGGAAACGAGTCCTGGTTCCCACAGAAAAAATTAGTTCTTATCTATAACGGAGTTGATTCGAAGGTAACTCCAGACCGCTCTAAGGTACTTTATGAGAAACAAGCTGGTGAACTCGTCCTTGGAAATGCCGGACGCCTAACGGAGCAGAAGGGACAAAAGTACCTTATCGAGCTCGCGAAGAGGCTTAAAAATCAGGGAAAGAAATTTAAAATTCTTATTGCTGGCGAAGGAGAGCTCAAGGGGGAGCTCACGAAGATGATCACTGAAAGTGGTCTTTCTCAAGAGGTGAAACTTCTGGGCCATGTGACAGACATGGCGGCTTTCTTCAATTCGATTGATATTTTTGTCTTTACGAGCCTTTATGAAGGATCGGCCAACACACTCATCGAAACGTTGCACTTTGGTGTTCCCACTCTTGCTTGGGATGTAAGCTCAAATCCAGAAATCATCCTGGATGGAGAGACTGGCTTTTTAGCGAAGCCTTTCGAAGTCGATTCTCTGCTTCAGGCTTTGAATGAAATGCAATCCTCGGACCTTGATAAGATCAAGACCCGAGGGAGAGAGTTCGTTGCGGAAAAGTTTGATAGCGAGAAGAATTTGGGGATTTTGGAAAGGGTTCTTAAGGTTGGGTGAAGGGAAACCTCGTAAGGCCCTCGAAACAGATAATCTATAATCTTTACCTCACTAACCCAACACCTGGTTGAAATCATTTATATTCACTAAATGAGATTTTCTTTCACCCTGTTAAATTTTATAGTGAGTGTGCTTCTGTATTTTTCCTCATGGATTCCAGAAGCGAACGCCAAAACAGTTATTTATCGGAAAAGTATCTATTCACTTCCATTATCCCTAGATCCAATCAAAATGAATGAC
This sequence comes from Halobacteriovoraceae bacterium, assembly GCA_040382195.1. Classification (GTDB taxonomy): domain Bacteria; phylum Bdellovibrionota; class Bacteriovoracia; order Bacteriovoracales; family Bacteriovoracaceae; genus Peredibacter. Next base: position 3,175 of record JBEIFX010000049.1, on the reverse strand, counting down.
ACTTCGTCATTGCTTGTGAGCAATCTCATTTATAGTGGATTAGTTAAATTCGCACCTGACATGACAATTGAAAGTGACTTAGCAGAAAGCTGGCACTCTTCAATAGACGGCAAGACTCTTACTTTCATCTTGCTAAAAAATATTAAGTTTAGTGACGGCAAGCCAATAACGGCCAATGACTTCAAGTACTCATTTGAAAGACTAAACTCAGAGGAAAGTATCGTAAAAAAATACTTTGATCATATTCAAGAGATTGAAGTGATCAGTGATAATGAGTTGAAAATAAAATTAAAAAATCCTTATCCCGCATTTATCAACATACTAGCTGGCGCAACCGCCAAGGTTCTCTCTTCTGCAAATGATCATTCTGCCACGTCTGGAAACTTCTATATAAGTACTATTAATAAAAAAGATAAAACAATCATTCTAAAACCCAATAAATTTAGAAACATCAAAAGTAACATTTCGGAGCTCTGGTTAATTGAAACAGATGAACAAGTAGCAATAAAGATGGCCCTGGAAGGAAAGATAGATGATCTTATAAACTGGCCACTAGCTGGGAATGACTTAATTTTTAATACAGGTAAGAAGATTAGCTTAACAGTTTCAGCAACTTGGATTATAGGAATAAACTCCAGAATTATACCCTTTGATAATGAACAGATTAGAAAGACTTTCAAAAAAGATTTCAACACAGATAAATTTAGAAAAACTTTTTATCCGGACGCTCACCCATCTTTTGGTTACATTCCACCAGGACTACCAGGCCATCAGTCGAAAGGAGAACCTAAAGTCCAAACTGAATCGAAAAGATCTAAAGAAAAAATAACAATTGTAATTCCTAATATCTTAAGCAGAAACATGGAAATGAAGCATTTCATAGAACAAGACTTAAATCAAAAAGGATGGAATGTTGAAGTGGCACCAAGGTCATGGGAAGAAATCATGGAAGGATACAATAAGAAGAGCCTTCAAAGCTTTCTTGTATCAATGAATATGGATTTCCCAGACACAGAATTTTTAATAAGAAACTTTGAGACAACCAATGCTGATAACTTTAGTGGCTACAGTAACAATGAACTAGATAGCCTCCTTCATAAATCTCGTGGTGAAAACAATAAAATCAGCAGAAAGAAGCTTATTGAAAGAGCTTTAATTAAAATTGAAGAGGCAGCCTTAACTATTAATTTGTTCCACCCTAAAGCAAATTATTGGATTTCTAAATGCATAAATGGATTGGATGCCAATCTTCTGTCTGATGTCTATATTGACTATTCAAAAGTTATGAAAGCTGAGAGATGCAACTAATGAGAGCTATCTCAATTCTTGAATATATTGATCGTTCAATGTGGAGATTAAGATGGGTAATTTCTTTCATCATGTCGATATTAATTACTATCACTGTAGGGATCATCAGTACCGAAAGGGAGATTGCGAACGAGTCCAACTTTATGGACAGTACTACCCCATACATCTCATATCTTATAGAGGCTGGAGACAGGCCAGAAGTCATCAGAATACTATCCTCTCATTCTCGAGCCAGAGGTACAAAAATAAGCATTGAGATCGATGGTCTTGAATATGCAAATACTCATGACATATCAAAAATTGACAATAAAACGGTAGAAAGAAGTGGTTTCAAAATTGGCAAGAATCTTCTACTAAAAAGTTCAAGCATTACCTTGAGAAAGGAAATAAAATCCATAAGCGGTTCTTCATCCAGAGGATATATATTCTCAGAGATTTCAACTACTGTAATTGTAGAAAAAATATTTCTAATTCTAGCTATAAGCTTTTTGTCTTGCTTCATCATTTTGTACTTTGCATCTCGCAAACTTGAGTTCTACTTAAAAGAAACAATTAGGCCATTGCAAGAACTAGAGAAGGAAGTTCAGAACATTCACAATGACAACTTCTCATCTAAAGAACTCAAATTCAAAGAACTAGAGACAGTCCGGCAATCAGTTGTGGAGACCAAAAAGGAGCTGAATGAAAAAAACACAAGGATTGCTAACCAAAAATCTAAAGAAATAAATTCTGAAATCTATCGAAGACTCATACATGATCTACAAAACCCTATTACAGCTCTAAAAACAATGACTAATCTCGTAGCTGACCCCAGCACACCAAAAGATATCCGAGATGAGGCTATTTCAGTTGTACCAGGAATAACCGAAGAAATACTTAATCAGATAATAGCAGCAAAAAACAATTTCGAATTTGATATTTCGAAATTTCAATTAATCGATATAAGATCAACGATCCACACTTCGATACAGCAAATAAAAGCTGCGAGGGAAGGCACTACTAAGCTTATTACTTTCCATTCTCCGGATAGCCCAATTTTTGTCCCTTGTGATCCTCTCAATATAAAAAGAGCTCTTATAAACATCATTGAAAATGGACTTGAATCTTGTCGAGAGAAGATAGAAATTAAAATAGACCAAAAAATGCCAACGACTTCTATCTTTATCTCTGATGACGGTGATGGACTTGAAGAATCAAAACTCGCAGAAATCTTAAAAGGAAATGGAATTTCCAAAAAAGGTAATAGGCAAGCCCTAGGCCTTTGCTCTGTTAATCACATTTTATTAACTCATAATGGTTCCTTGGGATATCGAACAAGCCAGTTCGGAGGGGCAGAGTTTGAGTTAAGAATCGGATCTTTATGTTAAAAAGTACCGTTTTGGGAAATAGTAGAACGCACATATTACTTATCCCTGGAGGGCCGGGACTAAGCTCTAATTCTATTCGTGCTTTTGACAACCTGGCTTCTTCCTATCAATTACATTATTTAGATTTATGTGGCACAAACGACACTATTTTCCAGATAAGTAACTTTGAGGATATTTGCTTGCATATCAAGTCCTATATGGAGAAATTAGATGGAAAAAAATTTATATTAGGTCATTCTTTCGGTGGTTTCATCGCTTCAAAAGTTTCTTTGCTGACTAATTGCGATGGCCTTATTTGTCTTGCAACTCCTTTTACAACTGAAGCATTAAACGCAGCGGGAGATTCTTATACATGTAAACAAAGTGTAGAGCTTAACAACAGTGAAGAAGAATGGATAAATAACCCATCTGATAAAACCTTCAAAATCTGGCTATCCGAATACCAAAATCTTTACTTCAACGATGTATGCTTTGGCAGGGAATTGATTCAAAAAGATAAT
>JBEIFX010000048.1:0-12500 GCA_040382195.1 Halobacteriovoraceae bacterium | reverse complement strand
TCTGACTTGCTGATCCGCCTGCGCGCGCTTTACGCCCAATGATTCCGAACAACGCTTGCACCCTTCGTATTACCGCGGCTGCTGGCACGAAGTTAGCCGGTGCTTATTCCTTAGGTACCATCACTTCATGGGGTATTAGCTCCATAATCATTTTTCCCTAAGAAAAGAGTTTTACAATCCGAAGACCTTCCTCACTCACGCGGCGTTGCTGCGTCAGGGTTTCCCCCATTGCGCAATATTCCCTACTGCTGCCTCCCGTAGGAGTCTGGACCGTGTCTCAGTTCCAGTGTGTCCGATCATCCTCTCAGACCGGATACCTATCGTTGCCTTGGTAGGCTTTTACCCCACCAACTAGCTAATAGGCCGCAGGCTCTTCTTTCAGCGAGAGCTCCTTGCGGACGCCCCCTTTCTAATTACTTACGTATGCGGCATTAGCACAACTTTCGCTGTGTTATTCCCCACTAAAAGGCAGATGACCTACGTGTTACTCACCCGTGCGCCACTTTACTAAGGGTTGCCCCTGTTCACGTTCGACTTGCATGTATTAGGCACGCCGCCAGCGTTCGTTCTGAGCCACAATCAAACTCTCCAAGTATATATTTAAAAATAAAACTTAAAGTTTATTTGAAATAGCTCTAAACATTTAATTCTTGTTACAGAATTTGTTCAAATTTGTTTTAAAACAACATCAAAAGATGTGCCGTCTTCCTGTACTCGTAAGTACTAAAACTTACGGAAGACTAGGCAATTGAACGGGTTCCTTTCTCATCTCATCTTGATGCTCGAAAGCATCAAAACTTTTAATCGTTATTTAGTTGTCAAAGAGCTTAGCGTTTTATCAGTTCGATTTTTCTTCGTCTAGATCTTTTTTACAAAATCTTTCAGGATCTATCTTTTCAATTTTCTTTAGTTTTAAAGAAAAAGTTGGTGGAGATGACAGGGATCGAACCTGCGACCCGTAGCTTGCAAAGCTACTGCTCTCCCAGCTGAGCTACACCCCCAACATAATAAAACGCGAGTGTGTAACTTAAATGAACGGGGCTGAACCTGTCAACGAAGAATTATGATTTATTTTGAGGGGAAACAAAATAATTTTAAAAAATCAAAGAGCTGCTTTCAGGTTGGTTTGGATAGAAAGCCGAGAAGGATGACCTCCCTCCCGGCACTTAAAACATCAGTTGTTTTTAGAAAATGGAACTGGATTTTTGTCGTATCCAAATTCCTGGACCCATTTTCGAATGGCACGGATTTGTTTTTTAGGATCGTTATCCAGGACACCCTCAACGGCCGGAATTAACTTACCACTACCGTCATCCCAGAAAGCAGGCATGCTCGTGTAAGGTAAAAATGATTGTGGGTTAGCAAGCCATGCCTCCATCCAATCAGTTCTTAAGCGCTTTTTTGCATAGTGAAGATTAGGCGCTTGAGCAGCTTCATTAGTAAAACCAAGGGTATGACAGGAAGTACAGGCCAATTCATTCCAAATTTTTTGAGCTGCCTCTCTTTCTCCGGGCTCCCACTCCACCTTAACGGGTGCTTCGAAGGTCGGCTGATCGCTTCCCCCCTGGAAACCGCTCACCAGTTTGTTTAGCTCGTCATGTTTAAAAGGGAACGAAGGCATTCTCACGTTAATATAAGTTCTGATCGGGTGAACGTTCTGTAAAAAATCATATAACCAGTCTGTCTGAACTCTCCACCCCTCCTTAGAAAGATAAGGAGGACCGTAGTTCTGGTCTTCAAATGCCTTAGAAAGGGCACCACCCAATCCATCGATGGCGTGACACCCGTAACAGTTGTACTTGTTAGCAACCTTCATCCCTTCGTAATACTGTTTTTCTCCAGCGGTCAGTCGCTTTTGTCCATCTAGAGGAACCTTGTCTGAAACAAGACCTAGGATCACTCCAACAATCGCGTCAACTTCTTGATCCTTGAGGTAAAAATTTGGCATTTTATTCAGATCTTTAAATGGCTTTGGAACTCCTACATCCCAAATACTTGGCAACTTGATGTGCTGAGTCAGCCAGCCTTGCCGAGTATGTGGAACTTGTTTTTGCTGTCCAAAACCAAATTGTTCAACTGGTTTTGATCCTTCTTTAGTGAGTTCTGGACCGATTTGGGGAAGATCACCTTCAAATCCATGTATTTCATGGCAAGAGTAACAACCATATTTATTGATTGATCTCTTGGCCAGCTCCATCGTCCTTTCCTCATCAGTCATTTTCTCTAACTTAGCTTCTGCAGCTTTCACTGTTTCGAAGGCAGAAAGATAATCCTGGACAAGGATTTCATCCCGAATTTTTTTATCGAGCTCGGGGAAAACGAGCGATTCGAATTGTTCATTTTTAGAGGCAAGGAGGTATGCCGCCATATCATTCGCCTCTTTATCAGAAAGCCGAAACGAAGGCATGATAGTCGTGGGATCGTAATGATTCGGTTGCTTTAGCCAGGAGACGAGCCAATCTGGATCAACTTTTGAGCCGAGGTTGACGAGATATGGTCCTTTTCGTTGTCCTACAGCGTTCCATTTTTCATCAATTCCTTCAATTTGATGACAGCCCACACAGCCAATAGTTTCCATCAACGCTTTTCCATTTTCGGCATTGCCACCGGTGTACTTAGCAAAGGACTTGTACTCTTTTGAGGTTTTAATGATGTATTCCGCCATTGCTGAAACTTCAGCTTGGTTCTTTTTCTTAAACTCTGGTTTAGAGTTGTTGGCCTGCTCAAAGTAGTGAGGCATTCTTGATTTTGGGTTAAAAGCAAATGGATTCCATATCCAATTTCTAATCCATTCTTTGGACTTAACTTTTGAAGTCAGCTTATACAGATTTGGTCCAGGCTTATTCTCATTCAAATGCTGCCAACCCTCTATCTTGTGACAAGCGTAACAACCGTAATTCTCAATCACTTCTCGCCCGTGGTTAAGCTTTTCCGCCATAGGGAGTCTTTCCTGATCCTTGTGACACTTCATACACATACCTTCGGTATGTTGAAGAGGGATCATCGGTTGTGGAACCTTATGGGGCTCATGCCAATGATACTTTTGCTTCCACTCCTTCTCTTGCTCAGCATTTTGAGGAATGTGTGCCGGAGAATTGAAGTCGTTTACACGGTCACCAACACCACCATGACAAGAGGTGCAACCGAAATCTTTTGCAGGGTGAGCTGAATTAACACCAACAGCAAGTGAATTAACTTTAGGATGAGTTTTGTATGGATTGGCCTGATCCTCATATCCAGGTCTATCGATGAAAACGTGACAGGTTGTGCATCGATCGATTTTGGGGACTTCTTGAAAATACATGTCATTTTTAACGTTCTTAATGACGTATTGGCGGATCTTAATTGTTGGATCCAGGAAATCGATAAATGGCGAATTCCGAAGAGCCCAGATGGGATTTTTCTCAGTGGCAGTCATCGCCTGAAGCATTCTCTCCTTATCTCCAAGGAGTGCTTTTAATTCCTTCTCAGCATCGGTCTTAACAGCAAGAAGAGACTTAAGCTCTTCTTGAGCATTTGCCTCTTCAGCATTTAAACCCTTCAGGTTGTCCTTACCTTCCATTTCTTTTTTCTTAGAATCGTCGAATTTAACTTTTAGATTTTTAGCCTGCTCAGGATGATTTTCCATGAGAGCATGCTCATACTTAAATTGGTACTCCGCAGCTTGAGAACCATTCACTCCATTGATCATGTTTTGAACATAGATCTTGCGTTGAATCTCGGAGATCTTATCATTAACCTCGTTGATCTTATTCTTGTTCAAATCCAGAGCTTTTTCAGCGGCAGCAATCTTGTTTTTGATTTCCTTAATTTTATTACCATCGATTGAACCATCAATTTCTTTAATCTTTTCTTGAATCTTTTGCTTCTCGATATCCAGAGCCTTTACCTGTACTGCTTTCCAAGGACGGATGTAGTCATCTAAGACCATCCAAATTACAACAAGTAGAAAGACTACGGAAACGACAGCAAAGATCTTATTAAGAACTTTGGTGTCATAGGCCATTCCAGGTTCACGTTTCATTTACAACTGCCTTATATAAAATCGATTAAAGGTTTAATTCAAACTCTGGCATGGCCAGGATGTACTTTAAGTTAATGAACCAGCGTAGATACATCTTGATCGGTAGGCTCATCATTCCCAGGAGCAAAAAGACCATCAGGTAATAGCGAATCGAACCCATGCGATCGATGTAATTTTTCCCCCACTTTTTCATGATGATTGGCAGGAAACCGAAGAGATAACCAAAAATCGCGATAATCCCAAAAATTTCACGCACAAATATATTCTTTGGAAGAGAGGTATTAAAAAGCTTAATCCAAAAAATTTCCGATAAATTGATGTTATTTTCAGCTACAACTTTGTGGGCATCCCAGTATTCAAAGGGACCATAGAATGTCCAGTTGGGACCTCGAAGGAAAGTTCCAACCTGGATAAGAAAGACCCAAAGAACTAACCAGCCGAATAAAAAACCGGCGATAGCAAATTTTCTTTCCTTAAAAGTATAATAACCATTACCTTTGGGATTGATATCTAAAAAAGGAATGGCAATAAGGCCAACAATGATGAGACCCGGAAGAACAACCCCTGCCATCCAAGGATCAAAATAAACCAGCATTTCCTGAAGCCCCAAGAAGTACCAAGGTGCTTTAGCTGGGTTGGGTGCCCATGTCGGATTAGCCGGTTCTTCCAGGGGAGCTTTAAAAAATATCGCCCAAACAATCAAAAAAACAGTACATAGAATTCCACAAAAGAGTTCAGTGTAGACAAGATTTGGCCAGGCCCATACTTTCTCTCTATTTTCAGAAGTTCCCTCAATAGGCTGCTCACCCTTTTCAATCCGGAGATCATTCTGATGACCTTTATAAAGTGCGAACCAGGTAGACCAGAAGACGAGAGCGTTCAGAATAATAATCGGTATATTGTCTGGAAGGGAGATAATGGAAAAGAAAACCGGATCGCTCACCATCCAACCGAAGATAACAAGTATGACGATCAACATTCCAAATCCAAACTTTTTAGTTCCAACGATGTCGATTCTTTTCAAGATAAGCCAGAAAAGAAAAATAAACGCTGAGAACGAATAGAGTGGAGAGGATAGATAATTTATCGCTTCCTTAATCATATATTCCAATTCCTTTATAGTGGTGCTGAAATTCCACCATCTTTACGTACACGCCAGAAGTGAACAGCGATAAGCACCGCAACCACCAATGGAATGAATACGCAGTGGAGAATATAGAATCGCAAAAGGGCTGCTTCACCGACGAAACGACCACCTAGAAGTTGAAAACGAACATCATTTTTGTCTGAGACCATGACAAAGTCACCAATTTTGGCAAGGGCAGCGCCAGGGCCGCCGTGACCAGCAAATGGAGTTGCTTTGGCCATGTTTGACCCCACGGTAATGGCCCAAATAGCTAGCTGATCCCAAGGGAGGAGGTAACCAGTAAATGAGAGTAGCATCGTAAGAATAAGGAGAATAACGCCAACACCCCAATTGAATTCGCGAGGCGGCTTATAAGATCCAGTCATAAATACTCGGAACATATGAATCCAAACCGTAATGACCATCAAGTGGGCACCCCAACGGTGAAGTTCTCTCATAATACCCAGAGGGACATGCTCACGAAGACCGATGATATCGGTAAAGGCATATTCAGCTGTCGGACGGTAGTAAAACATAAGAAGAACGCCAGTGACGGTCAGGGCAAGGAAAACAAAAAATGTAAGCCCTCCCATACACCAAGTATAACCAAGCTGAACACCGGACTTCTTGAGCTTGATTGGGTGCAGGTGCAGAAAAACGTTTCCAGCAATAACAGCTGCCCTATTTCGGGCATTGTTCGGTGGTCCGTGGCGAAAAATAGCTTTCCAAACCTGAGTATTAGCAACTTTTTTAGCAAAACCTTCAGACATATATATCCTCTAAATTTAAACCTCTATGAAAGCACCATCACTACTCCACTCACCCTTTTCGTATCGAAACACCTTGGTCTTATCAACGATGATCTTACCTTCAGGATTAAGTGAAATTTTATATCGCTCGAGAGGGCGAGGTGCAGGACCTTCGAAATTGATGCCATTTGGGTAGTACCCAGAACCATGACATGGGCACTTAAATTTGGATTCAGCAGGCAGCCATGTAGGAATGCATCCCAGGTGGGTGCAGATGTTTGACATGGCTACGAGACGACCGTCTTTTTTATAAATCCAAACCCCGAAGCCATTTTTCCATCTCTCATCAACACCCTCCGGGTATTCGTCAGGAAAACCTGCCACAAAATCCATTGCAGGTTCGAAAACAACGTTGGGATAAAGAAATCTAAAAATTAGGCTGGCAAAACCAGCAGTAGCTGCACCAAACGTAATCCAACCGACAGCGAGAAAACTAAAAAACTCACGACGGTTTAGACTGGTCTTTGCCTCATCACTCATAAGAGTTTCTCCGAAAATAAAACTCTAGATCATTGAAATGGTACTAGAGAGGGGGGCTTTTGTTTGTCACCACATTATGGGCGTAAACTTCTAATTTTTCAATATTTTTAGCACCTGTTTTGCTTTTGTCCTGACTCGAATGTTTGAGTCATTTTTTTCTACTTCTTGGACAAGATTCAATAAAGCACCACCTTGGGACTTTTCTATATTTTCTAATGCATTCATCTTTAAAGCCTCGACCTGAGCACCATTAAGCTCGCCAGGTGAAACCATGTCATAACGAAGCGCGAAAAGCTCCTCCAGGACGGGAATTGCCTGGGGGTTGGAGAGCTGCGTCAAAACAATAGCAGAAGAATATCGAAGAGTTTTTTGAGCTGAATTTAAAAGAGTAAGTGCCTTTTCTTCAGTATTTGGCCGTTGATGTGAAGCCAAAGTCAATAAAGCAACTTGTTGCAACCCAGGATCTTGATCCTGAAGAACTATTGAGTCGATAGAGCTCCAATCAATATCCAATCCCTTACTCATATTGCCAAGCGATACAACGGCATTGAATTTTACTTGTGGATCTTGATCTTGGAGTGCCTTGTTAAGAGTCGGAAGAGATAAGGAATTATTCAAACTGCCCAAAGCCAGGACAACAAAATTTCTTGTGCGAGAATCTACGGAATCATCATAGACCCCGGCAAGATTTTCAATGACCCAGGGCATATCTTCCTTGGGGATTTTCTGCGCCGCTAAAAACTTTGATAGTTCATAAGCTGCAACCCATCGATTGCCAAAAGTTTTAGAATTCATTTCTTGAATAAGGTCACGATGGTTCTTGCCGCTAGAGAGCATTTTGGTTACTCCAAAGATGATGAGCCCCCCAATTAGGACTATGGCGATTGGCACAGAGACACCCGATAAAGTTGAATTTTCGATTATTTTTTTCGAAGGTCCTTTTTGTTCGGACATTTGATTTCCTTAGATAAAAAAATGAGGTAAATGTACGGGGCAAATTAACAAATTGACGCTCAAAATGGAAGTCCAATGGCCTACCTTCTAAGATTTTTATTAGTCCTCATGATTGTTGCCGTCCTAACCACGATGAGCGTGGCTGTCGGATGGTTAGATATACGTCTGGGCCACATTCAACTCGCCATACCAACATTTTTGTATGTTATTTTCATTCAAGCCTTCGTTATGTTCTATTTTATCGGTGTAGCTCGTTTGGTTGAAAACGTCTGGACTGCTCTAAATAACCAGGAAAATCTCGGTGAACTTTTTGAAGACGTGCCTCCAGAACTTGATCCTTATAAAAAAAAGGTCGCTCGCTACGTTCACGAAACTCAACTTTCTAAAAGGCAAACGATCCCTTGGACAATACTGATGCTGCTACTAGGGACGATGGCTTTTTTATTAGGGGGCGCCCACGACACCGGTCTGGTTCATAAAGTCGTTCACTCTGGTGTAGCCTATGGATTTCTGGCCGCTATGGTTATTGGATTTGTCAGACAGTGGTTTTATCTGGGAAAAAGCCACCAATTATTGGGGGAAATCAAGGCTTTGTTTGGCATCTCCAGAGACGCTATGTAGCTGGAATTACGGTAAACCATCAGCACCATCATCCTTCCCTTTCGATCTTCCGATAAGATGAGGATATGAAAATACTTTTTTTGATGTTCTATTTTTTTCACCAAGGACTCCATGCCTCGGAACCGGAAATCTTCAATGCCGACGACGGAAAACAAATTGCCTCTAATATTAAAGACATTGAAATTCAGGAGCTTCTCCAAAAAACACGAGAATTTGATGAATGCCGCAAAATGAATAAATTTGAAGCATCTGATGATGAAAACCAACGGAACATGAAGATTGAAAAGGCCCAAAGTTGCTTTCGCGACAAGCTTGCGGGAAAAGATTCAAAAAAACTTAAAGAGCTATCAGACATCCTCGGTCTTCAACAGTACGGTCTAGTTAAAAGTAAAGATCTTAAAGAAATTCAAATATACCTGAACAATAAAATGTACAAGTCTATGACGGGAGTAGATCTCGAGGAAGCAAATAAGAAGGCGTTTATCGAAAGCCTAAAATTTAAAAATAAAAAACACATTGACCAAAGTATCTTTATTTCACTCTACAAAACTCAACTGAGCAAGAATGCACTTTTTGAGATTTCTCGCTTTTGTTTTGAGAATTTTCGAATTCCTGATCAAGATGTTAAAGGAAAAAGCTTTGGCGAATACTGGAGTGACTTTGAAAATATGAGTCTTGATCCTGCTCGTGATGTCGAAGCAGCAAAAGTCACCGATACTGGTTCTCCGGATGATTTCGGTTCATTTTCAAACCCGCAGGACAAAGATCAAATTTACCAGGATATCTTTAAAAGCATCAACATCGGAAGTGGGAAGGGTTTAAAGACAGACAAGCTAAAAGATTTCTTTTTGATTTGCGGGAAATATATAACCCCACTTTGCAATGGGTTTAGGAAAAAAATCGAAACCTCTAAGGCGGTTAGTCATGCTGGAGATGCTACGAATGTTCCGACCTCTGGTTCAGCTGCTTGTCTTGCCAGAAGTCGTCTGCAAGAAATAAAAAAAGCCATCGTCGACGCACGAGAAATTGAAAAACAATTCAATGAAATGGCCGTTGATCCATCTTATCTCAAAGGCCTTCTGCAGGGTGAACAGGCAAAGATTTTCACTCCAGGAAAAGATAACAATGAGACTCTTGATAGCCTAACAAACTTTACTTCTCTAGACGTTTTGGAGGGAGGTAAAGGTAAGGATGTTCTCGCACAGAAAAGGATCGATAATTGTAAAGAAAAACCAGAGCTCCCGGAGTGTGAGAACTTTTATTCACCAGAAGAAGATCTTTCAAAAATGAAGAGTAAAGTGGAAACAGAGATGACTTTTAAGCGTGAAGTGGAAATGGAGCGCATTAGGCAACTCAAAAGTGAAAATGATAAAGTAAAACTTGAAGAATACCTCAACGAAAATGGTTTTTTTGAGCTAGCGAAAAAAACAGATACGATGGACTCCAATCAGCTCGTCGAAGCCATAGGTCTTGAATTTGAAGCTAAGAAAAAAGCGACCCTCGAGGAAATTAATAGACGCCTTGGTCACCGACAAGAATCGGAGTCGAAGGATCCAAAGCAAATGGAACTAAACAAAATTAAGTCCAACGTCGTTAAGACTCAGGAGGAAAGAGCAAGACTTGCCCAGTTGGTTCTTTTTAATAACATCATAACTTCCCATCTTGAGTTAACCAGAAAGGAAGATAAATCCAGTGCTGGGAGAAACGTAAATGCATGGAAAAAAGAGGAAAGTGATCTAAAGGCTGCCCAGATTGATTCAGGCTTGTTCAGTAATCTTAAATCAACTGATGATGGAAGCAATAACCGGGTTGGGAACGAAGAATTTGCAGGCGATGAATTTATCGATACCTTCCTAGGAAAGTAAATTAGATAGACTTAATCCATATAAAAACTTTATTTTTTCCAATAGAATCTCCTCCTTGAGATCGACTTTCAAAGATCGTGGCTTCACTGGATAGAGAAACCTTTGACATGAATTCCTTGAGATTTTTGGAAGGGACATGAAGATTGAAATATAGCCCCCCGGGAATTTGAGTTCCGGGCTTAACATTGTCTACTTGGGAAATTCCATACTTTTTCATCAGGGATAGTATGTTGTCCCGGACACTCAATGGCTCAACAGAAGCCATTAAAATTCGATAGGCTTTCTTGTTCGAGGAACTGTTTGTATCTCGATAACCGCCTTTTTTATTTTCTTCATATTCCGACTGTTCTATTTCTACATCCACAAAGGTCTTAGGAACATCTTTCACAGAGTCAATCACAACGACATCAGACTCTGGATCGTACCTCGAATCAATTTTTGCATCGTCAAACACAGTCTGGGCCTCCAGCCTCTCAAGCTCCTCTAATTCTTTATTTGAAAGATCGATTCGCTGCTTGGCCAAGAGGTCTTGCTCTTGATAAGAGAGACTTTTATCGAGCCAAAAAAAGTTGGGCTCAAACAGTGTTATCTTATTTATTAGATAGTCTTCGTACCACCTGTTGGTATTTTTCAAAACAAAGACAATAAAACTAAGAATCATGAGAAGGACTATTACTTCTTGAAAAAATCTTAATTGTTTTCTAAAGGAAATCTTTTTTTTCATATTTTCGAAGTCAATTTTTATCGCCAGGATGTCTTTGCGAAGCTCTTTTACAAGATTTGGCCAATCTGGATAGAGCGTGACTTCCATGTTGGCAAGAATATCATCCTCAAATGTTCCCTTGTACTTTGCACTAGAACCTAGAATTACAACTAAGTCTTCGAATCGAAAAAAAAGATTCTTTGAACTAACATTACTAATTTGAAAGTTTTCATTTATCAAATCTTCATAAGATGGGTAGACCTTTATCAAATGATCTCTTAAAATAGTGGAAATGTATTTTTCGGGTAGATCAAACATGAAGGATAACTCTCGGACAGACTTATCTTTAGTGATGAATGTAAACGCAACAAACTTTTCAAATAACCAGTTTAACCAAGAAATGAGAGGTCCAGACTTTGCGATTTTCTTAGCAAATTCAAAACGCTCAGCAAGTTCAATCGGCTCTATTTGATTCCTAAAAAAAGAATCCCAAAAATTACGAAATGAATCCGCATAACGCCCTTCCCAAGCGATGGAATTAATGTCTAAATCTAGCCAATTTTTAAATTCTTCAAAATCAGATTTTACAAATATCATACTTTTTTAATTAGCAGAGCAATACCTTGACCGCCCCCTATACAAGCTGAGGATATACCCCAAGTCTTGTCATAGTGCTTTAACTGACGCGCCAAAGTCAAAGTTATCTTAAGTCCTGTCGCCCCCAGCGGGTGTCCCAAGGCAATCGCTCCTCCCCAAATATTTAGCTTTTTTTCTTCAATACCTAGGGATTTTTGACAGGCTATTACCTGGGGAGCAAAAGCTTCGTTAATTTCAATAAGGTCAATCTCTTTTACTGAAAGACCTTGGCGTTTTAAAAGGTTGTTTATAGCAGGTACTGGCCCTATGCCCATCTTGGATGGATCAACACCCACGACCTCACCATCAATAATTTCCGCCAATGGCTGTAGTTTATATTTTATGATGTATTCTTCAGAAGCAATGATCATAGCGCAAGCTCCATCTACTATCCCTGATGCAGATCCCGCCGTTACGGTACCTTCTTTTTTAAAAGTTGGTTTAAGCTTCTGCATATCCGAGAAAGAAACTTCTTCTCTTAAGTGCTCGTCCTTCTCGCAAAAATTTTTATCTGTTAATTTGACTTTCGCTAGTTCAGGCTGGATTAGGCCTAATTGGTAGGCTTCATTAGCCCTGCGATGAGATTCGTACGAGAATTTATCTGAGTCCTCTTTTGAGATGCGGAAATCATCGGCGAGATTTTCAGCAGTGATTCCCATGGGTAGTTGGACGAATTTATCATAAAGAGTATCCAACAGAAGATCTTGAGACTTCAACGGGCCATATTTGGTTCCAAATCTTGCCCCATAAGTTAAATGAGGCGCCATTGTTAAATTTTCAGCTCCTGCAATAAGGAGCACTTGCGCCTCTCCACATCTTATAAGTCGCGCACCATCTATCAATGCTTGGATTCCAGATCCACAAAGGCGATTAAGAACGATTCCCGGAGTTTCTATGGGTAGACCCAATCTTAGCCCAAGGTGACGGCCGGCATAGAGAGTGTCTGGTGTACTTGGAATAACATTTGCGAAAAGTACTTGATCAATAGAGTTGATGTCCGGGACAGATTCTTCCATCAAAGCCTTACTGGCCACCATTGCTAAATCGACTGGTGAGACCCCACCCAACATGCCTCCGAATTTACCAAATGGCGTTCTCCTTCCGCTAACGATATAAACTCTTGAATTAGCATAACCCATCATTTTTTGCCTGCCTTGTGACGAGAACAGATACACCTGTATGATAATGAATAATGCTATGAATAGCATTAGCTTTCAAACAAGGAAAAGGTTGCATGTCGGATGAGACCTCAATTCAATCTAGGATTGCCAGCGCGCAAGAA
>JBEIFX010000047.1:0-13758 GCA_040382195.1 Halobacteriovoraceae bacterium | reverse complement strand
TAAGATACCAAATCCTGGGATTGTTTCATATTGTAATAAAATTGATGATTCAAAAACTGTTGCGGTTTTGAGGACACTACATAATTGAAAAGACCACTGGGATTTGTCTTTCTTTCTATCGCACCAACTGATTTCCAATATGGATCAAATGGTGTGATTTTCAAATTATCAAACCCCCTAGTTTTATCAAAAAAACTGGCACTTTTAACATCTGTTGCAGCTGGAGTTGCAGCTGGTTCTGCATTTGGAACTGTCTCTGGAGTTGCAGCTGGAGCTTGAGCTGGAGTTCCTTCTGAACCTCCACCATCAGCTTTTGCGTCCGTAGATTTACAGATAGCTTTTGGACTTGCAATTTCTAATCCAGCAGCAATGGCAGACACACCGTAAGCAATACCAGCAACCATGTAGAAGGTTTTCTTCATACCTGCAGCTTTGGCAAGTGAATCTTCTGCTTCGGCCAAGAGACCAAAAGCTTGGCTCTGGGCATTTTGACTTAATTCTTTTTCTTTATCGACGTCCCCTTTTGCTTGTTCTGGGTTAACAATTTGTCCCCATTTTTCTTTAAGTTTTTTTAATCGATCAGCGTGCTGCATGTTAGCTAGGTTGTCTCCAACAATGAAGGCAAGAGAGCCTGCCACCATGGCATAAAAGGAAACAGAAGAACACATGCTTTTAGCTTTCGATGTTCCTGAGATAAGTATGGCCAGTGGCCCAGCGATAGCAACCACATTTCCCACGGTGCTCATCATTTGGTTGGTCTCAACCCTCTTAGGCACTTTACCTTCTCTTTCAGCTTTTTGAAGCTCGTCTATGGCGTTTTGTCGATAACATTGAACATTGTTTCCACACTGTCTGGTGACGTTCATGACTTTAGCTGTTTGTTCGCTTGTGAGACAGCGGTTTAAAACGCTATCGAATTGAAGGCCAGTGGGACAAGATGTCGCTTTAGCTTCGTTAATCAAAAAATTAAAACTTGGACTCACTGGACCTAGGATAAGCTCTACACAAAGAAGGAAAGAGATGGCCTTGAAAAATTTAGTCATGGGGTCCTCGAGTTCAAACTATTTAAATCATTATAACCTCAAGGTGATTTTCCCCCCTAGGGCGAAGAGTTTTCCGGATCCAGAAATAGTAACATAGGAACCCACCGTTTTAATGTGTATTCAATGGTTTAGCAGCTAAATTGGGGATAGGCGAAAGCCTCTTTCGAAAGTTAAGATGTTGACCTTAAAAGTTGGCATTTCATGAGACACACACTGCTTTCTATTTTTCTATTACCCACTGCTCTTTTTGCCTTTGAGCTCAAGGTTGGAGACGTGCTCCTTCAGCCCTTGGACTGTTGGTCCTGTTCCCTTATAGAGGCGCAGGAAGAATCCATATACTCTCACGTGGGGGTGGTGGTAACAACGACTCCTATCATTCAAGTGGCGGAGGCCTTGGGAAAAGTGAAGATACTCTCACTAGAGGATTTCAGTGCCCGTACTCAGAAAGGTCAGCGTTTGTTGGTTAAGCGTTTTAAAGACCAAGACATTAATTATCTCTTAGAAACTAATCAGAAAGATTTTCTCGAGTACTTCAAGAAAAGATTTTACAACTTAAGCTATGATCATGACTTTCGTTGGGATAATTTTGACGATGATGGCCTTGAGAAGCTCTATTGTTCAGAAATGGTAAGTAAGTTATTTCTTGGTTTCCTGGGAATTGAAATACCTGTGAAGCGAATGAAGTTTGATGTCAACCGAGAGGGATGGGTCCGATACTTCAGAGGAACTCCTCCTGATGATGAATGGGGAAATTCTCCTGGGGATTTTAATAAGTCAGAGCTCTTTTACCAAGTGGGAGAGATATGAGAATCTCTCTTGAAAAGATTAACCTTGATCTCAAAGTAAACTGGAAGCTCTCCCGAAACCAAACGACCTTTAAAGAAAATTACATCGTTCATCTTAAAGGCCATGATGGTCACTTTCGCTCAGAAATTGCCCCTAATATTCGATATGATGAAACGGTTCAAAATATTAATGAAGAATTTGAGAATTGGTACCAGAATATTGACCTTAAAAGTTTAAAAACTATTGATCAGATTTCGAAAATTCTTTCAGAGATTAAACTTCATTCTTTGCGCTTTGGTTTGGAGTCCGTTCTCCTATCTTTCCTTGCAAAAAGAAATGGCATAAGTCTTTCTCATTTCCTTGGACTTCCTTCTCCTCGTGAAGTGGAGACCTCATTTACTATGCCGATTATCCCTGTTCATGAGATTGAAACTTACCTAAAGTCAGTCTCGCGCTTTAAGTCTCTGAAGATCAAAGTGAATGCTGAAACGGGGGAGGAGATGCTAAAAGAAATCCGCCGTTATAGTAGTGCTCGACTACGCGTCGATGCCAATGAAGGCTGGCGGGACCTTGATCAGTTTTTGAAGTTTGAAGAAACTCTTCATGGTATGAATATTGAACTCATTGAGCAGCCTTTTCCCTCTTCAATGGTTGCTGAATATAAAGAGTTGAAGAAAATAACTCCTTACAAACTTCTTGCTGATGAGTCGATTGAAGACGTGGGCGACTTCCAAGAATTAAGTAAACAATTCCACTCTGTGAACATCAAGCTCATGAAGACGGGATCACTTTTAAAGGCGAGGGAGCTGATCATTGATGCCAAGAAGTACGGACTGACGTCGATGATGGGTTGTATGATCGAAACAACGATTGGTATAAGTTACGGTATGCTCTTCGGGGGGATGGTAGATTACGTGGATCTAGATGGATTTTTACTTATAAAAGATGAGCCCTTCCACCTCGTAAACGAGACAGAAGGGATCTTGAAGCTTTCTCAGTGATGACCGTGACCATGGGCACCGTGGGCATGTCCATGGGTGACTTCTTCCGTCGTCGCCGGACGAATGCCGATGATCTCAACGTCAAAGAAAAGGTCTTTCCCGGCCATCGGATGATTGCCATCGACAGTGACTTCTTCATTATCAATTAACATGATCGTGAAGACTGGAGAGTGTTCGTCGTTATTGACCTGAAACTGATCTCCGACTTGAAGTTGTGCATCTGGAGGAAATTGAGTTCTTTTTACTTTGACTACGAGCTCGGGATTTATATCGCCATAAGCGTCCTGGGCCTTCACCTCAATCTTTCTTTTATCTCCAACATTCATAAGACCAATAACTCTCTCAAGGCCTGGAATAATCTGTTGAGCTCCTTCGAGAAAGTAAAGTGGCTCATCACCGATTGACGAATCCAGAGTTGCTCCGGCTTTGTCTGTCAGGGTGTAATGGAAGCCAATAACTCTTTTCATAAATACTCCAAATTTTTCGTCAGCTAATTTTTCTGACTATTGATAAACATAATTCTTTGTTATGTGCCTTTATTTCTATCTCGTCACTAGTGAGTTTGGCAAATATGCCGGCGACTTGGTCGAAGGCTTCGTTCGTAGTCTCGAATCTCTTTTCCAGTGGAAGGCCAATAGAGAAGGTATCTTGTAGATCCTGCCAGAATTTTTCTTCTACTGCAGCTACGGCAACATAATCACCATCGGCTGTTCGGTAGAGACAATAACATGGATAAGCTCCGTTATGGAGGAATTTTGTCCTTTTTTGCTTCCTAAGTTCCTTGGACCAAAAGGGGTGAAAGATCTGATTGGTTGTATCATGAAGATAACTGACTGATTTAACAAATTTTTTTGTTTTCATTCCTTCGATCATATTGGCCAGAAGCTCAGTCGCCACTTGCTGGCCAAAAGCGATTCCTGCAATTGGCATGAAAGGAGGCGCTACAATGGGACTTGTCTCATGGGCGACATGGAGCGAGAGAAGCCCCGTAATCGCCAGAGCGTTGAGATCATGCATCGCTTTGTTATGTGTCGAGGATGCTTCAAGTTCAACCACTGCAAGCATCAGTGCATTTAAGTCCTGATCTTCGAGACCAAGATTTTTTTTAAGCTTGGGTCCCAGAGACAACATAAGACCTTGAGCACTTTCGAGGATTTTTCGAATTACTTTCTTGGAATCTGGATCCTTGAAGTCTAGTCTGATAATTTGTTTTTTTTTGTTAAGCTCCTCATACCAGTTTTCAAAACTCTGATCAAAAAAGGAAAACATCCCCGAAAGAAAGGGATCTTTATGTGACGAATCTTCAATTTTGATGACTTCAGCTCCAAGGTCTGCGAGTATTTTCCCAGCTAATGGACCTGGGAGACGATGCGTAAAATCGACAATCTTAATTCCGTTAAGCATTTGACTCATCCTTGGCCAGGAAAAGTGCTTTAAATTGTTCAAATCCTTTGCCGCTGATCTCACAGATCTTTGTGGTACAGATTTGATAGGAATCAGTATCTCTTGAATGATAGTCCATTATAAAGCGTGAGAAGAAGTGAGATCTCATGCGAATAAAATCCTGATTGTTTAACCACTCAAATGGTACCTCAATCTTGCGAAAAATGTCTCTAGGATAGGTGAGGGCCCTAAGTCCTTCTCCGTGACCAAGAGGATTCATCAGAACAAACTGGGAAAGATTATTAAATTTCTCTCCAAGAACTATTTCGGGTGAGAGCTCTGGTCTGAAAACACTCAAACGATGAAGAAGATGAACTAGAACCATGGCGCTGGATCTGTAGGATTGATCATAGAGAGGGGCCACTAGGTTATCAATACCGTTTGTTAAAGTATTGATAGCGGTAACATAAATAGTTCCATCTATGACGAAATTATTCAGGATAAAATCTATGGACTCAAAAGTGTTTTTCTTGAATGTTTCGTTTCCGGTGATTTCATAGAGCCTTAGCTGCGCCTCAGTGAAGTTGACATAGTCTTCAAGATAGAGTGCCTGCTTTTCAAGAGTGTTGGAGTGTCTCAAAACATGTCTTTCATCTGAATCTTTGAGAATAAACTCTTTGAGACATCCTTCGGCAGTCATTCGAATGAGTTCGAGTGCTTCGTTTTGTATAGTTTCAATCGGGCAGTATTGAACAACATCAGTAAGTGCCGAAAGCATGAGGTAATTCCAACCGGAAATTCCTTTTCTGTCCGTCGCTGGAGGAATGCGAAGCTTTCTTTGCTCGAGGAGCCGACGACGAATCTCTCGAACTTCCTGCCAACTGTCTTGAGTATAGAAGCTCGTCTTCAAGGAAGGGTTGAGTGATATGACATTGAGCCCATGCTCAAAGTTCCCCTCATTAGAAATGTTAAACCACTCGATGTAGGAATCCATTTTGATTTTCTGTTCAGGTGGAGCTTCCTCAAAAGTCGCTTCAAATTCTTCTCTGGAGAAAGTGAAATAAAGACCCTCTGTTCCTTCTGAATCCGCGTCCTGAGCGCTGAAGAAATAATGTTCTTCAGCGATCATTTCAGTTTTAAGATAGTCAAGAGTCTGGAGAAGACCGTCGTAAACTAATGGGGAAGGATAAAACTGTCCTAGTTTCGAGAGGACTTTTAAAAGGCCTGCCTGGTCGTAGAGCATCTTCTCAAAGTGCGGTACTAAAAACTTTTCATCAGTGGAATAGCGGTGAATTCCACCCTTTGCATGATCATATAGTCCGCCCATCAGCATCTTTTCAACCGTATCCACGATGTGTTGACCTTGCTCCTGGGGTATCATACCTTCAAGAATTTGTTCCGATGCCCATTCATAGAATGCAAAATGTGGAAACTTCGGAGCCTTTCCATATCCTCCGTTCCGTTCGTCTGCGTGGGGTTTCATCGCATTCATGATGGCCGAGGGAGCAGGAAAGTGACCTTTGAATTCAATCTTTTTTTCAATGAAAAAGGGTTTTTTTATTTCTTCAACAAGTTGACTGGCACTTTCCCTTATTTCTTGGGGCTTAGAGGTCCAAGTGTTGTGTATTTGTTTGAGAACGTCCATGAAAGCTGGAGAATCGCTTCTGGCGGTCTTGGGAAAATATGTTCCTGCAAAAAAAGGTCTACCCTCTGGGGTTAGAATAACTGTAAGAGGCCAACCTCCACGACCCGTCATGATTGAGCATGCGGTTTGATAGTAGTGGTCAAGATCTGGATACTCTTCCCGATCCACTTTAATTGAAAGGTAGTGATTATTGAGGTAGTTCGCAGTCTCTTCATCTTCAAAAGATTCATGGGCCATAACATGGCACCAGTGGCATGAGGAGTAGCCAATTGATAAGAAAACAAGCTTATTTAATTCCTTCGCTCTATCAAGGGCCTCCTTTCCATAAGGAAACCAGTGAACTGGATTTTCAGCGTGTTGGCTTAGATAGAGGGACTTTTCAAAACGTAATTTATTTTCACTCATAATACCTCAGAATTTCGTTGAGGGGTGCGGGGATGGTAATATTTCACACTAATCTTCAATGAGTTAGTTCAACTTGGTCAAGGTAATTTGCTTTTTAAGGATGGGTTCGATATAAGCGAGGGAGTATGGAAAAAACGACCGGAGAATCCAGTGTCCTCGAAACATCTGGCATCTCGGCGGAGGATGGGTCAAAGGGTTTAACCTTAAGCCACTTCTTCTCCAATTACAAAATCCCATTTCTCTTTCTGTTGCTATTTAGTACGTTCATTCTGCGCGCCTTATATCCGGACATGTTCCATTTTGGCATAAAGCGGCAAAAGTCTTATCGATTCAAAAGCGACAATCTCGGTTTCTTTACTGGCGATGTCGATTTTTTTGCCAACAACTCCTATGAAGAAGCAGAGAGAAAAATCGTAGAGCTGTTTCCTGATAAGCTTAAGAAAAAGGTTAAAAAAGTAGTTAAACCTGTTCTTGTTCTTTGTGAAAAACACCAGCTCGATCCTTTTTGGGTTCTTTCAGTTTTATGGACTGAATCGCACTTTAAGCTTGAATCCACTTCCAAGAAAGGTGCCCAAGGCCTCATGCAACTCATGCCTCAGACTTACATGGAGACCCTGACCGAGATGAAAGAAAAGGGAATCTTCCTTGAGTCAGACAGGGGAGAAGATTTTTTGCGCTTCAATTATGAGCAAGTATTCTATGATCTTGGTTATTCAAAAATGGTTTCGAAGCTAAGAAATCTTGAGGTGGGTATTTATTATCTCAAGGGATTACTCGAAGCCTTCAATTACAATCATTATTACGCCACAGTAGCTTATAATATGGGGCCTTATTGGACAAAGAGTCAGTTGAAAAATAACCAGCCTGTTGGAAGAAAGAATCATTATTTGAATAAGGTTCTTCAGAACTACTACCACATAACTAAAGCCCTGAGTCAGAATTCCAATGTTACCTTCATCCAGAGAATCTGAACTCGCCCTACTCCGGGAAGCCTTGGCACAGCTTAACTCCGAAATTTTTATAAAAATTACCGAACGTCGTGAGCTCACACTTAAGATACAAGAATTTAAGGATGTCACGGGCCGCTTCTCTCACTATGATCCGGAACGAGAGCAAGAACTTTTTTTACTTTTTCAGAAAGAGTTTGAACTCTCGTCAATTAAAGAATTACTGGCCTTCTCACTAATGATGGAAGATCAAGCCATGGCCAAGGTGCCAGATTCCTATCCCCAATGGTCTGGTAGAATTCACCTTTGTTCAAATGTTGGTGAGCTCTATGAGATGATAAATCCATTGATACTCAGGGGGGCAAGACCGGATTTTTTCTCCAAACTGAGTTTTCATAAAGAATTTATTTTTTTAAAAGACTTCTGATTGCCGGACTGGCTGCAAATCTTTATCATTTAGCCCTATGAAAAAAGATCAAGTTATTGCCCTTGATGGACCGTCAGGAAGCGGAAAATCGACGGTAGCAAAAATGGTTGCCCAAAAGCTGGGACTTATCTATATCGATACCGGATCAATGTTCCGCGCTGCCGCTTACGCTCTTCAGCACACGGGCATTGATTTCACAAAAGCTGAACTGACTTCGGCAGAATCCCTGCGAATCCAAGATTTTTTTCTCTCTCATAAATTTCAATATGCGCCGGAGCCTGGTGTTCTTATTCAATTGGATAATTTGAACCTGACTGACGTGATCCGCGAGCACCATGTCTCAAAACTTGCTTCCCAAGTTTCAAAGCATAAAGTGGTTAGAGATTTTTTGAAATCATGGCAACGTGAAATCGTCAAAGACCGACCAGCTATCCTTGATGGGCGAGATATTGGTACGGTGATTTTTCCAGATGCCGTACTTAAAGTTTTTCTAACTGCTTCACCAGAAGAAAGAGCAAATCGCCGTTTTGATGAGCTCCGACTTCGTGGTCAAAACGAAATAGATTACGAAACGATCCTCAAGGACATACGTGAAAGAGATTTTGAAGATATGAATCGTCCCATAGCGCCTTTAAAGAAGGCCAGCGATGGAGTCGAACTTGATTCGACTGGTAAGGACATTCCACAAATCGTAAATGAAATTATTCAACTTTGGAATAAATGCAAAGGCTTATCATGAAACTGAGTCCGGAAAAATTTGAAAAGATTATTCATAGTTTCACTTCATTAAAACCAATCCTCGTTGTCGGTGACCTGGGAGTTGATAAGTACACTTTTGGAGACGTTAAGCGTATTTCTCCGGAAGCTCCGGTACCTGTCCTTGAAGTTGAGAAAGAGTGGAATAAACTCGGTCTAGCGGCCAACGTTTCTGACAATTTAAAAAGTCTTGATGTTTCTTCCACGATCTGTGGAGTCATTGGTGATGATGCCCGCGCTAGTCTTGTTGAGAATCTTTTGGAAGAAAGAGGCCTTAAAATATGGGGACTAGTAAGAGATTCATCTCGACGTACGACCTATAAAGAAAGAGTTACTACCGCGACTCAGCAGATTTGTCGAATTGACTATGAGACAAAGGAGGTCATATCAGAGGAAATTTCCCGACGTCTTATTGCACGGATTGAAGAGTTCTCTTTTTCCCACTCGGGAGTCATTATCGAGGACTATGGTAAAGGTCTATTAAGCGAATCCCTTTGCCAAAGGATAATTAGAGATTTCAAAGACAAAAATCTCTTGGTTGCCGTGGACCCTTCACGTTCAACTCCACCAACATGGTATAAAGGAGCAACCCTACTCAAACCAAATCGCCTAGAATCTCATATGATGGTAGAGGCGCTGGGCTTTTTCAAAGAAAGAAATTTAGAAAAGATTGCTGAAATTCTTGTTGATAAACTTAATCTTGAAAAAATCATCATTACCTTAGGTGCCGATGGTATGGCGATGCTTGATACGAAGCTTAATGGTAAGTTAAAAATTATTCCCACAGCGGCAAATGAAGTGTTCGATGTCTCCGGTGCTGGTGATACGGCCATCGCTGCGATCAGTTCAGCCTTATTATCGGGAGCATCACTTGAAGAAGCTGCCTGGGTTGGAAACTGTGCTGCGGGTGTGGTTGTGAAGAAGAGAGGGACCGCTCTTTGCTCTAAAGAGGAACTTCGAGATTACTACATTGGCCTTGCAAAGCTCTTAAAGTAATGCTTAACACCGAATCGCCCTCCCCGGGTCTCATTTTTGGAGGCTTTCTTTTCAGAGCAGATAGGTTCGACAGCTCTTTTTTTAGAACTTTTTGGGAAGATCGGTATGGCACTTCGCTTTCGTTTGAACCAAAATTTAATCCTCTCATTTCTTACTACTCAAAAGAGATGGGAGAGCCTCTTTCAAGAGTATTTTTTCTTACTACGCAAAAGTTTCCCCGAGAATTCTTACTTGCGACCAAATTAGAAGCGATCACCTGGGAACAAAATTGGTCAAGCGAGGGCAAAAGAATGGTAAATGTAGATATTGGACTTCTTTCACTTGAAAACTTTATTCTAGCGACAACCAAAAACTACTCTCATCGTATCTTTATAGGTCAAAATATTTTCGCTGATCTTACTTATCAATTTCAAAACAAAAGTTTTCACTACCTCCCCTGGACCTACCCTGATTTTATCGATCAAGAGAAGATGGAGTTCTTCCTCCGAGGTCGATCGAACTTATTTTAAAATCAGATGTCTTGACTCGCAGAGTTAGGTTAGTCCTCCTTTTCAATCATATTCCTTGTTGGTACCCTTTTTTCCGAATCTTACAAAAGGAAAGACATGCAAGTGCTTGAGACACTGCTTAGTGATTTTAATCAAGAATTAGAGGCTATTCATAAAATACCAGACCTTCTAAATCTGAAAGCCAAATTTATTGGTAAGCAGGGGCCACTTTCTGATGTGATGAAAAATCTTAAAGATGCTTCTGCTGAGGAAAAACGAGCTATTGGATCGAAGGCCAATGAGATAAAAAATGCCATCGAAAGCTTAGTTGCTCAGAAAATGCTGGAAATCGAATTCAAGGATATCAACGACGCACTTTCGAAAAATAAGCTTGATCTCTCCCTTACTGATTCAGTTATGGATAAAGGTCTTCAAGGAGCAGGTTTCCATCCTGTGGCAATTGTTCAAGAGGAAATCGAAGATATTTTCATCTCGATGGGATTTGAGGTGTTAGATGGGCCACATATTGAAGACGACTATCATAACTTTGAAGCACTTAATATTCCTGCCTCCCATCCCGCTCGGGACATGCAGGATACTTTTTGGTTTGCCGATAAGAAGCATCTTTTGAGGACCCATACCTCCACCATTCAAGTTCGAGGTATGAAGGAGCGCACACCCCCTTTCCGATTTGTTGGTCCGGGTAAGGTTTTTCGTTGCGAAAGAACTGATGCTTCTCATGAAATGGTCTTCCATCAACTTGAAGGCATGATGGTTGGTGAAAATGTTTCCGTAGGAAATCTTATTTATTTCATGAAGACACTTCTCACCGAGATCTTCAAAAGAGAAGTGGAAGTTCGTCTACGGCCAGGCTTTTTCCCCTTCGTTGAGCCTGGCTTCGAACTCGATATTAAGTGTCTCATCTGTGGAGGGAAGGGCTGCTCTGTTTGTAAGCAAGTTGGTTGGGTGGAGCTCCTTCCATGCGGCATGGTTCATCCAAATGTGCTGAAGGCCGGTGGAGTTGATCCTGAAAAGTACAACGGATTTGCTTTTGGGCTCGGGCTCGATCGTCTGGTGATGATGAAATACGGTATTGATGACATCCGCCACCTCCATTCCGGTGACCTTCGTTTTAATTCTCAATTTAAATCATTCTAGGACAAAGACTATATGCTCATTTCATTAAACTGGATTAAAGATTTCGTTGCTGTTCCGGACCTGTCTCCTAAGGAGCTTGGGTCAATGTTCACACTTACTACTGCGGAAATTGAGGATGTCATTGTAAAAGGTGAAGCACTAAGACCCATTCTCTGCGTTGAAATCAAATCTCTGCGTCCTCATCCAGATTCTGAGAAGCTCAATCTTGTAACTTTTGATTATGGAAATGGTCAGCTTAAGGAAGTGGTCTGCGGAGCACCTAACGTCCGGCCCGGTCTTAAAGTTCCCTATGCCCCGATTGGAACCACCCTTCCTAATGGGATGACTCTAGAGCCAAAAAAAATTCGTGGAATACTTTCTGATGGGATGCTTTGCTCTGAAGCTGAACTTGGCTTAGGTGAAGGGAAATCAGGTCTCATGGAACTTCGGCCGCAAGTCGTCCCAGGTACAACGTTCACGAGCTATCTTAATCTTGAGTCTGATGTAATCTTAGATGTTGATAATAAGTCTCTTACTCACCGGCCTGATCTTTGGGGCCATTTGGGTCTTGCAAGAGAGTTTGCGGCGGCCCACAAAAAGCCTCTTTGCAATCGTTACACTAAAGAATGGGAAAAAAGAATAGAGAAGAATTTTTCTAATGATCCTTCTCCCATAAAAGTTGAAGTCGCCGAAGACTCATCTTGTCTTGCTTATTATGGCCTATCCATGGAAATTCCCATGATGGGCGAAACTCCATCCAAAATTAGAAATCGGCTGGAATCCGTAGGCCTTCGATCGATCAATCTGATCGTAGATATCTCCAATTATGTCATGATTGAACTGGGCATACCAAATCACATTTTTGATCGTTCAAAAATCCTCAGTGGAAAGGTCTCTATTCGGCGTACAGCTCAAAATTTAAAGTTTAAAACGCTTGATGAGCTAGAGCGACAGCTCATCCCTTCTGACACATTGATATTTGATTCCGACCATCCCCTGGTCCTCGCTGGTCTTATGGGTGGGCTTGATAGTAGTGTTACTGTCAATACAACAAAGCTTTTTCTTGAAGTGGCCAACTGGGAAGCTTCGGAGGTCAGGAAAACATCAGTTAGACTTGGTCTTAGAACAGATTCGTCCCAGCGTTATGAAAAGACTCTAGATTCGAACCTCTGCTACCGTACACTTCTTCGTCTGGTGGAAATGATCTCTGAATATTGTCCTGGAGCACAAGTAGTTGGCAAACCTGAGGTCTACGTTAGGTCTGATAAGCTTTCAAAGCCTTTAACGCTTTCAGTTTCACACTCACAAATTATTTCCAGTCTGGGAATGGAAATCTCAAAAGAAGAGGTGACAGCAATTTTTGAAAGGCTGGATTTTCAGGTCCACTTGAAAGACGGAGTATTTCAAGTGACGATTCCTTCTTACAGGACCACAAAAGACATCAGTGTTAAAGCTGATCTTATTGAGGAAATCGGACGAATGATTGGATACGACAACATCACACCTGTTTCTCCGATGCTTCCAGTGAAACCCATCAGGTTATCAACCACGAAGCTCTTCCATAGGAAAGTGCAGGATTTTCTCGTCTATCATGCTAAGGCGCTGCAAATTATGACTTACCCACTTGTTGGGAAAGATCTCCTTGAAAAAGCTTTGTGGCCTCAGTCAAATGACCATCTTGTCCTCGTGAATGCCCTGTCTGTCGACCAGGATCGTATGCGTCCTTCGCTCATTCCTTCCATCATCGAAGCAGTTGCCCAAAACCAAAAGCACTATGATGAGTTCACATTATTTGAGTTGGGAAGAAGCTATTGGGATTTTGAAAAAGAAAGAAGTCAGCTAGTGATAGCTCTTTACTCTAAAGAGAGAAGTAGGTTTGTTGAAATTGAGAATGTCGTGGAAAAACTTTTTTCTCTTTTGAACATAAACTATCTGTTCTCTCCGATGCAAGACAAGTTCCCTAATTCAACTATTCCCAACGGCTGGAGTGGAATTCATCCACACGAATATTTGAACATTCAGGTCATGGGAAAATTCACTGGATCTATCAACACCATACATCCACTTGTTCTTAAGAACTTCAAAATCAAGGGCTTTCTTTCCTTGGCAGTTATTGACTTGACTGACGTCGAATCAAAAGAAGTAAAAGACAAGACGAAATATAGGCCCATCTCAAAGTTTCCTTCTTCTTCTTGTGACTTCACCGTCGTGATGAAAAAAGACCTACCTGCGGCCAGTGCTATCACAGCTTTGAATTCGCTTAAGAATAAGGAGATCAAGACGAAATCTATAGTTGATGTCTTTAATTTAAATGAAGAACAAAAGACTGTCTCCATCCGTCTAGTTTTGGAGGATCCAGACAAAACACTTTCCTCTGAAACAATAAAAGATATTGAACAGAAAGTTGTTCAAACGCTTGAAAAGGCAGGGTTTCCACTGAGATCATAATACAAATCGTTTAGTCGGGTTTTTGTAAAAAAGGTTTTCTTAAATTAACTTTAAAAACACGTTGACGAACACTCGACGGATCCGTAATATCCCAAAACACTTCACGACGAATCAAGTAGTTTTAAAGCTGAGTTAATTCTCTGTTAGAAGTGTTTGCTCTTTGAAAATTGAATATGAATTAAAAGTTTTGATGCTTTCGAGCATCAAGATGAGATGAGAAAGGAACCCGTTCAATTGCCTAGTCTTCCGTAAGTTTTAGTACTTACGAGTACAGGAAGACGGCACATCTTTTGATG
>JBEIFX010000046.1:0-13921 GCA_040382195.1 Halobacteriovoraceae bacterium | reverse complement strand
TTCAGGCGTATATCATAGGTTCGATGCCATTTCTTATGATGCTGATGTTTGGAACAGGAGATCCGGAGTATTTTCCGCTTCTCTTTGGAACCATTCTCGGGGTTCTTTCACTGGTTTTAATTATAGGAATGGTTAGCCTAGGTATGTGGGTGATCTTTAGAATCATAAATATTAAAGTTTAACGTCAAT
This sequence comes from Halobacteriovoraceae bacterium, assembly GCA_040382195.1. Lineage (GTDB taxonomy): Bacteria > Bdellovibrionota > Bacteriovoracia > Bacteriovoracales > Bacteriovoracaceae > Peredibacter. The sequence goes on along the minus strand of JBEIFX010000046.1, from coordinate 13,732 downwards.
CTTGCCGATATTTCTCTTGGCCCGGATTGTCCGTAAAAAGGTGGATGTATGAAGGTATGGAAGATCTTTGTTTTAGTATTTACAACCGCAATTGTAACAACTCACGCTTTCGCAGGAGTTAATTTAAAAAACGGTAACTTCTATATATCTTATACAGACATCGTTGTTCCCGGTGGCGGAAAAAAGCTTGAGATCACTCGAACTTACAATTCAAAGTCTACTGAAGTTGGGTGGTTCGGTTTTGGTTGGGGAAGTGAGTTCGAAACCAGACTTGAGCTTTCGGCAGATGGCTCAGTAATTATTCATGAAAATGGATCTGGGGCGAAAACCCGGTTTACTCCCAGAACCCCAGTAGATGCGGTCGCTGCCTCCACTAAAATTGTGAATGAAATGAAGAAGAAAACGGCTTTATCCGATAATGCCAGTTCTGACCTAATTAAGAAATTATCTGAGGACGCAGAACTCAGACATACTTATGCCGTTAATTTTGGTGTTCAGGCAACGGTTGCGCCGGGATCAGTTCTTTTCTCAACAGATCGAGGGCTTCAGGAATTAACAGTATCCAAAGATGGTTATAAGAGGTCTCATGCCGATGGGAGAGTCGACTTCTTCAATCCAGAAGGTCAACTTGTAAAAATTGCTGACAAGTCTGGATACTTCATTGGCTTTACTTATAAGAGTGGCCAATTAGAGTCTATAAAAGATTCTCAAGCTAAGCAGATTTTTTTCTCCTGGTATCCCGATGGTTTGGTTAAAGAAATCTGGTCCGCGGGAGATAAAAAGTCGTCTTACAAGTATAGTGAAAGTGACCTGGTCTATTCTAAGGATATTGGCGATAATGTTTACGAATATGGCTATGATAAGTCTCATAACCTCTCTGAAATCCGCTATGAAGACAAGACCAAGGTTAAGGTTCTCTACGATCCTAAAATGTTTTTGGTTACTGAAGTGACCGACAGAAACGGAGATAATACAAAATATCAATATGGTAATTCCCCGAAGGATTCAGATAACCACTTTTGGACGACTGTAACAAAATCAGCATTCGATGGTAAACCATCGACCAGTAGATATGAGTATGAAATTAAGACTACTGCAGATGGGTCAAGGTACACTTCTCGAATTCTGACAGATATTAATGGCATCTCTACAGATACAATTTTTGGAGAACATTCTCTTCCGATTAAAATTGCCCGGGGAAACCACGTTACTAATTTTGAATACAATAAGTCAGGTCTTCTCACCAAGAAAACTTCGACCAAGGGTGACTTTGTTAACATCGAATACGAAGAAAAGATCAATAAAATCAAAAAGGTAGTAAACAACGATGGAAGCACAGATTTTGAATATGATGAAAAGGGAAATTTGATAAAAGCATCGAATAATCTAGGGAAAATAGTGTTCTTAGTTTACGACAGTAAGGGAAAAATATCTAAAATGGTTGACCAGGAATCGGCAAGCTCACGTAGAACTCTTGCTTTCAAGTATAATTCTTTAGGAAAGCCTGTTGAGATTGAAATGGAGAAGGTAGGAAAAATTAATGTTGCCTACGATAACTATGGTGAGATTAAAAAAGTAGAATCTAGTGCTGGCCACAAGATGGCCCTCCAGGTAACTCAGGCTTTTCAGAACCTTTTAAGCATTGTTAAGCCTGCTGGTGTTAATTTAAATATGTAAGGAGTTTATGATGAAAAGTTTTTTATTACTAGGATTTGTCCTTTCATGTCACATCACCTTTGCACAAGACAAACAAGATTTAGGTCAAACATCATCTGCACCAACAGAAGAATTTTCAGATTGTGGTCCATGTAAAAAAAGACGTGCTTTGATTAACCAGGGTCAAAGAGCCGGAAAGGAAGTAACTGATCGAGAAAAAGCAAATAGTAGGAGAAATATCAAACCAGCTGCTGCTGTTAATCAATAAACTAGTATAGGGCCTGCAGAGCAATCTCCAGGCCCTATTCTGGAATATTTTATATATTCTTATTGTTAGACATTAGTATTATTGATGATTTCCAACATAGACCATCTCTTGATACTGCCCAGACTCGGCTTTTTTTTTTATATCCTTCATTTGTTTCATCACCGCTTCAGAGCTTCTTGAAAAAGATGCTCTGTTTTCAGTCCAGCCCGTGCAGATATAAGTCATCTTCAGAGACTGTGTAAAGTGTCCCGATAAACTACCACCACAATGAGAAATGGTATCAGCTTCAAAATAACCAATACTTTCTCGCTAATCATCTCTCAAAAGCGCTAGTCGAGTCTGGACTTTCATTTTAGGCGGGGTTCTGCTGCTCTTGCCTTTCATTCGCTTTATCTTCCGTGGATGAAGATGTCTTTCGATAGTGGATGATCCCATTTCAAGAAGATTTTTCTGATATGATCATCACAATTCACATCATAAGGAAGCTAGTGGGGAAGGGCCTCTTCAAGTGCGGTGGAGCAATGAGTCTTTAGAGAAATTTCATAGCGTCCTTTCGGTTGTAACTGCAGACCTGGCAAAGCTCATTAAGTATCTTCGTTTTTTGTTTCTTCGAACTTTTTTCGTAGCGTTCTTTGACAGCAGCGAGATAAGCCCTTTTGTCCCCGATTTCCATTAGCGTCCTCCAGGTCGTTAAAGATTAAGTGTATTTTTGTTACTTAATTGTGGAACATCGGGGTTTAAAATCACAATTTAAGACACCCATTTTAGTGTCATTTTCAATGATTCAATTCGTTTTCCAATTCGCAGGTCAATCCTTTAAACTGTATATAATATTTCCACTTTTTAAATCACTGTAAAAAAATTAAACACCCTGGTATTGAGTATATAATACTTTAGATTATTTACGCTCTGGCATCATGATTGCTAATAAAGTCATCAATAAGTAATTTCCGATGGGGGTAGAAAATGAAATTCTTAATGATTGCCTTGATGTCTCTTTCCTTCTCAAGCTTTGGCCATGCAGGAGAAACTTCCACAGAGTGTGTCATGATGAAAGAATTAAATGCTCGCAGTAACCCAAAGGCGAATCTTTCGGCGGTAAAGTCCAAATCTAAAACAAAGACCTCAGCTTCAGCTCAGTAGATTTATCTTGAGAGGGAAGGCTAAATCTTCCCTCTCTGCCTATACTTTAAACAATGTGTATATTTTTTACAGTTAACCAACCTCTTTACAAGGAGATAGTACAAAGAATTTGTTATCTTGCTGGCATGAGATTTGGAACATGAAAAATAAGAATCTCAAGGAGGCCACATGAAGACTGCACTAATTTTATTAATACTGGTGAGCACAACTCTTGTCTTAGCAGGTGAAACGTCAAAGGAATGTCTTAAGATGAGGGATTCAAATGAAAGGTCCAATAAGAAAGTTAGTTTAGGCCAATCAAAGATAAGGGTGACCAAGACGAAGGCTTCATCTCAGTAGAAATATATTCTCTAGCGATGATTCTTAATGAGATCGTTTAGCTCTTCCTTTTCTTGAGCGTTAATGACCTCTTGAGGCACACCATCAGCTCTTCCCTTGGGTGAGGCAAGCTTGGACTTTACTGAATCCTTTAAATTTGGAATCGAGTTATCAAACATCTTTTTCGAGTAGCTTTGGGTTCCTGAAATGGAGCGCATGAAAAAATTCTCTGTTGCTTTTTGTGCCGCGATAGTTGCAGGGGAGATCACTTGGTAAATACCATCAAAAATTGTTTTACCCCCAATCCGAATGGATAGTACGAAGATAAAAATCGTGAAGAGACCCGAAATTTTCAGAGCACTTTTCATGATCATTCCTAGTTAAGTATCTCAATAGAGTATTCGTTGAGCACGATATAATTAATGTCATTGATCTCAAGTTCATATTTCTGAGTCATAGAGCGATTTGCAGTATTGAGAATCATCGAGATCATGTTTAATTTGGGCGGCGAAATGGTAATCTTTAGACCATTAAGTTTTTCATCTAGAGTGATTTGACGACCAATGAGGATATTCATAGATTCCACAAAAAGAGGAAATAAGAAGTTCTTTTCAGATGTACTCAGCTCCTTGTTATCGAGGCAGAGATGGCAAGTAATGGCGCCCTTGACTTCTCCATCAAGGTTGAACTGAACCCTGAGGTTATCGTTCGAAGTTACTGGATTCAAATCTTGACGATAGAGAAGTCTTACGTTTTGGAGAATGTTTAACTCATTCATCCGAGTAAGTTCTATTGTTCTGATTGCATCCATATTTCTTCCCTTACTTAAGACTTATTATCTTTTCTAGTGAATCTAGAAGTTGCTGCTTCTGAATAGGCTTGGCGATGAAATCACTCGCTCCAGCAGTGATTGCTTCGAGAACAATATGTTCTTGAGACAATGAAGAAATGACGATAACAGAAATGTCCTCATAGTTTTGAGTTAGCTTTTCAGTCAACTCAATCCCACTCACTTCCGGCATTACGATATCGGTAATAACAATATTCGGCTTTTTTTCCTTGATAAAATTGATGGCAGATTCAGCGCTATTGGCCTCACCAATAACCTCAATATTTTCTTCGAGTAGCATTTTTTTTATAATACTCCGCGAAAAGTCTGAGTCGTCGACTATCAAAACAGTTGTTCCGTTAAATGGATTCATTAAAACTAGAATAACAAATTTGAAAGAGAATGAAACAAACAAAAAGGCTCCCGAAGGAGCCTTTTGTGTCTAAGCAGCAACTTGGCTATTTGGTTTTTTCTTGTGCACTCTTTCGTCTTTACGTTTGGTTTGATCAAGGTCTAGTTGACCTTTCCAGTCCACTAAGGCGATAGATAAAACTTCTTGAATATTTTTTACGGGCACAAAGTTAATCTTCTTTCGATACTGCGCCGGAATCTCAAGGAGATCCTTCTGGTTTTTCCATGGAATGATGATAGTCTCAATTCCTGCTCGCATCGCGGCCAAAGCCTTTTCTTTAATACCACCTACCGGCAATACTTTACCAGTTAAAGTTATTTCTCCGGTCATTGCGATATCTTTACTGACAAATGAATTTGTTAGCAAAGAGGTTATCACAGTTGCCAAAGTTATACCCGCTGAAGGACCATCCTTGGGAATAGCTCCTGCTGGAAGGTGGATATGAATCTCGTTTTCTTCAAAGAACTTCTCATCAATTCCAAGTTCCGTAGCATGACTTCTAATAAAACCCAAAGCTGCATGAGCTGACTCTTTCATCACATCTCCCAATTGACCAGTGAGAGTGATTCCTCGACCTTTCATCTTTGTTGCCTCAATGTGGAGAATTTCTCCTCCGGCAGCAGTCCAGGCCAGACCTGTAGCGACACCAATTTCATCATACTCATTTGAGTCCTCTCTCGAGTAAAGAGGCGGTCCAAGGAGTTCTTCAACCGTTTGAGAAAAAATATGAGTCTTTCCATGATGGCCAGAAGCAATTTTTTTGGCAACTTTTCGGCAGAGTGATCCCACTTGTCTTTCGAGATTGCGAAGTCCCGCTTCCCGTGTGTATCCGCTTATAACAGATTCAACTCCCTCATCATGGAATTCAATATGATCATCCGTAATTCCATGTTCATCCATTTGCTTTGGAATAAGATACTTTTTTGAAATTTGTACTTTCTCTTCCTGCGTGTATCCAGCGAGATTAATGATTTCCATTCGATCACGAAGTGGTCCAGGAATCTGTTCGAGTACATTGGCAGTTGCAATGAACATGATCTTTGATAAATCGTAATTCATATTGATATAGTTATCTCTAAAAGTACAATTTTGCTCAGGATCCAGAACTTCGAGCATTGCTGAGGCTGGATCTCCCTTAAAGTCAGATCCTAACTTATCAATTTCATCAAGAAGGATGACAGGATTAATGGTCTTACACTGTTTCATGGCCTGGATAAATCGGCCGGGCATTGCACCCACATAAGTACGTCGATGACCTCGGATTTCCGATTCATCTTTCACTCCACCAAGAGAAATTCGTATAAATTCTCTTCCTGTGGCCTTTGCAATTGACTTCCCAAGCGAGGTCTTACCAACACCTGGAGGTCCTGAAAAGCAAAGTATTGGCCCCTTCGCTGTTCCACCCTTAAGTGCACGAACAGCTAGGTATTCAAGTATTCTTTCTTTAACCTTCTCAAGATCAAAATGATCTTCGTCCAACACTTCTTTAGCAAAGTCAAGATCAGTGACTTCCTTAGACTGCTCTGACCATGGTAGGTCGGCGATCCATTCGAGGTAAGAGCGCAGGATGCTTGCTTCCGATGAATCAGGGTGCATGCGCTCTAATCTTCCGAGTTGCTTTAGGGCTTCTTTCTCAGCGTCCATGGGAAGATGTTTCGCAATTAGTTTCTCACGAATTTCATTAAACTCGTCATTCTTGTCCGAGTCTTCTGAAAGCTCCTGCTTCATTGCTTTGATTTGCTCTCTAAGAAAATGATCTTTTTGGTTTCTTGAGTCTTCTTTTTTACTCTTGAGTTTTGACTGCTTGTCTAAAACCTCAAGCTCATTGATGAGAATTTGATTAATATGCCCAAGTCTTTCAACGGGATCCAGAATCTCTAGGACTTTTTGTGCGTCAATGACCTTAAGATTTAAGTTTGAGGCAACCAATTCAGAGAGCCTTCCCGGATCCTGGATGTCTTCCAGGACCATCAGGATATCTGGAGATAAAATTTTACCATGAGAGATCACCTTCTCAAGATTTTCTTTCACTGTACGAGCGAGCGCTTCAACAGTGGAAGGTGAAGCCGAAACTTGAATAGTTTCAACTTTTTCAACTTTGACTTGGTAGTAGGGATCAGTCGACACGAATTCTTTTATTCGCGCCTTAGCAAGACCCTGAATTAAAATCTTTATTCGACCATCAGGTAGTTTTCGCATCCGCATGATCATTGCAACTGTTCCCATCTCATAAATTTCTGAAGGAGATGGAGATTCTGCGGTAATGTCTTTTTGGGAAGACAAAAGGATGAGTCGATCCGTATTATTTAGTGCTTCTTCAACTGCTTTGATTGAAGTTTCCCTACCTACAAAAAGCGGCAGAATCATAAATGGATAAACGACAAGATCTCGAACTGGCAGGAGAGGGAGATTTTCCTTGAATTCAATTGCTTCACCCTCATAATTCGTAACCATACTTTAACTCCTCTAGCGTAGGTCTTCCATGAACGTTCAAATGCTAAATCGGGATTTTTACTGAAGCGCTTTAAAACTATTTAAGGTAAAATGAAGAAAATTTTGATATTTATACATGAATCTTTTGATATGTTTATCGAGGAAAATTCATTTATTTCAGTGTATAATTAAGAACTTAAAATTCTAGATAAAAAGGTTCGGTTTTATGGGTGAGTCAATAGGTATAGTTATTTTAGCTGCTGGTAAAGGAACCAGGATGAAGATCGAGACGCCGAAGGCCCTTACAAAGGCGCTTGGACGCAGTCTTCTTGATTACGTCGTCGAAGCATCATTGCATTTTGCAAAATCCTCTAGTCTGCATTCAGAAGTTGGTCTGGTCGTTGGACACAGAAAAGAGCTTCTTCAGGAATGGCTCGAAAACCATCCTTCTAGAATGCAACTTAAGCTAGCGTGGCAGAGAGAGCAGAGAGGAACAGCAGATGCGCTGAAGGCATGTTTTAATGATCTACCTCATTTCTGGAACTTTGACTATACACTTGTTGCTTGCGCAGATACTCCTATGATAAGCGCGGCAGAAATTGGGGCGCTTTTTGATGAATTCAAATCTCATTCTGATCTGGTAGGTGTTGCAGCAACTTTTGAGACAAAAGAACCAAAGGGATATGGAAGAATTGTCAGGGGAAATCTGGGATTTCATATTATCGAAGAGAAGGATGCGAATGCTCAAGAGCTTCACATCACAGAGGTTAATTCTGGATTTTATATTCTTAAAACATCTCACCTAAAAGAAGTGCTGGAATCGATTGATAATTCAAACAATTCTGGGGAATTTTATCTCACTGATTTATTTCAAGATCGTTATCCAGTTAAAGCAATAAAATTTCCTTCAGAGCTTCCTTTCCTCGGAATTAATACCCTTGAACAGTTAGCCGATGTCACTCGCCAATTAAAGGTCCGAAAAATCAAAGACCTCATGCTCAATGGTGTTATGTTTTTACAACCGGATAACGTATACGTGGAACACGATGTCCAGGTCGGCGCAGGTAGTGTTATATATCCTAATGTAACGCTTTTGGGGCATTCAAAAATCGGTGAGAAAGTGACTCTTGAATCGGGAGTTTTTATTAAAAACTCTTTCATTCAAAGCAGCGCCGAGATTCTCGCCAATAGTTATCTAGAGGAGGCAGTGGTTTGTGAAGAAGCAATTATTGGCCCCATGGCACGTTTGAGGCCAGGGACAGAGATTGGCCGGATGGCAAAAGTAGGAAACTTTGTTGAGATCAAGAAATCAAAACTCGCTTCAGGAGTAAAAGTCTCTCATTTAAGTTATATAGGAGACGCGGACATTGGAGAAAATACAAACTTAGGCTGTGGATTTATTACCTGCAATTTTGACGGTGTTAATAAGCATAAGACTAAGATTGGAAGTAATACATTTATTGGTTCGGATTGTCAGGTGATTGCTCCTATTGAGATTGGAAATGACGCATTCGTAGCAGCTGGGTCAACAATTACCAAAAGCCTTCCAGATGGTGCTTTCGGAATTGCACGTTCTCAGCAGATTAACAAAGACGGTTCGGCCAAGAAGTTTCTAAAAAAGAAAAAGCTCTAAAGGAACTCTGCGTAAAACTAGTAAGATCTTCTGTGAGATGGTAGATTGGAGCCCTTTAAGTTTCATTCTACTTTGAGGGAGATTTTCCTATGTGCGGAATTGTTGGCTATTCCGGTCCGAATAATTCAGTGGGGCCTATTGTTGAGGGACTCTCACGTCTTGAGTACCGAGGTTACGACTCCTCTGGAATTTGCTTAAAGATAAATAATGAGCTTCATATTCTCAAGAAAGAAGGAAAACTCGAAAACTTAAAGGCTTTAATTGAAGAAAAGAAGCCCTATTCTCATATTGGTATTGGTCATACCCGTTGGGCAACTCATGGGGCCGTGACAAGCGACAACGCTCATCCGCACGGTAATGAAATTTTCGCAGTTGTACACAATGGAATTATTGAAAATGCAGCCAATCTGAAAAAAGAACTTACTACCGAGGGCTTTCAGTTTAAATCCCAAACAGATTCTGAAGTTTTCTTGGTCCTTTTAACAAAATTTTTCAAAGAAGGGATGACTACATTACAAGCTATTTCTAAGGCTTTCCAAGCGATTTCTGGTAACTCTGCTTTTGTAATCATAGAGAAAGCAACTGACCGTCTCTATGCCTTAAAGAGATCTGCACCACTTGTTCTCGGGGAGAATATAGAACTTCGCGAGGTTTATGTTTCTTCAGATCCATTTGCTCTTGTGGGGTTTGCCCCAAGAATTTTCTTCCCAGAGGACGGAGTAATCTGTGAAGGTGTTGCTGATTCTCATGACGAGAGGATTAATTTTTACGAGTTGGATCTTTCGACATCAAGTCGCTACAAATTTCAGACGAACTCAATGTCAATGGACATATCATCCAAAGGTCCTTACGAGCACTACATGCTCAAGGAAATTCATGAGCAACCCGCGCTGATTGATAAGCTATCCGCCTACTATATAAAAAATGAAGGTCGAAAAAGTTTAGATCTACTCAAGGGCTTTAAGGCTGAGGAATGGCATTTAACTGCTTGTGGTACAGCTTGGCACGCAGGCCTTGTTATCAAAAACTACTTTGAACAGATTAATCGTCAAAGAGCATCAGTCGATATCGCTTCAGAGTTTCGTTATAAAAATCCTATTCTTCGTAAGGGAGAGGTTGGACTTTTTATTTCGCAATCAGGAGAGACGGCCGACACCTTGGCTTGTCAGGAACTTTGCAAAGGAAAAGGAATCTCCACGTATTCTATTGTGAACGTAGAAGGCTCAACTCTTTTTAGGAATGCAGACAAGAACTTCCTTATTCATGCTGGAGTAGAGATAGGGGTAGCTTCGACAAAAGCTTTTACCTTGCAGGCCCTCATGGGTTACCTTATGAGTCGAGGAATGGAGGGTACACTTGATGATCCTAAGCTCTATGCGGAGATCCGGCTGTTATCTAGTAGGATTTCTGATCTTTGTTCAAAATCCGAGGAGATAAAAGAAATTGCTCAAAAGATTTATACCAAGAAAGGATTTATTTTTACTGGCCGAGGTCGATATTTTCCCATCGCTTTCGAAGGAGCTTTAAAGCTTAAGGAAATTGCTTATGTACACGCTGAGGGGTACGCCGCGGGAGAGTTAAAACACGGGCCCATCGCGCTGATTGATGAGGATATTGTAAACATTGCAATTGTAGGACCCGAGCTGTTGGAGAAAACATTGTCAAATGTTGAGGAAGTTAAAGCCAGACGCGGTGTGATCGTGATTGTAGGACCGAAGCATCTACCAGAGATTGAACATCTCTCAGATGCCTACATCCCCCTAGATTTCGACGGCCTTGAAAATCTAAGCCCTTTGTATGTTAACGTAGCCCTTCAGTTTTTAGCGTACCATATAGCCAAGCTAAAGGGGACTGATATTGATAAACCAAGAAACTTGGCGAAATCGGTGACGGTAGAGTGATGAACCTCGAATTTCTCAATCCCTCTCAAAAAGATGCCGTCTTGTTAACTGATGGCCCAGTCATGATCCTTGCTGGTGCCGGTTCCGGTAAAACAAGGACACTTGTGGCAAGGATTCAATACCTAATTGAGGAAATGGGAATTGGACCTTATCAGATTCTTGCAGTAACGTTTTCAAATAAAGCCGCACGTGAAATGAGAGAAAGGCTATCGGTGAACACTCAAATAAATATGGGGTCACTTAACGTTACCACCTTTCATGCTTTCTGCTCAAAGGTATTGCGATCAGAGGCAACTTACCTCGGACTAAGTAGAAACTTTACAATTTATGATGATAGTGAAACTCAATCAGTCATTAAGGCGATCCTTGCAAAAAGGGGAATAAACCAGAAGGAGTTATCACCCTATACAGTTGCTGCCTTTATCGATGGCCTGAAAAATCTTGGTTATTATCTTGGACTGCGGCGAGATGAAAAAGTCGAAAAATATGCAGAGGACAAAAGACTCTTCGATATATTTCTGGATTATGAAGCTGAACTTCACCGCAGTAATGCTTTAGATTTCGGGGGCCTCATTACGGGAGTTCTTAATCTTTTTCGAACCTATCCAGATGTCCTTAAAAAATATCAACAAAAATTTAAGTATCTACTGGTCGATGAGTATCAGGACACCAACAGAGCACAGTTCGATTTAATTAATCAATTAAGCCAGCTTTCAAAAAATATCTGCGTAGTTGGAGATGAGGACCAGTCTATTTATTCGTGGCGAGGAGCAGATATTCGAAACATCCTGGACTTTGAACAAGTATTTCCTGATGCTAAGCTTATTAAGCTTGAACAAAACTATCGTTCTTCAAAAAAAATAATTGAAGCGGCTTCGGAGGTTATTTCACATAATCTTGCCCGTAAGGGAAAGCACATGTGGACCGCTAATGATGACGGAGACGAGATAAGGATAATTGAATGCAGAGATGACAAAGCAGAAGCAGAATTTATTGGCAAAGAGATACGAAAACTTTATGGCGAAGGAGTGAATTTAAAAGATATTGCTGTTTTTTATAGAAACAATGCTCATTCAAGAACCATTGAAGATGCGCTTAGAAAAGAAAAATTCCCGTATCGTGTGGTAGCGGGTATTAAATTCTATGACAGGAAAGAGATTAAGGATATGCTCTCCTACATGAGAGTAGTCGTTAACAAGAAAGACTCTCTAGCTTTAACTCGAATTATCAATACTCCTGCTCGTGGAGTCGGCGCAACTTCTCTTAGGAAAATCGAAGATGAGGCCGTCCGACTGAATCTGTCATTGTTCGAGCTTTTAGAAAAAATAGTTGAAATGCCTTTTGAGTTTAAACATTTAAGTCTTAGTGGGAAAGTTTTAAGCGCTTTCACTCAGCTCACCGGACTCATTCAAGAAGTTCAATTACAAGAAGATAAGAATGCACTTCCGAGCTTGAGTTATGAAAAACTCCTAAATGAATCAGGCTACTTAGAGGTATTAAAAGCTGACAAAAGTTACGAGGGAGCTGCTCGGCTCGAGAATTTAGAAGAATTGATGAGTGCCATAAAACAGTTTGAGGATTCCGAGGATGAAGTCTCCATCAGTAAATTTTTGGAGGCGGTAACATTGGACACAACTACAGTCGAGGATGGAGTCACTGACCAGATTTCACTTATGACGGTTCATGGCTCAAAAGGCCTTGAATACCCTTATGTCTTTTTAATTGGAATAGAGGAGAATATTTTTCCCTCCTATAAAAGTCTAGAAGTCGGACCCGTGGCACTTGAAGAAGAGCGTAGACTTTTTTATGTGGCCATGACCAGAGCCATGAAACAACTTACCATTACCTTCGCACAAGGTCGATTACTTTGGGGTAGTTTAAAATTTAACGGGCCTAGCCAGTTTTTACAAGAAATACCGGCAAAGTATTACAAATGGAGCCTTTACCAGGCAGCAGAGAAGAAATCTTTCCCTTTGCAATCAAATTTAAATGATGACTATGATCAGTCTCTGGCCCAGAGTTCAGACGATGCAATTTTTTATAGGGAAAAAGTTTATCAGACAAAAAAAACGATTCCACAGATATGCTATCCAGCCGGATGCAGGATCGTTCACGCTCTTTATGGAGAGGGAACCGTTTTAGACTCCGAAGGCGGGGGCCATGATGAGAAAGTCACGATACAATTTAGAGATGGATTGAGGAAAAAGTTTATGGTGAAGTTTGCTCCTCTTCAAAAGTTATAGTAATGAAACTCCAAAAAGGAATTTAGAGCACTCATGAGACTATCTCTGAAATTTTTAGCTACTCTTTGGCTGATCCTATTAATTATTCTTGGGGCATTCATTTATAATGCTTACTCAAAGTTAAAGCCTGAGGCATTTACCCAAATCTTGAAAGAGGAGATCCAGCGAAGCTATCCTGGAGCGGAACTTGTTATTGAGAAAATATCTTATAACATTTCATTGGATTTTAAATTCGGCCTCAAAAATGTTCTTTTAAGAAGAAATAAACAGCTCCTTGCTCGGATTGGTATCCTCGAATTGCGAATACCTTGGTGGCTCTTTATTGTTAATGAGGGGAGTGCTCAAATTAATGTCCAGGATCTAGATATCTTTATCGATCAGGATATTGATCATGGGGCTTCTGTTACCCTAACCGATAAAAAAGTAAGTTCCCTAGACATCTCATTACCTGCTTATCTGGCGGAAGCTAGATATACTCTTCGTGCAAATAATTTATCAATTAGGGACATAAGATCGGGTAGAAGATACTTTGCATTATCCAAACTTCTAGTTCGTGAATTTCAATACGGAAAGAACTCGGCATTTGAATTAAATATCCCAGTGAGTATCAAACGGAAGAATCGCAAATATAGATCGGAGCTATGGTTGTTTGGTGATCTTACTCCTCGCCGTCGGGAGTGGTCTCTGAATTACAGAGGGGAGCTACGGACCAAGGACAATTCAGAGATACTACAGTTTGAAGACCTTGTTATAAATGGAAAAGCTCTTTTTCATTCTTTGCCTTTAAGGCTGTCCTCTGAACTTGAGCTCTCTATTGAAAAGACCCCTGTTGCAAAGGGAACTTTAAATGTGAACCAAGAATTCATGGAGTTTTTCCTTGAGGTAACACAACTTCC
>JBEIFX010000045.1:0-14523 GCA_040382195.1 Halobacteriovoraceae bacterium | reverse complement strand
AGTTGCAGGACAGGATTACTCAGGAAATGAAGGTCCTCGATCCTTGTCTTTTGATTAAGGAAGACCTTTGGCAAAGAGAGGATCACTCAGGTCACCCTGGTGGGGGTGGAGTGACCCGGGCCTTCAAGGGTGAGCTCTTCGAAAACGCGGGGGTGAACACTTCTTGCGTCTTTGGAAAAATCGATCCGCAGTTCGCCAAACACCTTCAGGGTTCAGGGGACGAAATGTGGGCGGCTGGGATTTCTCTTATCATTCATCCCATAAATCCCCGCGTTCCAACGGTACATGCTAACTTTAGGATGATTCATCAAGGGGAAAAGGTCTGGTTTGGCGGCGGGGCGGATCTCACGCCTTATTATCCATTTGAAGAAGACTTCTCCCATTTTCATGGAGTCTGGAAAAAGGCTGCTAAAGATAAGTATGAAGTCATGAAGAAAACCTGTGATGACTATTTTAATAATTCCCACCGGGGGATTGAGATGCGTGGTATTGGTGGGATTTTTTTTGATCACTTTAATTCAGGAAACCTTAAGGCCGACATGAAAGAAGTTTTTCACCTCTCTGAGCACTTTATTGAGTCCTACTTCCCGATTGTGAAAAAACGCATGATGGAGGATTGGACGCCAGAGGATGAGGATTTTATGCTTCACCGGAGAGGCCGTTATGTGGAATTTAATCTTTTGCATGACAGAGGAACGCTTTTTGGCCTACGAACCAATGGCAGAGTCGACTCAATTCTGATCTCCCTGCCTGCGCGTTGCAAGTTTAGTTATCAATATAAACCTGTAGCAGGTTCAGTCCATGAGAAAATGTGGAACTACTACTCGCCAAAGGCTTGGTAATTAAACTTCAGGGGCGAGATAGACTTCAACGTTGGGGTTAAACTCTTCCCGAAGGATCGATCGAATTGCTTCCAGAGTTCCGGTAGTTGAGCTTGGGCAAGTCCCACAGGCGCCCTGGTATTTCACGATCAAAACATTGTCTTTGAAATCTTTCACGGCAAGATCTCCTCCGTCCCCTTGAAGACCTGGTCTGATCCGTTTATCCAAAATCTCCTCAATCTGCTTGAGCTCGGGAGAGAGATGAGCTCTCTTATCAGCTTCAGGATCGAAGACTTTGAATTCTGGGTTATGATCCTCGATGAAACTTTCTATGCAAGTCTGGACAGCTGGCTCAAGATTATCCCAATCCTCAAAGCTAAACTTACTGATAGTGATAACATTCTGAAAAAAATGAATTTGATCCACACCACGGAGGTCGAATAGGGCGGCGGCAAGGGGGACATCTTTGCAGTCCAGTGGAGTTTTAAAGGATACTTTTCCATTGGTTTTTACATCCTTTTCAAGGATGAATTTTAAAGCATTTGGGTTGGGAGTGGGTTGTATTGTTATTTCCATAAATGACCCTATTCAAAAAATTTTTTTACTTTTATCAAAGCATTAAAAAGCTGATCAATGTCTTTTTTATTGTTGTAGATAGAGAGTGAAGCCCTACAGGTTGCCGGAACACAGAAAAACTTCATCAGGGGTTGAGCGCAGTGATGCCCAGTCCGAATGGCGACACCCTCTTTGTCTGTAAGACTTGCAATATCATGGGGATGAATACCATTAAGACCAAATGAAATGACGGATGCCTTATTCTTTGCTTCTCCATAAATAGTAAGGCCTGGAATTGATTTTAATTTCCCAGTGGCATAATCAAGAAGCTCATGCTCAACCTTTTGAATTTGATCAAGGCCTAAACGATTAATATAATCGACTGCTTTTCCCAAGCCGATCACGGCTGAAATTGATGGAGTTCCAGCTTCAAATTTATGGGGAAGAGTGTTGTAGGTGGTTTTCTCAAAAGTCACAACATCAATCATGTCTCCGCCTCCTTGGTAAGGAGGCATTTTGTCTAGTAACTCTTTTTTTCCGAAAAGAACGCCGACACCCGTTGGCCCGAACATCTTATGGCCTGAAAAAGCAAAAAAATCTGCATCAAGTGACTCTACATCAACCTTGATGTGACTAATGGCCTGGGCTGCGTCGACAAACACTTTCGCCCCAGATTGATGAGCAAGATCAATTATTTCTTTTACTGGATTGATGGTGCCAAGTGCATTTGAAACATAGACCGTCGAGATAAACTTAACTTTCGGAGTCAGAAGTTTTTTATACTCTTCCATAATAAGTTCACCCGCCTTATTTATCGGGATAACTTTTATTTCAAGTCCTTTTTCCTCCGCAACTATTTGCCAGGGGACGATGTTAGAATGGTGCTCCATTTGGGTCAGGAGAATAATATCTCCTTTTTGAAGAAAGTTGCGAACATAACTTTGCGCCACAAGATTTACTGCTTCGGTAGTTCCTTTTGTAAAAATGATCTGGACCCGATCAGGAGAGTTAATTAGATTTTTAATCTTGTCCCTGGCCGCCTCAAACTTTTGTGTTGCATTTTCCGAAAGCCAATAGAGACCTCGGTGAACATTGGACGTTTCATGCCGGTAGTAGAGGTCCATTTCATCAATGACTTCCTTTGGCTTTAAAGTTGTGGCAGCACTGTCCAGGTAGGATAGTCTTTTTCCGTTGATGATCTGGTCAGCAGCAGGGAAATCTTTTCTAAGTGGATTATTTTCTATGAGACTCATAGGTCTCTCCCGATGGAGAACTTTTCAGCAAGTTTTGCTCTTATAATTGAGAGTACATTATTCTGGGTTTCGCGGTTTTTGATTCTTTGGACGATTTCAAGGCCAAATCCAAGAGCTATTAAGGCCTTGGCTTTTTCGGCCGGGATTCCCCTAGTTTGAAAGTAAAAAACTTCGTCGGATGATAGCTGGCCCGTCGTTGAACCATGGGAGCACTTTACGTCATCGGCAAAAATTTCAAGCTGGGGCTGTGAATGGACTTGGGCCTTGCTTGAAAGAAGTAGGTTCTTATTTAATTGCTTTGCAGAGACTCGTTGTGATTTTGGGAATATGTGAATTCTTCCAGTGAAAATACCTTTGGAGCTTTCATCTAAAATCCCCTTCGTTACTTGATTTGAGGTGGTGTCAGGGGATTTATGATTCATTTCAGTATAAAAATCAGAATGCTCTTTCCCATTAGTGAGAAAGAGTGAATGATTCTCCCCATTCGCACCTGGGGCGTTCAGATTTATGGTGAGGTTTTTTCTGTTCATTTTTCCAGATACACTTAAGAAAAAACTTCTAAAATCAGCATCGTTTTGAACGTCGGCAAAAACCGAAGAGTGATTAATCCCACTTAGATTCCCTCTATCGATTGAGATATGTTCAACTGAAGCTGAAGGATAGACCTTTATGTAAGTCTCACTAATCAAAGCGGAGGATGCTAGCTCTGTTGACCGTATTTCCTCTACGAGAGTAACTCTAGAGCCTGAGTGGGCCATCACAAAAACTGTAGGAGAGATCATCTGGGACTTAGAAAGGAAATGGGTTATCATGATTGGGGCCTCAGCTTGAGTTCCCTCTGCAATTTCTATAATAACCCCATCGCCGAGAAGTGCATGATGAAGCGAAGAGAGAGGAGTCTCAACTTGTATTTCTTTAAATTCATCACTTTGAGGTGTGAACAATTTAATGCTTACTCCAGAGGGTAAGTCCTTTGGTAAGGTTAGAACTCCATCTTTAAAGATAAAACCTTGACGAGGGATATCCTCTTCATCGTTCTTTTCTTCAGAGGAAGATTGATCAAGACTAGCAAAAAAGCTTTCGAGATTAGTGAACTTGTAACTGTCCGGAATAATTTCTTTGAATCCACGTTTTGAAAAATTGTTAAGCTGGGCCCTGGCAAAATCTTTTAGATTTGCAGGAGCATCATTAATTTTTTTCTCCACCAAAGCGGTGATTGTATCGATATTCATCATGAATCCTTAATCAGCCAATCGTAACCTTTATCTTCCAACTCGAGAGCTAGAGACTTATCACCAGACTTTATAATTTTTCCTTTATAAAGGACGTGTACATAGTCTGGGATAACATAATCAAGAAGTCTTTGATAATGAGTTACTAGAATTGTTGAGTTAAAACGGTTTTTTAAAGCGTTAACACCATTTGCGACAATTTTAAGAGCATCTATATCTAGGCCTGAGTCAGTTTCATCAAGAAGAGAGAGCCTAGGATTTAAAACCGCCATTTGGAGTATTTCATTTTTCTTTTTTTCCCCACCTGAAAACCCCTCATTCACAGATCGCTCAAGAAAGGATTCGTTCATTTCAAGAGTTTTTAATTTAGAACGAAGGTGCTTGAGGAAAGTTTCATCGTCCATTTTTTCAACGCCTTGTGCCTCACAGATCTGATTAAATGACTCTTTTAGGAAAGTGAAGTTGGAAACCCCGGGGACCTCGATGGGGTATTGAAAGCCAAGAAATATTCCTTCCTTAGCTCTCTCAGCGGGGTCAAGCTCAAGAAGATTTTTCATCTTCCCATTTATTTCGTAGTTAATTTCTCCATTAGAAATTTCATAGGCCGGATGGCCAGCGATAATTTTTGAAAGGGTCGATTTACCGGAGCCATTGGGGCCCATGATTGCATGGATCTCGCCCTTTTTAACCGTTAGGTTGATGCCTTTTAATATTTCGCTTCCGTTTACACTTGCACTTAAATTCTTTATTTCAATCATAATTTTCAACCCACTGAGTTTTCTAGTTTCATTTCTATAAGCTTTACTGCTTCCACAGAAAATTCCAGTGGAAGAGTTTTAAACACATCTTTACAAAAACCATTAACGATAAGGGAGATAGCCTTCTCTGAACTAAAGCCCCTGCTCTGAAGGTAGAAGATCTGGTCGGCACTGATTTTTGATGTCGTGGCCTCATGTTCAACAGTCGCCGTGCTATTCTTAACGTCAATGAAAGGGAAAGTGTTTGCCGCGCATTCATCCCCGATAAGCATTGAGTCACACTGGGAGTAATTCCTTGCACCTGTTGCACTTGGCATGATTTTCACTAGTCCACGATAAACATTTTGGGACTTCTCTGCTGAGATACCTTTGGATATGATCGTAGATTTAGTATATTTACCAACGTGAACCATTTTTGTTCCTGTATCGGCCTGCATGAAATTGTTGGTAAGAGCTACTGAGTAAAATGAACCTTGTGAATGATCACCGAGAAGAATACAAGATGGATATTTCCATGTTATCGCGGAACCAGCCTCTACCTGAGTCCAGCTTATTTTAGAATTTTTTCCCCGGCACTGACCTCTTTTCGTTACAAAATTATAAATTCCGCCCTTGCCTTCTTTGTCGCCCGCGTACCAATTTTGAACAGTGGAATATTTAATTTCTGCATCATCGAGTGTAATAAGCTCCACTATGGCTGCATGGAGCTGGTTCTCGTCCCTTTGGGGCGCAGTACATCCCTCCAGATAATTAACAAACGATCCCTGGTCAGCAATAATGAGAGTTCGTTCAAATTGTCCGGTTTCTTTGGCATTTATACGAAAGTAGGTAGACAAATCCAAAGGACATTTGACCCCTTTTGGAATGTAGACAAAAGATCCATCGGAGAAGACTGCAGAATTAAGGGCCGCATAAAAATTATCAGAGTAGGGGACAACGGTCCCAAGATATTGTTTCACCAGTGCAGGATATTTTTCAACTGCTTCAGAAATCGAACAAAAGATAACTCCCACTTTTTCCAATTCTTCTTTATGAGTCGTGCCAACAGAGATAGAATCAAAAACCGCATCGACGGCAACTCCCATAAGCCTTTTCTGCTCTGTCAAAGGGATTCCTAATTTTTCGAAAGTTTCTAACAGCTCAGGATCAACTTCATCTAGGTTTTGGTAAGCGTTTTTTTTAGTCTTTGGTTTAGAGTAATAATATATCGACTGAAAATCGATTGGCGGAATGCTACAGTATTGCCAGTTTGGATGGGTTAGAGTGAGCCAGTGGCGATAAGCCTTTAAGCGATATTCTAAGAGCCATTGGGGCTCATTTTTCTTCTGAGAGATAAGCCGTATGATGTCTTCTGATAGACCTTTTGGAAACTCTTCCGTTTCAATATCAGTGATGAACCCGTATTTATAATTATCTTGGAGCTTATCTTCAATCTTCATCATTAAACCTTGTTGTTATTTACGATAGGACAATGTTCGACCTTTTTTTCCGGAAACTTTTTTAGAGCTAATAGATTGTCCTCAGCGAGTAGTTCATTTAGAGAGAGTGTGTTGAATATGTTGATCAGGTAATCATTTAGACGCTTGATTGGTTGAGATATGTTACAAGTATGGTAGAGATCACAGGGACCTTCATGACAATCCATCATAAAGCTCTTTCCCTCGATAAGCTCGGCAAGCTCAAGGTAGCTGACTTGAGAGAGATCACGGGCCAGAGTGTAACCACCTTTGACACCCTTATGGGAGTGAAGGATCCCTGCGTTGTTCATCTGCTGCATTACTTTGGCAGTTGTATCAAAGGGAGTTTGGAAGGCGTCACAGACCTCTCTGGCCGTCGTAAGTTCAGAGGGAGTTTTTTCTTTCATGAGCCTAAGTACCATCAGGGCATATTCTATTTTTCTATTTATTTTGATCATAAAAATACGCTAAATTTTATCTTATTTATTCCCGGGGGCCCATTCTAGCTTAAATAAGGCGAAAAGCCACGTATTTTTAAGAATTAGCTCAAGTAATTGTAATTACAAGGCAAAGTCTCTCGTTCTCATCCTTTTGCCACAATTTCCGACAAGAGTGGTTAATGATAGTCTTTTATTTATTTTTCCTATTTTCTTTTCAAATTTTTGCCGACGACAGGCCAAAGTTGAATCTTTTCTATGACCCTGTCGTTGATATTATTTCAGACAATTATGAGTCAGGCCCCTATCTCATTTATGACTGTTTAGAAAAGCATTGGGTGTGTGTCCTAGAGAATTATTTTACACGTTGTGAAGAACAGAGAGGCAAGGATCTAAGTTACAGTGAGGGGCCCGCCCACTCTTGTGCTCCCATAGGAAAGTTTCCGAACAAAATTTCATGTTTCCAGAGACAGCTTTTTCTTACAACACACAACTATGGGGATCGCTTCTGTATAAAAGATAGTTGGAAACAAAAAAAATAGTGAAGAAGATACTCAAATATAATCAATAAATTAAGTAGAATTAAAAATCAGACATTTTGTGAGTTAGTGCATCAAATAATAGTAAATAGCTCCTAGCAAACAAAGGACGAGAATGAGAAAGAGGTAAGAAAAAATAGCGTTATTTGGTCTTGTATAAGATGACTTAAAATGTTCTGAGATGGGATTTTTTGGGGCATTTATTTTATCTTTCATCTCGGGCTTCAATCTCAATGATTCCTGATCAAGTTCAAGTCGGCCGGTTTTAGGAATGGTTTCTTGATTCATTTTTGCAATTGTCATGGTCGTGGTGTAGGAATTTCTTTGGGCAGGAGTATTTGGTTCACTTATTTTCAGTTTAGTTTGACTGACAGAGATGACAGAATCCTTCCTAAACTCGACGACTTTCTTCGCCTCTATCTTAACTCCGTTTATGAACGTACCATTATGGCTTCCCAAATCTGTAATGAAATAATGATTATTTTCTTTTTTTATTAAGCAATGGTAGCGGGAAATTGATGAGTTAGGAATCACTATATCATTATCATCTGATCGACCAATTTTTACTTCATCTTTAGGCACTTCGACAATAATAACTTTATCATGCATCAAATGGATTTCAAATATCATCTACATCCTTTCTGGAGCTTCAATTCCCAAGAGATTGAGCCCCTGCTTGATGGTTAAAGAAGTAGCGCTGGATAAGACCAACCGTGAAGATCTTATTGGTTCACTAGCAGCGCCTACGGGGCACTCTGCATAGAAACTATTAAAGGCCTTAGCAAGGTCATAGAGATAGTTGGTTAGAACTGAGGGGCGGTAGTTTTCGGTCGCCTGTTGAACAATTTGATTGAAGTTCATTAAAAGTGATACAAGCTCTTTTTCCTGGGGTGCTTCTAAAATCAATTCATCAGATACTGCTCGTCCGATCTTTAAGAGCATTGAATTAATTCGAGCATAAACATATTGAATGTATGGCCCAGACTCTCCATCTAGCTTAAGCCATTCTTCCATGTCAAAAACGATCTTTTTACCTGGATCTATTCGGGTCATTCCGTATTTGATAGCACCTTTGGCCACAATCTGAGCTGTCGATTCAATCTCGCTTGGACTCCAATCACCCTCGTAGCGAGAAAGGTAGCGTTCCTTAATCATCATGACCATTCGATCAATAAGATCTTGTAGCGGGATGATATTACCCTTTCTAGAGCTCATTGCACCCTCAGGCAATTCCACAAAATCATATTGAAGATGGAAGCATTTGTTGGCGTTTTCAATGCCCATGAGTTCGAGAACTTTAAAAACCTGTTTAAAGTGATGCTCCTGGCGCTTATCGACGACATAGATATTTTTTTCTATTTTGAAATCCTTGAATTTTCTTTGAGCAAGCTCAATATCTTTAGTAGCGTAGAGGCCATTACCGTCACTCTTCAAAAGCATGCAAAAACCAAGTTTATGCTCTTCGAGGTTAACTCCAATGGCTCCCTGATCTTCTTTGAATAGACCTTTGTGGTAGTACTCTTTGACCAACTTAACAGAATCAGAATCCACCTCCGATTCCCAATACCAGATATCAAATTTTACCCCGGCCCAATCGTAAACTTCCTGCATTAGTTCAATTGACCATTGTCGAGTCTCTTTCCAGAGCTCGTAAAATTCTCCCGATTTCTTTTCAAGTTGCTTAAGAATAATAGTGAGTTTTTCACGATTGGCAGTTTCCTGAGGTGTTCCTCGTTCCTCCTCAAGTTTATTGTGGGCAGTAGAATACATGGAACCAAGCCAGGCGCCTCGTCTAATTTTAGGCACCTCACCTTGATAATGATATTTTAAATACCAGAGGCATTTTGCGACATGAGTTCCAACATCTCCAGGAAAGGTTGATGCTATGATTTCAAAGCCTGAGTAACGATGAAGCCTAACTAAAGAGTCGCCCAGACAGAGATTTCTCATGTGGCCAACATGCATTTCTTTATGGGTATTTGGCTGGGAGTACTCGATCATCGTCCTAGGAGGAGCCTTGGTTAATTTTTGGCGAAAGAATTGTCCGGAGTTAATCTGTGGTAAAACAATCTTTGATATTTGAATAAAGTCAAAAAAGAAGTTCAAATAGGGACCGATAGCTCTCTTTTCTTTTACAAAAAGGGGAAGTTCATTCAGTGCTTCACCAAGAGTCTTAGCGGCTTGAGCTGGATTAAGTTTAATTTCTTTGGCGAGAAAAAAAAGAGGGAAGGCGATATCCCCTGACTCTTTGGTTGGGGTGGGTGTAAAAAGTCCGTAGACTTTTTCTGTTGAAAAAGAACAGCTGAAGACCCTTTCGATCGTGAAGCTTAGAGCTTGGGCCAATTGGTAACGAAATGAATCGTGATGGGTAAACACTTTTATCCTTGGGGTGCTTTTCTAATGATTATCTAATCAATCTTGATGGACATCAAGATATGTTTTCCAATCTTTGGAATAGTGAAGAAGTCACCACAAGGGATGAACCCAACTTTGGTATAAAAACCCATGGCTTTTTCCCGAGCGTTGCACCAGAGAAGGGTGCATTGATTTTGCTTAATGACCGGGAAGGCAGTCCGAAGTAGGGCAGATGAGAGTCCCTGGCCTTGGTATTCAGGTAGAGTGGCCATGCCTCTTAATCGATATTGGTATTGGTCAGGAAAACGTTCACTTCGCTCAAAATAAAATGAAGCAACGCTTACAAGTTTTTTATCAACGAAGGCCCCTAGGTGGAAGGTCAGTTCGTCTTTGTCACCCTGAAAGATGCAGTCCTCTAATGTCCCGTTAGGGCGCAGCATTTTATGCCTAATGGGGTGGGTGTCTATAGGTTTAATTCTTAAAACTTGCACGGCTCGAGATTAATGGGGCCGAACCCCTTTGAAAAGATTTAAAATTGAGAAACTCTTATCAAGTGTTCAAGTCCTAGTTTGCCAACGGTTTGAACAAAGGTGCCGAAAATCAAATTAGGTATTTTTGACTCTGGGCCTTGCCAATCGGCTTTGAGTCCTAGGATACAAAAATTTCCTACATGTTGGACAATAACTGTTCCTTTGAGATCTCTCAGAAAGCCGTCTTCAAATACAAAAGGATAAAAACCCTCTTGCTTAATTCTTGGAATTTTAAACTTTACCCTCATAGCAAAAGGAAGAAGAGTATGATCGACGATAAAAGAAAATTTTTGTGAATCTTCGTCGTATTGGCTTGTCTTTATAAAATCCATATAATTATGATAGTTCTCGTATAGGGAGAGTTTGCGCATGGCCTTAAAGCAGTTCCTTGGATGGACTGCTGAAACGAACAAGGTCATCTTTTGTTCTTTTTCTTTGGGAGACTCAACCTTTCCAAAAGAAATCACCTCTCCCTTTAACATGTCCTCAATTTGTCCCTCGGAAAAAGAAAAAAAAATTTTGACTTTTTCCGCGATGATTGGGCCAAAACTAGTGGGAAGGTTGACTTTTGTCTGACCTAAACTTCTTTCATTGATAAAAAAACTTAAGGCTAGGACTAAAAAACGCTGTCTCATTGGTTGACCTATTGTTAATGATGCCCTTAATCTTATCCTATTGATTTTTCACTAGCAAATTGAAAGGAGCTTTTGACAATGGCCGTCGAAGAAGTGAAGCGCCGAAGCGCAAAGGTCAAAGAAGCCTTAATTGAAAGTAAAGATCAGCGCTGGCATTGTCGAAATCGTGTGTCGCTGGTTTTCGGAAGCAATGATATTGAAGAACTTGATACCTACATCTACACCAAAGATTCTCTCGAATTTAAAAAAGTTAATTTTCACCAGGCAAAATCAAAGGCGATTGAGGAGATTCTCGACAACTGCATTGACGAGTTTTACCGCGGGCATGTTTCTGAAATTCACGTCAAACTCTCCCAGGATGGTAAACTTGTCACAGTTCAGGATAACGGAATTGGATTTCCGCTTGCAAAAATAAAAGACGTCTATACTGAATTTAGAACTGGTTCAAAATTTAAGGATGAAGAAGTTGATGAGAAAGGTTTTTTGTATAGAACACTGGGTCAAAATGGTCTTGGTGCCTCTGCCACCTGCCTAACCTCTGACCTTTTCCGAGCAACAATCCGTCATTACAACTCAAAAAAAGAGCAAACCTATGAGTTTCAGGATGGAGCTCTTCACATAAAAAAAACAAAAGAAAAGCCCTTTAAAGGTCCCTCTGGCGTCAAGGTTGAACTTACCCTCGCTAAAGAAGTCTATAAAAATCAAGTTATTGACAAAGAGCTTCTAAGGAAAAGAATCATCGACCTCGCCTACAATAACCCTGGCCTCACTTTTTATTTCAACGAGGAAAAGTACCTCTATAAGAAAGGTCTTTTTGAGCTTGCTCAGCGAATAGATACAGCGACGTCACAACTTATTGGCGACGAGAAATTTGTTTTCGAAACAACGAACATTAAAGGTTCCAAGGTTAAGGCACAGTACGACGTTCATGTCTCTGTGACTTTTGATAAAAAATCTGATGAAAAAGAGCGCATGATTTCATTTGTGAATTCCACTCCTACATATGACGGAGGATTTCACCACGATCGGATTAAGCGACTTTACATTAACACCATTAAAGAAAAGCTTGAGCGTACCGCAAAAAAAGACAAGCTTACCCTTGTTGACAATGACGTTCTTGCCGGCATGACTTTCGTCATCGGCATTATTATGCCGAACCCTCGCTTTGAGTCTCAGACTAAAAGAAAATTAGTTCGGGATACTCTTCTCGAAAAAGCTCTAGAAACGTTTATGAGCGATGGCATGACCAAATTCATGAGAAAGAACCAGGAACTTTTGGATCACATTATGGAGCGGGCAAAATCTCGACAGCGAATGATGGATCTTAAGGACGCCTCAAAGCTAGCTAAAAAAGGCAAAAAGCAGAGAGTTGAGAAGCTTCTTGATGCGAATGAAAGAAAAGACCGAACGAAGTGCGCTCTCTTCATCTGTGAGGGTGACTCAGCTATTGGCGGTCTTCGTTCTGCCAGGGATAAGCTTTACCAGGGTGGCATCGCTCTCAAGGGTAAACCGATGAATGTGTCACAAGCTTCTATTAAAGAGGTCCTTGAGAATCAAGAGTTCGCTGACATAATGTCATCTATTGGACTTGCTATTGGTCAAAAAGCAGATCCAAAAGACCTCAGGTATTCAAAAATCGTTTTTCTCGCTGATTCTGACGTCGATGGAGGGCATATCAATACTCTTTTGACGAATTTTTTCTTCACCTTTTGGCCCGAGATGTTTGAAATG
This sequence comes from Halobacteriovoraceae bacterium, assembly GCA_040382195.1. Classification (GTDB taxonomy): domain Bacteria; phylum Bdellovibrionota; class Bacteriovoracia; order Bacteriovoracales; family Bacteriovoracaceae; genus Peredibacter. The sequence goes on along the minus strand of JBEIFX010000045.1, from coordinate 2,220 downwards.
GGCATGATTCAAATTGCAAAGGCGCCTCTTTTCGAGGTTGTTACAGACAAGGGAACCATTTATTGTGAGTCAGAAAATGAGCTGGAGAAGTTAAAAAATAAAAAAGACATTAAAATCAAAGAGATTATGCGTAATAAGGGGCTTGGTGAAATGAGCCAGGAAGCCTTCAAGCATGTGCTTAACAGAAAAGACTTTACCAAGATTTCTGTTAAGGACATTAAGGCATCAAAAGAGATGCTAGAGACTTGCTTTGGTAGAGAGTCTCAACTCAGAAAAGACCTTTTAATTGATTCGGATGAGATTGATGTTGATCTTTCGAATATTATCGCTGGAAACAAGGCAGCCGCCAGGAAAGCGGCTAAGACCACAGGTAAAAGAGCTTAAACTATGGCAGACACGACAGCATTACATTCTATGAGCGCAGTTCCTTTAGAGGCGCTGGTTAAAGAGGAGTACCGGACATATCAGATTTACACACTGATGGACCGAGCTATACCTTATCTACAGGACGGACTAAAACCTTCTCAGCGTCGAATTCTTTTTACGCTTTGGAAAAATTCCAACAAAGGCCTCATAAAGGTGAGTTCCTTGACTGGCCTGGTGCTGACTCTTCATCCCCATGGGCCTGCTTCGGTTGAGCAGTCGATAGTAAATCTTGCTCAGGATTATACGTTCTCAAATAATTATCCATTGATTGATAAAAAGGGATATTTCGGCGAGAGAATGGAAACTCAAGCTGCAGCTGCACGATATATCGAATGCAAGCTTGGTAAAGTGGCGGAACTTCTTCTTTTTGAAGACATGAATCAGGTCCAAATGGTCCCGAATTATGACGAAAAAGTGATGGAGCCTGTTGGACTTCTTCCTAAGCTTCCTATTATGTTATTAAATGGCGCCGAAGGAATTGGAACTGGCTTTTCATCGGTTATTCCAAGTTTCAATCACGATGACATCATAAAGTCTATGATTTCATTTGTTGAAACCGGTAAGATCAAAAAGATTAAACCCTATTTCCGTTACTACAACGAGAAAATTGATATAGATGATAAGGGAAGAATCATCACAAAGATGTCGTTCAAGCAGGTCGGTGAAAAAATATTTATAACAGAACTACCCAAAGGCTATGACGCCCAAAAGATTTATCGACTTCTGAATAAGCACATGGATAATGACTTTCTTAAGGACTACATTGATTCTTCTGTTGATAATGTGATCAATATTGAGCTGATTTTCAAACGAGGTCAGACTCCGTCGCTTGAGGAAGTAGAGCAAACGATGGGCGTATCAAGCTCTATTGTTCCAAACTACACTCTCATAACGGAGAAGGGAGTAAAGGTCTTTCACACGGTGGAAGAAATTCTAGAGGTCTTCACCGTTCAGAGAGTTGCAGTTACCAAACGCCGCTATGAGCTTCTCATAAAGGATTATGAAGATCGACTGACAAAAAACAATGAAATTATCCGTTTCATTCGTGAGAAGCATTATGCTATCGCTGAAAAGAAGGCCAACCGCAAAGATTATATTGATTACCTCTCAAAATCTAAGTTCACATATGCTGAGTACCTCGCTGATATGGCGATCTATAGAATGACGAAAGAAGAAGTTGAAAAGAGACTTCTTCTTATAAAAGAAGAGACAGCTGCTCTCAATAGTTTTAAAAAAGTTCTTAAATCACCTGAACTTCTTAAGAAAAAACTTATTGAAGAACTTGAAGACACTGGTAAGAAGCTTTCTGCAATTATGGCCGACAAGGAAGCTGAGAAGAAAAGAAGTTTTGCCAAGGCGAAAGCGACGATGACTACCAAAACAAGGCAGTAGTAAAGAACCATCACTCTAAAGGATGCATTTAAATAGTTTTCTTTTAAAACTGCTCCATTTGACTGGTGTTTGAATAGGTTTTTTTGCATCATTCACCAAATCCAGTCCCATCATGGACTTAGATCACTCAGATATTTATCCTCTATATTTTAGGATGAAGAATTGGCCTTACCTTAGAAATATCTAGCTAGTTCTTAGGGACTTTTGTTGTAAATTTTGGGATTAAGCACCATTATTCAGAATACCAGCTAGACAATACCTGATCATTTTGATTTTATTTCTCTTTATATCTTTAGGGAGATAAATCATGAAGGCACTTCTTATTGCCCTTTTTCTTGTCGGCAACGCTCTTGGTCATGGAAATAGTTTATTACATCGCCCGAAGTCCTTTGAGACAAAATT
>JBEIFX010000044.1:0-14560 GCA_040382195.1 Halobacteriovoraceae bacterium | reverse complement strand
ATTGTCGTTGGTTCCAATCCAGAAAAGGTGATCGATTTTAGAAAACGCATCCTCTCTCTTCAGCAAGAAGCCGACGAAGCACTCGTTAAGAAGGTGGGTGATAGAGAAGAGAAAGATGAGGATTTGAAAAAACGATCGAAGACCGCTTCGTCTTCCAGCTCTCCAATGAAAACGGATCAAATGAACGTTTCAGAAATTAAAGAGGGAAAGAGAAAAGATCCCAACGCGCGACAATACCAAATCTCCCTTTCTGGAGAGAGAAGGATCATTCGTGCGGAGTCGAGTGTAGAGACTGACGCCAATCTTAATGTTATTAATATCTCAGGGCGCTCTGATCTTAAAAATTTTCTTCAGGGGCGCCTCAGAAATGGAGCTGCCTTTTCTTTTTATTCCCCCCTAGAGGCGAGTATTGAGGGGCAGAAGATCGAGGTTCCCAATTTCTACGAATTTGGCCTTTATTCTGAGTTTAGATTTGACTCCCTTTCCATGATGGCCCTGGACTTAAAACGAGAAGAGATGGTTTTTTTTAATCTCATCTCCCCTGGTGCGGGGATTACTGCGGGAAAAGTCTCTGCCTCTTGGCTAGGCATTAGGGGAAATAGGACCCATCATCTCTTTAACCGAGACGTGAACTTTGAGGCCGGGTATGCCATTTTGACGGGACTTACGACTGATTGGGAGGGCCCCATCGACCAAAAAAACCAATCTCAAGGATCAAGTTTTAAATTCAAACTCTCGATTTACAAGGCCATTTACGGTGTGGATGCAGCCTTTGAGCTTTCTCAACAGCAGTGGCGTTTAGGGGCCCAGGAGGGTCTAAAAATTCAAGATTTAAGGACCCTCTTTACTCTTGCCTACAACTTCTGAACTGCCCATTTTTTTGGCCACCTCCCTCTTTTCTTTTTTTGATGAATTCTTAAGGATAACTTACACTTAAGTTTATGGCCCTGGAAGCCGATATACTCAGAGAGGGAAATTCTTTCTCCCAAGGAAGAGGGCATGAGGCTTGTTTTGCTGTTCTCCATTCTTATCTTATTATCCAGCTGTGTTGGCACAGTTGAGGATTCTTCATCTGCGATGACTGAAACATCTCCTCCCGTGACTGATACCATTAATTTTTCTGGAGTCACTAATGTCTCTGGTATCTCAGATACCCGTTTAGAAGTCTTTTTTCCCCGGGCCACTGGGGGAAGCGGTAAATATGTCTATGAGATTTATGTTGGTGATCGACCAGTTATTTATGTGCCAAGTGATGCCTTCCCCCTCGCTCTTACAGAACTAAAATACACCGTCACTGATCTCACACTTGCTATGCAATATGCCGTGCGAGTTGAGGCACGTGATGCCAGTGCCAAAGATCCCAAGGTCGCTCCGAAGAGTAACAACCAAAAGTATGTGCTTGGAAAAACCTACTCTAATGAGGTTTGTGATTTTAGCGGTATCTCTTCCGTTGAAAACCTTCCAGGTGAAGACGGAAAAAATTCTCTTCGCATCCGCTGGACTCCCGCCACCATCGTTACTCCCATTACGCACTCCAGATCTCCCGGACTCTACGAGGTAGTGCTTATTAAGGACGGAATCTCCAGGGGAGCTGGACCGGGGCAAATCCTTGTGGATGCTCAGTTTGATGACCAGTCTTTATTACCTGATCAAGGGCGCCATGCCTATACTGTCAATTATGTTCCGGGTGTCAACGAGGCGGTAGTGAGGGGACTTACGCCTAATTATAATTACAAGATAAGAGTTCGATGCCTTCATCGAGGAACAATCAATGATAAATTTGACCCCACACTCAGAGGTGAGCAAAATTCAAACGTTCTCCGTTGGGCAACACTGAGTGACGACCCTCCGGATTTTAATCAAAGCGATATCAATTTTGAGCTCCTACCTAGTTATGCGGGATATTCTGGTCTTCGTGTGACCTGGGGAGAGGTGATTGGAGCTTTTAGTCATTTTCGCGTCTATGTTACAGAATCGGTTTTAGCTTCCACACACATATTGCCAAATTGTAGCCGAGATGGGGACATCATTTGTGAGAAAATAAATTACGATGGAAACCAAGGATTGGTCACCGGCCTCAAAGCAAGGACTCCATACAAAGCATACCTCCTCATTTGCCTAGACTTTTCATGTTCTAATGGCCGCAGGGTTATTGCTTCAACTAAGGATATAACAACCCAACCAAAGGCAGCGACAATTAAAGGTTTTAGCGGTTTCCAACTCAACTACGCCCTCTCAGATTTTGGTGCGATCACATTTTCCATTGAACCACCAGACTTCACGACTGGGGTTCTGGACAATTATAAAATCGAATTCCGCAGGAAAGGTCAGGATAACTGGACTGATGTAACTGCAGATGTAGACTTTTCAATTGACCCTTACGACATAGAGTCAGCAACCTCTCTCGTGTTGAGAGGTCTAACCTTTGGAACTAAAGAGGACATTTTTGAATTTAAACTCTCTGGTGAAATAGATAGTAAACCGATTGCGCCATTCCCACCAATTCCCCCTCTGGTGGTTGATTTATCAGATGGTGAACAAAGCCTTTTTCGGGGTCCAAGTAAAGAAGACTTTCTTGGTATTACAAAAGTTGACGTTGTTCCGGGGGGAGGTGACACAAATCGTCTCGTTGAGGTCTCATGGATAGTGCCAAGATCTAATAAAGGTTTCTATAGTCACTATGATTTTTATCTTTCCTCTTGTTCAAGTTGTAATCCTTTGGAAGACATTAATTCTTTAGTCATCTCTTATCATCGAGACTTCGGTGAATCGAATTGCACTTTGACAGACATGGGCAATAAATGTACTCAAACTTTTTCAGTATCAGAAGACTCTCCTTTTCGCATCGCTCTTGCTACTAGATTCGAGACCCCTTTCACTCCTTCAGGACGACTTAAAACTGTGATCAATACCAGTATTTGGGAATGTAAAAAAGCTGAAATCTTCTCGTGCACGAAAAAATGAAGTTGCCAGTAGCTGATTTTTTTTTTTTCTTTATAATGATTTCATGAGATTCTTTTTATTTGCTCTTTGCTTATTGATACTCGCTCCCTCTATCTTAAGGGCGAGTGAGCCAAACTCCGGACTAAATTACTCAAAAGAGTTGAACATCATGATGGGAATGGTGAACTCCTCCTACACGGAAAATGAGTCTTCCCTCACGGGCCCCAACACCTCTGAGGTCTCAGCCGGGGCCATCAGCAGTATCAATGCTCTTTTTCACTACCGCTTTAAAAATGAAGACACTTACGCCTGGTTTGCTCAGGCCAGTATTCCCCTCCTTTCAGGCTCCACAGGGAGCTACCTCTCCGGCGGGGGAGGTCTTGAGTTCATCTGGGGAAAAGCATCTACCCGCTCCACTCTGTCGGATTCCAAAACATCCCTCACTGTGACCCCCACTTTGCGTTTTTTCGCTGGATTGGAAAGTAATATTGCCTACGTAACCTATTTTACCGAGACGGCCAAAAAAAGTGACACCCAAGTGGAGCTCGGAGGCTACGGTGGGATTGGTTACAAACTGGGTAGCTATGATCTTCGTTTTCAAGCCGGCTTCGACCGTGGAGTTGGTGTTAACACCACAGCAACCACCATAAAGGCAGGTCTTGGTCTAAGTTATTATGTGGATTAAAAAGGTTTTAACATGTCAGATAAAGATCAAGAGACTTTAGAAAATGATTCAGAGAAAGAAGCTTCGGAGGAGTTTAATGATATCCCCCCTGAATTTAACTCTGACACAGGGGAAGAAGCTTCAGAGGAAGTGATCGATCATCCACCTGCGTTCAAATCTAACATTGTAGAAGAAGCTTCTGAGGAAGTAACCCATAACCCCCCTTCATTGAAGTCTCAGATTGTAGAAGAAGCTCCCAAGGCAGAAGCCTCCCTTAAACCAGCTTCAAAAAAAAGAGATTTACTAAGATTATTTAAGCCTCAACTGATTAGTCTCTTCCTGGAGATCGTAAAGTTCGCGATTGCTGGCATGGTGATGACCCTCTTTTTGTCGACACAATCTGGCCAAAAAATAGCGACCAAAGCTCTGCCTATACTGGGATTTAGCAACTCTGCCCAGGTCAATCTTGCCCTGAGGCTTTTAATAGAGGAAGTTAGTGAAGAAGAATTTCATAACATTCTAGTTGAGGTGAAAAAAAAGATTCATTTTGAAACCACTTCCCTCTTCTCAAAAAGCTCTGCCATTTCTCCAGAGAAGAGACTGGAACTTTTAACCCAACTCAAAGGTTATGCCTTTAGCGCTATTGGCGTTGATCTTGAAAGTGAAATCCAGGAAAAACTTAAAGAACATAACCAAAACCTCGAAGTGACCACAATCGAAGCACTCAACTATATGCAATCCTTAGCTGCTGCACATAAAAACCCAGAAAGAGAAAAGATTCTAAGGGAATTAAAGATCCTTCTGATGAATCGAAAGTACTTAAATCTTTTGGAAAAGGCCCTACCTTACTGGTATCAAGATGAAGCCTTCGTTCTGATTTCCCTTTTGGCGATCATCGCACTGGACCAGGAGACTCCTGAACTGCTGAAAAAAATGCTCTCGGGGCCCATCGTTTATCAGAGATAGCCTCCGGCCCAAGGAAGATTTTTCCCCCACTAGGTCCATCGTCCTTAAAAGATATACTAAGAGTGGAGGCTTTTATGCCAAAGCTTTTAGTCATATTAGTTCTACTTGGTTACTTGAATCTTGCTCTGGGGAGTAAGCTCTCTATTAAATCAAGACCTGAGGGTGCTGAAATTTATATTACCGATTCAGATTCTCGTCCAGTTCTTATTGGAAAAACTCCCTTTGAAGCGGACTTGGAAGACATCATCAAGTCTTATGTTAAGGCAAGCTCCTTTTTAGTAGAGCTCAAAAAAGACGGACATGATCCTTACCGCGTTCTTCTGGCAAGAACTGCTAACGTCGACATGACTCTTACTGCAAATCTGGAGCTCTCTAAAAATATTACCAGCCTTAAAGAGCACGATCTCTTAATGAACGAGCTCTTCGACGTGCAAAAGCTTATCAGGGCCCGCAACTTTGGAGACGCTATCTTAAAACTAACAGAGCTTGAGACTAAAAATCCTAATCTTTCTATCATACCTGAACTCAGAGCGACTGCACTCTACCTCAATAAGGATGTTGAGGCAGCTCTTAGTTATTACAGAAAAGCCTTCGCCATCAATCCTGACAATGCTGACGCCTATCGGATGAAAATCTATCTCGAGAAAAAATTAGGCGTAGATTCGGAGATGAAATGAAATACCTCACTATCTTCTTTGTCCTCATGTTCACTTCTCTCTCCTTTGCCAGTACTCAGGTTATTTACTGGCAAAAACTTTTACTCGAGGAAAAAGTTGAGAATAAAATCAGTAATGCTCTTAATACAGTCCTTTCACCTAATCAGTTTATCGTCAACGTCGAGGTAGAGGTCGATGAGCCATCCGGGCCGAACTTCAAAGATAATAAGGGCGGTGGTTTAAAAGTAAGTGACGTAAACCTCTCCGACTCTCGTGGAGATTACATTGCCTTCTCTAAAGTCGGTCTGGAGGTTCCAGTTCTTGATAAATACTTTGAAGAAGATAAGACCAAGCTTTTAAATCTTTACCGCTTCAACGAAGCCTACGATATCTTTCGAAGTCTTCAAAAAGTTAAAGTCACTGTTTTTTTGAGCGAAAGTCTCCCTTCTCCACTATATGCCATCGCGGAGAAAGTGGTGCAATCCACCAAACTCTCTTTAGGCACCGTAAAACCAGCTTTTGCATTTGAAAAAATTGCTTTGGAGTGGATTGATCCGGCCAAGAAAGCAGAAGCAAAGAAGGAAGAGCAGAAAGCCGCGGAAGAAAAAAGGAAAAAAGAAGAACCGGTAGAGCCCAAGATCTGGACCAAAGACTGGTTAGAATGGGCTTCGCGCTGGGGCAACGCTTTCGGTTTGATCCTCAGTGCCCTCATTATCACTTTCCTGGCACTCTCTCTTTTCAAGCGCTGGAAAGAATTTATGGAAACTCAATCACCGAAAGAGGATACGACCAAAGAAGAAGCTGTCGCTGACGAGGAGAAGTCCTCTGAGGCGATGTCGGAGGAAGAAGCCATGGCATCAGACAATGGATTTGAACGATTTAAAGTATGCTTATCTCAATACCCGGTTGAGGCCTCCAACCTCTCAAGAGAATGGATTGCTGCAAACTCAAGTGATTCTAAACTTGCTCTAAGAGCTGTCGCCCAGCAGTTAGACTCAGAGGATTTCGCCAAGCTCCTCACCTCTCTCGGGCAGGAGCAACGTGAAGCCTGGAAGGGTGTTATTGGTGCCTATCTTGCGGTCAATGAACTCAAGGAAGCAAACAAGATTATTGCTCGTGATGTTGTCCGTGCTCTACTAGTGCCTGCGAGAGTCAAGGATACTTCTCTTTTAAATCTACTCATGGAGCTTGGACCGGTTAAAATCTCCCAATTTCTTGAACAAAAGGAGCATCTTGCCGGGATCATGCTCAATCTCCTGAGCCCCTCTGTTACCGGGTCAATTCTTAATAGTGTCTCAGATCAAAAAGTAGAGAATTGGCTAACTCAGGCTGCTACCTTTAATATCGAGAAGCTGGAAGAAAGTGGCCAAGAACTAAAAAAATCTCTTCAAGAATATAAACAAAGCCTTGCTCCTTCTCACTTCAACGCAAGGATTGCCGAGCTCATTCTTTCTGCCTCTCCTTCTAAAGAAAGAATGCTCTTTAAATCCATGGCCAAGGCCAGTGGTGCAGATGAAGTTATTCGTGTAGCAAAACAGCTCTTCCCATCAGAGCTTCTGCTTAAACTTCCTGAATCATTTTTGAAGGAGACCCTCCAGTCTTATCCTATGGCCAAGCGCCTGGAACTCATTATTTCTCAAAATGAGGCCAACCGAGATCGACTTCTTAATAGCTTTGCGGAAGCTGGCACTCCTGCCCGAGAGATGATGGATATGGAGATGGAAAGTATCAATAATGATGCTGGAAGAGTTTCCAACATCCAGTCTCGAAGCGAAGAAATCTGGCGTGAGTATGTCTATTTCGCCAGACAATCACTTGAACGATCTTCTCAATACCGACCTGATTCAGAACGATTGATTACTGAGTGGGCCAGAACACTTGGAAAAGGTCTGAAGGTTGTCGGAAATAATGTCGCTTAACTTTTTCGGGAGAAACTAAAGTGTCACTAACTCTACCCACAAGACCAGAATTTCTTAACGAGAATAGATCTAAAAGATCTTCCGGCGCTCTTGGCCCTGAAATGATTAACAAGGTCGAAAACAAGGCTGCTAACGAAACAAAGGCCGGTACGCAGAACATTCTTTCCGAACCACAGGCGGCCCCGATTGTTCAGGAAGAAAGAAAAATCATTCCTCGTAAATTGCTTCAACATAATGTGGAAAACAGCAATCTCAACTGGAAGGATCTTCTTTTAGAACAAAATAACTCTTATGCACTTCTTCTTCAGCGTGAATGGGGCCTCTTGTCTGATCGCGCTCATAACCTCGCTCCTGAAACAGAATGGAGCTTTTTGTGGCTTGGAAATGAAAGTGTCTCTAAAAATCTTATTTTTCAATTCAGAGGATGGTTAGAGAGATTTATCAAGTCTTTTTCCTGGGAGGGCCCCAAGAGAGCGAAAGTGATCTTCGGTCAGGAAGACAAATCTTCCGTCTTCACAATAACTTGGGACAAAGGTGACCTTCCCCCTCCCCTGGTTGAAATGCTTCCGGGATGGATTATATTACCTACTTCTGAGAAAGATCAGTACGGCTTTAAAATGATTTACAGTACATCTTTTATCTCAACCAAAGCAGGAAGAGCATGAAAAAAAATTATTTGATCAGTATTCCACTCGTTTGTGCCGTCATCGTTGCTGGGACGATACCCTTTCTAAGTTCCAAAACAATCATCAACACACCCAATGTTTCATCTCAACTTGGCCCTTTAGTTGAAGAGGCCATCAAAGGCTTGAAGACGCCAAATGTAAAAGCTCCCGAGGCCCAAAATGGCTCCGGTGAGTTATGGAGCAGAATCGTTAATGCTAACGAATGGCTTAAAGCTCAGAGGCACTGGGACCGCGATGACTTCATTATTAATTTCGTCCAATCCCTTGCGACAAATGGTTCTTTACAGAGGCAGTCCAACGTTCAGAATTGGCTCAAAGAAGAAAGTCTACGTATTAAAAAATCCCTCTCTTCACCTCAACTCATTGAGGAGTGGGAGTCTGTTGTTTTGAGTATATCTTCTCATCTTAATGAACTCGGTCAGAATGAACGTGGAAGAGAGAATTCATCGGCAAATTCTCTCGAGGCTAATAAAAAAATCATCGCCACTCTTCAAAGAATAAAATCTGAGCTTGCTTCTTACAAAGGAGAAACTCATGAAGTGGAAGGGATGAATGCAAATCTTCTGCTTTTTCTTATTCTGAGCTTAGGGGGATTTTGTAGTTATCTCATTTCTAGGATCCCTATGAAGGATGAATCTGATCGGCCGAGACTGAATGAAACAAATAATACCGTCAAGGTGCTCGACTTAGTTCCGACAGAAAAAAGTCGAGATGGATTGGACTTCGAAGAAATCTGCCACAATGGAATCAATAATTTGAAGTTTTTGTTTAATTCATCTGGTGTTCCAATTCATAACTTACCAAAAGAGCCCCACCCTTACCGACTAAACGGTAATAAAGAGCAGATTTCTAACGCTGTGGAAGCCTTAGTCCGTGGTTCCCTTTCCCTGGTCCAGAATCAAAAAGATTATTCCTCGCTTTCACTTCAATGGTCTTGCAAAATGACAGAAGAGCGAGCGTACTTTGACATTGAAATTCTTGGTAAGAAAATCACCGAAGAGGATTTAAGAGAGAATCATCTCCTTCTTGAGGCCAATTCACTGGTTTCACAGTTTGGAAGGGCAGAGAAGAACTTAGAAAATTATCGGCCAGCGATACAGATTATCCCTCAAGAAAATAAGACAAAGATTACTCTTAGTCTTGAGACATCTCATGTCGGCCTTAATAATTCAGTTCACTAATTATTATCTTCTTTAAAGAGGTTGGCATCGGAAGAACTTTCATCTTCTGATGCATCTCTAAAAATGGCACCAAAACCCATTTTGACCGGACGGGCACTAATAGGCTCTAAAACACGAACGACAACTCTGCGGTTAAGTTTGGCAATTTCCCGAGGAAGGACTCCCGCTTTTAATGCTCTTTTATATTCCGAAACGGGATCTCGATCTCCCTTGGCCAGAGCAACCATTTTCTCTGATTTAAATCCAAAATACTCAAAGCGACCTATTACTCCCGCGGCCCTGGCGGCACTCAAAGACCAGTGGTTCATGTTAGCAAGAAGCCCCTCATCTTTGTCCGCATGACCTTCAATCAAAATTCGATATTCAAGATTATGGGATTTAATAAGATCAATTAAAGTATCAACCATGTCCAAAGTTCCTTCATCAAGAGCAGTTTGGCCTTCTCCAAAGAGAGCACTACCGGTGAAGACGATCACGAGCTCTCCATCCTTGAGCGTAATTTTTGTTCTTTTCTCAAATTCCGGATGATGGGCCATATCGCTTTTAAGTTTTTCAAGATCTAATTCTGCTACCGCACCGGACTTGGTAAAAGTTTGGGCAACAATCCGTGCCTTTTGTTCAAATCCAGGTGGATCGTAGTTAGCAAAGGCCATCATCAACATAAAAAAGCATGTGAGAAGACTCATAAGATCGGCGTAACTGGTGAGCCACCCCTCTGACTCTTCCGGAGGCGAAGCTGGAAATTTCTTACCCATTAACGACCTCCAAGGACAGTTTTCCAGTCAAGGCGGTCTGAAGGTCTTAAGTAGGAATTCAGTCTTTCGGCGGCGACGATCGGGTTGGCCTTCTCTGAGATCAATTTGAAAGATTCAAGGAGAATACGATTCTTAAGATATGTTTCTTTCGTCTGCTCCACCATATTGTCGGAAAAGGGAAGAAAAGCAAAGTTGGCAAGGACCGTACCATAGAGAGTTGTAATTAGACAAACACCCATGGCCGGACCAACTTTTTTAATGGCATCGGCTCCACTTAAGTTTGCCAGAAGAACCACCATACCGATGGTCGTTCCCATCATACCAAACGCCGGAGGATACTTCCCCAGAACCTTTAATTTAGCAGCATCTTCCTGGTAGAGAAAATAAAGGTTTTCGTTCCTCTCCTCCATCACCTGGATCACTTGCTCAACGGTAAGCACCCCTCCGTCCATCAATTGAAGTCCTTCTTTAAAGAAGAAGTCTGTCGCTTTCTCTGAAAGTGATTTTAAGTTTTCTCCTTTCCTGTAAGCATCCAGTGTCACCAGGACTTCTTTAATGACATTACTATATTGTGGACCTTTTCCTTTAAAGACTCTCGATAGAAAGAGTTTAAAAAGCACCCAGAGCCGCTTAAATTGAAAAGAAAGGGCGGCGGCCGAAGCAGTACCTCCGAACACAATAAAAAGACTGGGAAAGTCATAAAAGATTTTAAGTGAATCACTGGAGAGAGCAAGACCACTGACGAAGATACCCAAGGACATAACCACAGCAATCAGGACTGAAATATTCATTTGAACTCCTATATTTTTTAACTATTCGGAAGAACAAAATCATTCTTTATGGATGAGCATTACCCGACAAGAGAGATGGGAGATCAAACAGGAAAGGGAATTTTAAATGAAAAGAGAGTTCCTTGATTCACCTTAGAAAGGAGCTGGATCTCCCCTCCAAGCTTTTCTACAATAAGCTTAACGTCGTAAAGTCCGACTCCTCTACCGGAGAGATCAGTAACCTGTTCCGCAGTGCTAAACGAAGCATCAAAAATATGATAAATAACATCTTCATCAGACTTATTAAGCTCTGATTCCGGATAATTTAGCTCAGCGATCTTTCTCCTGATCCTGGATGGATCAATCCCACCACCATCGTCTCTAACCTGAAAGAGAAGCCCACCTCCGGAGGGGGAATCAAAGAGCTCGAAGTTAATTTTAATTTGACCTGCCCGAGACTTACCAGTTCTCTGCCTTATGGCAGAAGGCTCAATTCCATGGTCCACAGCATTGCGAAAAATATGAATACAAGAATCAAAAAAGGGGCGGAAATACTCACGATCCACAAGAATGTCCCCATTTGTTACTTCTAAAGGCGCAATCTCCTTCCCCAGCTTATCTGCAAGTTCAGAAGTTAGTGCTTTGTATTGTTCAATGTAGTTTTCAACAGGTGCCTCCAAAAAACTACGAGAAAAAGATTTCGCCAGGGCCGGAGAAAAACTGGTGAGCTCTTGATAGAACGCTCTAATCTTGACGACAGGGATTTCTGAAAATTTCTCTTTGTCTTCACTCAAAAAAACTTTAAGGCGAGCGAGATTTTTTTCCAGTAGAGATAAAGCAATCTGATTTCTCTCCTCAATCATGAGAGTGGTTAATTGACCTTTCATGACTTCCGTTTCAAAATCATGGAGATGATCAACAATATCCTGCATATTAAAAAAAGCGGCTGATCCCTTCATCGAATGGAGAAGTCTCATCAGATCATTTTTCGCCTGATTTTCCTCAAGAGATGATTTGATATGAGAGATTTTAAAACTCTCCTGGAAGAGGTCCACGAAACGAAGAAAGTTTCCTTTGTCTTTTATGACTTTCGTCACTAGCTTCACATAATTCTGCTCCTCAATGATTTGCTTTTGTGCCTTGAATTCTTTTGTCTTATCTGTTGCCAGCATGACGACATTATCAATCGTTCCGCCTTCGCCGCGCATTGGGAAAAAATCTAAAGTCACGTGCTTAAAATCTTTTTGACGATAGTCACTAGGGCCATGAGCGACTTTTGGACCTAACTCAACGAGACTCTCGAAGGGAATCATTTCATCAAATAAGCTTCCGATCCAAGCATCCAACAATTCCCGATCCTCTGCCTTAAGAATGCTTGATAGTTTCTTTTTTGAAGGTATAACGCCCAGAAGATTCTCACAGGCCCGAGTGTAGAGCTCCAGGCAGGACCCAGAGCGATCAAAAACCAATAGACCCTGGGCAATACTATCAACCATTGTCTTAATAAAAGTATTGGCCTTCTTGAGACTGACCGTTCTTTCCTCAACTTTTTGTTCCAAGGTCCGGTTATATTCCATGAGCTTGCGGTTATAGTCTTCGATTTTGTCGACCATCTTATTAAACGTGGTCGCCATGACCTGAAGCTCGACCGTATTCTGCCTCTCAACTCTCGCCTGGTAATTTCCGTCAGCGATCTTTCGGATGACATCGATAAATTTTTCAATGGGATCAGTGATCGTCCGGGCCAAAAAAATTGAGACTAAGTTAAATAAACCGACCAGGATAAGAGCGTAAATCACAGTGTTAACGACGAGGATTGTGGTGACTTCATAGGCATCTGACGTTTTAATTCCTGAAAAGATATAGAAATCTGGAAATTTTACTAAACGCTTGTAACCCAGGATGAAATCATTATCCCCGATTGTGAATTCCCGGACGCCAGAGGAATCCTTCATGTTTGATTTTTTACTCTCTCGTTCCGTAAACCTCTTAAAGAATCTCTTAAGACTCGTCGTCAAAGTATTCGGCCGATTCTGAAAAAGCACTTCCCCTTTAGAGTTAACCAGTGAGTTTTCAAAACCCGTCTTGTTGATAAATCTCTCGACAATAAAATCGAAGAAGAAATCGAAACAAATGACCTCATTCTGGGCCGGAAGAAATCTAAGGATAATTAACCTTGGGGCCTGTCTTTCTTCAAAATGAATGAAACTCAGTGGAATCTTCTTTTCCGCCACCTCATAGGCCCTTTTTTTAATCTCATCGATTGGAGGCAAAAGGAAACTGTACCTTTTCTTATAACGTGAAAAAAAAAGATCGTTGGTATAGATAACGGATGCCTGGGTTGGATGCTGAAGATAATCTTCGGAGGCTTTTTGATCCAGAAGCTTTCTATCTTTAAGGGTTATGAAGATCCTTTCTTGATTTAATCCAGTCTTGTAAGCGCCCAGGTCCTCCAAGCTTAACCGATGGACTTGAAAGATATCAGGATCCAAGGGCCTTACCCGACTGCTGCGGTCAGACAACTCTCCCTGAACATAGGCATCTACAAGACGCTCCTTGCTCTCGGTGAATTGTTCGAAGGCGCCCGCAATAGTTTCAAGGTTTGAATAAGCACTGTCGAAGAGGTAGGCCCGCTTGTCTTTAATGATCATCGACGCCGAGAAATAAAGTAAAAAGGCACTGACACTGATAACAACCAGCGAGAGGATGAGGATAAGTTTCCCCCTAAGGGTAAAACTTAGTAAATTTTTCTTTTTCTCGTCCACTTTCTCTCTTATAATTAACTAAATGATCTGTATTACAAGTATCTTCCAACCCCCTCATCTATGAATAGACAGGAAAAAATTATCCTGCTCCTATCCGGTGCGATCCTGATTATCGCCTTAATTGGTCTATTGATTGCTCCCGGTATCCTTCAGACCCTTCGCTCTTCAAATGCTGATTTTATCGGCATGGTTCTCGAAGCTCAGGGTGAGACAAAGATGAGATTTGGTGATTCTGTGAATTGGAAGGCCTTTGTTAAAAAAGATAAAATTTTTTCGAAAGTCTATCTATTCACCGGTCCAAATTCCTCAGGAAGCTTTGCTTTTTTAGATCGTAGTGTTCTCAATCTCAGTGAGAATTCACTTGTTTTCATCGATCTTGACCCCCAGGCGATCAAAAATAGGGAGACTCGGGAGGACATGGCGATCGAACTTG
Source organism: Halobacteriovoraceae bacterium (assembly GCA_040382195.1). Taxonomy (GTDB): domain Bacteria; phylum Bdellovibrionota; class Bacteriovoracia; order Bacteriovoracales; family Bacteriovoracaceae; genus Peredibacter. Next base: position 822 of record JBEIFX010000044.1, on the reverse strand, counting down.
TTGACGGGGAAATGAAGATTGACCTAAAAAGTACCTCTCTGATTAAAAGTATTCGCATAGCCGATGCCTCCATTAAACTTTCTGAACAAAACTCAATTCTCAAGATGAACTACAATGACCTGTCGGGTATGCAGGTGTCAGTAATGAAAGGAGACGTAGACATATCCACCAAAGATAATAAATTTAAGGTCAAGCACGGAGAGAGGCTGGAAATTTCTAAAATTAATGGAAAAAAAGTCATCGAGCCAGTTCCCCAAGAAATCATGGAAGAGATGCTTCGTATGTCTGAAGTGGATCGAAAGGCCCTCTTAGAAGAAATGCAAAGGAATAGGGGTATTTCAAAGATCACACAGGAACTTATTGATTTTTTCAAAGGCCTAGCTATTTAGTGAAAAACTGTTTTTTAAGTGCCGTAATTTCCTGATGAGAAAAGGGCTTTTTACGTGTGCTGGCCAAAGAAGTGATATGATTAATAAATCTTCGAAGAATCTTCTTATCAATCTCATTCATAAAATGAATAAGCCCTTTATAAAGATTCTTCTGAACCGGCTCATTTGTTTTCTTTCCATAGGGGACGATCACTACATGCAATGGGACTGGAAACTCCCAAAGAAAAACTTCCCCAACCTGGATCTCCTGCTCCGACAAAAAAACAACTTCAAACTCTGACATCCATTTAATCTCTACCGAGAGTCCCACATACAAGTAGCTCTCTTTTCCTTCGGCTTTCGTGAAGGCCCTATAGTCATAAAAAAGTTGTTCGCTGAAAATTCCAATATCCAACTCTAACAATTTCATGGAATCCAAAAATTTAACGATTTT
>JBEIFX010000043.1:0-15270 GCA_040382195.1 Halobacteriovoraceae bacterium | reverse complement strand
GAGATGATTATGCCAGGCGACAATACTTCATTCGGCGTAGAGCTTATTGCTCCAGTCGCAATGGAAAAGGGTCTCCGGTTTGCGATTCGTGAAGGCGGTCGTACGATCGGTGCCGGTACGGTTTCTGATATTGTTGCTTAATTAAATCAAGCACTCGGGGGCCTTCCGGGATAAAAACTCGGAAGGCCCTTTTTTATGTCATTGGGGGTATAGCTCTAACGGTAGAGCGAACGATTCCAAATCGTTAGGTTGGGGGTTCGAATCCCTCTGCCCCCGCCACTTCTTGATAACTTTTCATAGCTTCCTATTCACTGCGTAATTTTTACTTGGGTTTTACTCCAGTAGTTTGTCAATCAAAAACATTTTTTAGTAGACAGAACTCTCATGATTTTGCATAAATGGGATTTCGTTTCAGTTTAAATTGAGGTTTTAAATGGCTGTTGCTTCTAATGATGATGGCAAGAAGTGGATTCAGGCTTCTGTTGCATTGGTGTGTATTCTCACCGGATATGTACTCATTAGCTTCTTTGAAAAATTAGCAGAATGGTTTCAGCTTGAAACAATGATCCCTTATTTCTTTGCTCTTACTCAAGTTCTTTCTGTCATTTTAGCGCTTGGAACTTTCTTCTTCATCATGAAGAATCCAAAATCTTCTGACTTCCTTTCGAACGTTTATCAAGAAGTAGTTAAAGTTGTTTGGCCTGATCGTCAGCAAACTTGGCGTCATACTTTTGTTATACTCATTGCTGTTACAATATTTGGCTTTATCTTTGGTTTTTTTGATTTTGGGGCCAATTACCTTTTAAGCTTAGTTAACAAATAAGGATCTTCTATGACCGAAAATATAAATGAAAGAGTATTGGCTTCTGGTGATACGCCGGATTTTAAGTGGTACATCGTTCACGTATTGAGTGGATTTGAAAATCGCGTATTAAAGACACTCAAAGAAAGAATAGTTAATCATAATATGACAGAATACTTTGCGGAAATAATGGTTCCCGAAGAGTCAGTTGTTGCGAATGTCAACGGCAAGAAAAGAACCATGAAGAAAAAATTCTTCCCTGGATACGTTCTCATCAAAATGATCATGAATGAAAAGACTTGGCATCTAGTCAAAGATACGGACAAGATCACGGGCTTTATTGGTGGAACCAAAGATAAGCCAATGCCAATTTCTGATGAAGAGGCTGCTTCAATGACAGCTTCTTTAGCTGAAGGATTTAAGCGCACACGTTCAGTTGCGAATTTTTCTGAAGGTGATTCCGTTAAAGTAATTGAAGGGCCTTTCGCTTCGTTTGTTGGAGTTGTTGAGAACATTTCTGATAAAGGTAAGGTAAAAGTCCAGGTTTCAATATTTGGTCGACCAACACCAGTAGAATTAGAATTCTCTCAAGTAGAGAAGGTTTAAACATAAAGCGGGAGACGAAAGTCGGTAGCACCGCCAGGAGTATTTATGGCTAAAAAAGTCGTAGGTTTTATTAAATTACAAATCCCGGGTGGGAAAGCAAACCCTTCTCCACCCATTGGCCCAGCACTTGGTCAACGTGGTGTGAACATCATGGAATTCTGTAAAGCATTCAATGCCAGAACACAGAAGGAAATGGGAGTCATGCTTCCGACAATCATCACTGTTTTCTCGGACAGAACTTTCACTTTCGTCACCAAGACACCTCCAGCGACTTACCTACTCAAGGATAAGTTAAAGCTTCAATCGGGTTCAAAAAAGCCAGGACATGAAGTCGCCGGATCAGTTCCAGAGAAGATCGTTTCTGAAGTTGCAAAGGCAAAAGAACCAGATCTTACAGCTGCATCTCATGAGGCAGCAAAGCGTACTATTGAAGGTTCTATCCGCTCAATGGGACTTAAACTGGATTATAAATAACATTGCGGGAGACCCCACAAAGGTCGTTTGAACCGAAAGGATTAAAAAATGAAAAAGATATCGCCGAAATATAAAGAAGCCGCGAAAAAAGTAGAGCCAACAAAGCTTTACACTGTTTCAGAAGCGTTAGCTCTCACAAAAGCTGTCGCTTATGCCAAGTTTGATGAGACTGTTGACCTTGCTTTCAGACTTGGCATCGACCCACGTCATGCAGATCAAATGGTTCGTGGGGCCATTGTTATGCCTGCTGGTACCGGTAAAAAGACAACGATTGTTGTTATCACAGCGGGTGAAAAACTTGCAGAAGCTGAAAAAGCCGGCGCAGACTTCGTGGGTGGAGAAGACGTCATTAACAAAATAGCTGGTGGATGGATGGAATTTGACCGGGTTATCGCAACACCAGATATGATGGGTAAAATTGGTAAAATTGCTCGAGTTCTCGGTCCCCGCGGCCTTATGCCAAACCCGAAGCTTGGGACTGTTACAACTGACATTGCCAAAGCCGTAAGTGAGCAAAAAGCTGGTAAAGTGGAGTATCGTGCAGATAAAACTGGTATTGTTCATGTTCCAATTGGAAAGAAGTCTTTTACAGAAGCGCAGCTTTTTGAAAACTTCAAAGCAGTGACTGGAGCCATTCTTCGTGCGAAGCCTTCTTCGGCGAAGGGGACTTATGTTAAGTCACTGGTAATAAGTACAACTATGGGCCCTGGTGTGAAGATCGATACAAGCGATGCTTCAAACATATCGCTATAAATTGATTTGAAGGGGTTGAAGACAGCAGGTTTCTTCACAGAGAAGTGTAAAGCCCGCCGAAACTCCCCTCCATGTAATATAAACGGAGGAATGAAACTATGATGACACGTGTAGAAAAAGACGCAGTAGTTTCTTCAATCAAAGAGAAAATCGAGAAGTCACAAGCCGTCTTCTTGACCAATCTTGTAGGTATCCCTTCTGTTGATTCGGTAAGAATCAGGAAGAGTGTTCGCGATGTTAAAGGCCACATGGTCGTTACACGAAACACTCTTTTCGCTAGAGCGGCAAAAGGTACTTTCGCAGAAGGTCTTCTCGCTGATTTGAAGGGATCAAGCTGTGTAGCATTTGCCTACGAAGATGCAGCAGCTGTTGCAAAGATCGTTAATGATGCTTCAAGTGAGTTCGAAAATATCGTCACAATTCGTGGCGGTCAGCTCGGCACTCAAAAACTAACAAGAGCAGACGTGGTTGCCCTGGCCAAATTGCCATCTCGTCCACAAATGCTCGGAACATTGCTTGCAACATTCAATGCACCGGTATCCGCTTTTGCTAGAGTTCTCTTTGCGATTAAAGAGCAGAAAGAAAAACAGAACGCTTAATTTTAACTTATTAAAGGTTTTAAGGAGATTTTTATGTCTATTACAAATGAACAACTTATCGAACACGTTTCAAAAATGTCAGTTCTTGATCTAGCTAATCTAGTTAAAGAACTTGAAACAAAATTTGGTGTATCTGCTGCCCCTGTAGCTGTAGCAGGTGGCGCAGCTGCAGCTGGTCCTGCTGCTGAAGAGAAAACTGAATTCACAGTCGTTCTTTCTGACAAAGGTGCTTCACCTATTAACGTCATTAAAGAAGTTCGCGCGATTACCGGTCTTGGTCTTAAAGAAGCTAAAGATCTTGTTGAAGGAGCACCTAAGACTGTTAAAGAAGGTGTTTCCAAGGATGAGGCTGCTGAACTTAAGAAAAAACTTGAAGCTGCTGGTGCAAAAGTCGAAGTTAAGTAATCGCTATTTAATTGTCCCTCAGAATGACATGGAAGCAGGCTTTAATCTGCTTCCATGTTTGCATTTTAACAGAATTTTTTTAGTTGAGCCCTACTTACTCAGGAGCTATTAGATGACAAAAGTATTTGCACCCAACGAGTGGACACGTAGAAGTTTCAGCAAAAACGACTATGTGATGTCTCCTCCGAGCTTGATGAAACTGCAGATCAGCTCGTACGAAGACTTTCTACAGAAAGATATTTCTCCTGCAAAACGTGAAGATAAGGGCCTACAGGCTGTCTTCAAATCTATTTTCCCAATTTTTGATTTTAATAAAACTGTTTCACTTGAGTTCGTGAGCTACACGCTTGAAGAACCGAAGTATTCAGTCGGTGAATGCCGGGCTCGTGGTCTTTCATATGAGTCACCTCTGAAGGTGACTGTTCGCTTAATCTTCTTTGATACAACTACCGAAAGAGAAGATGGCCAACGTACAATTTCATCAATCAAGGAGCAGGAAGTTTACCTCGGTAATATTCCTCTGATGGCTCCAACAGGCTCTTTTATATTCAACGGCACTGAGCGAGTCATTGTTTCTCAGTTGCACCGTTCTCCAGGAATTATCTTTGAGCATGACTCAGGTAAGAAACACTCTTCTGGAAAGCTTCTTTACTCGGCTAGGATTATTCCTCATCGGGGATCTTGGCTGGATTTTGAATTTGACCATAAGAACATTCTTTACGCTCGAATTGATCGTAAACGTAAGTTTCATGCCACCGTTATCTTAAAGGCAATGGGTTATTCGGTTTCTGACCTCCTTAAAGCGTTTTATCCAATCGAGAAAATTAACCTTTCTGAAAAAGGCTATTCTCGAGAGCTCGACTACGAACTTCTAACTGGCGCTCGTATCGATGATGATATTCTTCACCCTAAAACAGGTGAGGCAATCATAAAGAAAGGTAAAAAGATCACAAAGCCTGCAGTAAAAAAACTTCAGGAGTCTGGCCTCAAAGCTCTTCCTCTAAAACTCGAAGAAGTTGTAGGAAAAGTGATTGCAGATGACGTTTACGATAAATCCACCGGAGAAGTTATTGCTTCAGCAAATGAAGCGCTGACAGAAGCGAAGATTTTTGAGCTGATCAAGGCAGGAGTAAAAAATGTAGGATGTATCTACATCGACAACGTTAATTACTCTGATCAAATTAGAAACACACTTTACCTGGACAAAATTCACTCTACTGAAGAAGCGCTTGTTAAAATTTTTGAAAGACTCCGTCCCGGTGAGCCTCCAACAATAGAGGCTGCAGAACTGCTATTCGGCGGTTTGTTCTTTAATGCTGCTAAATATGACCTATCTAGAGTCGGGCGGATGAAGATTAATTATAAATTTGGTTTAGATATTCCTGTTGAGAATACTGTTCTAACAAAAGAAGATATCTTAACGACCGTTAAATATCTTGTAGATCTTAATAACGGCAAGGGGCAAGTTGATGATATAGATCACCTTGGAAATCGTCGGGTGCGTGCAGTTGGTGAACTTCTTGAGAATCAATTTCGCGTTGGTCTTGTAAGAATGGAAAGAGCGGTTAAAGAAAGAATGTCGATACAAGAGCTCGATACGATGATGCCGCACGATCTTGTTAATCAAAAACCTGTGGCGGCGGCAGTCAAGGAGTTCTTTGGATCTTCTCAATTGTCACAGTTTATGGATCAAACGAACCCACTTTCTGAAGTCACGCACAAGCGGCGTCTTTCGGCTTTGGGCCCTGGAGGTCTAACGCGTGAGCGTGCCGGATTCGAAGTACGAGACGTTCACGCAACTCACTATGGACGTATGTGCCCAATTGAGACTCCTGAGGGACCAAATATTGGTCTTATAACCTCGCTTGCGACATATGCAAAAGTCTCAGAGTATGGCTTCATTGAGTCACCTTATCGTGTTGTTAATGAAGATCGTTCTATTGAGAAGAAGATCAAGTACTTCTCTTCCTTTGAGGAAGAAGGAAAGATTATCGCTCAGGCAGATAATCACTTCATTAAAGATGGAAAAGTCTCTGGTAATATGATCGCTGCTCGAAAGCAGGGTGAACTTGCTCTCGTGGATGCATCTGAAGTTGATTTAATGGACGTCTCTCCTTCCCAGATGATTTCTATCGCAACATCTTTGATTCCATTCCTGGAGCACGATGATGCGAACAGAGCGCTTATGGGGTCAAACATGATGAGACAGGCTGTACCTGTTGTTAAGACAGATGCACCTCTTGTTGGTACAGGTGTTGAGTCAACCGTCGCGCGCGATTCAGGAGCTATCTTGTTTGCCGAACACGATGGAAGAGTTATTTTTGTTGATTCAAACCGGATCGTTATTCAGCGTGATAACTTCAAAGAGGAAGAATCTGGGGTTGATGTTTACAAACTAGTCAAATATCAGCGCTCTAATCAAAATACTTCAATCAACCAAAAAGCTCTCGTCAAAGAGGGTGATCGAGTTTATGCCGGGGACGTCATTGCCGATGGTCCCGCGACACACCTTGGGGACCTTGCTCTTGGACAAAATATCCTGGTAGCGTTCATGCCTTGGGGTGGATACAACTATGAGGACTCCATACTCATAAATGAAAAAATTCTTGCCCAGGATGTTTTTACTACCATTCACATAGAGAACTACGAAGTGGAAGCGCGTGATACAAAACTAGGGAAGGAAGAAATTACTCGTGATATTCCAAATGTTTCCGAGGAAGCCTTAAAGGACCTTGATGAGGCTGGAATTATTCGTGTTGGGGCGATAGTAAAACCAGGGGACATCCTCGTTGGTAAGATTACTCCAAAAGGTGAAACGCAACTCTCTCCTGAAGAGAAACTTCTTAAAGCCATTTTTGGAGACAAAGCTGGAGATGTTAAGGACACTTCTCTTCGTGTTCCTTCCTCTGTTCGTGGGACAGTTATTGATGCTCACGTCTTCACTCGAGAAGGAGTTGAGCTCGATCAACGTTCAAAAGCGATCATTGAAAAGGAAACGGCTCTGATCCGCAGAGATGAGAATATCGAAATAAAGGCTATTCAGCGTTCTTCTATAAAGAAAATTGCTGAAATGCTTAGTGGGGCAACAACTGAAGACAAACTCGTATCTGAAGATGGTTCATCCGAACTCCTAAAGAAAGGTACAAAGATTACGGAAGACGTTCTTTACTCAATTCCTTTCGAGCTTATTGGATATTTACCTCTTAAAGCAGATCTTGAAGAAAAACTTTCAGAGTACTTTGCGGACATTCGAAACAGAATTAATCGTGTACGCGCCAAGGCCAATGAAGAGATTGCTAAGCTTCACAAAGGCGATGAGCTTCCACCTGGAGTTATCAAGAAAGTAGTTGTTTACATTGCTATTAAGCGAAAGCTTCAACCCGGTGATAAAATGGCGGGTCGCCACGGAAACAAAGGTGTTATTTCTCGCGTGTTACCAGTCGAAGATATGCCTTACATGGCCGATGGAACACCGGTAGAAATCGTATTAAATCCATTGGGTGTTCCTTCGCGAATGAACATCGGACAGCTCTTTGAGCTTCACCTGGGCTGGGCTGGACGCGGTCTTGGTGACAAGATTCGCTACATGATGGAAGAGCAAATGGAGCTCAATAGGATTAAAGATCTTATTTCAAAGATCTATAAGTCTAATCAAACAGATGCTTGGCTCAAGAAGGCTACAGATGTTCAGGTTAGAGAGCTAGCCGAAAAGCTTCAAACTGGAGTGAGATTCTCATCTCCAACGTTTGATGGTGCTACGGAAAAAGATATCGAAGAAATGTTCGATCTTGCCGAGCTAGATCGTTCCGGTAAGACAACTCTTTTCGATGGTATTACCGGCGAAGCCTTCTCTGAAGAAGTTACTGTTGGTTCAATGTATATGTTGAAACTTCACCACCTTGTTGATGAGAAAATTCACGCTCGTTCTACGGGACCCTACTCACTTGTTACACAGCAGCCACTTGGTGGTAAGGCTCAGTTCGGTGGACAGCGTCTTGGGGAAATGGAAGTTTGGGCGCTTGAAGCTTACGGGGCAGCCTACACTCTACAAGAATTTCTTACGGTGAAATCTGATGACGTAGTAGGTAGAACTCGCATGTATGAGTCTATCGTTAAGGGTGAGCAGGTTCTTGAACCAGGCTTGCCAGAGTCGTTCAACGTTCTTATCCGGGAACTTCAAGCCCTTGCGCTTGATGTTAAGCTGGAAGAACCAAGTGTAGAGCCATTACTTTAACTTTTAGAACAGGAGCTTTGCTCAATGAAAGATTTATTAAATTTTTTCGATAAACCAAAAGATCCTGTCAGCGTCCAGGCGATCTCAATCCGCATGGCTTCTCCTGATACGATTCGTGAATGGTCTTTCGGTGAAGTAAAAAAGCCGGAAACTATTAACTACCGTACATTTAAGCCAGAAAGAGATGGTCTTTTCTGTGCAAAGATCTTTGGGCCAATCAAAGATTACGAGTGTATTTGCGGTAAGTATAAGCGAATGAAGCACAGAGGTGTTGTCTGTGAGAAGTGTGGGGTCGAGGTCACTCTTTCTAAAGTTCGTCGTGAGCGTTGTGGCCACATCGAGTTGGCGTCTCCTGTTGCTCACATATGGTTTCTTCGGTCACTTCCCTCACGCATCGGTGCACTTTTAGATCTTTCACTCAAAGATTTAGAAAGGATTCTTTACAATGAAGCTTACATCGTCACGAGTTCAGCTAATGTCGATGCAGAAGGTGGGATTCCTGTTGGAACTATTCTTTCTGAGCAAAAATTCCATGAGCTGAAAGCTGCAAATGTTGATTTCAAGGCTGGCATGGGTGGCGAGGTTATTAAGGAGCTTCTCTCAAAAGTTGATATCGATATACTTAACAAGGAACTCCGAAGAGGGCTTCGTGATGCAACCACTGATTTAGCGAAGGCTAAAATTATTAAGCGACTTAAAGTTGTTGAGTCACTTCTTAAATCGCCAAATAAGGCAGACTGGTTCATGATGGATGTTATCCCGGTTCTTCCACCAGATCTTCGTCCACTCGTTCCACTTGAGGCCGGAAGATTTGCTACGTCAGATCTTAATGATCTTTATCGCCGTGTAATTAACCGTAATAATCGACTTAAGCGTCTCAAAGAGCTTAACGCTCCAGAAATCATCATAAGAAACGAAAAGCGAATGCTTCAGGAAGCTGTTGATGCGCTTTTTGATAACGGACGTCGTGGAAAAGTTTTCACGGGTGCCAATAAGCGTCCTCTTCGTTCACTTTCAGACATGCTTAAAGGTAAGCAGGGGCGCTTCCGTCAGAACCTTCTTGGTAAACGTGTAGACTATTCTGGTCGTTCCGTTATCGTCGTTGGTCCTTACCTAAAGCTTCATCAATGCGGTCTTCCGAAGATGATGGCTTTGGAGCTCTTTAAGCCCTTTATCTATAATAAGCTGATTGAAAAAGGTCACTGTACAACAATCAAAGTTGCAAAACGAATGGTTGATCAGCAGAAGCAGGAAGTTTGGGACATCCTCGAGGACGTAGTTCAAGAACATCCAGTTCTTCTTAACCGCGCTCCCACTCTACATAGGCTCGGTATTCAGGCATTTGAGCCGATCCTCATTGAGGGGAAAGCGATTCAGCTTCACCCTCTAGTTTGTACCGCCTTTAACGCAGATTTCGATGGTGACCAGATGGCAGTTCACGTCCCACTTTCAATTGAGGCTCAGATTGAGGCGCGCGTTCTTGCCATGTCTACGAACAACATCCTATCTCCAAAAGATGGAACTCCAATCATCGTTCCATCGCAGGATATCGTTCTTGGCATGTACTACATGTCTAGAGTGCGTCCATTTGCTCGCGGATATGGAAAAGTATTTGCCTCAAAAGAAGAAGCTCAGTTTGCGTATCATACGGGAAATCTTCACCTTCAAGCTCCTATCAAGATTCGTCTCGATGGGAAAATGGTAGAAACAACTGTTGGAAGAACTTTTATATATGACATCACTCCAAAGGCTTTAGAGTTTGAAGTTATTAATAAAATTCTTAATAAAAAAGAGCTCGCTAAGTTGATTGACCTTGCTTACCGTCGTGCCACTGAAAAAGAGTGTGTGATGTTTGCTGACTCAATCATGAAAATGGGTTACGAGTACGCTACGAAAGCGGGCATATCGATCAATATCAAAGACATGGTTATTCCTAAAGAAAAGTCGAATATCATCGACTCTGCCCAGGCTGAAGTTGATAAAATCACCAATGAGTACAACGAAGGTTCAATCACTAACGGAGAACGCTACAACAAAATCGTAGACGTTTGGGCACAGACTAACGAAAAACTTTCAAAAGTTCTTATCGATGGTCTTTCAAAAGATGAATTCGTATCTGAAAACGGGAAAGAAAAAACCAAAGCTCCTTCTTTCAATGCTATCTTCATGATGGCCGATTCTGGTGCACGAGGTTCCAATGTCCAAATCCGTCAGCTCGCTGGCATGAGAGGTCTCATGGCCAAACCTTCTGGTGAGATTATTGAAACTCCAATTACTTCAAACTTCCGTGAAGGATTAACAGTTCTCCAGTATTTTGCTTCCTCTCACGGAGCTCGAAAAGGTCTCGCGGATACAGCACTTAAAACAGCGAATTCTGGATACCTTACCCGACGTCTCGTAGACGTTGCTCAAGATGGTATCATTCGTCAAAATGATTGCGATGCAAATGATGGAATTGTTCTTACATCTAGAATTGAATCAGGAGAAATCGCGGAGCACGTAGCTTCTCGAGTTCTCGGACGTGTTTCTCTTGAAGATGTTAAGGGTAAACATGGAAATGTACTATTTCCACGTAATCACTTGTTTACTGAAAAAGATACCAACACTATCATGTCGGAAGAAATCGACCAAATTAAGGTCCGATCAGTTCTTACTTGTAAAGAAAAGCATGGCTTTTGCGCCCTTTGTTTCGGCCGTGACCTTGCCCGGGGTAAGCTTGTTTCTATAGGTGAAGCTGTAGGTATCATAGCTGCTCAATCAATCGGTGAGCCGGGTACACAGCTTACGATGAGAACATTCCACATCGGTGGTACGGCAACTGCTGGGGCTCAAGTAAATAAGTCAGAAGCAAAGACTGCTGGTAAACTCGTATTTGAAAACGTAAAAACAGTTACTCGGGAAGATGGTTCAATGGTCATCATGAACAAGACCGGGGAAATTGTTATTAAGACTGATGCAGGAGTTGAAAAAGAACGTTATCCGGCTATTTACGGAGCAACGCTTTTCTTCAAAGATGGTCAGTCAGTAGCCGTCGGTGATCGAATCCTTGAGTGGGATCCGTTCGCTATGCCAATCATGTCAGAAGTGGCGGGTACTGTTAAATATGAAGACCTTGTCCAAGGGGCAACCTATACGGAAGTTCTGGATGCTGTTACTGGACTCTCTCACCGAGTTGTAACTGAAGCTAAAGCTAAAGAAGATCTCTCAAAGCAACCACGTATTTTTATCTGTGACGATGCCGGTAACCCAATTATCGTTCCTGGTACAAAGCGTGTTGCTTCATATTCACTGCCTGTTGGTGCGAACATTGTAGTGAATCCGGGAGATAAAATTGATGGTGGTTTCGTCATCGCAAAAGTTCAGCGTGAGTCCACAAAAACTAAGGATATCACAGGGGGTCTTCCTCGAGTTGCCGAACTTTTTGAAGCGAGAAAACCGACAAATTCTTCACAGATCGCCGACATCGCAGGAACCATCGAATATGGCCCTGAGGTTCGTGGATCCCGCAAGATCATCATTAAGCCTGAGGATGGTTCAGAGCAAGTCGTCTATACTATCCCTAAAGGTCGCTATGTGATCGTTAACGAGGGTGACTATGTTCGTCCTGGTGACCAAATAATGGATGGACCAACTAACCCCCATGATATTCTTCGTGTTCTAGGTGAGAAGGCTGTTGCACGTTATATCACTGATGAAATTCAAGAGGTTTATCGTCTTCAAGGTGTGAAAATAGATGATAAGCACATTGAAGTCATCGTTAGCCAAATGTTGAAGAAAGTTGAGATTACGGCGCCTGGTGACTCAATCTTCGTTGAAGGAGATTCTGTAACTAAGGCTGAGTTCCTTGACGAGAATGAGCGTCTCATTGCCCAAAGTCTCCAGCCAGCAGGTGCAAAAGCCTTGTTACTTGGTATCACTAAGGCATCCTTGACGACCGAATCGTTCCTTTCTGCAGCCTCGTTTCAAGAGACGACTAAAGTTCTTACTCAAGCGGCTCTGGAAGGTAAAAAAGACGAACTACGTGGTCTTAAAGAAAACGTTTTAATGGGTCGACTCATCCCGGCAGGTACAGGTATTCCTAGATACAAGGACTTCCAGGCCGAGACCATACAGGAAGAGAGCCCGTTTAGCATGAATTTGTAGTCTTTAAATTAAACTTGTATTAGCCAGTGCGTTCTGTTAAATAATCTGGCTAATATTTAAAACATTGTAAGGAATTTGAGTATGCCTACTATTAACCAACTCGTGAGAAAGGGTCGCGATCTACAAAAGACGAAGACTAAATCTCCTGCGCTAGCCGGCTGTCCACAGCGACGAGGCGTATGCACACGTGTTTATACAACTACTCCTAAAAAGCCTAACTCAGCACTTCGTAAAGTCTGCAAAGTTAAGCTTACATCTGGCTATGAAGTCATTTCATACATCGGCGGTGAAGGTCATAACCTCCAAGAACACTCTATCGTTCTTGTCCGTGGTGGTCGAGTGAAGGATCTTCCAGGTGTTCGTTATCACACAGTTCGTGGAGCACTGGATGCTTCTGGCGTTGAAAAGCGTCGTAAGCGTCGTTCACTCTACGGTGCAAAAAAACCTAAGAAATAATTTGAGGTAAATATGTCTCGCAAGCATCAAGCCCCACAGAGGGAAGTACTACCTGATCCAAAATACAACGATATTCTTATAACTAAGACTATCAATACTCTTATGTATGACGGTAAAAAATCTACAGCTGAATCTATTTTCTATCAGGCACTAGACCTAGTAGAAAAGAAAGTTGGCGAAGAGGGGATCAAGGTCTTTAAAAAAGCCATGAACAATATCAAGCCTGCTGTTGAAGTAAAATCTCGCCGAATTGGTGGAGCTACTTATCAGGTTCCTGTGGAAGTTCGTCCTAACAGAAAGCAATCTCTTGCTCTTCGTTGGTTAAGGGACTACTCTCGTTCTCGCGCTGGCAAGAACATGGTTGAAAAGCTTGCAGATGAAATCATTGATGCAGCTAACAATCGTGGCGGTGCCGTTAAGAAGCGTGAAGACGTTTATAAAATGGCAGAAGCCAACAAAGCTTTCGCTCACCTCAAGTGGTAGTTTCGTAAAAATTTTCTAAGGCCGTCTTGAAAAAGACGGCTTTTTTTTTGTCCAAAAGAGAAATCTTCAGATGAAATCTACTGAGATTCATAAAGTACGCAATATTGGCATTATGGCCCATATTGATGCAGGTAAAACAACCACTACAGAAAGAATCCTCTATTACACTGGTAAAAACTATAAAATTGGGGAAGTTCACGAAGGCACTGCCACAATGGATTGGATGGTTCAGGAGCAGGAGCGAGGAATTACCATCACTGCTGCAGCGACTACCTGCCAATGGAATCAATATACGATTAATATTATTGATACTCCGGGACACGTGGATTTTACCATTGAGGTAGAAAGATCTCTACGCGTGCTCGATGGGGCAATAGGTGTTTTCGATGCAGTTAGTGGGGTTGAACCGCAATCTGAAACAGTCTGGGGCCAAGCAGATAAATATAATGTTCCCAGAATTGCCTTTGTTAATAAGATGGATCGTGTTGGTGCAGATTTTTTAAACTGCATTACTGAAATCCGAGAAAAACTTGGAAAAAAAGCAGCAGCCATTCAAATGCCTGTTGGTGTGGAAGACACCTTCACTGGGATTATTGATCTTCTAACATTGAAGAAAATGACCTGGGCCGGATCCGACCTTGGGGAAAAATTTATAGTTTCTGAGCTTGAGGGTACAGAGCTTGAGGAAGCTAGGCTCTATCGAGACGAGCTTCTTGAAAGCCTCGCCGATTATGATGATCAATTAGCGGAAGCCTACCTCGGAGGGGAAGATATTTCAACTGAAGCTATGGAGAGGGCTATCAGGATGGCCACTATTACTCATGGATTTATTCCGGTACTTTGTGGAAGCGCGTTCAAAAATAAAGGAGTACAGCCTCTTTTAGACGCTGTCGTAAAGTATCTTCCTTCTCCTCTTGATAAGGGAGAAATTAAAGGCCACGATGCCAAAGATTACGAGAAAATGTTGATTCGCAAGCCAGATGAAAAAGAACTTTTTAGTGCTCTAGCATTTAAAATTTCTTCTGATCCATTTGTTGGTCAGATCACTTATATTCGTATCTATTCGGGGGAACTTACGGCTGGATCTCAAGTTTATAACCCTCTTGAAAAAAAGAAGGAGCGGATTAACAAGATCCTTCAGATGCATGCAAATAAAAGGACTGAACTTGAAACTGCTTCAGCTGGCGATATTGTAGCTGTTTCGGGCCTAAAGTTTACAACAACTGGCCAAACTTTGTGCTCAGAACACAAGCCAATCATTTTTGACCTGATGGAATTTCCAGAAACGGTTATTTCCATTGCTATTGAACCAAAAACTTCAGCAGATGAAGATAAACTCCAAAGAACTCTTGATTATTTGAAAATAGAAGATCCTTCTTTTAACTACAGAAACAATAAAGAAACAGGACAGCTTCTGATTTTTGGCATGGGTGAGCTTCACCTCGACATTATCACAGACCGATTGGAGAGAGAGTTCAAGGTGGGTGTCAATAAAGGTAGTCCTCAGGTTTCTTATCGTGAATCAATTGCAGGATCGGCTACGGCATCACACACTTTTAGTCGAGAGCTTGCAGGGAAAAACCAGTTCGGTCAAGCAACTATCCAGGTAGAATCTTTAGAGGCAAGCCTTGAACTAAAGGTGGAAATTAAAAAGAAAGATAAGGCTACCCCCGAAGAAGTTTATGAGGCTGTTAAACGAGGTATCTTGGATTCTGCTCCAGGAGGGGCGATGGCAGGTTATCCACTTATTGGAATCAAGGCTCTCATTGAATCAGTTGAATTTAATGAAGCAGAAAGTTCAGAAGTTGCATATACTATCGCTTCCTCAATAGCGTTCAAAGAAGCCTGCCAGAAGGCTGGGCTGGTTTTAATGGAGCCATTTATGGCACTTGAAGTGACAACTCCTAGTGAATACGCGGGTGACGTTATTGCTGATGTAAATGCAAAGCGGGGAAGGATTTTGGGAATTGATCCTAAAAATAACAAAGATGTTCTCAAGGCGGAAGTACCGCTTTCAGAAATGTTTGGTTATAGTACTCAGCTCCGTTCCAAGACTCAAGGACGTGCAAGTTTTACCTTAACCTTTAAGAGATATGAGCAATTGACTCATAATCAAGCAAAAGAAATTCTGCAGAAGCGCGGAATTTATATTTAAGAGGGAGAATCTTATGGCCAAGGAAAAATTTGATCGTAGTAAGCCGCACGTCAACATCGGTACTATCGGTCACGTAGACCACGGTAAAACAACACTAACAGCTGCCATAACAATGACGATGGCAAAGATCTATGGTGGTGCTGCCAAGTCATATGCTGAT
>JBEIFX010000042.1:0-15982 GCA_040382195.1 Halobacteriovoraceae bacterium | reverse complement strand
TCAAAGATAAAAACTCATTGAGCTGAATAATATTTGGGATATTACCATTGATATGCAACTCCATTCTATGATTCAATTCTTTTTCAAAACTAAGACCTTTGATTTCAGTGCTAAGTGGCCACTCTGGAAACGGTGTAGCAATTTTAATTTTTGTTATATTTGTTGATTCAGACTTATGCGATAAAAAATCTTTAAAACGGACAATCGTCGGGACATTATTACCTGATGATGGCATTACAAAAAGAAGAGGAAACTCTGGATGTTCCTTACTAAATCGATGCATTTTGATAATTGTAGTTGGATTGTAAGGAGGATTATAATCCCAAAATTGTGAAATGTCTTGAGCTGATATATTTCCTCTCAGAGCTATGCCAAAAGGAGACGCGCCAGTAACTTTCCAATTGGCCCGAAGGTGCATTTGGAGAGGATTTAGAAGTGCTTCCGACTCAGAATTCAGATAAATTAATTCCAGATAATTTGTCTCGAACACTACAGAGCGATTTGCTGTTCCTTGTCCTTGATGTTTTCTTCCTGATGTTAAGACGAATCCATTACTTTCGAGAATCTGAACTTCAGGAAGAGTTGAATCACAAAAACAAAAGATATGATCGATTTCTAATGTCATAAAGAGAGTTTTACCTAAAATACACTTTTTGACTATAAGGCTAATGGTTTTAACCATTTTTCTGTTTAATATTTCTTGGCGATAGTTTACAGGACTGAGGATTTTTCGATAGACCCCCATGAAAAACATTCATACGGCCGTTTTCAAGAGGTTATGGATATGCATTGGAAAAAGGCAAAAAAAAGGGGAATGATGGCCATTCCCCTAGAATTTCGAGCACTATTTTAAGATGTCGTTTACTTTCATGCCCGTCATGCGCTCGGTGAAGGGTGAAAGCTTGGATGAGCCTTGAGAGGCCTTCTTTAGGGCCGCGAGTCTGATTTCCCCAGCTACCAAAAGAAGAGCAGAGGTGATCATCCCCAAAGCTAAAAAGTGTGAAATAAAACTTTGAATTGCACTGATAAATGTTTTCATAAATCTCCCATAAAATTGTCATTTCACCCTGTGCCGACTTTGACCGACTTTACCGACTAAAATCGTGAAACAGAGTGAAATGAAGTTAAATATAGTGAAATTGATGACTGATGTTTTGCTTAGTGTACGCTCTTAAACTTATGATTTACTTGAAAATTTGTTAATCCCTTCGATAGATCGGGTAGTTCGGGCATCAGTTAGTATTTTGTAGGATACATCAAGGTTTGCAGTTCAAGATCTGCGGCTCCATTATTCTTTAAAATTTCAACAAGACTCCAAGAGAGGTTGAAGCGTTTAGAATATTAGACTTAGATTCTCCAACTGATGTATTCCATTTCACTTCTTGAATAATTTTTTGTAAGCCAATTTGGTTCATCCAAGTAGCATAAAGAAGGTACTTATCTTTAGAAAAGATTTCTCTGGTAAGATCTAGTTCTCCAAGTATTCCATACCCAGTAACAGAATTGAGTTTTACATCAGCATCACTAGATGAAACCGAGATTGGACGACTGAGCCATCCTTTAAGAATCAGCATTGTTGGCTTTTCGGCCGGAAGATTAAAATCCTTTCGGGCACCAACAGATAGAGAAACCGTAGTCATTTTAGTCATGTCGAATTTACCAAGATTGTTTCTAAAAAGAGGATTTTGTTCAGTGTCTATCCCAAATAAAATCCAGCGGTAGGATCCATAAAGATTGAGGGCATACATTTGCTCAGAGTTTTTCGCATCGAGGAGGGGCGGTATTTTATAGGACTCAAATTGAAAACCAATGGACCAGTCGTTAAAGTTAAATTCGGAATTAAGTCTTAAATTATTGAAGATGATAACAGCAGTATCTGGCTTCCCAAGGGCACCCGTTTGAGAAACTGAGACATATCTCATCCCATAAGCAGCAGATATGTTTTTCTTAATTTCAATTACTTTTTTTTCTTCTTTATTTCTTGGTTTCTTAGATTCTGTAACAATATTTTTTTTCTTTTCGTTTAACTTTGGAGTAGGAATATCTTGTTGCCTAGGTGGGAGTATGATTTTTTGATTAGGGAGAAGAGTATCCAAATTTTCTAATTGAGGGTTAAGTCCCTTTACTTCATGAAGTTTTCCCTTTGGTCCATAAATCCTCTCCTCTGGGAACTGTTCCTCAACAATACGTGAAAGTATATCACCATCTTTTATGATGTAAGCATCTTGGGCAAGGCCCATTCCGGCGATAAGAAATATGACTAATGAAGGGAATATTAAATTTTTCATGGTTTTATTATAGGAGTAAAATACCAAAAATCAATTATATATCTTACTTTTCTAAGAATGCTGTTTTGGGGATAACGATAATTTTTTATTCAAACTTCTTCAACGGATTTGGAAGAAACTTTTTGTTATGTTTCCTCTTCTGAGAAGACGTTGGTCTAGACACTGGATTAACTAAAATTAATGAGGTTTTTAAAAACTTCTTCGTTACTAAAGGCCATAGGGGCATGATTTGTTTTAATCTAGTGACGGTAAGACCCCCACTAATGGTGATTGGTGGGGGCTTTCACTAAAAATTACGATAGAGAACGTTTACAAGTCCAGACCATCCCACAAACTCTTTTACTGGTTTTGATCCAAGCGTGAGTTTTTTCCACAGATTTCCCTTTTTGCGGTCAAGTTCAGAGATATCGTATCGATCAGGGTCGTAAAATTCAAATACGGATCCTTCATTTTCTAGGGTCCTATAGACACCTTCATATAATTTTTTTGAGAGCAATCTCGCCTCAGACTCGTATCCGTATCTTTGAACACCCAAAATTCCAAGGTAGGCCATATTGATCCAAACCGGACCTCGCCACATATCTTTAATGAAGATGTTTTCGTCCCTAGAGACTGATGGGAATGGAATGAGTGTATTATACTTTGAAGGATCCATTATTCTTCGAACAATAATATCTGCACGTTCACGGTTAGGTATTCCTGCTACGAGTGGTGTAAGATCCGACACCGTATGGATGCGTATAAAATCTTTTTTTCGGTAATCCCAGTCATGGTAGCTCATGTTCACAGGATCCCAAAGTTTTGAATTTATTTTCTGAACAACTTCCTGCCTCTCAATCTCAAATAGATTTTTTCCTTTCAACACGAGACTCATCTTTCCCAGCGCCTCAAGAGAGAGGACAATGTAGCTATTCATGTCGACTGCGGCCATCTGACGAGTGTCATCAAAGAAGCTCTCATCGCGGTTGGAGAATCGAGGAGAATTGTCTATCCCGGACTCATAGGGATGGTGCCAGAAATAGAGACCATCAGGATGGCGTCTGTTTTTACGGAGCCAATCTTGATAGCGTTCGAGCTTAGGAAAAATTTCCGAAAGCCAGATCTTGTCTTGTGATTTTTCAAAAATCTTCCATGCCGCCCAGGAAAGTAGTGGTGGCTGAGACTGATTGTATGGATAGGGCTTCACCAGAAGCTCAAGAACTGCGTGATGAACAATACCTGAATCTTTCTGAAACCTCATAATATAGGAGATCAATTCCTGAGCAATCTTTACATCCCAATCCAGCCAGATAAGTGAAATAAAGGCCGTATCCCACAGGTAAGCTGCCTTGTAAGGCTTTGCCGGATGGGAGCGATAGCCTGGGAAAAAGCGCGACGGCATCTTGAGGTTTTTACAAAGAAGTCTATTTACTTCATCGTAGTGTTTAGAGAACTCTCCGCTCATTAAAGGAGAAGTGCCGGGAACTTTTTTGTGTGAGCAATCGACAGAGGCAAATGAGAGGTTTGCAGTTATTAAAAAGAGTAAAAACCATCTCATAGAAATCGCTCCTGGAATCTTTGGGTTTCAAGCACTACGGCTTAAGATAATTATTATTTTAAAGTCTTAGTTTAATCTCTTAATCACCAGAATTATAGAGTTTTTCTTTCCAATAAAACAATGGCGCAATGTGCCAAAGATTAAGCCGAGATCCAGATAATTTAGACATAAGAGAAAAGATATAAAAACGACTTTACTTGGGTGGTGTTGAAGTATCTTTCATTTCTGCATTCATTAAATGAATCTTTTAGAAGTGTCTTTCAACCTTCCCTGGCCATGGCAGTCTTTCATAGTCAGCTCAACTTTCGGTCTATCCCAGAAAACTTGGAGATTCAGCATCATTTTCTTTGTTCTGTTAAAAATTTATTTTTTATTTTTATTTAAAAAATTTTCAGACGAAATGCTGATAATTATCGTTCTTCACATATTGCCTAAGCTACTCACCAGCTACGACACCTCGACTCTGCCAGATTATGAAAAAGGTTTGAGAAATCCTAGGCCTAGTTTGGGATGATAAACTTTTATTTCATATTTCTTGTGTCTTCCTTTAAATTCATAAAATGGGGAAAAAATAGTGCAGAAGGTGAGGAAGGCGTCCATTTACTCAAGGAGGTATTCTCTCTGTCACTTTTTGACTCCTGAATCATCCTATCTTTATGGGCCTGACACGGATTTTGGACAAGGTTTTCGACTTGTTCCGACAGTTTTTGTCAGTTGTTTTTTTAGAAATACTCCAATTTCAAACTTGTGTTGAAGTCTTGGGCCTAATATAATTTTTTCATATGTTTAGGGTTACTCCCTTGTTTTTTTTTAAATTTATATTGATCTCTACTTTTTGCTTTTCGACTTATAGTCAAAAAAGCGAAAGTTTCTCACTTGATGCTTCTCAAACAATAAATCATCCAGTGATGAGTTCCTTTTCACTTTTTTCTCAAGGTACAAAGGATTCAGCAAGATTCACCATTGATGAACTCAATCCTTCCCAAAAAAACAGCGATTTTTTTTTAAAATCGTCTTTAGTTGTTAATTATCATGTTTTTTATCTGTCTCTCTACAAACTCATCCAAGAAATAAAACCTCATCTCATCATTTAATATCCTTTTCATTTTAAGTAATTTGAGGAATTCAAAAAGGATGAAAGATGGTTTTCAGTATCTTGGATGTATCAGTGGTCGTGATTTACATTATCGTTATATACTCGATCGCTTTGCATTCGAATTTTTTAATGCGAACAAATTTTATTCGCAATAAGCATCTAGGCATCAATCCCATCGAAAATCATTATCTTGCAGGAAAGACAATTACCTTTTTGGAAGCTCTCTTTTCTATCCTCGCCACTGAGTTTTCTGCTCTCGCGTTTTTGACGATTCCAACTTTTGTCTATTTTCAAAATATGAACTTTTTAAAGTTTGTGATTGGTGCATGTGCAAGTCGACTTCTTATTGCATTTTTTTTCCTTCCGAAAGTCTATGGAAAAGGTCTTACAATTTTTGAAGCATTATCTCGTGGAATACATGGCTATGATCAGATTAGCAGAGAAGGTCTTTTAGGCAAAAGAGTTTTTGCCTTTTTTTATGTCGTGACGAAGATCATCGGTACAAGTGTAAAGCTTCTTGGTGGTGCAATGCTTATTGCTGAATTTTTTGAAATCTCATTGTTCCTCTCCATCGTTATGATTTGCAGCATGACCTACATTTACATCATGCTCGGAGGCCTTAAAGCTGTTGTAAGAACTGACATTATTCAGGCAGGAGTTTTTATAGTTGGAGGAATAAGTGCCCATTACATGGTGGGAAAACTTGATACAAGTACCTGGGGTGAACTTTTTGCTTTCGGATGGAATGCCGGAAAATTTTCCCTTTTTGAAGGTTTCTCTGGGGGAGTATCTTTCCTTTACGGTATTCTTGCTGGTACCGCTTACGATGCTGCAACACATGGAGTAGATCAAGACCTCGTTCAAAAGCTTTTTGGTTCAAAAAATCTTGAAACCGCAAAATCTGCCATGGCGTGGTCTGCATTGGGGTCTTTCATTATAAATTTTCTTTTTCTAACACTTGGAGTGATAGTTTGGGCGTACTATAAAAAAAATGGTCTTCCTCTGCCGCCTCCAAATAAACTTTTTTCATCCTTGATTGAAAATTATTTTCCATCACCAATAAAAGGACTAATGGTGGCCAGTATCCTTGCTGCCTCTATGTCTACCCTTGACTCCGCGATAAATGCTTTGAGTGCGGTTTTTTGGAATGATTTGATGAGTGTTAACCGCTCGAAGCTCTTGAGAGTCTTCATCAATTTAGATAATTTTATCATCACAGTTTCGATCGTCATTGTTTCCTACTTTTTTTCCCTTATTCCAGGCTCCGTTAAGATTGGACTTCAATTTGCTTATCTAAGTACAGCACCACTTCTAGCATTGTTCCTTTGTCGAATGGTGCTATCAAAATATATCAAGATAAATTTTTCATTTGTTAATATTCTTTTGGCTATCTTCTCTTGCTTCCTTGGTATGGCCATAAATCATTTTCGGCTGGGCTTTAACCCGCACTTAACAATACTTTTTGGTATAATCACTGCCATCATTTTTATGTGGTTTTACTCTAAACTCAATATTTTTCTTCAAAATCCAATAGAGAAACGCTAATGAAAAAGCTCCAATTTCACCATACAATTGATACAAAAATCAAATCGGGTATTCGCTTCAGAGATCAACTGCGAATCATGTCAAGACCTGAGAGTGGATTCATAAAGGCGATTATAGTTAACACGTTAGCCGTTAGTCTTTTGGGACTTGGTGTCCCTTTGGCGATTCAAACCATAATTAATAATATTGGTGTGAGAACGATGACTCAGCCTCTTGTTGTGCTTTGTCTTCTTTTATTTTTCATCCTTTCCTGCAGTGGGATACTTCAAGTTATCCAAACCCACACTGTGGAGATTCTCCAACGCAGGCTTTTCGTTCGCTATGGATTAGTCATTGGCGAGAGATTAACTAGCTTTCAAGATCGTTTATTTAAGGGAGCGAACTCTCCAGATCTCATAAACCGCTACTTCGATATCACTATCATGCAGTCGAGCATGGTAACATTTTTTGTAAATGGCTTTGGGTTCATCATTCAGTTTATTATTGGATTTAGTTTACTTGCCTTTTATCACCCCTACTTCTTAGGCTTCGCTGCTTTCATGGGACAATTTCTCATCGCCAATTGGCTACTTTTTGGTCCTAAAGGAGTCGCCGCAGGATCCCCAGAGGCCGACGGGAGGTATAGTGTGGTGAATTGGATTGAAGAAATGAGTCGGGTGCGAAATATTTTCACTTCAGAAAAGGGGAGAGATTTTTCTTCTCGTAAGATGAACAATCTTTTTAATAAGTGGCTGGTTGAAAGAAATAATCTCTTTTCACAACAGTTTCGCCAACACATTGGATTACAAATATTTAGTGTGGTAATGAACGTTCTTCTTTTAGGACTTGGTGGAAGTCTGGTTCTGAAGGGTGAGCTTTCTTCAGGTCAGCTTGTCGCAGCTGCTCTTGTTGTCAATTCCATTATTGCAGGTCTTCCGAATCTTCAAGCGTTTTTCTTCAGTGTTTATAATTATTCCACATCACTTGATATGATCGCCCGCTTCTATGACTTTCCTTTGGAAAACTTCAAAGAGGGGACCTTAATGCCAAAAAAGCTTTCTTTTAGTTTTGAAGAAGTTTATTTTCATCCGAATTATATTTTTAATTTCTCATTTGAGGAAGGAACCAAGAATTTTATTTTCGTTAAGAGCTTCTCCTCTGTTTATCATTTTTATGAAGGTCTTATGGGGTACGGAGATCATGCGAGTGGGGAAGTTCGATATGATAATCTTCTTCTTGAAGATTTGTATATTCAACAGATTCGTAATCACATTCAGATGATTGCCCATGATCAGTTCTTCGCCGGTACCGTGATGGAGAATCTCATTGGCCTTAATTCAGATAGAAAATTTATTAAGACAGAAATCATGGAAGTCCTTAGTAGAGTTGGACTTTTAGAAAAGTTTCATGATTTACCAGAGGGATTGGAGACTGATATCAGACCTAACGGTTACCCCTTCACGAAATCTCAGATCCTTGCTATTCAAATCGCCCGCGCTCTTCTCACCAAGCCACGCATCCTTTTTGTCACTCCAGATTTTGAGCAAATCTCTAGCTTTAAACGTAAGCTTATTTATAAAGAGCTTTTAGACTCAAAAAATCAATGGACGCTTCTTTTTTTCACTCAAAGGTTTTATAAGGGAGCTTTTGACCGCTACGTTGTTCTTGAGCGCTCAAATTTTAAAGAACTTTCAGGAGAGGCGGACGTTTTGAAGGAGATCGAAAATGTCTGAGTTTCAAAAAAAATCTGATCCCCAACAAAATGAACTCCAGGTCCTTCATAGTCCCAGGGAAGATGAAAAAATTTATGCTCCAAACCCCCAGGAGATGTTGGAACTTCATGATCTACCTGACGCTGCTAAGATGATGACTCGTCTTGCTGTAGTTTTTTTCCTCTTTATGCTTATTTTTCTCATTGCTATTCCGTGGCAACAGACGTCCTCAGGATCGGGAAAGGTTATGGCCTATCTTCCTCAAGACAGAGTTCAGAGCATTCATGCCACTGTCTCAGGTCGAATAAATAAGTGGTATGTTCGGGAAGGTTCTTTTGTGAAGAAAGGAGATCCTATCCTTGAACTCATGGACGTTGATCCAAATTACCTTTCTCGACTCAAAGTTGAATATGATGCCTCTAAAAGTCAGCACGAGGCTGCAGTACAGGTAACCAAGACCGCTCGCTACGATTATGATCGTCAGCAAGACTTATTTAAAAAAGGTATCTCATCTAGAAAAGACATGGAGCAAGCGACCATTTCCTATAAGAATGCTCAATCATCAGAAGCCCAGGCGCTTTCGAACTTTACCCAGGTCCAGTCTCGATATTCAAGGCAAGAATCCCAGATGCTAGTGGCCCCAACAGATGGAACAATTGTACGACTTCAGGTAGGAACTAGCTCAGTTTTTGTTAATCAAGGTCAGGTCGTAGCAATTTTTGTTCCAAAGAGCTTAAAGCTTTCTGTTCAGCTTTTTATCAAAGGAAGAGATCTCCCTCTCGTCTATGAAGGAAGAAAGGTTCGTCTCCAATTTGAGGGGTGGCCTGCGGTCCAATTCTCCGGTTGGCCTTCGGTTGCTGTTGGAACTTTTGGTGGTGTTGTAATGACCGTAGATCAATCCGCAACGACTGATGGACTTTTTCGAGTCATTATTATTCCAGAAAAAGGTGAGAAATGGCCTGAAGCACGTTTTATTCGTCAGGGCACAAGAGTGAATGGTTGGATACTTCTCAATACTGTGTCACTTGGATATGAGTTTTGGCGCCAGTTTAATGGTTTTCCTCCTTCATTAGATGTAGCACCACGACCTACCTTGGATAAAATTGAGGACATCCCGGAGCTATAATGAAATACCTATTTTTTATTTTCATGACAATTTCTGCTCATGCTGCAATTACGCCCTTAATTGTCAAAGAGAGCGCTTTAAAAAATCACCCTTCAGTTATTGTATCAATAGAAAGAATGAGGGGTGCTGATGAGGCGGTCCATGGTGCTATTGGTTTCTATGACACCAAAATAGTTTCAGACTATAGGAGGCAAATCAAAGGTGAGTATAGAAATACTGTATCCCGATCGTTCTTAATGAAGCCATTACCAATTGCTAATTCAAAAATTTACGCCGGATCTGAACAGATTAGTAACCCAACTGGTAAGTTTTCTCCTTTCTACAACACCGGTAACCCAAGTACCACTGGTCAATCTGGTAATTACTCGGTTTTAGGAATCCAACTTTCACTTTGGAAAAATCTATTTCTTGATCCGAGTAGAGCTGCCCTTAAAAATGCGAAATATAATGCCCTTATTGCTAAGGCAGATAAAAGATTAACAGAACTGACGATCGCTAGATTAGGACAACTGGCCTATTGGGAATGGGTAACTGCTATTAAGGTTAAAAATGCTTTTGAAGAGCTTCTGAAGAACGGTGAAACAAGAAATGATTATCTTATATCACGAAGCAAAAAAGGAGATGTTGCTCAAATTTTGGTAACTGAAAACGAGCAGTATATAGCGAGCCGAAAGAGAGCACTTCTGGCGGCTAAGGAACGGTTAATACGCTCGGAATTTGCTCTTTCTTTATTCTATCGTGATGAAAATGGTGAACCTTTGGTTCCTGCCGCTTTGGAGAACTTTGAAGATTATCCAAAAAATTTATCAGAATTTTTAGTTAACCTCGATCTCAATTCAAGCATAGATGATCTAATGCCTAATCGTCCTGATCTAAAAAATCTAGCAATTGCTGTAGATAAAACAGAAGTCGACCTTGAGCTAGCAAAACAAGACCTAAGACCCCAGATCGATTTAACTTCTGAGTATTTTCAAAGGACTGCTGAGAATCCAAACATGCCTCGTGATTATTTAATGATGATGGCCCAAGTGAGTATTCCTTTAGAGAGAAATCTAGGTAAGGGTAATATCGAAGCAGCAAGGGCGCGCCAAATGGTAACCAAACGAGAGATGAATTATGGAAAAGAGAAGTATAAGGTTGAGGTTATGTCGTTGAGAGAATCCTTGAGATTGAGACTTGAGCAAGCCTTACAAGCAGAGATTGAATTTTCAAAAGCAAAAGAACTGGTGGAAACTGAGACCTATAAATTTAAATCTGGGGGGGGGAGTTTATTCTTAATTAACCTTAGGGAGGAGGCCCAGGCCAGTGCAGAAGCTTCTTTTCATGACGCCCGCCTTTCTTTTATGGATACATTCTTGAGCTATGAGGCCCTTGTGAGTGGAGAATGATGGCCTTATTTTTAAATCATTTAATGAAAAACAAGTACTTAAGAATGATTTTTTCTGGTAAATATTTACCCGTTTCCCTATTCACCCTCTAGGAAGAGTGTTGTGTAAGTGCTACTTAGGCACTATGCAAGTGAATGTCCGTTTTCTGGAAAACTTACGGCTTGAAGCCTCTTTTGATGATTTTACCGTCATTGCCGATCAACCTATTCGCTACAAGGGCGATGGCACTTCACCTAGTCCCTTCGATTATTTCCTGGCCTCTTCTGCCCTTTGCGCTGCCTACTTTGTGAAAGTTTACTGTGTGGCACGAAATATCTCTACAGATGATATTCGAGTGACTCAAAATAACATCGTTGATCCAGACAATCGCTACAATCAAATTTTTAAACTTGAGATTGAACTGCCAGAGGCCCTCTCTGATCACGATCGGGATGGGATTTTAAAGGCGATAGATCGCTGTACCGTAAAAAAAGTTATCCAGAATAATCCTGAATTTAAAATTGTACCCAAAGATGTTTTACAGAAAGAATCAACATTTTATTTTTCAGAGATGATTAAATCAGATGTTAAAACAATCATTCCAGGTAAAGACTCTTCGCTTGAAGAAAGTCTGCTTAAAATGACCACTCTTCTCAAAGAGCTTGGTATTAGGATTGAGATTTCTTCCTGGCGAAATCCAGTGCCTCATGTTTGGTCCGTTCATATCCGGGATGCTGATTCTCCAATGTGCTTTACCAATGGAAAAGGAGCGACCAAGAATGGTGCTCTCTGCTCGGCGCTTGGCGAATATTTTGAAAGGCTTAGTACCAATTACTTTTACAGTGATTTTTACTTAGGAAATGAAATTTCACAAAGTGAATTTGTTCATTATCCAAACGAAAAATGGTTTGAGCCTGGCCCTAATGATTCAATTCCAGCAGAGATGATGGATGATTATCTTAAAAAGATCTATGGCCAAAATGGCGAACTGAAATATTCTCACCTCTTTGATATCAATTCCGGTAATGTAGATAGAGGCGTATGCGCTATCCCATTTGTCCGCCACTCAGATATGAAAAGAGTTTATATCCCTGTAAACCTGGTTGCTAACCTCTTTGTCAGTAATGGGATGAGTGCCGGAAACACTCTTTATGAAGCAAGAGTTCAGGCACTTTCTGAAATTTTTGAAAGAGCAGTGAAAAACGAAATTATTTCTAATGAAATGACTCTTCCAGATGTCCCCCAAGAGGTTCTCGCCCGTTATCCTAAGATTCTTGAGGGAATTAAAAAGCTTGAGGAACAAGGGTTTCCAGTCCTCGTTAAAGACGCTTCCTTAGGCGGACGCTTCCCGGTAATGAATATGACCCTCATGAATCCACGAAACGGTGGAGTCTTTGCTTCTTTCGGTGCTCATCCTAGCTTTGAAGTAGCTTTGGAACGAACACTCACGGAACTTCTTCAGGGAAGAAGCTTTGAGGGTCTCAATGATCTTTTACCTCCAACATTTAATGAGTTTGCCGTCAAAGAGCACAACAACATCATAGACCATTTTATTGATTCAACTGGCATCATTTCCTGGAAGTTTTTTAGCAAGAATTCCCATTATGAATTTGTAGACTGGAATTTTTCAGGTACAACTGAAGAGGAATTCCATTTTCTAATGGGAATCCTCAAGGAGATGGAAAAAGAGGTCTATATCGCGGACTACGAGGAGTTGGGGATCAAGGCTACAAGAATTCTTGTTCCCGGATACTCGGAAATTTACTTACCAGAAGAACTCATATGGGATAACCACAATAAGGCCTTGGATTTTAGAGAAGATATTTTGAATCTGCATGCTCTTGATGATCAACATCTCCTTCTCCTTTTAGAGCGTTTGAAAAATAGTGAGATAGATAATTACACTACGATTGCTGAACTTATTGGAGTCGCTTTCGATGAAAATTCTGCTTGGGGACAGCTTACCGTCGGGGAGCTCAAAGCTTTAGGTTATCTTTCTCTTAAGAGCTTTGGAGAAGCTAAGGAACAGGTTGAGATGCTCTCCACATTTAGTAACAGTCTTCCGGAGAGGAAGAGGTTTTATCAGGCCTTAAATGTTGTTCTCGATATCACTTTAGATGAAAGTCTTGATCTTGATCATTATCTACCCAATCTTATTCGCATGTATGGAAAAGACCTGATCGATATTGTAACAAAGTGTGTCAGTGGTGAAGTTCGTTTTTATGGATTATCAAAGACATGTTCCACGCTTCAGGGAATCGATAAGCATTTAAAGCTCCTTGAAAG
Source organism: Halobacteriovoraceae bacterium (assembly GCA_040382195.1). Lineage (GTDB taxonomy): Bacteria > Bdellovibrionota > Bacteriovoracia > Bacteriovoracales > Bacteriovoracaceae > Peredibacter. The sequence goes on along the minus strand of JBEIFX010000042.1, from coordinate 3,046 downwards.
CTACAAAAAGCTTCAGAAGGCTAAAAAAGATTTTACTCGTAACGCTTAGGCTGGAGTAGTTCTTCGGAAAAAACCTTTTCGGTAATTTTCCAAAACTGATCCTGTTTTCTGGCAATAACAAATGCAGGAAGCCTAAGAATTTTTTGGTTCTTTATAACATCTGAGGGATTTTTTAAGTCAGTAGCAAGCTCTGGACGTCGAAGATGAAATCTCAAAAAATTGATATTAAATTTTTTGATGGCCGAAGAATTATTAAAAAAATGGATTTCACTTAAGTACTGTCCGTCCACGTCATAGTACCTCACCTCAAGAAATGGATTTGAGTTTTTGTCCAAACGTTCCTCGAAGGTAATTCTTTCGGGAACAAGAACATGGGCATTTTTAGAAAGTTTTGCCTGTTTAAGCTTTGAATCAGCATCGATAAGCACAGCTTGGCATTTTTCACAGTCTCTTGCTGTGATATCATTTTCTTTTGCACAAGCTTGGCAGAGTTTGAAGCGAAAAAGATATCCACAAGGACGAATTGCTAAGGTTTGAGGATCTTCCTTGGCGCCTCGACACTTTCTTCCAAAGTGCTCGATAATGTCGCCCTCCGAGTCCACGATACCCCAAAAATTATTTGGGAAATGACAAACAGGACAAGGGATTTCAACCGGGATACTGATTTTTGTAGGCCTTTTCCCTCCAATCTCCGGAGTGTAGATATCATGGCCCATACCGGTATAATCAAGAATAAAACAATCGGTTTTACCTTCGGCGAGGCGTAAACCCCTTCCAATAATCTGTTGATAGAGGCTGTTTGATTCGGTTGGCCTTAAGATGGCTATGACGTCAACATGAGGAGCATCAAAGCCGGTGGTAAGAACTGAAACATTGACCAGATATTTAAATCTTCTCTCCTTAAAATCTTCAATGATTTTATCTCTAGTTGATAGGGAAGTGTCTCCTACCACTAGTCGAGAGTCATTTTTCGGTAAATGAGAAATAATTTCTTCGGCATGACGAATGCTTGCACTGAAAATCATTACACCTTTTCGATGGTATTTCTCAGTTATATCAATAATATTTTTCACGATTAGAGGAGTAAGGCGCTTTTGATTTTTTAAGAGTTCTTCCACTTCTGTTGTTGTGTACATTCGATCTCGTTCTGTGAGTTCAGAAAAATCATAGCATGTAACGGGGATATCAATTTTAACTGGGATTGTAAGAAATTTATTTTTGATCATGAAGCTAAGAGGAAGTTCAAACACACATTGCTTAAAAAAACGTGACTGTTCCGTTTTTATTTCCCCTTTACACGAGTATTCGTAAATCCACCCAAGACCCAAACGATAAGGCGTTGCCGTGAGGCCTAGAATACAAAGGTTGAAATTTTTTGCCTTTAGTTTTTGTATCACTTCCTGATACTGGGTCGCGCCTTCTTCGGCCACACGATGACATTCATCGATGATAAGGAGAGAGAAGCCTTCAAAGAAGTTCTCAGGTGCATTGGCGACAGATTGTACACTTCCAAAAATGGCTTTCTGGGCATGATCTTTTTTTCCTAGACTTGCCGCAAATATTCCAGCCATTAATCCATAATTCGTATACTTTTCATGGTTTTGCTCAACCAGTTCTTTGACGTGAGCAAGGACCAAAACTCTTCCCCTGGCAATTCGCGCCAACTCGGATATGACTAAACTTTTCCCGGCACCGGTAGGCAGCACGATCAGCGCTGGAGCTCGCGATTTTTTAAAATAATTGATAGTTTTATCTACGGCCTCTTGTTGATAGGGACGGAGAGTATACATAGAGGTTCCTAAAAAGACTTTTTTACCACATTATATTGTACACAAACCACTTGCAAGAAATATCAGGTTGATATTGTTCTTATGAAAATTTATCATAGAAAAAATAATTTTCTGGAGAGTACTAAATGGAACAGCTTGTCTTTGATTTGATCACATCACAGTTTATCCAATCCCTCAAGGCTCTTCGGGAGTGCCTTTTGAGGGCCGAAGTACATGCAAATTCATACCAATTTGATCCGTCTAAATTTTTAGACATGAAGCTTGCACCAGACATGTTCCCATTAATCAAACAAATACAAATAACCACCGATAATGCTAAAAGTGCCGCCTCACGGCTTGCAGGAAAGGAAGCACCTCGCTTTGAGGACAATGAAAAAACTTTTGAAGAAGTTCTTTCTCGTGTAGATAAAACCCTTGATTATCTATGCTCTTTCAAGGCTCAGGACTTTATAAATTTTGATAAACAGAAAGCAACCTTTCCATGGTTTCCAGGAAAATCTTTAACTGGATATGATTATCTGGTGACATATGCTCTACCCAATTTTTATTTTCATCTTACTACCTCTTACAACCTGATCCGACATGCTGGAGTAAAAATTGGAAAAGCCGACTTTCTCGGAAACCTTAACTGGCAAAAGTTTTAGTATTTATGCATTTTTTTACCAAGACACTTTTGTCGGCGCTCATTATTTCTGCAGTTACGAAGTTATCTGAAAAAAGTACAATTGGAGGTGCCTTTTTAAAATCCCTCCCATTAACTTCTTTCCTTGTTTTTTTCTTCATGAAGTATGAAGGTCGATCGAATATCGAAATAAGTCGTCTATCCTGGGATATTTTCTTTCTAGTTATTCCGTCCCTTATTCTGTTTGTTACTTTTCCTGTCTTTCTTGATCGAGGCTTGAGCTTCGGGGTTTCATTATCTTTTAGCACAGCGCTCATGCTCTCTGGCTATTTTCTGACGTTGAGACTTCTTAGTGCATAGCTCACTGTTTTGAATCTCATATAATTTTACTTTATTTTCGGGGCGTCTTTGATTCGTCGTCTTCTGATGGTCTACTCCTATTAAGAGCGAGGAGGCGACCATGAGTCCCGATAAAACTTCCTTTGAATATGATAGTTATATAACCTCTGGTCTGAATTTATCCTACCTATTAAATACGTCAGTGCCTTTTTTATATCCATCTTTTAAATCAGATCTAAAGCTCGATGTCCTGATTATTGGTGATGGAATTTTACGGTTAACTCCTGCCGATTTT
>JBEIFX010000041.1:0-16184 GCA_040382195.1 Halobacteriovoraceae bacterium | reverse complement strand
GGTGAGATTTGTAGCGATCAGAAAAGTAGGGGGGCCTAGAGTCTTCAATAAAACTATAGCTAGCACCAATGGCGGTTCTCATGCCCATGGGGGTGGCTCCGTGAAGAACAATCCGGTCTCTTTCGTAGAAATTTTCGTTTTGATTAAGATATGCCATCCCCCCCTTAACTGGACCGGAGTTGTCAGACAAGAAGAATCCTTGGGAGCGATTTGTGGCAGGAAAATCCTGACCAGCTGTGCTACGCTGATCATTTTTTTTCTGAAGCGTGGTGCGGTAGGATTGATAAGAGAAGCTGGAGTCTTGAAAAAAGGCAGAAGCGGCTGGATTTAATACGGCTGCTTCGGTAGAAAGGATGCTGGCAACGCCGGCTCCTCCAGTTGAAATAAGTCGTGAAGTTTGAAACTCACGAATTTGGGCGACTGATATCTGGACCCACAAAACGGAAACCGCTAAAATAAATACTTTGTTCATAACAAAAATTTAGAGAATAAATCTCTTTTAAACAAGGACATTTATGAAAATCAAAAAAGCTATTATACCGATTGCTGGTAAAGGAACCCGTTTCCTGCCGGCAACAAAGGAAATTGCTAAGGAGATCATCCCCATCATTAATGTTCCAATGATCCACTACGTTGTTCAGGAAGCTTATGAAGCGGGAATAGAGCAGATGATCTTTGTCACGGCCTCGGGAAAATTTGCCGTGGAAGATTACTTTGATCGCAACCAAGAACTAGAAGCCTTTCTTGAAAGAAACAATAAAATTAAGGAGCTTGAGCTGATTCGCAGAATTGGTTCAATGGTTGATGTGACGAGTGTGCGGCAAAAAGAGCAGCTGGGTCTTGGTCATGCTGTATTGTGTGCTAAGAATTTGGTGGGCAATGAGCCTTTTGCCGTTCTTTTAGGTGATGACATTGTCATCAATCAGAAACCTGCCATTCAGCAATTAATGGACATTTCAGTGGCGCATGCAGGGTCATCTGTGATTGGAGTGATGGAGGTACCAAGGGAAGAGACGAATAAATACGGAATTGTAAAAGGAGATATTATCAACGATCGTACGCTGCGAATGACGGGGATGATAGAAAAACCAAAGCCGGAGGATGCTCCAACGAACCTTGCTACACCTGGTCGCTACATTCTTACCCCGGAAATTTTTACTATTCTGGAGAAAATTCCCAGGGGCGCAGGAAATGAGTATCAATTGACTGATGCAATTAATGTTCTATGCCAAAAGAGAGATGTTTATGCCTATCGCTTTCAGGGTGAAAGGTATGATACCGGAAACGTTCACGGCTATCTCGATGCAACGATTGACTTTGCTCTTAAGGATCCGATGATTCGTGATAAGTTTTTGCTATCACTCAAGGAGCGACTCATGAAAAATGGAATATCATTATGATCAGGGCCATGGTCTTTTTTTTCTTATGTTCTAGTGCCTATGCATATGTTCCCACCGTTGAATCTCTTTTCCGTCATGGGGCGAACCCTGACGTAAACTCCAGTGGAGTATCTTTCTCCCTCAGGTTGAAAAAAATAATTTCTTCTGATGCTGCCAATAAAACCCCATTGATCCAGCCTTCTCGTGAGCAGGGTGAAGAAGATTTCTTTAAAATATTTTTCATTAAGAATGGAGATGGTTTTAAAGTCGCTCAGGCTCGATACACAAGCGATAGTTTTTCAGATGTTTCTCTGGTTCATAAGACATATTTTTCCAATTTCACTTCCCACAGTTTAAAACCAAGTTTGGAGGATTCAGAAAAGGGTATCTTTTATGGAATGCTTCATGCTCTCGCCTTCAACAGCGGACTGAACATCATTGGCTACCTCAAGGCCTTGGGAGTCCCCCTTAAACTCAATTCTGAGATCATCAATCGAGAAAAGATTGAGCTTTTAGCCGATTACAAGCGTTACTTAGTTGTAATTGGAAAAGATCGTGCTGCCCGCAAGACTGAAGTTAATCCGTTAACACCAGAAGACCCTGCGACCCGAGATCGTGTCGAGGCAATTAAGGCTGACTCCATGTATACAGATCTCAAGCAAGTCAAAATACATCGAGAAGATGGAGAAATGGTCTGGAGGGTGGAGGCCGCCAATTTTGAGGCAATTTTTTCTTACAAGGAAAGAAACCTCATGAGGCTAAAATACAAAACGGGCGCAGGTGAATTTGAAGTTTATTGTCGTGACTATTGGTTGGCCAATGGCTCTCATCTCTTTCCTCGGTATCTTCACATTCGTGGGTTTTCCGGACAACAGTACCAGGCTGAAATATCTGGATTCAGACATGACGCTGATCGAGAGGAAGATTTTACAAAAAGGTTGAGAAAATGGGACTTAATCCTAAGGGGCAAAGAGTCTTCCGCCACTCGTCCTGAGTTTTTATTATAGATGAAGGTCGCTAGAGTCGCTGTTAATTATCCTCAAAAGAACGCTGGACTTCTTTACTACTATGAAGGGGAGCTGGATCGCGGCCAGGTGGTAGAGGTGCCCCTGGGAAAAAGAAGTGAGCTTGGCTGTGTTCTGGGCACTGATGAAGCTTTAGCTCCTGATTTTCAAAACACACCTAAAGATCGAATTAAATCCATAAAGAGTATTATTCAAGACTGGAAGCTCGGAGAGAGTGAAATCAAACTTTTTGAATGGATGTCCCATTACTATCACTATTCCCTTGGACAGCTTGTTTTCGACTGCCTTCCACATCGCCTCAAGCGCCCACGCCCCCTTGACGAGACTTTGGGCGAAGGAAGAGAGCTTGAGTTCAGCCCAAATACCATTCAACGATCAATCTCTCATTCAATCCGCGAGGGACTAGGGAGCTATTCAAAACATCTCGTTCATGGTGTAACCGGTAGCGGGAAAACCATCATCTATCTCGACCTTATCCGTACGGTCCTCGACCGAGGGGAGAGTGTTTTATTCTTGTTGCCAGAAATAAATTTAACTCCTCAGTTTATTTTGACTTTTTCTCAATACCTGAATGCGACCATTTTGTCCTATCACTCTGAGCTTTCGGATTCGCAGAAGTATCAGATTTGGATGAGTGCTCGAAAATTTAAAAAGGGAACTTTAATTCTAGGAGTGAGAAGCTCCGTCTTTATTCCGGTGGCAAATCTCGGGCTTATCATCATGGATGAAGAGCATGATACCTCTTTTAAGCAGGATGACCGCTGTCCATACAACGCTCGAGATGTAGCGGCAAAAAAGGCTCAAATCCTAAACATACCTCTTCTACTGGGTTCAGCAACCCCAAGTGTTGAAACCTACTTTCATTTTCACCAGACAAAGAGAAACCTCTTTGAGATGAGAGAGAGAGCGGGTCATGCTTTTCTTCCCGAGGTTTGCCTGATTGATGCTCGAGAAAAGTCGCTACCAGAGGCGGAAGATATTTGGCCTTTAGTTCCTTCATCTGTGACGGCGATCAGAGAAGCACTTAGCCGCCAAGAGCAAATATTGGTTTTTGTGAACCGTTTGGGGTTTGCGAGCTACATACAATGCCGCGCTTGTGGTCATCAATTCCAGTGCCCAAATTGTTCTATTTCACTTCGCTACTACAAGAGAAAAGAGCAACTGGCCTGTCATCACTGTGAGTATAAGGAGCATCTACCAGGGCAATGTCCAACCTGCGGATGTCTGACACTCGCCCAAAAAGGATTTGGAACAGAAAAAGTTCAAGATGTTCTAAGTACCATTTTTCCTGATAAAAAGATTGAGCGCTTCGATCGCGACGAAATTCGATCATTTCATCAACTGGAGAGTCGGCTTTCAGAATTTCACGCGGGTAAGATCGATATCATGGTAGGGACTCAAATGTTGTCAAAGGGTCATAACTTTGAAAAAGTTAAACTTGTCCTCATTTTAGGTATTGATAACCAGTTAAACTTTCCTGACTTTCGCTCCAATGAACGTGTTTATCAGACCCTCACCCAGGTTGCCGGCCGGGCAGGGCGCTTCTCACAAGATGGAAAAGTCCTTATTCAAACCCTCAATCCTGATCACAGTCTTTTTCAGATAGTCAAAAAGCATGATTTCAATAAATTTTATGAGGAGGAATTAGAAATTAGGAAACTTTGTGAGTGTCCGCCCTTTAAAAGACTTGCGATGATTCACTTCTCCTCTCGCTTTCAGGATAGGCTTATTCTTCATGTATCGGAGCATGTTGCCTCGATGCTTCGAGGCATGATTTCACAACACTTTAGCAGCGTCACTCTTTTGGGCCCCAGGCCCGCTCACATTGAAAAGAAGGCCAATCAATTTACCTGGTCAGTCCTTCTGAAGTCCCAGGATCTCTCACAGCTTCACAACCTCCTGAAATCTTTTGAATTGAATTACAAATCTCTCGCTTCAGTTTCTTATAAGATAGACATTGATCCTTACAGTTTAATCTAAATTCTTAAGTTCCATGGTCCAAAAACCGAATAGGAACTGAGAAGACTCAACTTCTGACTTGAGGACACTATGAAAATGCTATCAGTTCTTATGCTGTCACTTGTGACAACTATGTCGCATGCACAAGGTTTACTGGGAACCCTCAACCAACATCAAAATACGATTGAGGTCCAAGGATCCGGGTCAACTCCAGGATCAGTTGGTCATGGATCATCAAAACCTGAAGTGAAGCCATCTACCAGTTCTACCAGCTCAAATAATCTAAATTGCGAAGAAAATGATCAAACCTCACTCCCTCTCGCTTATGTAACTTCCCTTATTCAAGAAAGGGACGCGAAGCTAGAGATTTCTCACGACCAGCGTTCTAAAAAACTCTCTCTGTCCTCGGGAGATATGATTGGAAACTGCTCATCTATGCTGCAGTGGACTTTAAAAAAACCTGAGATTAATGGCTCCAAGGCTTATGCTATTGAAGTGAAAATAAAAAAGGGTGAAAACTGCTCGGAAGATGGCTGTTCCTACAACGTGGCAAAAGTTGAAAAAGGAGATTTTCAGAAATATGAGAAATTCGTTTTTAAACCCAATTTAAAAGGTTTTGAAGAATGTCTCCAGAAGTCTGGCGTAATAGTTGAGGGTAAAGTCGTACCCGGGGCGATCTATAGCAATCCAGTAAATGAAAAATTTGACGGTATAGAAGAATCCGGAAAACTTTTCTTCCTCTCCCATGGTCCAGCCTCGCAGATGGTGAAAGCAAAATATGGAAAATTTGAACATCAGCATGGTTGTGACTTCTACGAACAGGCCCACCCTCTAGTCACATCTCTTTTAACTTTTGAAGATGCTGAGCAGGCCCGTCTTGATGCCGAGGCGGAAAAGCTTAAGGAATGTAAAGTCGATGAATACGGGAAATTAGCAGACTTCATTGAGAAATATGAGCAATATTCTGTAGAGCTAGGTAATGTGAGGGATCGCCTCATCCTCGAAGCCGCCAAGAAATCCGCGACAGCGATTGCTTCTGGAAAATACACTGAAGAAGACCTGAAGGTTCTTGCGGACTTTGACCGCTATGTGGTCCAATCAAAAATTGAGCTTGCACGAAGCATGTACGAGGAGTCTTTGGATCTTGAAGGAGATGCCAAAAAGGTTAAGCAGGAAGAACTAAAGATAGTTCTCTCCCAAATTTCATCATTCGGTCAAAAGCCTTATTTTCAATCGGCCCACACCTTGAAACTGATCCAAGATGGGCGTTTTGATGAAGCAGAGAAGCTTAATTCTATGAAACTCATGATTGAGCATCATCAACGCCTGGGAGCGAAACAAGATAACGTCGTGATTACGTCTGGGGTAGCGATGCAAAGAGTTTTTGCGGGCAAAGCAGAATTCATGGCGAAGCTAGAGATTGAAAAAGAAAGATATGAATACCGAACCGGTCAATCCTCGGGCAAGGCTCAATACTACTCAAATCTCGCCTCTAGAATGCGCAATAACATTCAGGCAAGAACTCGAAATTTTAATCAAGAAATACATCTTGAATACCAGCGAATCCAGCAGCCCAATGGTTACTGCTATAAATATTGGAGAAATGCCCAGAAGTGTATTCAAGAATCCTTAGAACGGATTCAAGAACTTCAGGCGCTCTTACAGCATTACAATAAAATTGATGAGGAAAGGGCGGCTGAATATGATGCCAAAGCTAGAGACTATGGAGAACTAGAGGCCCAAGGTCGACGTCATGTTGCAACTCAAAATGGTGAAGTCCCTGTGGAGGACTCTTCGACGCAACCCCCTGCTCCAGAGGACACAACAGTTCCGGCCCCAAGACCACAAAGTGCTGATTCTGGGGCATACAATTTCAATTATTCTGGAAGCCAAGGCCCAATGGACCCTCAGATGATGGCCTTGCAGCAGGCGCAGATGACGCCGCAACAGTTTCAGTACCCGATGAACCCTTATGCCAATAACAACATGTTCATGCAACAAAGCCCCTTTATGGGTTATCAACAGCCTTTCATGGGGCAACAATTATTTGGTATGCAAAGTCCTTACGGATCTATGGGTGGAGGTAGTTACAGTTTCAACTGGGGCGGTGGGATGCAAAATCCTTATATGGGCTACCAGCAACCTATGATGGGTCAGCAGCAATTTGGAATTCAGGGATATGGAATGCAGGGATATGGTCAACAGGGCTATTGGAATCAGCCGTACCAAGCCTATAGTAATAATTATATTTCCCCTCGGTCTTGGTAAAAAGAAAAACCCCTCCAAAGAGGGGTTTTTCTTTTTAAAGAATTAGAATTCAAGAGTCGCTTTAAGACCGCCCCCGTAAACGTTAGACAGTGACAGTTCACCGGTCGTGGCATTATTGCTAAATGCGTAGTAGTCTCCCACTTTCCAGTACGCGTAGTAACCCGTAATGATGAGATTCGGGTTCCAGCGGTAATCAAAACCAAAATCAACTTCAAAGCCGTAGGAATCATTTTGTTTTTGTTGAGATTGAAACCTGTAATTTTCTTCGTGGTGGTAAGCGTTCTTTCCTCCACCCTGAGCAGTTTCTAGAGCATTGGCCATGATGAGGGCTGTCTTCCAGGTCCAGTTATCAGCCTTGTAGTTTCCATAAAGCTTAAAGAAGCGAGCGTTGGTAATAGAGGCATCAAAGATCGATCGCCCGCCCTCGTTAATGGCAGCATAGTTATAACGGAACATGAGATCAGCAATGTGAAAGTTTGGGTGAAGATAAGCGGCCTCAAACTTCGATGTACTTCCATCATCTCCAGAAACTTGACCGGCATGAAAACCGATATCCCACTTAGGATTAAGGTCATACTTAACCTCGGTCATAAGGGCTTGAGCAGATAGTTTAGATTTCTCGGTAGCGGCATAAACACTTCCATAATCACCGCTCTGAAGAGAGGCTTCTGCGGCCACTTTAAGTTTATTCCAGCGTTTTGAAACGAAGGGTTCGATGACGGTGACTGAAGTTTTACCTCGGTTGAAAACCGTGGCTCCGATGTCTTCTGAACTATAAAGAGAATTTCTTCTCTCCGAAGATCGTTTCGCATAAAGGACGCTCGCCACTAGATCTTTATTTTTGTTGTCATACTTGGCGATCAATCCAACTTCTCTAACATCCAGTGCACCTGAGGGCTCACGTGCATCAGTAACAGTTGGATCTTTATAATTAGATATTTTAGCAAAGTGAGGAGTCACACTGAAGTTCCCGATTTTCATTTCAGCTTCAATTCCATCGTAGATCGTAAGGAAGCGGTCCCACGGATCATTGCCGTTATCAAAGACCATCCCTAGACCAAAGTGGCGGGACATACGGCCGATTTTAATAAGGGCCGTATCTGCATACATTTCCATGTACATCTGGTTGATGTTCAAGGCACTCCGTTGAGCGGGTGTGGTGAAAAAATAAGAGTTGTTCGCAGAACCGTCTTGATTGTTTGCAGCATCAGAGCCAGCGAAATTCCCGCGAAAGTGACCGGTAGAGAGTTCACCTTTTAGAGTCACACCATCGTTAACGATAATGTTAGGATTTAAGCGAAGAGTGTAGGACTGAAAGTTCATGTCACAGTCCCCATTGGCAAGACCTTGGGTGCCTGTCTTTGCTCCGGGTGCTTTACTTACCGGATCACTGGTCCGGCAGGTGTTATTTAGTAAATGAGTATCTGTTCCAAAAACTCCAGACCAGTCAATGGGCAATGCCCGGGCAGAATTGATGCTAAGAGTAGAAACTAATCCCAAAGTGAGGATACGGAACTTGTTGTTCACTTGAACTCCTTAAAATCGAAGAGGAAAAATCACTACTAAAACTATAAGAAATCCCTTTCATAGTGTCCAATCATCCTAGTCAAAAAAGCATGAAATTCCTTAAGCATGGCTTGCAAAAAAGCCCTCCTTAATTTATAGTCCTTTGAACAATTAAAGTTTTAGTAGGGGTGTCGACAAGTGGTAAGTCAGCAGATTTTGATTCTGCCATACGCAGGTTCGAACCCTGCCACCCCTACCACCTTATTTTTGAAATAGTTCATCCCAGGAGTCCAGTTTGAGACGGATGGTTTTAGTCTCTGGTACCTCAAATCCCACCCTCTCCAAGAAAATTTCAGAATTTCTCGACGTTCCTCTCGTAAATCCTCAAATAAGACGTTTCGCTAATGGCGAAATTTACTCTGAAATTGAAAAAAATGTACGCGGTGCTGATGTCTTTATCATCCAAAGCACTTCCGCTCCCGTTAATGAGCACCTGATGGAACTGTTGATAAGCGTTGATGCCTTAAAAAGAGCATCTGCCAATTCGATCACAGCAGTGGTTCCACATTATGGGTACTCTCGCCAGGATCGAAAGAGTGCTCCTCGAACGCCCATTACTGCAAAACTTGTGGCCGACATGATGACAATTGCTGGATGTTCACGTGTTGTGACGATGGATCTACATGCCGGGCAGATTCAGGGCTTTTTCAACATACCCTTTGATAATATTTTCGCCTCTCCTGTGCTCCTGGAATATATTAGGAAGAATCTTGATCTTACTAATCTCATCACTGTCTCACCTGATGCTGGCGGTGTTGAGAGAGTTCGTCACTATGCTAAGAAACTTGAAGCTGACCTTGCACTGATTGATAAAAGAAGAACGGGCCCCAATGTTGCGGAAGCGATGAATGTCATCGGGGATGTGAGCGGGAAAGATTGTATTATCATTGATGATATGATCGATACTGCAGGTACACTGGTCCAGGCCGCTAAAGCTCTTCGGAAAAATGGTGCGAAGAAGATTTACGCCGCTGCCACTCACCCGGTGTTTTCAGATCCTGCAATACAGCGGATTTCTGAGTGCGATGAGCTTGAAGCGGTAATTGTGACTGATACGATTCCGCTTTCAGTACAGGCGAGAAAAGTTGATAAAATAAAAGTCGTAACGACGGCGGATATTCTCGCCAAGGCTATTCATCGAACATTTAACCATGATTCGGTAAGTTCGCTCTTCATTTAGCATGTTTCAATTAATTGTTGGGGTGGGAAACCCCGGTCCTCAGTACGCCGAAACAAAGCACAACATTGCATGGATGCTCTTGGATGATTTTCCACCTTTTAAAAATGGACCCTGGAAATCAAAATTTAAAGGACTCTATACTGAGGGATCGATCAAGGGACAAAAGTACTATGGCCTAAAACCACAAACGTTCATGAATTTGTCAGGGGAGTCGGTTCAACCGTTTGCTGCATTCTTTAAGGTTCCGGCTTCCTCCATACTCGTCATTCATGATGAGCTCGACATCCCCTTCGGTCAGGTTCATTTTAAGATGGGCGGTGGCCTTGCCGGCCATAACGGGTTGAAATCAATTGCTGCCTGCTTGGGTACTGATCAGTTTGCTCGAATGCGAATAGGTATTGGACGCCCCCCTCATGGAGATGTTTCTCACTGGGTTCTAAGTCCCTTTGAGAAGGTGGAAAGCGGACAACTGCCTTTTCTCCTTGAGAAATTGCATGACCCACTCATTACCGCTATGGTAGATGGATTAGGAAAAGTGGGAATATTAAATAAGAAGAATCTTTTAAGTTAGGAGTACTTTATGGGCATGAATTGTGGAATTGTAGGTCTTCCTAATGTGGGTAAGTCGACAATTTTCTCCGCGTTAACCTCGGCTCCTGCAGAAGCAGCAAATTATCCATTTTGTACCATAGAGCCCAACGTCGGCGTTGTTCATGTTCCCGACGAGCGCTTGGAGAAGATTGCTAAATTGGTCAGTCCGGAGAAGATCATCCCTGCAATTACTGAGTTTGTGGATATCGCAGGTCTCGTGAAGGGTGCCTCAAAAGGTGAGGGATTAGGAAACCAGTTCTTGGGGCACATCCGTCAGGTGGGAGCGATCTGCCACGTCGTCCGCTGCTTTGAGGATAATGATATCGTGCATGTCGCAGGTAAAGTGGACCCCGTCTCAGATATTGAAGTCATCAACATCGAGCTTGCTCTTGCAGATTTAGAATCTGTTACGAAACGAATCCAGACGCTTGATAAATACTTAAAGTCACAGGATAAAAAAGTTCAACAGAAAGCTCAAATTTCCAAGCCCATCCTTGAGAGGCTCGTTAAGACGCTCGAGACAGGCAACCCGGCCCGTTCTCTTCCGCTGGATGCTGACGAAGCCGAGGCAATCTCTGATCTTCATCTTATCACCATGAAGAAAATGCTTTATGTCTGCAATGTAGATGAAGGCAATATTCTAGAAGAAAATGAGCATGTAAAGAAAGTAAAAGAAATTGCCGCGAAAGAGGGGTCTCAGGTGATCACAATTTGTGGAAAAATTGAATCTGAAATAGCTGCACTTGAGTCGAAGGAAGAGAAAGAGGCTTTCCTGAAAGAAATAGGTATTGAGGAGTCAGGACTTTCTAAAATGATTCGCGCTGGTTACGAAATGCTTGATATGAAGACGTATTTCACTGCAGGGGTGAAAGAAGTCCGCGCCTGGACATTCCCAAAGGGGGCAAAAGCTCCTCAGGCCGCAGGAGTCATCCATTCAGACTTTGAAAGAGGATTCATTAAGGCGGAAGTTTACCATTGCAGCGACCTTTTTTCTCTTGGCTCAGAGTCAAAAGTAAAAGAGGCAGGAAAGTTTCGTATGGAGGGAAAAGAATACGAAGTGAAGGACGGCGATGTCATTCATTTTAAGTTTAATGTTTAATCTTACTTGTTAAAGCCAAGGTGCACATCGAATATTTTATTGTGGTCACCAGGATCAGTGAGTGGACTTTTTTTATCGAGAAGAAGCTTGTAGAAGAAGATATTCCTAAAAATTAACTTCACATAATTTCGCGTCTCTGAAAAAGGAATCGCCTCAATATTTGTCAGGATTGACTCATCGTTAAGAAAATACTGATTTTTCCATCTCTCAACTCTTGCCTCCCCGGCATTGTAGGCCGCAAGAACGTAGACCAGGTTACCGTCATATCTTTTCATCAAAGCTTTAAAATACCTAGTGCCCAGTTCAATATTCAGTTTCGGATTAGAGAGTTGTTGTTCCCGGACCGAGCGGCGGAATCGTTTCGCCGTATTTGGCATCAGTTGCATAAGACCTCTAGCACCTACGGGAGATCTTGCTTCTGGATTAAAGACAGATTCTTGTCTTATGAGGGAGAGAAGCACAATAGGGTCGACGCCATCACTGTGAGCGTTATTCGACAGGAGATCCATATAAGGACTTGGGTAGAGTACTTCCAGAAGCCGTTTGTTGAAGATGACTTCCTTTTTGTCCAAAGCCTGATACAGATAACGAAAGGTCGCCAGATAATTTTTCGATCCTTGAATGATCCTCGCATACAAAAGGTGGAGGTCAGATTTAAGGGAAAGTTGGTCGGAGACCGGGGTCTTAGCGACCATCGCCTGCAGGCTGTGGTTGTTAAGGCGCTTGAGCTCCAGGTTCATCATTTTTTTCGAATCGATCTTCGCCCATGCCTTTAGTCTAACTATTGAAGATATATGATCATCATCAAAAGAACTGAGCGTGAAAAGGGGCGCCATTTTTGGGGGAGAGGAGTTTTGGAAAAAAGAGGGTGCTACGGATGAAGTCGAGCCAAATGCAAGAAGTTTTTTATTTGCCATGATGCTGTAATAGCTTAGTGGATTTTGCACGATGATTGTCTCATAAAGTTTTACCGCATCCTTGGTTTCCCCTAATTTTTCAAAGGTGAGAGCGATCCAGAACTTAAGACGCGAATCCCAAATATTGTTCCGATTTTTAATGAGACCTAGTTTGGTTGCAATCTTCTGTGCCCCTCGGTAATCGCTATTATAGAGGTACGTCCAGAGATAAAAAAACTGGGCATCTTCAAGGATTTCTTTATTATTCTTTTTAATGATGTGGTTTAACATCTCTCTGGACAATTCTTTGAAGCCACTTCGAAAGACAGTCTTGGAAAAATCATTCATGCGAGTTAAGCACAGGCCCACAGGCAGGTGGTCTTCATTCAGATCAAGGTAGTTACGCAGGAAAATATAGTGTTGCCGGATCTTGTCTTCGGTTGATTTGTTTTCAACCAGGCGGTAACCCTGCTCGATAAGTTTTCCGTACTCTGCGTAAAAAACATTCTGATGTTGAAGCGGATTAAAACCTTTGTCCTCAATGAGTTTTGTAATTTGTTCATCTATCAGTAAATCTTTCAAAACTTCCTGTGAAGGGACAATAGAATTTTGAACACTAAAAGTGGTTACATCTTGCGATAACTTTTTCAAAATTTCAGGCCTGGTGGCTTTTGATTGCAGAAAATAGGCAAAGTGTTTCTTGTTTTTTTTTTCTGATAAAAAACTTTAAGTTTTGCTGGATGAAAACAGAAGCCTCATCGCTCATCGTCCCCCTTGCCTCAATATCCCGAGAGATTATCTCGAGCGCCCTTTCACGACAATAATTCCCGACCCTTTGTTCCAGGGAGCGTTCGATGGCAAAAACTTGTTTCCTCTCAAGGTATTTCTGGCAATGAAAGATGATAGAAGAAGGGGTTGTGAGGTTGCTGATGATGGAAATCTCCCTAAGCCATGGAACAAAGCTCTGAAAGTGTCTGGATTTTTCTGTTTCTCGGATTATTTTTTTTAGTATCTCCTGGTTGATATATCCGTTTTCTATAAATTTGATCATGCTGATCATGTGCTCAGCGATGATGTGGTCTGATTTTGAGAGGGTGAATCGACTGTTGTTCAAAAAAGCATCATCAGCATCTTCGGCGGTTGCAAAAACCAGGGAAGAAATTAGGAGAAATGAGAGAATTAAAAATTTCATGAGTCCGTTTTGTCATCGCCATCATGGACAATGAGTAAACATTATATCAAAGATGGAAAAAGTTTCACTGATTATGGGGTGTTTTGTATCTGTTGCGTATCTCCATTAGCTGACGGGAAATCTCGCTCATGACAGCTTTTTTATCATCTGGGATGACTGTTGCGATATTTTCAAGATACTGCACCACATCTTCAATCTGCCCGAAATCCATCTCATGTTTTTCCTGGATGGATTCTAGAAATAAACTAACCTCGTCAGCAATTTCTTGAAAGTAATCACCTTTTCGAAAGGTCAGGGGCGTTAATGGCTTACCTTGTCTGATACTATCTAGATGATTTCTCAGTTTGTAGAGGGGTCCGGCGATTTTGTGAGTAAAAAAGATAAAAGTGAGAAACACCAGAATAGCAAGTACCAGTTGAATAACGACAAGGTAAATAATTAAGTCGGATTGAACTGCAGAGATTTCACCGGCGAGCCTCGGTAATTTTTTCGTAATGAATGAAAAAAAATCGATGATAATGACAGGGTAGATCAAGGTTGAAATAAAAATCATCGAAGAAGCGATAAGGCTAAATTTCAATTGAAAGGGCGGGTTGATTAAAAAAATGCTTCGTTTATAGGGCGTCAATGGTATAAATCCTATGAAAGTATTACTTAGAATCATAAAATGAGATTGTAAGTTCTGCCAGTTAGAAATTGCGATCGAATTTAAACTAATCAACTCGGGTAAATTATGATGGATAAAATCAAAGAACGCTTAGATACAGTTAAAAACCCTGTAAGTGGAAAAACCCTCTCCAGCGAGGGCCGCTGGCAAGCCCTTTCCATGGACGGCGACAATCTTATTGCTCAGTACAATAGAGACGGCATCTCCCCAGCTGACAAGCGGGTCATCGAAGAAGAGATCCAGCAGGTCCTTTCGGGCCTCATTGGAGTGAATCAAATAATGGTTAAGACCACTTCATCTCAGTCTCAGGATGTTTTCAAGTCCTTAAATGCAAGGACAGAAAAGGCAAGTTCTTCAGAAAAAGAACAACCTGCTCAAATTAAGGCTGGTCATGGAGTCGTTGCCAATAAAAAGCCTGTCCCGGGCGTCGGCCGGGTGATTGCGGTTGGCTCCGGTAAGGGCGGGGTTGGTAAATCAACTTTTACCGCCAATCTGGCAGTAAGCCTTTCTCAGAAAGGGTATCGGGTAGGTATTATTGATGCTGATATTTATGGCCCATCACTTCCGATGATTTTTGGAAAACGCGATGAAAAACCCAGGTCAAACTCAGACAGGAAAATTATTCCGGTGGAGGCACATGGCATTCACTTTATGAGTTTTGGTTTCTTTATCAATGAACAGGATCCAGTGATATGGCGTGGTCCAATGCTGGGTGGGGTTTTGAATCAATTTCTTTTTGATGTTGATTGGGCCGGGACAGACTTTCTTCTCATTGACCTTCCTCCTGGGACAGGGGATATCCAGCTTTCCATGATTCAAAACACGAATGTCGATGGAGCAATTGTTATCTCCACACCCCAAGATATTGCTCTCCTCGATGCCAAAAAAGGTGTTGAGATGTTTAAGAAAATGAACCTTCCGGTGATCGGGATGGTGGAAAATATGAGTTCTTTCATTTGTCAAAATTGTGGGAGCGAACATCTTATCTTTGGTCATGGAGGAGTTGAAAAAGCAGTGCAGGAGTTGGGGGTAGACAAAATTGGACAAATTCCACTCGAAATTGAGCTTAGAATGGGTTCTGATTCAGGTGTACCTTACATGGTCCAGAAACAGTTTCGGGGCAGACCAGTCTGGGATGCTTATCAACAAATTGGATCCCGAGTGGAGGCTTTCTTTAAGCCGGAAGGGTCATCCACTTCAAGGGCAGGATTCTTTTCAAAAATCCTGGGAATAAATAAGTAGAGGCCAAGTGGATTCAAAGGTTTTAGGAGTGGTTGAGGAGCAGATAGCCGTTCAATTTACTGGAAAGGTTAACATCCTTGCAACTTTTAATCGGCAATTTCTGGGACACATTCTTTTTAAAAATGGAGAAATAATTCAGGTTCTTTTCGGTCCTCATGCTGGACTCAAGGCTTTTTATCGCCTCTTGATTCAGGAGCATGCCCTACAGTCATTTGATTATATCGTGGAGCCAGAGTTAGTGGAGGAACGACAGAGACAAATTCATTATCCTTATACCGTTCTTAAAAATAAGATTGCTGGTATTCTGAAGGCCTACCAGGATTCCCTTAAACTGAAACCGCCAGAAAACGTAAAAATACTTATCGATGCTGAATTTATTGCCAGTTCTTTACCAGTGAGCACTGAAGAGTTTGAGGTACTGATTACTCTAACAGAGTGGAACAATCCCTACGATATATATCAGCATTGTTATCTGATGGATCACGAAATAACAGTTGCCTTGGTAAGTTTGCGGAAAAAGGGAGCGCTTAGGATTTTGGCCCCCCGCAGATAAGTAAGATGATGATGACCAAAACAAAAAAAACAGCTATAGTCATTCAAAAAATAGAATGAGGTAGTCATGAAATCCCAAAAGCACAATGAAGGTGAGCTCAAAGAGATCTCGGTTAAGATCGAGAAAAAAGTTGTTGAAGATCTTGAACTCATGGCAAAAAACACAGGCATGCCAGTAGCGGACATTTTGGTCATTGCTCTTAAGCGTTTTCGCTCCTCTCACCTAGATTATTTGAAACAAGTTCCTGTAACAGAATGAGAGAAGCCCTCTGAGGTTATTTTTCAAGAACTCCATCTTTACTAGTTAAGACTAGAAATCTTCGTCTCTAAGGTTTCTCTGTCTAAAATCTGGACATTTCAACAATGTCCACGTCTAAAAAATCGACAAATACATTTTAAAGCGTTGATTTCGTCCTGGTTCAAAGAACGAATCTTTGGCACACCCCTTGCTTATCTATTGGCATGGGGGAATTTATGAACGGTCACGGAACACACAAGAAGTTTTTCACCTTCGCTATTGCCGCTCTTTTTTTAGGCACTGGTACCTACAATGCGGTGGTGATTAATT
>JBEIFX010000040.1:0-17235 GCA_040382195.1 Halobacteriovoraceae bacterium | reverse complement strand
GACGAGACCCATGCTCTTACACCAATCACAGTTGGATTTGACCCACGAAAGCTTCCCGATTCTTTTCCGTATGGTTCACGAATTTAAAAAAGTTATTTAGACCACTTTTGAAAAGAATAATGCCAATGATAGTTCCAACCCGAATGCTCTAATTCGAAATGGCTTCTACTTTACCTTAGAGTCCTCCAGTCCATTAAAATGGAAAAGGGTATGACCGATAATTATAATGACAACATACATTGTTGGACATTAATGATAACCTAATCATTAGTCAGCTTTTCAATCTTTTAAGAAGAAGAGAATTTGTTACAACGCTTAGTGAGCTTAAGGCCATGGCACTTCCCGCAAGAACAGGACTAAGAAAGCCCAATGCTGCCAGTGGAATTCCAATGATGTTATATATAAAGGCCCAGAAAAGGTTTTGTTTGATTTTTTTATAAGTTTTTCGAGAAATTTCAATGGCATCACTTATCAGCAGAGGATCTCCTCGCATTAAAGTAATCCCTGCTGAATGCATTGCTACGTCTGTTCCAGTGGAGAGGGCAATTCCAACATTAGCTGAAACTAAAGCAGGAGCATCGTTGACACCATCTCCCACCATAGCAATAACTTGCCCCTCACTCCTTAAGGCCTGGATAATCTCAGCTTTATTTGCTGGTGATATTTCAGCAAATACAGTGTCTATGCCTAATTCATCGGCAATTTTTTTCGCACTTTGACGATTATCTCCAGTGAGCATCAGAGTTTTTATTTTTAGTTTTTTTAATTTTTGAATTGTTTTTTTTGCCTCGGGCCTTAAGCGATCCCTAAAACCTAATATTCCAATAATTTTTTTTTCATCTCTTTTAATCAGAACAGAGATTGTCTCACCCATCACTTCTCTTAAATTGATTTCTTTCATAATAAGCGGTTGCTGAATATCGAGATCTTCTAGAATTTTTTTTGATCCAAGAGAGTAATGACCATCATTTTCAAGGCTAGCTTCAACTCCTTTCCCAGGTATCGATCGTAAAGACAAAACAGAAGAGTAGGAGAGTCTTCTGTTGGTAGCCTCTTTTAGAACTGCAAGGGCAAGCGGATGTTCACTTTTTTGCTGAATCGAGGCCAATGTTTTCAAAAAATCATCTTCAGTTGTTTCAATTGCGTTTATATAGGTGACGGAGGGCTTTCCCTCCGTGAGAGTTCCAGTCTTGTCAAAGGCGACCATTGTTAATCGATGAGTGATTTCTAGGGCCTCTGCATCTTTTATGAGGATTCCCTTTTTGGCCGCAACTCCTGTGCCAACTAAGATGGATGCTGGGGTCGCTAGCCCAAGGGCACAAGGACAAGCAATAATTAAAACGGCTACTCCATGGATCAGAGCTGTTTCCCAATTACCAATGACAAGTACACTCCCAATTATTGTTATGATAGCAATTAAGATAACTATGGGGACAAAGACTGCACTTACTTTATCTACTAATCTTTGAATAGGGGGCTTTTTTGCCTGGGCATCTTCAACTAAGCGGATGATTCGAGATAGGACAGTTTCGGTACCTAAAGCGCTCACTTCAACTTCGATAGCACCATCGCCATTTACCGAACCACCGATGACTTTATCTCCCTCTTTTTTTTGGACGAGTGAACTTTCACCAGTAATAAGCGATTCATCAACTTGTGTTTGACCCTTTATTATAATTCCATCAATTGGGATTCTTTCTCCAGGTTTTATTAAAATAAGGTCAGCTAAACTAAGACTTTCTAATTTTATTTTTTCTTCCCTTCCATCTCTTAGAATTTGTGCTGTCTCAGGCCTAAGTTTTTGTAACGAGCGAATCGCTGAGGTCGTTTGGAATTTTGCTTTTTTTTCAAGATATTTTCCCAGTTTTACCAAAGTGATGATAACTGCCGATCCTTCAAAATAAAGATGCGATCCAGGATGTAGAAGATTTTCTCGGTTTATGTACATGAGATAGAGACTTAAAAAGTAAGCAGAGGACGTACCGATTGAAATGAGTAGATCCATGTTTCCGGTCTTCGCTTTAAGGGCACCCCAAGCGGATCGATAGAAATCAGCTCCAACATATATTTGGACAGGAGTTGCTAAAATAAACTGCACAAGCGGAGAGAGCTCCAGCGATTTTCCTAGTAGGTGGCCCATCATAGGTAAGACTAGGGGAAGAGAGAGGATAATTGATAAAACAAGAATAAATTGGTCTTTTTTTATTCCTTGAATGTCTGTGTTAAGAGACTTCTGTCCTGATAAAGAGGCTTCAAAACCCGCATTCTTTATCAGATTGATAATTTCAGATGAATTTAGTTCCTTAGTTTCAAATTCTATCATTGCCTTCTCGGTAATAAGGTTAACTGAAGCGGTGATGATGGAGTCATTTTTTTTTAGCTCCCGCTCAATCCTACTAACGCAAGAAGCACAGGTCATACCCTTGATATCAAGTGAGAGCATTTGTTTCATGGATTTTTCCTTCATTCAAGTATTCTAAACCTTCATTATATGGATAGGTCAAAGGGTTTTTTGCGAAACAGCCTCGCTCGAAGCTTATGTCCTGAGAATAAATACTGAGTCTTTGAGGGAAAAATGGTATGGACAAGATCGATCAGTATTTTTTGAGAAAATAGGATGGCCATTTCAGCGGGATGGCCATCCTATCATTTAATGTCGCTGTGAGTATCCACTTTGCATACTATTTCTGAATTCTTCTATTTTGCCCTCAAGGGTATGCATGTTTTCCCGAATAAAAGTTGATATTTCTGGATAACGATGGTTAATCCGGTTTGCAAATCTTGTTAGAAGTGCTGTCGTTATTCCTGCTGCAACGTATTTTACTGCTGGGCTTGAAGCGAACTCTTTTAACATTTTCTTAATATCACGATCCTCTATACTGACACTGCCCCTTTTTTGGACTATTTTGACGGCATCTGGTTGACGATTTCCTTTTCTTGCCATGATTCCCCCCTCTTTTTAATGTGCGTAGTCTTCTTTCCTTAAACCTCTGAACTCTTTTAGTTTTTCTTCAACAGATTCAAAATTTTCCTTTAGAAAATCTAAGATTGCAGGATGATTTTTGTAATATCTATACATGAATCTTCCAATGAGAAAGGCACTTACACCTCCTGCTAAATAAGAAATTGGGTTCTTTGAAACATCCCGTAACATCTTTTTGTAAAAAGGACTATTAAATCTTCGAAGATCGATGTTAAGTGGATTTTCCAAAAGAGACTCTCGACTTTTCGCTTCAGTTTTTCCTCGATGTTTCCGGGCACGATGGACAGATAGTGATGATTTTTTTTGCATATGACCTCCTCCTTATAAGGATAACCTTTGGTGATTGTACATCTCATCCGAGATCCGACATCCAAATACTATCGCAATAATGTCCGACTTTTTTAAAAACGAATCACTGTGACAGGGTCTTCTTTGAGAAAATTAGTTTTACTCTAATCTATGCAAACTGTAAGGAGTGCTCTAGATGAGAGATTATTTTAGCTTTTCGGTTTAAAGGTGAAATAAAATCTTTCGTTTCGTATAAATTAGAAAGAGCTCATATCAAATCGTATCAAAATTTTCTGGAACACAGACATCCTTCTGGGCGATAAATTGATTTCATTTTCAATAGCCTATTTGTTTCAAGGTGAAAGTAGATGTTTTTTTAGGGAGGTACTACCGTTTTCTGTCGTACCCAATGAGGCGTTAACGAATAAGTTGACGATGCCTGTGATGAGATAGCTGATATCGGAAAAAATAGAAACGAGGCAGCTGAAGTCATTAATCCATTAGATATTTATAAAGAATGACTTGAAAATACTGAAAGTCTTAAGCTTAAATTTTGATAGAAAAGAAATTATTTTTATAAAAGAAGTATAACCTTTGAAAAACTTGGTTTTCATTCACTGCATTGGCAATGACAGTTAAGGATTCATGTTGCTCAAATAGACTTTTCAAGCCATATCAAAAACCTCCATAATCCTGATTGATGCTATCAACTTTCAGCAAGAGGATTAGGTATGAGTCTTAAAAAACACGCACTTTTCACAATCAGTTTTATTTCACTTTTTTTGCTCGTCGCCTGCGGGGATAAGAACAAGTCAAAATCGCAGAATGAAATCAATGCTGCTTGTACTGAGATAGATTGTCTTTCTTCCGTTAACTGGAAAATTCTTTTGCGAGGACAAAGCTTCCCTGAAAAGGTGAGACTCGATGTAAATGGTACAACAGTCCTTAATGAGTGTGTCTCAAAACAAAAGTATTATATTGATCGCTCATCAGATCCTGAAATGCTTCTCCTTGAAAATTATTACATTCCTAAACGTGGACAACTTAAAATTGAGCTCTATGATCTCAGGGGTGACTGTGGATCTGAGGAAAAGATCATATCCAACGACGATGTTTCTTTCGAGTTGGATAAGTTTTCTAATGATAGCGAAATCGTGATCAATCTTTAAAGATTTAAGGTGGGGAGGGCCTTAGAGGCCCTCCAATTCATTGCACACTTATAAGTCTTATTTTATCTTCCATTTTATCCAAGCCATCTTCCCTTCTAATCCGATGAATGCAGTAAATTTCATAAATTTTTTTTGATAGCATCAAAAGTCGTCTAAAAGTGCCCTAACTTTTTCTAAAATCCCTTTAAAATTCGAGGGCGGGGGCATGCTCCAGATAAAGTCTGGTCTATCCAAAGAAAGCCATCGACCTCCTATAATTTCTCCTTCATGATTGATGTCTAGAAGGTAGCGGTAATTAATATTTCGAAATCCCTGTTTTTTTGTCCCAAGTACCGGGCCCCAATCAAACCCATTTTCTACTACCACCTGAATTTGAGTCATGATTTCTACTTGTTGTATGGTTCCAGGTGCTGCTGCCCAAAGCCTTCTTGTCATTCTCATGATTTTTGATTTAAAAGAGGAGATGGGATGATTCCAAACTTCCTTTGATCGTTGAATATCAAGGATAAAACTTTTCCCCTCAAGACCTATTCGGTTGGCCAGAACAAGATGAAAGGATCCAGCGTTAAGATCTTCAAGGCAGTTCTTGTGACCATCTTTTTTAAATATATTAAAACATCTTTTACCCATCTGATGAGTATCTTTTACTTTGTGATAGTAGGCATAGTAGAAGCTTAAAAGCGCTTTGATGTCCGTTGAACCGAAAGGAATTTCAATTCCGTCAGGATTTTTCATAAGCTTTGGAAGTGGTTCATTGTGGTTGATACTTGCTGGCGACCATCCATGACATATTCCCTCCCAAGCAAGGGCCCTGGGATTAGAAATTTTCTCAACCTCCCTTTTAAAGGGATAGTCATAATGACCTAGAAATAGATCATATTTTTCAGCAGGAGATAGCTCCGCTAGTTGGGGAATTGATAATCTTCGAACTGTCTCTTCATCTGGGGAGGAGTATCGTATAGGATTTTTTTTTCTACCAAACCATCTGAAATTGATGTTTCCTTCTTTCAAAGGCCAATAGTTTCCTGACCACAGCCTTTTCTCTTTCTGAACAAATCCGTAGAGTGGAAGGTTTAATAATCTCCTTTCTATTTGGGGTACCATAATTTCTGGAGCTGAATCCAAATCCCATGCGAGATCAACTTCAATAAATGAGCTATGGGTTTTAAATGAGAATAAAAAAACTATAAAATGTAGATAGTATTTCAATTTTGCTCCCTAGGGAGTCAACTATATATATGTTACTTTGTTCATTCTCTACTAAAGAGTCCATGAAGTTCTCTTGCCATTTGACTTCATTTTTTTGACAATTTTGGCCTCTATTGGGAGTTCGATAAGATTAGGCTTTCGATTTCATAAGAATTATACTTCGCCTTCATATGGTCATTTTCCAGTTGAATAATACCGTTAACCACCGGAAGATTCATTTTGTACTTTGGATTAAAATAATGTCTTATTTCTTGTTTTAATACATTGAAATAAGGAGTTCCTAATCTTATGGCGACATCGGCAGCCTTTTTCATCCAGATAATGTCAGCAATTGGGGCCTCTTGAGGGCTAGAAGCTGAAAATTTCAGCTTAAGAGTACGATAACCATTTTGATTTATTGGAGCATTTATAGCTTCCATTTCTTTTTGTGACTGCTTTTCCTGATACCTCTCTTTTTTTGCCAGAGGTATAAGAAATACCAAAGCAGTGGTAACAACTAAGATAAAAGGCGTACTTCCCATAGGTCCTCCTTCCGAAATTTTTCTAGCTTATTTAATAAGGAGTTATTCATTTTGAAAATTGATTGCGGATAAATTCAGTTAGTCATGGCTCAACTTCTGACTCGCCAGTTGAGGTTGAAATGATTTGTCAGGACTTTAGGTCCCATTATCATTTTTTTCTTTAAAATTTAGTTATGATAACAAAAACTATTTACTTTTTTGTCATTTTCCCATGCTGCACTTCTATTTGCAGAGATGATGGGGTTCAAGTTCTAAAGGAATAAGTGACTACCAACAGCAAAGGATTGGAGACATTTCTGGAAAATTCCAAAATCAATTTGCGTTCAGCGAATCCCTGAACGCAGAGAGGGATCAGCCTTTTTGAATGAGATACATTCCATCCCTGATTGGAAGAAGCACCTTCGTGTACCCCGAAAGCTTTCGCACATTTATATTGTGAAGAATGATCGAATCGGTTTGCTTATCAGTTCCTGTTTGAAGGACCTTACCATGCCAAAGAGTGTTGTCAGTGATAATAAGGCCTTTT
Organism: Halobacteriovoraceae bacterium; assembly: GCA_040382195.1. Taxonomy (GTDB): domain Bacteria; phylum Bdellovibrionota; class Bacteriovoracia; order Bacteriovoracales; family Bacteriovoracaceae; genus Peredibacter. Next base: position 10,539 of record JBEIFX010000040.1, on the reverse strand, counting down.
TCAGTCGTATGATCTAAGGCCCAATCCAGGTAATGAGGGTAGTTATTCTTATCTGCATCAATGAAGATGAGATCAAACTTTTCGCTTATGGTTTTAATGGCCTCCATTCCTGGCGCTAGTATTTGTGTAATCTTTTCGCCATGAGGAGATTTATCCCAGTAACTTTTGGCAATTTTTGAGGTGTGTGGGTTAATATCGATGGTTATGACCTTACCGTCTGAGGGCAATTGTTCCGCCATGGCCAGTGCTGAATAACCGGTAAAAGTTCCTAGCTCTAAAATCGTTTTGACTCGTCCTAATTTGATGAGAAATGTGATGACTGCCGCTTCCATCTCCCCTATGAGCATATGACTTCCATGAACCTCCCTTTTCGTATAGTCTCCAATTTCTCGCACAATTTCACTGGGGGGTGTGGAATGTTCAATGCAGTACTGTTCAATTTCTCGAGGGATCATTTTGACTCCTTGCGTACAGACAGAAAGATAGACTCTTTAACTTTCCATTGGTTTAATTAAAAGAAAAGGGGTTTTTCTTATGAAAAATTTGTTCCTAGTGCTGGTCTTCATTCTTTCCGGTAGTGCTTTTGCTGAAAACCTATCTCCGGTTTATCCACAGGTTTATAGTTACGGCAACATCGTACAAGTGACAATTCGCAATTTCACTGATCGCAATGTTCACTGCTCCGGAAGCATTTATTTAACCACGATTTCTGGTCGTCGTGAGAACCAGTTTTTTAGCGAATTCGTTAGAGCACGATTTACTTCATTAAGGACAATTTATCCTCGCTCTTTTGGGGAACGGATTCTTTCTACATCACATTCAATCTTTTGCTTTTAATTGAAGCCTCTTCCTTATCTTGATATCCACACCCATCGAAGAAATCTGCGTGACGATGCCGTGGGTGTGGCATCGCTTTCTATTGACGAGATTAATACGAGCACCATCCCCTTGAATTTTGCAACTGCCGGAATTCATCCTTGGTGGTTAGAAGACTATTCGACATCAAAAATTGAAGATCTGAAAGTTCATATTCAACGACTTCTCCAACAGGGCAAGCTTTGGGGAATAGGGGAAACAGGTCTTGATCGTGCCTATCCTGAATTATTCTTACAACAGCTTGAGCTTTTTTATTGGCATCTGGAATTATCTGAACAGTTTAATCTTCCCCTCATTATTCATAGTGTTCGGTCAGGGTCTGATTTCCTTCAAATCTTAAAGGAACGAAAACCTTCTTCATCTTGGATCTTTCATGATTTCCGAGGAAACGAAACGCTCATGCTTGATTTAATAAGACTTCATCCAAGGTGCTATTTTTCTTTTGGCCTATCGGTGGATAATTCTCAAACTGTTAGGGAGCTTCTTCCTCTGGTGCCTTTGGAGCATCTCTTCCTGGAAACTGATGAACAAAAGCATTTAGATATCCATGACATCTATCTTCGTGCCGCGCATTTCTTAGGAACTGATCCAGATTTTCTAAAATCTCAACTATGGCTTAATTTCAACAAAGTAACAGACAGTAAAGCTCAGTAATATTTTCTCTGTCACAATCTGCCCTCATCCATCGTTATATAAGTTATGAAAAAGCTTTTTATCGTTTTTGGATTTTTAGTTTCTGACAGTATTTTTGGCCATCCAGTAATTTATAAAGGTGGATGGGCGATTAATTCTTCAAACATGTCTGACTATTCAAATAATTATATTATGTATTCCACCACCCAGAGGATCGCTGTAGGTGTCGAACACTGGAGAATGACTAAGGATTTTCTTAACAATGAGAAGGGTCTTTTAAAGACGAACTACTTACTTTGGCGTCTAAACAGTGAAGCCTCTCAAGCGAATATTTATTTACATGGCGCTGTTGGTATCGAAGACCAGGAATTTTCAAAAAAGATGACGAGAGGAACATATCTTCTGGGCACCGAAGCCGATTGGGAGACCAGAAATCTTTACGCTTCCTTAAAGCACTATCAGTTCCCAGAAACGTATGTTCATCAGACCAGGATTGGATTTTCTCCCAAAGAAACCCCTTTTGATGAACTGCAGACTTGGTTCATGCTCCAGGGAATGTTGATAAAAAATGTTCAAGCCCGCTACATGCTTACACCGATGCTGAGGTTTTTTTATCATAACGTTTTATGGGAGCTTGGCTCAAGCACTCGGGGAGAGTGGATGCTTAATCTGATGGTTCATTATTAAGGAGATCTTATGAAAAATTTTTCGCTACTGCTTTTGATGTTCATTTCATTTAACACCTTCGCCGGACAGGTTAGGATTAAAGTCAGTGGGATGGTCTGCTCCATGTGCGCTCAAGGCATTCAAAAGAAGTTCTCCTCTCAAACATCTGTAAAAGAGATTTCAGTCAATATGGATGAGAAGCTTGTTACTCTCCAGATTGTTGAAGGAGAAGAAATTAGCGATGATATCATCAAAAAACTCATTACAGAGGCAGGTTATAATGTTTCAGCAATTGAAAGGAAATAGGCTCCTGGGTTACCTCTCACTCTTCACCTCATTCGGGACGCTCCTTTGCTGCGCAATTCCCTCAACACTGGTTCTGCTGGGGTTCGGCGCTGCCATGGCAGGTTTTTTAGGAAAATTCCCTCAACTCATTTGGCTTTCAGAAAACAAGGCATTTGTCTTTGGGGTGAGTTTTTTTATGTTGGGCCTATCCTTTTTTTTTTTCAAATAACTTCATTGAAAAGAGCTTGTCCTATCGAAGCCAAGAAAGATTGTGAAAGAGCGAGAAACTGGTCGAAACCTTTGCTTTTGATTACTTTTCTGATCAATCTCGTCGGTTCCTTTTATGCGTTTCTTCTTCCCGGCCTTTTGTGAGATCATCACACTAATGAAGACTGATGAAGAGCTAATGGAAGCATATCGCGATGGAAGCGAAGAAGCCTTTGGATTTCTTTATGAGAAGTACTCTCCTATGGTATGGGCATTCATCGTTAAGCGCATACGTCCCTCAGAAAGAGAGGATCTTTTCCAGAAAGTGTGGCGTAAACTTCATGAGAAACGCACCCTTTACAAAGACCGGCCTTTTGCTCCCTGGTTTTTCGTCTTAATGAGGCATCTTTTAATAGATGAGTACCGATCACTTGACCGTAAAAATTATAAAGATATTCAAGAGCAGTTGGTAGATTCACTTCATAGCGATGAGAAAACACTACTTGAATTATCTGAAATTCTTCAAAAATTGGCACCGGATGTGAGAGAGCTCGTCTCAAAGTACTATATTGAAGGTATAACCTATGAAGAACTTGAAAAAGAAACTGGGTTGTCACAGATGAACCTTCGCCAACGTCTATCTCGAGCAATGAAATACTTAAGGAAGGTCTATGAAAACTAGAGATTTCTTGGAATTTTTGACTAGTCGAGAAACTGCACCAGTAGGACTCAGTCGAGTTGTTCGAAAAGATATCGAACTGAGCTTTAGGTCTTATTCAATCATTTGTAAATTTTTAGCTTTTCAATTCTTGGGGGCCTTTTTCTCCATGTCTGTTTGTCCTCAATTCGGCTTGGGCCTTGCGGAGGGACATGGAATCTCCCACCACTTCAGGATAATTGGCGACTGGGCCTGTGCCGCTTTCTGCGGATCTCTTTTCTTATCCAGTGGTATGATGGTTGCCTTCATCGGGATGAAAGGCGAAGAACTTTGGTGGGTTTGGCGTCGCTATCGACTCCCTCTCATTTTTCTTCCAACTCTTCTTTGGACTGGTCTTATGTTCACCAATATATCATTGAAACTACCCAAAGAATCTTGGTCTTATCATTTGATATGGATAATTGTAGCGATGATTGCTCAATCTCTTTTTTTTATTTTAAGGAGCATTCCTGTGAAAAGGGATCTATCGGTTAATAGGTCTACTTAAAAAACCTGCAGGTATACAAACTTCAAGTAACGCATTTCCTGGAGTGCAAAAGGGAAGGGATGATCTTCCGGCTGGCCTTTAATAAGGAGTACCTTCCCCCTTCGCCGCCCCCTAGAAAGAGAATCTTGAACAATTTCTAAAAAGTTCTCAAAGCTTATGTGCCCTGAGCAACTTGATGCTGCAAAGTAACCTCCGTCTTTTACAAGCTTTAGGGAATCAGAGAATACTTTAGTATAAGCCTCTTGTGCAGTTTGGATTGATTTTTGATTAGGAGCAAAACTCGGTGGATCGGTGATCACAATATCCCAAGTTTTTCTTTCCTTTTGGGCAGTGGCAACAAACGTGAAGGCGTCTTCACAGACTGCTTCGTGTCTTTCTTCAGGTAGACCATTAAGCGCCCAGTTGATCTCCGCCCCTTTAATGGCATTAGGAGCAATGTCCACGGTAGTGACAGTGCTTGCTCCACCGAGGCCAGCGTACACGGAAAATCCTCCCGTGTATCCAAAGAGATTAAGTAGAGACTTATCTTTTGAAACAGAGCGAATAAAATTTCTATTCTCCCTTTGATCCAGAAAAAAACCAGTTTTAGCGGCATCGATTATGTTTGTCCTGAACCAAACACCATTCTCTTGAAAATCATGACTAGAAAGATTCTCCGAGGACCCAGCAAGGATCATGCCCTTTTCTTCATCCTTATTTTTTCTCTTAAAGTAAACGCAATTAACCGGCAAGAAAGTTTGTTTCATGAAAAATTCAGCAATTCCTTCTTTTTTCCAGAAGAACTCAGATGCGTGTCCATCCAGTTTTAGAACAACTATTCCTTGATAATAATCGGCGACAATTCCCGGGAGTTCATCTCCTTCACCATTAATAAGCCTCAAGCATCTGTTCTCAACAGTAAGTAAGTGTTTTTTGTTGACTATGGCACGCTCGAGTCTTTTCTCAATTTCCTGATCTGTAAGCTTTCGATCACCGAGAGTAAGGATTCTTAAGGAGAGATTGATATGAGGAGAATAGAACCCAAATCCTAAGAGTTCATTTTTATGATTTATAATAGACGCGTAGGAACCATCATCCGCTTTAACTTTCTCAATCGCATCTGCAAATATCCAGGGATTTCCTCGTTTTATGTGTTTTGTTAGGTCTCTTGTGAGTCTGATCCTGATGGGTTTTTGTTGCTGAAAATACTTCATGCCTTTGCCCCTTTTAGAAACCAAGTAACTTCATGCTTATTATGATGAAGGTGAACAATCCTTGAACCAGGGATCTCAAGAAACTTTAAAGTGTTCTCCCAGTCGGTTTCGGACTGGTATTTGATGGTACAGACAAAGTTCTTAACTTTTCCCGCTTCTCGGAATCGGTTAACAAGGTTAAGAAGTCTTTCCGGGTAACAAATAATGTCAGAGCAGAACCATTCAATTTCACCGAAGTCTTTTGGGTCAAGCCCAAAAGCACTTTCTTGCCTAAATTCTATTTTCCCTAAATTAGAGATTCTTTTTTCTATAGGCGCCTTGTCCACGGAATAAACTTTTTCAAAATCCAGCGTTCTAAGAACCCATGTCCAGCCTCCAGGGCACGATCCCACATCGATCGCAGCTCCACCCTTAATGACCTCAGGGGCGTAGATAGTGAAAAATTCCCAGAGCTTTAAATAGGCACGGGAGGGAGGCATCGTCTTATCTTCTATGAAATTCATTTCCCCCAACGCAAAAGGTGATGATGTTTTTTGAGTGGAAAAAATCTGGTCAGTTTCCCATAGAGTCCAAAAGCCCATCGGCACTGATGGTAGGTCATGTCTAAAAGCAATGGGCCTTATATTAACTTTCGGTAGTTCCGATTGAATAAGTTCGGCCCGACGGTGGTTTCCAACGGTAAAAAGTCCCCAGTTTCTTCCTTGCGCCTTCAGTTTTTTGACAGCATCACCGATGGAGGAGATGTAGTCATGAGTTAGCTGATGGGCCGTGACTTGGGCCCAGATGAGCTGAGGATGATTTCCCTCCACGAGGTAGAGCCTATCTTTTTTATGTGCCACTCTAAGACCTCGAATTTCAAGCTCACGCTCTAATTCCTTTTCAAAATTATAGATGGCAAGGTAACCGGTATAAACTGTCATGACTTCTCTATACACTAAACTCATGATGTGTTAAAAGCCTTCCTATGAAATCGACTAAAAAAAACCAGGAAACTCGGGTCTATGGGCGTCATGCTTCTTTGAAAATATTCGAAAAACGTCCTCATGATATCGTCCGAGCCTACATTACAAGGGAAGGGGTCTTCGAATTTAGGGCCCTTTTGAAATTTCTAGCGGATCATAAAATTTCCTACCACGTCGTGGAAAAAGACGAACTTGACTCAATTACCAAGGCCACTCATCATGAGAATATCTCCATCATAGTCAAAAATAAAAAAATCCCTTCCTTTAGTGAACTCCTTGAGGGGCCGGGGCGGAAAATGTTTCTTTGCCTTGAAGCAGTCGATAATCCTCATAACATGGGGGCAATTATGCGATCAGCTGCCCACTTTGGAGTGACGGGCATCCTCTATGAAGCGAAGGTTCCAGTTGCCAATTCTGCAGCTGCAATCAGAACCGCAGAGGGTGGAGCTGAAACAGTCCCCACGCTACAAGTTTCAGACTGGTCTTTCGTCCTAGATGTAGGCAGAAAGCTTGGAATAAAAACATTTTCAACCTCCTCTCATGAGGGTGTTTCTCTTTTTGAAACTGAGTTTCCAGATAAGATGATGCTTTTCCTTGGGGCAGAGGGGGAAGGTCTTTCAGGAAAACTAATGAAAAAAATTGATGAGAAGCTCTCGATACCTGGAACTGGGGAAGTTGAGAGTTTGAATGTATCAAATGCCACAACGGCTTTTCTTACCGAGTGGTATCGACAAGGAAGATGAAGAATTCCCTCTATTACCAAAATATTAATCATCTTTTGTATCTTAATTAATTAAATGAGACATTATTAAGTTTCTGAATTTAGGTAGCTTCTCGCACACGCATAAATACCGGCCGGAAGAATTCTTTCATCATTTTTATGTTTTACACCTAATTCGCCACATTCGAGGATTTTCCATCTTTTATCGAAAACTAGGTTTTTAAGCGCTTCAGACTGTACTCCATGGGTGTGGCTAGTGAGAAAAAGAAAACTATTGTCTTTTTGGATAACGTTAAGGAGTCCTTCCATCAGGAGGTAGATGTGTTTCTCAAAGTCCCATACTTCTTTTTTCACACCATGTCCCCAGCTCGGTGGATCGGCCAGGATACCATCATATAAAAAATTCTTCTTAAAACTATGACGAACAAATTCTTGAGCGTCCCCTTGAATCCAACGAATGCTCGATTGTGAAATTTTACTCAAAAATTGGGACTCTTTTCCCCATTCGAGAACACCCTTGGAGCTGTCGACATGAAAAACTTCTGCACCAGCAGACGCCATAATAATCGATGCACAGCCTGTGTAGCCAAATAGGTTCACGACTTTAGGGGGACGACCGAGCTTTTTTTTAAGCAAGTTAACTTCACGATATAACCACTCCCAAACAGGAATTTGTTCGAAAAAAATTCCGCAGTGACCAAAAGAGGTAAATTTGAGGCTAAATTTGAATTTTTTCTCGTCTATCTCAAAAGGGAAAAAAAGGTCTGGAGAAGGTTCATTCTTGTGTTCCCATTTACCACCTCCATCTTTCGTTCGAATAACGTTGGATGTCGCCTGGGCCCATTCAGATTCTTTTAAGATTGGTTTCCATACCGCTTGGGGGCTAGGGCGATTAACCCTATGACCACCGATAATCTCGAGTTTGCGCCCAAAACCGGAATCAATGAGTTCATAAGCATGCAAGTTTTTTGTAATCATCAATTCTCGAGCAACTACTCAATTCCTCTTGAGGTGAGGTCTTCCACAGAAACCGGAAGATTTTTATCGTCCAGTTCAACTAGATAAAGGATGCCCTTAACTTTTAGTTCGTTTTCGTAGTTTGGTTCTAGGTCCATCGCCATCATAATGGTGTCTAGTAGAATCCTTTGATCCTTGAAAGTCACCCCATTATATTCATTTTCCTGTTGTGCGATACAACCAGATGTACGCATAAATGGGTAGTATGGAACTTTTGGGTCCAGATTTATTTTGCCGGTACCGTGAATGCGAAAAAGGTTTCTTCCGATGTCTCGAGCGACAACGGAGCTTTTCCACCAATCATCTTGATGTGATGAGGTAGGCAGAAGAGACTTCAGGAGAGTTTCATCGACTGATTGAGGAATAAAATTGAGGATCATTCTGCGAAACTTACCAAAAGAGATCTGCTGGTCTGCGACTGGCATAACTGAATCAATCGTCATGATTCCGGCCGGAGTGTTACCATTTCTAGTATAACTCGGAAGTCCTCGGGCGGAAGATGCCAAAGCTTTATGCGTCCAGATTGACCCGTCACTATTGCGTACGACTTGGCCGTGGATGTCCCGCATGACCATAAGGCAGGGGTAGAGTCTGTTTTGTCGGCAAAAAACGAATAGCTTCACCGACATAACATATTCACCGTTCATATAGGTCGTTGCATCCGGAGTGTTGTGGAAAAGATCAGCTATGAGATCTTGAGATAAATCAGTTTTCAAATCCTCATCGTCTGAAACATCAGAATATTGCTCATGACCTTTGGCAAGCTCTATGATGTCCTCATGGCCTGCAATTCGAAGCTCCCCTTCATAAGCGGCTAGGAGATAAATGATCTTGGTCTCCACTGAAGGTAGCGAGAGATGCGCAGTGAGCTGAGATATCATCTCTTGGCTTAGTGAAGACTGATTTTTATATTTCAATCTAAGAATTTCAATACGGAGTCTTTCGGAAAGCTGGAAATGGAAAGTGCTTATTTTATTAAGGGCCCTGATAGATTCAACATGTCCTTCTTCGACAAGATCCCAGACGGCATCCACAAAAAGTTTTTGTTCAAAGTGAGTAAAACCAGTTTGAAGCTTTAAGTGATTCTCATGAACCACATTGTGTTTGAATTTTTGATAATAAGTTTCTTCAATGATATCTGAATAATCAGGTTTAGCTAAGGCTGCAGTTGAGATAAACAAAATTAATGCTAGAAATTTCCAACCGTTCATTGGGACCTACCCTTAGATGAATTACCCGGACTCAAAGCGTAACAACGAGAAGAAGTCATCGACAAGAGAAAGTCACAGAATTTGGAATTTATCCAGGCCCCGGGCAATAAATCTTGAGGAGTGCCCCCCCACCGGACTCTCTAAATTACTGAATTCATTAATTGTTAAAGGGGGAACCCCTTGACGCCCATAGATTTAGTATTATCTTATACTTATATTCTCTAATTCTTTGGAGCTCACCATGTTTAAACGAATTTTTCTTTTTGCCCTAACCAATATCTTAGTGATGGTTTCTGTTTCCCTGGTCCTGGGAGTATTAGGAATTGGCAACTACCTCACTGCTTCGGGAATCAACTACAGTGCCCTCATGGTCTTCTGCCTTGTTTGGGGCTTTGTTGGTTCAGGCATTTCTCTGCTGCTTTCAAAATTCATGGCAAAAACAATGATGGGTGTTGAAATTGTTGATGATAGGGGTGCCTATGGTGATCTGGTGAGAAAAGTTCATCAAATGGCCAGACAGGCAGGGATTGAAAAGATGCCGGAAGTCGGAGTTTACCAATCACCAGAAGTTAATGCTTTTGCCACTGGACCTTCGAAAAACAACGCTCTGGTTGCAGTCTCTACTGGTCTTCTTCAGCAAATGAATTCTGACGAAGTAGAAGGAGTTCTCGCTCATGAGGTAGCTCACGTTGCTAATGGTGACATGGTGACAATGGCGCTCATCCAGGGAGTGGTCAACGCCTTCGTCATGTTCTTTGCAAGAATTGCCGCTTTCGCTCTTCAAAACGTTCTTTCCGGGGACCGAGATGATGACCGGCCTGCAAGTACCGGGTGGGCGTACCACCTGTCAGTCATGGTGTTTGAAATAATTTTCTCCTTCCTGGGTATGTTCGTTGTAGCTTATTTCTCTAGACTCAGGGAGTTTAGGGCCGATAAAGGTGGCGCTCAGTATGCCGGTAAATATAAGATGGTTTCGGCGCTAAAACGTCTTCAGCAAAAAATTGATCTCGTCGATGACTCCCAAGATGCCGTGAAGACGCTCAAAATTTCTTCTAAGAAAGGCTTGATGAACTTTCTATCAACTCATCCAAGTCTTGAGGATAGAATTAACGCTCTTGAACGTTCCTACTAAATTTTTTATGAGGGGTATCTCCTGTAGCCTTCGTCTTGACTAGTTTGGTGATTATTAATGGATCTCCAGTCTCAGGTTGATTTTGAGCTAAGAAAAGTTCATCAATTAAAAAGTCGTATCGGCTATATTCCTACATTTTTTCTCCTTCTCGGCTCAATAATTTATTTTAATGATCATCAAGTCCTTGATATCTATTTCATCCTGGCTGTGACATTTCTTTTCCTCGGAACTACTCTTAGAATTTTAGTCAACGAATTCGTTTTTCAGCACTGGCTTCAAAAAAAGTTCTGGGCCATATTTTTAAGTTATTTTTCTTTTATCTTGATTGGTCTGGCCTGGTCGATCCATTTTTATGATGTACTGCTGCACTTTGGTCCCTCTTCAATGCAGGCGATGTACACGCTCCTGACCATTGGGGCGTTTGCCACTGG
>JBEIFX010000039.1:0-17712 GCA_040382195.1 Halobacteriovoraceae bacterium | reverse complement strand
TCAACTTGTGCTCAGCAAGGACAGTGATGGATGGAGATGTAAGCGCTTGAGTCAAATGGGTGTCGTAAGTTTGAATGGCGGTACTATTTCCAGTGCCCCAATCAAAGATGGAGATGAAATAAAATTTGGTCTTTATTCGGTCTTTGTAACTGGTATTGGAGGAGTCCCAGGTTTTAGCGCGGAGCCATTTGGGTCGGCACACCATCCTACCGCTTCAAAAAATCTTTCTAGAAATAACGAATCTAAAGAGCGGCCTCCTCGGCCAACGATGATTGATAAGGTAGATTTGATTCAGGATTCCAGGGAGGACTCTCATTTTAAAAATAATGATCTTCTTCCTGACTCAAATTCTAATCAATTGTCAGAGACTTCAGATGATGCATCTTTGCCATCAACCTCGGAAATAGTTACGGACAACTTTAGTGATAACTTCGCACAGGATTTGGTACAGAGTAATGAATTCTCGGGCCAAATTCCTGGTGAAAGCTATGAAATAACCGAAACGGAATCGAGTTCATCTGAAAGTACTCAGTTCTTTAAGGCTTTTGTCAGTTATAATTTGGTCTTATTCGGAGAGCATGCCCCTTACGATCGCTTTCAAATTGATCGAGATGAAGTCTTTATAGGTCGAGACACTAAAAAATGTCAGATCATCTTGAATGATCCGGAAGTTTCCTCCGTCCACGCTGTGGTGAGAAGGAATCATACTGAGATTATTCTTGAAGACATGAATTCATCAAACGGAACGATTCTCAATGGTGAGCGTATAAATAAATCGGACATATCGGCCGGCGATGAGTTTGTTATTGGGTCAACCAGTTTCACCCTCGAGGTGAAATCAGATCTTTTAGAGAGTGAGTCCCCTCGACTCATGCCCGTTGCCACCGATCAGGTTGTAGAAACGGAAGAGATTGTAGAAGAAGAAATTAATCCGGAAGAAAACCTAAGCTTTGATCAAAATACGAATATTGAAAAAAGCATAATAAAGCGCATTATTAAGGATCCGATTAAGAGAAAAAGAGCGGTCTATTCAGCTGTGATCATCGCCATTGTGATTCTTTTGATGGATGACCCCGAGCCAGAAATCAAAAAACCTGTGCAAAAAAAACAGTCGCAGGCCAAATCACAGGAAGGACCGAAAATATCTAAGGAACAGCAAAATATCCGAGACATCTCTTATGAGCTTGGGGTTAGTTACTTTGAACAGAATCGCTTAGATATGGCCCAGGTCGAGTTTCAGAAGGTGGTTTTGATAGATCCTAAATACAAAAATATTCAAAGTTATTTAGAGCAAACTAACTCTGGTTTAAAACGTCTTCAGGAACTGGAGGAGCAAAAGAGAGCGCAGGAGGAAAAAATTAGGGTCAAGAAGATTATCGAAGAACTACTTGTGAAGGCAAGAGAAGCTGTTAAAGAGCGTCAGATAAAAGTAGCTGAAAATTATTTTTCACAGATCATTGAAAAGGATCCAGAAAATATCGACGTGACACAGTTAAGGATGGAGTTGGAAGAATGGCAAAAAGAAGAGGAAAGAAAGGCACTCGAAAAGGCTGCTCGAGAGGCGGCCAGAAAGAAAATGGTCGATGGTCTAAACCCTGGGAAGACATTTTATCTTAAGAAAGAGTGGTACCGGGCAATTTTAAAATTAGAAGAATTCCTTAGAACGTCTGGTATGGATGAAGATCTGGTTAAAGAAGCATCAGATATGTTAAGTGATGCTAAAAATCAGCTCGCATCAGAGTTAGGCCCGCTTTTAGGTAAAGCACGATCCTTAAAGGAGGGGCAGGACTTTAAGTCTGCTTATGAAGCTTTTCTTGAAATATTGAAAGTTGAACCGACTAATAATGAAGCACTGAATGAGGTTGACGACATTAAATCTCAATTAGACAGTCGTTCGCGAAGACTCTATCGTGAGGCAATTATAGCAGAGTCCTTAAGTCTTTTTGTCGATGCCAAGGAAAAATTTCTGGAGGTCCAGCAGATTTCTCCGACAGATAGCGAATATTACAAAAAAGCCTCAGACAAACTCAAGAATTATTTGGAGTAAATATGCGACTCAAAGCCTACGCTGCTGAAACTCATCAGGGGCCCTATTTACAGGTAAACGAAGATGGCTATGACTTTGACTTTGAAAATGAATTGTTCATGGTCTTTGATGGTTTTGGCGGATCTGGCATCGGCGACCGTGCCGTTGAAAAATTGAAACAGCAGATTTGCTCTTCCTACACGCAAATTTCCAAAGACCCAAACGCGACCATGCCCCTTTACTATAATCCCAAGCATCTTCTCGAAGGAAATGCGATCATTAATTCAATCATGAGTGCCCATCAGAATCTGCTCAATAACAATCAGGATAAGCCCCTTAACCAAAGAGCTGGAGCAAGTGCCGTCGTTGCTGTACATGTAAACGGACTTTTCTTATTAGTCGGAATCGGAAATTGCTGTGCTTACCATTATCGCCGGGGACGGCTCTCGAAGATCATCCACGAAGAGAGTTTTCGCTACCATTCAAAGGATTTATTTGATTATAAGTTCAAAAGCTTCCCACTTAATGCTCTGGGAATGTATCCAGAGCTTGGTTCTCAGGTCCGTGAAGTTCGATTGGTGGAGGGAGATAGAGTTGTCATCATGACAGATGGAGTTTACGCCCATCTTTCTGAGGAGGAGCTTCTTCACGCCATGAACCGCAATGGGCCAGACTTGCAGGAGCGTCTGAATAGCCTACTAAAACTATCTAATTCTCGTGGTAATACTGATAACCAAACTGCAATGATTCTAGAGTTTTAATACTTTTCATTTCCCAGATGACCTCATCGACTACTATAATTTTTTAGTAGATCAATCAGGAGAGATTCAGGGATGAACCATTCAGTGCTTCTGGCAGATGACAGTATTACCATCCAAAAAGTTATCAAGATTACCTTGGCCAATCAGCCCTACGATTTGACGGAAGCGTCTAATGAAGAGGAGCTCTTTAAAAAACTTTCGCAAATTAAACCCAGACTGGTTCTGCTAGATTTCAACCTTTCGGAAAAATACACCGGATATGAACTTACAACAAAAATAAAAGAACTTTGTCCTGATTCCAAAGTGCTTATGCTTCTAGGGACTTTTGATACCGTTGAAGAAGCGCTGATGGACAAATGTGGAGCTTCAGATAAGATTGTAAAGCCCTTCGACTCAAATAAATTCATAGCGATATGTCGGCAACTAATTGATAGCTTTGACCAGGCTGAAATCCCCTACCCACAGAAAAAAAACGAGACTATTGTTGCTTCTTCGATCGAAGATCAATGGACTTTAACCCATTCCAATGAACAAAAACTCACTGTACCGGTGACCAACCAAGAAAAAACATTGCCTGAAATCAAGGGCCCTCTTGCCAAGGAAATTAATGATTGGGGAATGAGTGTACCTGGGATTATAAGTCATTCGAACAATGATAAGCACATAGAGCTTCCTCCCGTGATAGGAGGAGGGAATATTTCTTCGCTTAGCAGTCACAAAGACCAGAAGATGGATAACTCTTCGATCAAGCGTGAGCCTCTTTTTCCGACTTCTGATGATTTGGATTATCCAACTATTGAAGAAAAGAACCCTCCTAAGTCGAGCTTAGCACCGTCACCCATTATGACTTCTAAGGTTATCTCGATTGATAGTCTTAACGACCCAGGCGAACTCGAGATGCAGACATATTTTGAAGAAGAATCAAATGTTAAAATGATAGAAGAGCAGATTCAAGACGAGATCAAAGACAATCTGTGGCAAGCTGATGAATTCGAAGATTTGAAGAGAGAAGTTTCCAGTAAAATTGATGAGGTTAAGTTTGGTTTTCAGCCCTCTCGGAGTGATTTTGATGAATCACTCTTTCGGCCTCATGATGATAGTGCTTCAATCACCTGGAATGAGAGTGAAGAAATTTTTCCATCCAAAGCTGAACCTCTGACTGTTCCCAGCGAGCCTGTTTTCCAGGGACCTTCTGTTGATCGACGAGAGATAGAGGAAATGGTAAAGGTCTATGTGAAACAGTACCTCGATGAATTGTTTCTAAATAAAGCTGAGAAGGTAGCCTGGGAAGTGATTCCAGATTTAGCAGAAAACCTTATCAAGCAAGAACTGTCTAAAATCAGCGAAAAAATAATTAAGAATCATACTTAAATTAATCTCAGACTCCCATTGAAGATGGCCTGGGGCCCCACTGGTGTAGAGATGATCGCTTCACCAAATTCTCCAAGGCCTGAAAAAAATCCTTCAATCGCCTGATTTCCATCGGTGATCTTTACGCACTTGAGATAATGCCCGCACCGCTTAAGCCATTTTAATTTCAACTCTTCTGGAGAATGGATTCTATGAGTTTTGAGAAAATGAGCAATCTCGTGTGCAAATTCTTTTTTATCAATTGCCTGGACTTCATCATAAATTCCACCAAATTGCTTATCAAGGGTATAAATGTTAATCCCAATCCCCGCAAGGAGCTGATCCTTAATCCCCTGGACAAGAATACCACCACATTTCTTAAGATCATTAGTCCATAGGTCATTAGGCCACTTTAGTTTCAAATCGATATTTTTTTGATGAAAAAAATCTGTCAAAATGACAGCGATTTCGATAGCCGTAAAACTGACGATAGGATGAGGTTCAAAATCAAGGGAAAAGCAAAGAGAACCTGGAAGAGAAGTCCATTGGTTCTGGCCTCTACCACGTCCAGAAATTTGATTCTCACAACTTACCAGGATGGACTCAGATGGACTGAGCAGCAATTGTTCTTTAAGAACATCTTGTGTAGAATAGCATTCCCTAACATGAATTTGTCTAAGCATTTGAGGTCCTATGTCATTCATTAAAAGAAGTCATCCACGTCCTATTAAATTTACCCCAGGAATCAACCCCTACGCCGCTGGCTCTGTCATGGCAGAATTCGGAAATACCAAAGTCCACATTACGGCAACTGTACAGGAGTCAGTCCCTCCTTTTCTAAAAGGCAAAGGCCAGGGATGGGTGACCGCGGAGTACGCCATGCTTCCTTCCTCTACTCATACGCGTTCTGACCGGGAAAGAAAAGGGGCATCGGGAAGAACTCAGGAAATTCAGCGACTCATCGGTCGTGCACTTCGTTCGATTGTAGATCTTCAAAAGCTAGGAGAGCGATCGATACTTATAGACTGCGATGTTATAGTAGCCGATGGAGGGACGAGAACTACATCGATCTCAGGTGCCTATGTTGCGCTCGAAATGGCGGTTAAAAAACTCATGAGGCTTGGTCTTTTAAAGGAATCACCGATTAAAGATGGTCTTGCTGCTATATCGATAGGAATCAATAAAAACGACGAAGTCATCGCAGATTTAAACTACGAAGAGGATTCGAGTTGTGGAACCGACATGAATATTGTCATGACCTCTAGTGGAAAATTTGTTGAGGTTCAAGGAACTGCAGAAGGAGAGCCTTTTTCGATGGAGCATTTGAATGCTCTTCTTTCTTGTGCAGAAAATGCCTTAAAAGTTGTCATGTCGGAGCAAAGAAAAGCTCTGGAAGAAATTCCGTGCTAAGCTTTATCCTCGCCACCGGAAATCTTCATAAAGCCGAAGAGTTTAAAGAACTCTTCCAGGGGACAATTCACATACGACCCGCTCCCAAAACTCTTGAGGTCGATGAAAGTGGAAAGACTTTTTTTGAGAATGCCTACCTTAAGTCCAAAACCTATTTTGAAACTTATGGAGCTCCGGCGCTGGCCGATGACTCTGGTCTTGTCGTTAATGCTCTTCCAGATCAATTAGGGGTTTTGAGCGCACGCTTTGCTCCAGAGTTAAAAGAGTACTCCGAAAAATGTAAGAGGCTTATTGAACTTCTTGAAGGCCGAGAAGATCGCAGCGCCCATTTTGTTTGCGTTCTTTGTTTTTATCTGGGGCCAGAAGAGGTCTACTTTTTTGAAGGTAGGGTTCAGGGCATGATTGGAACTGGTCTTAGAGGAGAGTATGGCTTTGGATATGACCCGATTTTTATCCCTGAGAGAAAAGAGCAAGATGGAAAATCTCTGGCCGAGCTTCCAGAGTGGAAAAACATGTTTTCGCACAGGGCCAAGGCTTCACTAGACGCGATACAGTTCTTTAAAGATTCCATGGACAAAACATTCAAGAAGTCTTAAAAATAATTCTCTCAGTTTGTTCGGGGTGTAGCGCAGTCTGGTAGCGTATCTGCTTTGGGAGCAGGTGGTCGTTGGTTCGAATCCAATCACCCCGACCACTTTAATATCATTAATTATTTTTATTCGGGGTGTAGCGCAGTGGTAGCGTGCTTGCTTGGGGTGCAAGAGGTCGCTGGTTCAATTCCAGTCACTCCGACCATTTCATTCAATATGCGCATCTGAAATCCATTCATCATCAATTTTGCCTACTTTAGTTTCTTGAGCACACGCATAGAGAGACCCTCTACACCACGGATTAAGAGCTCGCCAGCTTTGTCTGAATGGTAAATCAACGCTTCTTTAGCATTAGTAGCAGGATACACTTGGTAAAATCTTACTGAACCCATTGAATCCGAGGATGCTGTTAAATGGATATCCTGACTAGTTTCGAGTCGGTTGAACAGAATCAAATAGAGATCGTCGCCATATGTGCGAGTAAAGGATAGAGTGCGTGCTTGGTCGTCAACATGTACAGTAGAGTAGCTGCCTTTTTTGAGTGCTTTATGATTTTGTCTAAGATGTCCTAGTTTTTGAACGACATCTCGAATGTTTTCATTGGGCTTGAGACCAGCGTCTTTCCAGGGATAGGGCGCTCTACTAAAAGGATCATCCATCCAGACATCATTGAGGTATCCATCCTTTAGCCATGCCCCCGGAGTATCTAGGCCTACTTCATCACCGTAATAAATGGTGGGCGCTCCAGGATAGGTCATTAAAAATGAATAGAGAAAAAGAAGTTTTCTTATTGCCAGAGTCTGGTTACTACCAGAAATCATTTGCAAAAGAAACAGGATGCGATTCGTATCATGAGTTCCAATCACATTCATCAAAGAGTGCCACGAATCTTCAGGGTAGCTCTCCTGTATTCCTTTTAAAGCGTCTAAAAAACGACTCTCACTAAATGGATAGATCACATCAATTGGACTTTTTTCGTTACTATCATTGTCAGAGAAACTTGAGCCTTTACAACCTAAACCATCGCAAGAGTCAAACATCCAATTTAAAAGAGCACTCCTCAGGCGATAGTTCATTGAAGTATCCCACTCTTGACCTAAGAGCCAAGGCTTCGAATCTCCCCACCATTCTCCCACAATCCAGGTATCGGGATTGTGGGCCTTAACTACTTTTCTAAAGTCACTCCAAAAATGATTACCAGGCTCTCGAATTTTACCTGGATCGACATCCGCAACGACATCCAAGCGCCATCCACTGATTCCGGCATTCATCCAAAAAGGGACCACTGATGAAGCACCTCCCTGGAAAAAATAATCACGAACAACTTTCAAACGAGAGTTTATTTTGGGAGATGATGCAATGTTAAACCAGGTTTCATAAGTCAATGGATGACCCTTTGATCCGGCGACTTTAAAATTAGGGCAGTACTCTTTTGACTTTCGATCGGCCTTCAGAGCATCTGAATAAAAATGCGGCAAAAAAAACCACGACCTCCAAGGAGAACTCGCAGACTCACATGCTCCAGATGCATCGTTTTTACCAAAGAGTGATTTACTAGTTTTCTGCATCTTCTTATCCCAGCGACCATAAAAATCAAAATAAGGACTATCGGAAGAAACGTGATTAAAGACCACATCTAGAATGATTCGAATGTCCAGTGACTTCGCAGTTTTTATGAGAAGATCGAATTCCTTTCTTGTGCCCAGTCGTGGATCTATTTTTTTATGATTGCTAGTGTCATATCGGTGATAACTGGGTGACTCAAATATAGGGTTCAGATAAATCACATCGACACCGAGTTCACGAATCTTTTTGAGCTCTTGAGTGATGCCGGCCAAGTCCCCCCCGTAAAAGACATTGTCAATATCGGGGTCCTTCGGATTTATTGAACAATTGGGGCTGGAGTAATTACAAACGTTATCAGTCCATGCGCGCTTTCGGAGTTTCTTATGATAAACCCACCCAGATTGATCCTTAGGATCGTTCTTAGGATCGCCGTTACGAAAACGATCTGGAAAGATTTGATAAACAACGGCCCCCTTCGTCCATTCAGGAACCTTGAAAGATGGGTCATAGACGGCGATCTCGAATGCCAAAGTGTCTTTGAGTTGTGATCTCGGAGAGTCCGTCGCTCCGCCAATACCTCCCGAAACAGCTCGCTTATCCTGATCTACATATAAAACAGTCTTTGAACCGTTCTGTATTTCAAAGACGTAATATATGAGATTGGTTTCTTGAGGCAGAGGCAATGAATACTCCCATAAAAGAGTCTTATTACCTATCAAATCGAAGAGCCGAAACTCAGGCTTAAGTTCGATTCTTCGGGCCTTCCGGTTGCGTTCGGTCCACATCAATAGTCTCACCGAATCAACGTCATTGTCACAGGTTTGAAATCTGATTCGAATATTTCCTTGGGTGAATTTTACTGCGCCAAAAGGGGAACGAAACTCAGGAGCAAACGTATCATGTTTGAGGCCCGCCCAAAAAATGTTATTATCGTTGAGTGAGGCTTCTCGACAGGCCTCAGATTCAGGCGACTTTTGTGTGCAGCTCAATGTAAAAATAAGAAAGGCAAATACCCAGGTTGTCATCGAAATGACCTTTACAGCCTTTATCTTCAATTCACCAGAATTCATCCACATATAGTAAATCGGAGAAGATCGGGAATCAAGCCCAGTTTAATCACAACTAGTCCTGAGTATTAGGGACTAAGATTTTCGAGTTTAAACAAAAAATCCTCAAAAATAACTTCTGGTGGCAGGGACGCCATTATCTAAAATAAGTGGTGAAAAAGGGGCCTAAATTGTAAGTCTAAAGGGGTGTCTAATATTTTGACGGTCATGTAAGAGTTACTCTCGTCACTTAAAGAGTGGTCGGATAAAAGTTATAATCTTTGCATGAAAAAAATCATAATATTAGTCTCCCTCTTCTCTTCCCTGATCGCTGAAGCTCGGCTTTTGCAGATCATACATACGAACGATTTGCATTCGTTCTTTAAGGGATATAAGGACGGCCGTGGCGGATACGCCAAACTTAAATCAAAAATTGAAGAGCTCAAGCTTGAGTCAAAAGCTAAAGGTATCGATGTTTTACATCTCGATGCCGGAGATTTCGGAGAAGGAGCATCTTTTTTTCTCACTCAGGAAGGGTCTCTTTCTGTTAAGGCACTGGGGTTATTGGGAACTGAAGTTACAGTGATTGGTAACCACGATTACATGCTGGGAGGAAAGGTTCTGGGTGAGCAAATCCGAAAAGGGAATGTCCAAACGAAATTTCTTTCTGCAAATCTCATTCAAACTCCTGAAATGAATCTTAAAGACGTTGTTATTCCTTTTGTTGATTTAAAAAAATCAGACACAAAAATTAGGATCATAGGTCTAACCACCCCTGAGCCTCATTTTCAATATCCGATACTTCCAGGGTTCATTTTACCCCCAAACCAGATAGCCAATACTTATGCTAATGAGGCCCGCAAGGCAGGTGTAGATCTAGTGATTGCTCTGACTCATTTAGGGAAGAAAGTTGATATCTCTCTTGCCAAAAAGTCCTCTGAAATTGACCTCATCGTTGGAGGTCACTCGCACGAGCGAATCGAAAAAGTCCTTTATGTTAAAAACAAGAAAGGAAGATTGATTCCGATTGTTCAGGCCGGCGCCCACAGCTTGGTCGTAGGTTCTTTGCTTATTGATATAAGCGGTCCTGGTTCTTATAAGGTCGTCGATTATAAACTCCATGATATCGTCATTGATCAATCCGAAGATCCAATAGTTCAAAATTTGGTGAGCTTTGCCGAGGAAGAGAGAAATCGCTATTTCTCAGGCCGCTGGAATGAGGTGATTGGTTCAACACTCATTCCTCTTTCAGGTTATAGAGATGGGCTTGGACCAACAGGATCTAGCTGTTGGGGTGCTCACATGGCGAAGATGTCTTTTCTAGCGACGGAGGCGGATCTTGCTCTCCATCTGTCGCAATTTGAAGGACTTGCCGTTGATCCTGGGCCAATTACTTTCGGTGATATGATCGAAAACTTTCCTCACTTTAGAAATTATGGAGATCCAGGATGGGAAATCTCCACCATAACAGTCAATGGTAAAGCATTAAAGATTCTACTGAAGGCTATCGTTAACCTACAAAATTTAGGAATAAATTTCTATGGTGTAAACTACCGAGCCTTCAAGTTGCCTAATTTTATTCCTTTCGTCGGTTCAACCGTTTTGGCTTATGGATTCCGAGTGGGGGGAAAAAAAATAGATGATAATTCAAAATATAAAATAGCCTTTCCTTCAGAAGTCGGATACGCGGTCAAGCTAAGCCTTTCGGATGTAGCAAGAAAACTCATGCCTGATCTAACCAATACGGGTGTTTATTACTGGAAGGTGATGGAGGACTACATTCGTGCAAATAGCCCCATTACCTGTCTCGAAGAAAAATCCCCTTTGATTCTGGGACCCGACTTCTAGATGGCAGAAATATCTCGGTCGACTTCAGTACGCAGGATTTTCTGACTGGGACGATATCTGCTCCTGATCTCTTGACTTACTTCCTTTGCCCTTAGCTGTTCACTTCTAGTTCTCTTACCTTTAAAGATTCGAAGGAAGCTTCCGACATCTTTTATCTTTTGCTTAAAATATTTAGAAAACATCTTTTACCTCACTTGAGATCAATAGAAGCAGGCCCCGTACCAACACTCTAGCGTTGAGTCATTGACTCCTTTTGTGAGGGAAAGTAAGTCCAATATTTCTAGACAGGCCGTTTCATTCTAGTGGATGATGAGGTCATTCTTTATAGATATCAGACTGAAATGAATGCAAGATGCGGAAACTTCATCTCTGATTTAAAGATGCACACAAACACTTTCCGAGAGGACAGCACATGAGACTTAATAGGCTCATTATTCAAGGTTTTAAATCCTTCAAAGACAAAACAGTCATCGTTTTTGATCAGGGCATCACTGGGATCGTTGGGCCCAACGGCTGTGGTAAGTCCAATATCGTGGATGCACTTTTTTGGGTCATGGGAGAGCAGTCAGCAAAGCATCTTCGCGGAACAAGCATGAAAGATTTGATCTTCGCGGGTTCTTCGAAGTATGCGCCAGCTTCGTTTGCCGAGGTCACTCTTGTCCTTGATAACGTGAATGGAAAACACATTCACATCAATGGAGCCGTATGTAAGCCAGCCGAAATTCATCTAACCAGAAAACTCTATAAAAACGGAGAAACTGAATACCGTATTAATAATGAACCAGCTCGACTTAAAGACATTCATGAAGTTTTTATGGACACAGGCGCTGGTGCCAAGTCCTACTCCATCATCGCACAAGGTGAAATCAACAAGCTTGTAAATGCAAAACCTGAAGAACGTCGAGTGATGATCGAAGAGGTTGCCGGGATTACCAAGTTTAAACTTCGGAAGCGTGAGTCTCTTAAAAAGATTGAACAAACTCAGTCAAACCTTGTACGACTTGAAGATCTTCAAAACGAAATCTATAAAAATCTTAAAAACCTTGAACGTCAGGCAGAGAAAGCTGAAAAAGCGAAAACTCTGCGTGAGCGCATAAGTAAGTATGAACTCATCGTGGAATCTCACCGCGAACATGATTATCTTCAGGACTACGTGAACGCTCACTCTATGCTTGAAGGCCGCGCATTAGAGCACGAAAAGTTAAGTATTAGAAAGTCTCAACTCGATCTGATGCTAGAAGATGAGAAGATCCAGAAGACTGACATGATGGAAAAAATTGATGTCGCTCAGGATGACTTCAACGACCATTCCAAGGAATTAGCGGCGGCTGAAGAAAGAGTGAAACATCTCAAAAAATCTCTAATAGATAAAGAAAAGCACATTGAGCGCGCACGTCGTGAAAACGAAGAGCTTAATGTTGATATCGAAAAAAGAAGTGAAAGACTTGAAGCTTTGACGGCTGAACTCAATGATCTTAAGTCTAAGAATTATGAACAGATGGATTTTTCTGCCCTTGAAGAAAAGGTAGAACTTATTAAAGGACAGATGTTGGACCTTGAGGAAGAACTTAATCAAAAGCGTCGTGATCTCCATGCTTCAAAAGAAAGACTCCAGACGATTGATAATGACGTCTTCAAGAATTCTTCAAAACTTGAAGAGTACTCGCGTCTTCTTCAGGATCTTACTACAGAAATAGAGACGCTAGAAAAATGCACCTCAAACTTTACTGATGATCTTATGAAAGATAGAGCGATAGTGAAGTCTTCTGGAGCCAAGGTCGAAGAGCTTAAGAGCGAAATGCCACTCTTAAAAGAAGCTGTTGACTTACTTAATGACGAGCTTAAAGCTTTTGAAGTTCAGTATCGTGAACTTTCTCGTGATGTCATCCAACTTGAATCAAAAAAGAATTCTCTTGTTGAAATTAATAATTCAGCAGAAGGTCGTCGCGCCGGAGCTATTAAGTTAGTTCAAAAAATAAGTGATGGCTCCCTGGAAGTGCTAGGAAAACTCATTGAATGTGATCCTGAGTACGCTGTCGCAGTAGAACAATTGATTGGAGAGTCTTTGGATGGAGTTCTTTCCACGGCCGGGAAAGATGCTTTCTCAACACTCATGTCAGACTTCGACGCTACGATTGACGTGTTGTGGCCTCAGGATTCGATTATTTCGCAGGAAAGTATCGGAAGACTTGAAACTCAGGGCTGTCAGAACATGAAGGCGCTCGTGGACATCGTTCATATCAATAACAAGGAATACGAAAGTAAATTATCAAAGATCCTCAATGGATTCTTTGTGGTCGAGAACTTAACTACGGAATTGGCCTCTAAAATTAACTCAGAGATCCAATTTAAAGGACTTGTTTCTAAGGATGGAAAAGTTCTCATCAAGAAAGTAGGCAACTCTGTTCTCTATGGTGTTCGTAATGATACAACTTCAGATGCTCAAGGAATTGTTCATCGTAACAACCTCATCCAGGAACTTGGTATAGAGCTGGAAAAGAAACAATCACGACTTGCAGTTCTTGAGACATCCCTTAAGCAACTGGAAACTGATCTTGCTGAAAAACGCGTTCTTCTGGAAGAGAAGAACAATGAATTTAACGAGATCAATACCCTTTATGCGGCGACCAGGGCAGCTCTTGAATCTAAAGAGGCTAACCAATCTTCAAACTCTTCAAGACTTCAAATTCTTCAGAGCAGAAAGTCTGAAATCTCAAACTCAAGACTTGACCTTATTGAATCAGATGAAAAGCTAGTCCTTGCTAAGAATGAAATTTCGTCTTCGGTGAAGGAGCTTTCAACTGATGTTGCTGATCTCGAATCTCGGTTCCATGAACTAAAAATTAGTTTTGAAAATGATCGCGATGAAATGATGGAGCTTAAGGTAAAGGCCCAAGGATACCAGCAACAACTCAATTCTCTGAAATCTCAGATTGAAGATGTTAACGCTCAGATTGAGCGTTACAATGAAAAGCAACAAGCCAACATAGAACTTTTAGAGAACTATCAGAATGAAATTGAAAGCGCTCAGTCTGAAGCTGAAGAGGTAGAGACTTCTAATAGTGAGCTCGCTGAAGTTCTTTCAGAGAAAGAAAGTTACCTTAATCTATTAAAAGATCAGATCGCCCAGATTCTTCTTTCAATGCAGGAAAAAGAATCCGAAATTAAAGACATTAATACTCGTATTAATAAGATTGAAAAAGAAAATGTGGAGCTTGAACTTAAGGCTTCGCAGATCATTCAGGAGGAGGAACTCCTGACTAAAGATATTTTTGAACGCTATAAGATCGATCTTCGTTCAACCCTGATGACTCATCTTGAGATCTCCTCTGAGAATATCGAAGGGCTAAAAGACCTTTCCAGCATGTACTTTATGGAGACAGAAGATGGTCAGAAAGAAATAGAGGGAACGAAATACCAGTTCGAAAAACGCTTCCCTGGCCAGATTAAGGAAGCCAGAGAGAAGTTTAAAGAGTATAAAACAGAATTTAATCGACTTGGCGAAATTAACTGGCAGGCGATTGAAGACTATGATCGCCAGAGACTTCGCTCTGATTTCTTAAAGACTCAGGAAGAAGAACTAAAAAAATCTCTGACGGATCTTCAAACAGCAATTGCTCACATTGATGAGAAATCCAAAGAGCGTTTTAAAGAAGCTTTCACAGAAGTGAATGAGCGTTTCTCAAAGGTCTTCCCCATTATCTTTGGTGGAGGAGAAGCTCGGCTAGAAGTGATTGGTGATCTCGATTCAATTGAGTGTGGTGTCGATATTATTGCAAAACCCCCAGGGAAGAAGATGACATCAATCACACTAATGTCAGGTGGAGAGAAAGCGATGACGGCCGTATCCCTCATCTTCTCGATCTTCTTGGTAAAGCCTTCGCCTTTCTGTCTTCTAGACGAGGTGGATGCTCCTCTCGATGATGCCAACGTTGGAAGATTTAATGAACTTCTCCGTGAAATGAGTTCAGAGTCACAATTCATTCTCATTACTCACAATAAGAAAACCATGGAACTTAATGACACTCTTTACGGTGTGACGATGCAAGAACCAGGGGTCTCAAAGGCCGTCTCAGTTCAGCTCCATTAGCGGTTTGTGAACAGGGGAAAAGTGAATTCAGAATGAAGAAGCTTTCCCCTTTTTTAATTTTTGGAGCTCTCATGAAAAGATTCCTATTCATTATCTTCCTGCTTCCTAATTTTTTGTTGGCAAAGACTTTTGTTCCAATTTCTTTTTCCGCCAATTATGAAGAGAGTCTGACATCGGTGACAGGGAAGGTAAAAAAAAGTTTTGGTAAAATTGACTATAAGTTTCCAGGGCATTTGCGCTTTGAGGTAACCAGTCCGGTTCCTTCGCTTTTCGTCGTAAATCCCAAAAAGACCTGGTTTTATCAGCCTGCTTTTGTTGCAGGGGAAAAAGATCAAGTCACCATTCAAAAGAGTTCGAATCTTCCACTGATAAAATTCTTTGACTCAATTAGAGATGGCTTCGAAAAATCTAAAATTTTTCACTCGAGGTTCGAGAAAAATGATCTTATTCTTTCGTTTATTCCTGGGGCCCAGAAGGAAATGGGTCTTGAAGAAGTGATCCTTCACGCCAAAACAGAAGCCAAAGAAATTAAAGAGCTTAAGGGGTTTGAAAATATCACTCTTAAGCACGTCAATAAAAACAAAACGAATATCCGTTTAATTGACCTTCAAGAGAACCTCTCTTTTCCTGCAGATCATTTTGAATTTCGTCCCTCTGCCAATACGAAAATAATTTCAAACTAAAAACCCCGATGGCGTCACAGTCTCCACCGGGGCTCTTGGTGTGGGCATTTAGTTTAAACTAAATGCCGGAGCTCATGATCAGGACTGCTAACCCAAAAAAGTTAAGCATAAGGGAAAGAACAAAGAAGCTTAAGTTCAAATTGTTCTCCTTGTTTTAGGCCGCTGCCAAATTATTAGAGATATCCGTTGAATAAACATGTGAAGCGAGCTGTTTTTCTTGCCCAATAAACTCGTTTCTATGGGTCAGAAACTCTTTCCAGTCCTTGGGGATATCACAGTTTTGGAACAAAGAGTCTTGAGAGCTAGAAGCTTTCCAGGTGCAATTTGTGAAATTGCAATTCTTAAATTGACAGAAACGAAAGTGAGAAAATTCAAGATTGCAATTGTCAAAAATACAGTTGTCGAAGATAACCCCTTGAAAAATTGTTGCAAAGAAAAGGCAATCAGAGAAAACGACTTGTCGATAGGTGCTCTTGGAGACTAGAGAACCGGCCAGAATTTGGCAACTAACAACTATCGAAAAAAGCTCCTCATTCTTAACAAGCTGAAACCTTTCGCTATATTCAAATTGAGTTTTTTCAGTAACTTGCTTAAACATGATGCCTCCACTTGCGAAACTTTCCTGAGTGCAATGATATGCAATTGGACCATTCGCGTCAAGGTAAATAATTGCATCAAGGAAATTTTTTGCAATCCGATACGAAAATCAAGGGGGTGGACCATGATCCGCTTTAGTTCAGATTTCTTGGAGAACTTTCTCGCTGTTGTACGCAAGTATATGCAGTTACGAGGTGGACTAACACAAAAAGATCTCTCTGAGCAAATGAACGTGGGAATCTCCACCATGAGTCGCTTTCTCAATTTAAAGACTTCCAGTGTCGACGAGCAATTAGTGGCCAAAATGATTGCCTATCTGGATATCCCTCTACATGAGATCATCGACGGGGTGGAAGAAGATTCCACTGAGTCTTTTAAGCGCCTCGTGAAGTTTTATAAGGATCAAAAAGCTGCCGAACAGAAGCCAGATAGTGATTTGGGGTCCCAAGAAACCAAGCTTAAAACAACCGCAACCATCAACGTTGGTGGAAAGAAGCAGCAGATGCCTTTTGGTGAAACAATTTCAAGCCTTTCTAGACCTGAAGGAACAATCAGGGAAAAACTGGAAACACTGTCGCCAAGGCAAAAAGCCTACCTTAATGATTTTTTAAATCTGGATGGTAATGATCGAGACCTCGTTGTTGATCTAGGAGATGCAATATTTAGGTATTTCCGGCAAAGGAATGTAGAATTTTGAAAATTTACCTTTTGTTTTTATTTATTTCTTTTACTGCAATCGCCTCTCCACAGGAGATTGAAGTTTGGTTTCTATCGAATTCAAAGACGTCGCTCCTTGATAATATTCTGAATAGACAGGACCATGGTTTTCATTTGGTGACAGCGAAACTTCAGTGTCAAGAAGTAGGGGACTATTGCTTTGATCCACAGTACGGTCTTTACAAAAAGGATGATGCCTCTCGAGAACTCGCTGATTTGAGTCAGATTGATAAGTCAGGTTCTACCATACCGAGCGCTCAGTCAATCGGGAGGGATATGATTAGTTGTGATAAGTCTCATTACTTCGATGTCTTTTGCGGCAAAGCAACGGGAGAGAATAAGACTGAAGCGAAGCTTGATCTTTGGATTGATACCAGCTCTTCTATGCGAGAGTTTGATTATACTCAAAAAGACGGGAGCTGTTACCGCAAGTCTCTTGTTTCAAAGCTCGACAGTGCCTGTGGATTTAACCAAAAAGTAAATGTCATGATGTTTGATACTACGATTAAACAGGCAGGTTCTATCGATCAGTTGTGCTTGAATCAAGGCCTAAATGACTACAAGAGATTGATGGACTGGATTGAGAGATCAGAGGCGAAAAAACTTATTGTGATCACTGATATTTATGAATTACATAAAGATTTTGCTGATTTCATCGAGAAGAAAAACGGAAAAATTTTAGGGGACAAGGACCCTATTTCGGCGAAAGAGCTTGAGGGAATGGCATCCTCAATTTCAAAGAATTGTCGCTAATTAAAGTTCACTAAACTCAGTGTAGTGTCCAACGTATGCTTTATAAAGCTTGAATCTTCCGCTGTAAAATATTTCTGCAAAAAGAAATTCGTGGATACCTTGATCTAGCAGTGGGATTTGCTTATAACTAATATTCAGTAAGTATTTAAATCTTGCCTGACTATCGATGAGGTTGAACCCAACAACAATGAGATGTGTTGGGTTTCTATTCAGAAGCTCTTTCATGAGCTGATCGTGGGTCGCCGCCTGGGCCATGTAATATTCTGCTTTTGCTT
>JBEIFX010000038.1:0-20098 GCA_040382195.1 Halobacteriovoraceae bacterium | reverse complement strand
TCGTTCCACAGACTCCATAAACAGTTCCTACTCTTATCCACAATGTCTTATTTTCTGAATAAGCATCTTCGCATTTATCTTTGGGACTATCTTTAAAGGGAATATTAACTTTATAACAAGGCATCATTGGATCTTCTTCAGATTTCAAATACTCTGCCCAGCCAATAAAAAATACGCCAAAGACTGACCATGGTTTAAAGTCCCCTGCTAAAGTAGGCCCCGGGAAAGTTGAGTTGTTTTGAATTCTATTATAAAAATAGGCCCGGACAATCTTCTGTTGGTTGATTGATCCATTGATGGAGTTAGCAAAGCCCGAGATCACTGAATAAAGAGTGATCATCAGGGGAAGAAAAATAATTAACTCTACCAGGGCTTGACCCTGATTTAACTTTTTATTCATCAACAACCATCATCAAAAAGAGTGATATCCATACTCTTGCTACATGTATCTCGGCCAGTTAAGGCCCTGCAAACTCTCGTGGCACACTCGGCCCTGGTCGGTTCCTTCCCAAGAAATGACTCAGAAACTAGTTCTAATTTTTTCTGGCCAGCAACCTGGCCCAAAATATCCATAGGAACGTCAAAAGTCGTATAAGCTCCAACGGTAAGAGTCTGAGAAGAATAGTTGGCCCGTGCATTCACAACAGTATTTATCTTAAAATTTTCATTGGGTATTCTAATCACGCTCAGGTTATACATCATGAAAGCATCTTTCGCTCTTTTCTCAGAATTTCCGAGCGCACTATCCACGTCCCCGCCCACTTCTCCTACATGCAAATCAGCGGTCAAATAAACCCTGCTGGCCATGAAGGTGGCGTAATGAACCAAGTAGCCAGTAGCATATTTAAGTGAGGCATTGAAAATAAAGAGGACGATGCTCACTCCAAAAGCAAAACTCAAGATAAATTCAACAGTGGACTGCCCGAGTTGATTCTTAGTTTCCATAGGGATCCTTGGGACCAAAGAATCTTCCAGGACCATAAGACGGATGCTCATTTATGTTTTTGTTCTCTCTTGGTATATCCGAAACTGTTCCTCCCTTACTCACTTGAAAGGCATGACGGTAGGCAAACTCATTGCGCATTTTTACTTTTTTACCTATTTCACCATTTTCACCAAATAATCGGCGAAAAACTTTACTCCGATAAAATGTCATCGCGAGTGAGGCAGCGACTGCCAATAACAGTATATACTCCACTAGCGTCTGGCCCTTTTGATTTTTCATTGGCCCCACAGCTCCCATCCAAAAAGAATCCAGGCAACTCCTATAACAGGAGCAAAGCTAAACCGGGAACGAACTGTTTCTTTAAGCCCCTTCCAGTACCGGCTCCAAAGATAGGCCCTAAGCACAGGCCACTTTTTAAAAATCCGAAAGATCAGTAATAACCCACCTGTCATGATGGTGCTGATAATAAGCTTTTTTAAAAAAATTGATTGAGCATCGAGAGGGATAATTAAAAATAAACTTGCCAGGTATTTTGAATCCCCTGCCCCCATAACATTAACAAGATATAAAAGAAATCCCACCACAAGAATCCCGATTGGAAAAATCAAAACTTCCCAACGAAAAGAGTAGGTCGTGATGGGCAGAAGATACAATATGAAGGCCAGAAGAACGTGGAGCCCGCTCCAGATGTTTGAAATTTTTTTGGTCTGGATATCAATCCATGCCACCCACAGAAGCTCGGAGATCAAGAAGAAGTAGAGCACCTTCGTCATGGTCCTCCCGAATAGCTATTTTCATAGGCTCGAAACCAGCACTCTGTTGGACAAACACCGATGGTCAGGTGACTGGAAAGTACATGACTAACATTACCCATAGAGTCGCTGAAGAAATCTGTAAATTTAGATATTACGTTGAAACCCAAGATAATAGCGAAGGCTAGTACAAAAATGTATTCGACTGTGGTTTGTCCACCATTTTTCAGGGATGTTTTCACTCTCTAGATGGTAGCATGATCATAAGTGTAAGCAAGAAATTCTTGCTTACTCCCAGTTGGAGATGTCAGATTCAACTTTGCTCATGACGCTTCCAAGAATACCACCCTCGCCATCTCCATTTTCACCCAGCAATTGTCTTGTTATTGCGCCTTTGAATTTAATAACGATAGCTGCGGCTACGGCCACGAGAAGAATATATTCCGTGGAAGTTTGCCCGC
Organism: Halobacteriovoraceae bacterium; assembly: GCA_040382195.1. Taxonomy (GTDB): domain Bacteria; phylum Bdellovibrionota; class Bacteriovoracia; order Bacteriovoracales; family Bacteriovoracaceae; genus Peredibacter. Next base: position 17,939 of record JBEIFX010000038.1, on the reverse strand, counting down.
TTTCGTCTTTTAAATAGGCCAGCAATTTGTTCTTCATAAATCCCCCTACCAAGGAGCAACTGGTTCCTACAACTTATCGTCACATCTCGAAAATTCTTTAAAACATTTCCTTGCTTTATATTATTATAACACTTTGCGAAAAAAAATGAAGACCTTTTTTGTTTTTTCCTAAGTGCCTGATTCTTAATGATCCCTCGCCCTCCCTGCTAATCTTGCCTCTCCATTGGTTTGCAAAAATGCGCTAAGATAAAGATGGGTCCGGGGCAGAAGACATACGTTTCGCCCCTACGATTTTAATTTCGGGAGCGGTCCCTGATCATGGTGTGCATGCTTGCCTGGCCTAGGATTAGGTCAGAATGTGAGAAGCCTAAAGTGATTACTAATTGCGCCCACCTAGTCTACTAGGGGCGCGAAACCGTAAAAAAACTTCTCTCCGGACCTCTTTATTCCCACATCCTCTTACAATTATTGCTCTCACGCGTCTGGATCGTGTAGCTTATGCTCCTTCGGAGTTTTCTATGCAGCTTTTATTTTTTATTTTTTTCAGTTTGTCATGTTGGAGTAAACCCTATTTTCATCCCGATAAAGTTATCCTCCCACGGGTACTAAACAATAACCAACAGCAGTTCCTCTCAAATCATTCGTTTTTAGAAAAAGGGACTGATGTTTTAAGAGTTGAAGTCAATTGGCGAGATAATGAAACTTACAGTCTAGGTGGTATGTACCTGGAAAAAACCGGAACAACTGCCCTCATTAATAAAAGTCTTCAAAAAGATCATTTAGGAAGTTATAAGGCAGAGCTTTTACTTCACACTTTAGATGGAGAAAAAGTTCTTCATTCAAGTATCGGCACTGGAAAAGAATTTCGTCGTCTTACCAGGACTCTCAGTTTTCGATTCCCCTTCCTATCAAATATTCAAAGTGCCCGCCTTGTGATTTATGCTGAACATCCGGAGTCTGGCGTTTCAACAAAAGTTTTAGAACAAGATTTAAGCCTTATTCACATTCGCTCCATAGAAAAGCAGGATGTAACGATTACTCTTCTCCAAAAAGCCGCTCGAAAACCTGTTATTAAATTTAATTTCTATGCTGAGGGTTTTGAAAAAAATAATCAGGAGAAATTCTTACAGGCAGCTCGCAAAGCCATAGGTGTTCTGAATCAACACATCCCTGGGGCAGAGCACTTTGAGTATCATGCCATTTTCGCGACCTCAAAAATGAAACTTGGGTCTCCCAAAGACTTGGGGCCAGCAGTAAAAGTCCGTGAGTCTTTTCTCGGGCTCTATTTTCCATATTGGAGGAAATTTGGTCGCTGGTACCATGTCGTTTATCCCACTTCAGAAACCAGATACCGAAATGCACTCGCTCAAGCACCTTACGATTATCCATTGGTTTTGATAGATGATAGCGGTTATTGGGGTGTCGGAAACTATAAAGAGTTGACGGCTATTCCCATTAATAGTCCCCAATTTTCGTACCTCCTCCTTCATGAGTTTGGTCATTTTATGGGGCTGAATGAAGAATACGAAGGAGGAGGCCCTACAGAGTTAGAATTTGCGCCAAAAATCACAGAGCCCTGGTCACAAAATATTACATTCAATCCAAAAGATCCAAAATGGAAAGATCTAATTGAACCAGGTATAAGCCTTCCAACCACTCAAGCCGATTATCAACGTTATGGAGGCCCTTTGAAAAATCCAGTGGGTGCATACCGTGGCGGATATGCAGACTCAGGCCCCGTGGGTCGTTCACACAAACCAGTGAGAACCTGCATGATGTCCAGCGGGGGAGATTTTTGTAAGGTCTGCCAAAAAGCCCTTCTGGATTTGATTCATTCTGACGCTGGCATCGAATAGTTGCCCCTATACATATTTGACTTGACGATAGCACTGCCATACCAAAGAATTAGAGTATGGACACAATTAATGTTAATGATTACCAAAGCGTATCCTGGATTGAAAATCTGGCCTTGGAAGAATTTAATATGGAGGAATCTGGGATTATCAGATTCAATGACCATCTTTCTACTCAGCAACTTCTCGAAGAATCATCTCTTCATTTTGTAAATAAACTTAAGGATCGCTTCGAATTTTACGTTTCTCTCTTCAATCAATATCGAACGAACAGAGACACGACTCGTTCAATTAAGATTTTTAGAATTTCAAATACGATCAACGATTTTATCCTGTTTAGAAATTCGTTAAAACTCATTGTGGCAAGAAGAGCTCCTGATGTTATCAGTATCGGTTTTTTATCCAATAATGGGGGTCTCTTTGCTGCTCGGCTGGCCAACGAAAATCAATCTGTTCATGCTATTCACGAAATCAAGGCCCACGTCGGACCTTTCAACACCATCTCGTGGAGATTTCAGGGTGAAACAGTGGAGGTTGAACCCTTGGTCAAGTACTATCTGACAGAATTCGTCAAAAACTCGTCTCGCTAACTCTGTTCATTCTTCGGTAAGTATAAAAAAGAGATTCTTCAATCGTAGGAATTTTCACATTAACGTACTCTTCAAGATTAGTGGTATCAAGTTGATAATAAAAACTTGCTTGTTCGTTTTGGACCCCTTTATCTATTGGAAAATGCCCCTTTTCTCTTTCAATTAAGTTTTCATCTTTTTTAAAGATTTTTGCATAAGTCTTGGCGAACGAATAGCGTGTCATTAAGTCTTTAGTGGATACATGAATTAACCTGTTTGTAACCCCAAGGTCCAATATGGTCTTAAGAAGTTTCGAGCAGATTTCGATATCAAGAAACCCAGTATGAACAAAGTCATCGATAACGACCTTTTCACCTCTGGATAATTTTTTCTGAAGTGAGTCAAACCAACTGGGATACTGAGGGTTATAGCTTCTGCCATAAAGTGGAGAGCATCTTAAAATCAAATAATTCAAAGAAGATCTTTGAATATAAAATTCCGTAGAAGATAGCGTTGTCCCATAGACACTATCCGGGAGCGGAGTCTCGGCTTCACGATAATTGATCCTTTCACCGGCAAGAACAAAGCCTGAAGAGAAATAGACAAATTTTGCGTTGTAGCGATCTGCAGCTGTACAACAGTTCACAGCGCCTGCTGAATTTAGGGCATCGGCTTGTTTGGGATTATTTTGACACTCTGTAAGTGAACTTATTCCAACTGCATAGATGATGACATCGGGTCTGAATCTTGAAACTAAGCTGGAAACAAAATCTCTCTTTAGAACGTCGCACTCAATACAAGTTAATCCAGGCACGTTAACAGGGGTTTTAAAGTAGGTTCCAATAATTCTAAAATCGTTCTTCAAGTATTCTAAAAGATTTGAACCAATAAAAGAAGAGACTCCAAAGATCATCACCGTTTTCTTCATGTCATTATTTTAGCAGGGATCATGATTTTTAAAATAAGAAAACCTTCCCCCATTCGGGGGAAGGTTAGTGGGTGTGTAATTAGCCAAGTAGTTTCAGAGCAAAGTTTGAAGCCTGATTCGCCTGAGCGAGTACTGAAACACCTGCCTGAGAAAGAATGTTATTCTTTGTCATATCGGCTGTTTCAGAAGCCACGTCTACATCGCGAATCCTCGAGTTAGCTGCACTAAAGTTCTCCTCGGCAATCGCAATTGAATTACTTGCCGATTGCAGGCGGTTCTGAAGTGCACCCAAATTGGCACGAGTTCCGTTGATTCGTACCAATGCATCATCCAATTTTGCAAGTGATAGCTGTGCACCTTCCTTGTTAGCGATGTTCTCACCAATGAGCCCAAGGCCTTCAATAGTCGTGTCAGTGGTTGTTGAATCATACTTAATCCTGTCATTATTTGGATCATTATGAATCCCGACTTGGATTTCAACAACACCGCCGGTTCCATCAAGAAGTTTTCTGCCGTTGAATTCTGTTCCTTGTGAGATCCTTTGAATCTCTTCGAGGAGGTTTTGGAATTCAATGTCTGAAAAACCTCTTTCTGTGTCCCCCACAGTATCAGAGGCTGCTTGGATTGAGAGCTCTCTGAGTCGAATAATGATGTTGGAAACTTCGTTGAGCGCGCCTTCTGCTGTCTGAATGAGTGATACGCCATCATCTGAGTTCCTTTTAGCTTGTCTGAGTCCTCGGATATGGCTTTTCAATTTTTCACTGATTGCCAATCCAGCCGCATCATCAGCCGCGCGAGTTATCCTTTCACCGCTGGACAATTTCCTGAGGTTATTGTCCAAATTATTCTTTGTAATCCCTAAAGCACGTTGAGCAGCAATGCTCGAAACGTTGGTATTTATTCTTAATCCCATTTGTTAGTCCTTTGTTGTCATGTTCGAACCTCCGTGTTCTCTTGAGGACCTACTGTCCACCGGTTGTTATTTGTTTAAAATCAACTACCCTTAAAACAACTTGCTAGTACACCCACCATCAAGTTTGCAGGATTTCTTTTTACATTAAAAATCATCAGGCTCGCACCTCAGGGATATGACTATCCCTGAGAGGCAGCGTTAATAAGGCTGAGAGCATTCGTCGTAGACTGGTTCGCCTGTGCCAATACTGAAGTACCTGCCTGCATCAAGATATTCGTTCTCGTCATCTCTGAGGTAGCGGCTGCAACATCAGTATCACGGATACGAGAGTTGGCTGCAGATAAGTTTTCATTCGAGATCTGGATGTTATTTATCGTAGACTGAAGTCGATTTTGAAGAGCACCAAAGTCAGCACGGACACCAGATACGTTTTGAATCGCTTGATCAACCGCGGCCAGTGTGTTCTGGGCAGAAATCTTATCTGAAACTGAAGCGAGGTTTAGTCCCAAGGCTGCGACATTTACGTCTGCCGATGAGGCATCGAAGGTTAATCTGTCAGATAAAGGATCATTTCGTGTCCCAATTTGGATGTCAAACACCGAACCTGTACCATTGAGTAGTGGAACTCGGTTAAATTCAGTTGAGTTTGCGATTCGGTCAACCTCAGTTAATAGTTGTTCGAATTCTACGTTAAGAAATTTACGCTCTGTTGGTCCGATAGTATCAGAAGCAGCTTGTACTGCTAATTCTCGGAGACGTATCATAATGTTTCCGACTTCAGCTAGAGCACCTTCAGCGATCTGAACGAGTGAGACTCCGTCTTGTGCGTTTCTTTCTGCTTGACCAAGACCTCTGATTTGAGCTTTCAGGTTTTCAGAGATCGCAAGTCCTGCTGCATCGTCTCCAGCACGGTTAATGCGTTGACCAGATGAGAGTTGCTCTAACACTTTCTGTTGAGCACCACGTGTTTGACCTAAGTTCCTTTGCGCATTCAGCGACGAAACGTTAGTGTTAATTCTTAAACCCATAAATCCTCCTTGATAGGGTTTCACTCGTTCTCAATCCGTGAGAGGAGCGATGAAAACCTTAGTGGCCTTCATGACTAACTTTTCGACAACACACCGAAAGACTTTAGAACTAGTGTAAAAAAAATCGACATAACGCCGAAAAAAACATAAGATATTGAAATTATGGAGTATTTTGAATGGGCACTATTTTCCCTTTAAGTGAAAAACCCTCATGTTTTGAGTCTACACTAACACTCATAGAGCGCTCTTTTGGTTATAAGGGGCCTCAATCTTTTGCTGTAGATTTTGCTCCTCTGGTTGACGAGAGCAACTTTCACAATTGTTTTGTTTTTCTCGACGAGGAAGGAAATGTGGTTGCTCACATCGGGACAAAAGATCGAACAATCACTTTAGGAGATGAGAAATTCTCATTCACAATGTTAGGTGGTATAGCCGTGGACGAGAAACGTCGCGGAGAGGGATATTTCCAACAACTTTTGCAATATGTTTTAGCTAAAAAAAGAAGTGACTCCACTTTTTTTGTTCTTTGGAGCGACAAAGAAAAGCTTTATAACAAATATGGCTTTCACCTCTGTGGTGGTCAGTATGAATTTTATGATTCCCAAGAAGAAAACTCACTCCTCAAGACAACGTATAACAAGCTTTCTGAAAGCGAGAAAAGAGAAATCCAAAAAATCTACTCGGAGTCATTTTGTAAAATCTACTTAACGCCAGATCGCAATAAGAAAGACTGGGAACTTATCGAAAAAATTTCTAGTGCTGACCTTTATATAGAAAAACGACATTCCGAAATCATCTCCTATTATTTTGCAAACAAAGGGCAAGATTTGCCGGGAATTATTTATGAATATGGGACTTACCAGAATTTAAATGATTGGCTGCAAACTATCTTCAAATTTGGAAAAGTTTGGACGGGAATGCCTTTCTTTGAAACGGAGAACGTTCAATACCAGTTTTTTATGGCGCCGGGAAATTTGCAGCTCTTTAGTCGGTTGATCGCTAATTTGTCCAAAGGAAGAGTCGTGATTAGAAATATAAATCAAGTGAAGCAAGAAGTGTATTTTGACTTTAATGAAGAGCTTATGGCATTAGATATGGATGACTTTCTAAGGGGGATTTTCGGACCTGGAACTTTTGAGGAATTGGAACTTCCAACCTTTTTCATATCGGGACTGGACAGTATATAATTTAAAATTTTCGTAATAGAGCGATCCTCATCATCATGTAAGTAGCAGCGGCCCAGAAGATCCAGCTGATTGGGGGAATATCATTCAAACTGGCGACTTGAGAGCTTTTGATGAAAAGTGAGCCGCAGAAGATAAAAACGGCAGCAAGAACTGACAGCGAAAGAGTATAGAAGGATCTATTTATTACCCTGGAAATCTGATCTAGATCTTTAACTCGTAAGTCTAGTGAGTAATTATTTCTCGAGGCTTCCTTTAAAAACCATTTCAGGTGCTTGGGAACGATCCTTAGACCACTTATGAGATCTTTTCCTACCCACATGAGTTCTTCCTGGGCATTCTTAATTGAAAGGAGTTCGCTCACAAGATGGGGCAGATCTTTTTCCAGGACTTTAAAAATATTGATATCTATTCCGATGGATTTTCCGACTCCATCTAACGTTATTAGCGCCCTAAAAATAATGAACCACTCCCTAGGTAAATACAGTTCGTGCTTACTCAGGGTGCGGATAAGATTTCGGACGAGCTCGGACATATTCGTTTCCTGAATGCTCATTCCGACGTAGGGAGAAATGGCATCTTTAATGTCTCGGATGAGCTCTTCGTGATCGGGTACTCTTTCATACTCCGCGACGTCTAGAAATTCGTAAACGAGATTGTCATAGTTATGAGAAATAACAGCATATAAAATCGCAATAAGGTTAGCACGATTCTTCTTGCTAAGGGTGCCCATAAGTCCAAAATCAATAATTCCGATTCTGCCGTCTTTTAAAATAAAAAAGTTACCACCATGGAGATCGGCATGAAAGAAACCATCAGCTAAAAGCGTGTGAGTGAAGAGCTCGATACACTTCTCGAGTTTTTGGGCCATACCCAAACCCATTTCTTGAATTGATCGAAACTGGTTAAATGGTGTCCCATCCAAAAACTCCAGAACTAGCACCTGCTCGGAACTGTGCTCTTTATAAACCTTTGGCACATGGATATAACCATCCCTGTCTATATGCTCAAGATTTTTTTTGAGTCGCTCACAATTTTGAGCCTCGATGGAAAAGTTGAGTTCATTCTGAGTGCTTTTAAAGAAATCAGAAATCATTTTAGACATCCCTAAAAAACGAATGTCAGATGATACCTTCTCCAGTTTTTCAATTATATAAAAAAGGATCTCAAAATCAGTTATGATTAGGCGAGCGATATTGGGGCGCTGAACCTTAACCACCACTTGTTCACCACTGAGGAGCTGAGCCTTGTAGACGACCCCGATAGAAGCTGTCCCAATAGGTTCTTGGTCGATACTGGCAAAGACTTCTTCGAGCTTTCTTTTGAGACTATCCTCAATGACTTTTTGGGCGACCTCAAAAGGTATGCCCTTTACTTGATTCTGCAGGAGTTTTAACTCTCGTATCAGTGCCGGATCAAGAATATCTTCTCGAGTTGCCATGAGCTGACCTAGTTTAATAAAGCTTGGTCCAAGCTCTTCAAAACTACGACGTAGTTGCTCGCCAAAAATTTGCCACCATTCCTCATTGGTCAAATCTTCTCTCTTAAGCTCACTTACTCTGGCCGGAAGAACAAAGCCGGGAAAAACCTTGTCGAGGCCTGACTTTACAATTACTTCAGAAAATCCATGACGACTTAAAACAGTGAGAATTTCACGAAAACGTGAAACGTTTTTGATTGTTTTACTGATTCCAATACCGGTTTTGATAATATCCATGGTAATTACGAAGTCGCTTTTTATTCCATGGTAAGTTAAAATGCCTCAAGGAACTAATGGTTCAAAAAATAAGACAAAATTACCCTATGCTAAAGCTGAGTATTATTATTGGTCTTTTGCTCTCCCTCCCTCTTAGCGCTGCTGAAACCTGCAGCCGCGTTGCTGTGATTAATTATCAAGAAGTGCTGGTTGATGTGAGTAGTAAGAATCGAGGAGAAGGACTTCGCTACTACCTAGAAAAAGATGAAGTGGCAAAAACGCTTTTGAACGAATATCAGGCCAACAATATTCCAACTTGGAAGAGTGCCGCTCTCAGTACAGTTGGAACAGGTATGCTTTTAGGAGGCCTCCTTAGAACTTCAGGCGGTGGCGAAGGAACAGTGATAAGTCGAAATTTTCTTCTTTTTGGGGGAGCAACAATGATTGCAATAAGTTATTTAATCTCCAAAACGAATCATTACAATAATGAGTACTTATTATTAAAATCAATTGAGGAATACAACAAAAGAAATACACCTAAAATCTTTTTTTCACCCACCGATCCCCAAAATGGCTTGGGTCTCGGGATGGGCATTGGCCAGGAGTTTTAATTGTCAAACCTTTGCTACAATTGTCGAAAAGAACTCCCTGAATCTTTCAAGATTATGGTTGGCAGAAGAGACGTATGCCCATCTTGTATGGCCGACATCCGTTGCTGTAGAATGTGTATCTTTTATGATTCTAAAGCTTATAATGAATGTCGTGAAACTTCAGCAGATCGAGTTCAGGACAAAGAGAAAGCTAATTTCTGTGATTATTTTAAAATTAGTTCTAGTGGCGGTGATCCTGATCATGCAAAAAAAGAAGCTCTCGCTAAAGCTGCCGCTTTATTTAAAAAATAATTTTTTGAGGATATCATGAGCGAACCGATGACCCTATTAGGCAAAAAACTGTTAGAAGAAGAGCTCACTCATCTTATTAGAGTGGAAAGAGAAGAAGTAAAGCAGGCCATTTCTGAAGCAAGAGAGCTTGGGGACTTAAAAGAAAACGCAGAGTATGCTGCAGCGAAGGAGAGACAGTCAATTATTGAAGGAAGAATTCTTGATGTACAATCCAAAATTGCGCGAGGAAGAGTCATTGATGTTTCCTCGATTCATTCTGATAAAATTGTTTTCGGAGCAACTGTTACTATCTTTGATCATCAAAAAGAAATATCACTCAGTTTTCAAATCGTTGGTGAAGATGAAGCCATGACTGATCCAAAGAAAATTTCCTATAACTCTCCACTCGGCAGGGCGCTAATTGGAAAAGAAATTGGAGATGAAGTTGTGGTAAAGGCCCCTAAAGGTGACCTGACCTATGAAGTCCAAGATATCAAGTACAGCTGAGTTAAGCTGGGAATCCCCACTTGAGGCACTGACAGCATCAGGGAAAAATCCTTCAGCCAGTATTATTAAACTTACATCACTGGGTATAAATAAATTGAAAGATTTGCTCTGGATTCTCCCATTAAGAATTCAGAGAACTCCTGAGACAAAGCCTTTCAGAGACGCCCATCTGAATCAACTTTTTAAGGGGTCCGGAAAGCTTATTCATGTGGACATACGACCAGCTTTTGGAAGAAAGGGTAGAGGCAACATTCGACTATATACAGGATATGCCATTTTAAAGGACGACCTTTCTCAAGAAACTTTAATGTTGCGTTGGTTTAATCTCTATCCCAATCAAAAAAAACAAATCGAAGGGCTCGAACGTATAGCCTTTCTTGGGGAAGTTCAAGAATATAGCGCTCAGAAACAAATTATTAATCCTCAATTACTCGATCCAATTTTACCCTCAAATCCATACGTTATTGAATATCCCACTGTTAATAAAACAAGCGGCTCTCAACTAAAGAAAATTTTCGACCTTATCCCGAATAGACTTTGGAATGATATCCCTGAAATACTCCCTCAGCTTGGCCATGGATCAAGTACAACACTTAGTAATGCTTTTAAAGTTATTCACGGAAAAATTCCTTCCCAGTCTTTTTCAACTCAATTAAAAAAAGAAGCGGAAGAGAGACTAATTTACGAAGAATTCTTAATCGATCAATTGAAGATCCAAACCAGAAGAAAGTATATCAAGCGAAAATCAGCTCCTGTCATTTTGACTGATCCAAACCAAGTCGAGAGTTTATATGAATCGCTTCCTTTTAATCTAACTAGTGACCAGAAGAAAGTCTTTATTGAAATCCAATCTGATCTTATGTCGGGTCACCCCATGATGAGGATGATTCAGGGAGATGTTGGTTGCGGAAAAACTATTGTTGCCTTTCTTTCGACGAGAATTGTGGTCGATGCCGGTTATCAGGTTGGACTTATGTGTCCTACTGAGGCTTTGGCGACTCAGCACTTTGAGACGTTCAAAGAACTTTATCCAGACCTGAAGCTTGAACTACTTTTGGGGTCAACAAAGTCAAAACAAAGAAGAGAGATACTCAATAAATTAAGTAACGGCACAATAGAGATCGTAATTGGAACTCATGCTCTCTTTCAGGATAGTGTTTACTTCAAAAATCTGGGCCTTGCGATTATTGATGAACAACATAAATTTGGAGTTGAACAAAGACTTAAATTAATCTCTAAAGGCCAGGGTGCCCATAGCCTTATCATGACTGCCACACCGATCCCGAGGACTCTAAGCCTGGCACAATATGGGGATCTGGATATCTCCTCGATTAAGATTATGCCTGAAGGAAGGAGAGGCATTAAAACTAGAATTGTTGAAATTTTCAATTATCCTAAATATATTGAGTTCGTGAAATCCAGACTATCTAGTGGAGAACAAGTTTACTTCGTTTTTCCCGCTATTGAAGAAAGTGAATCACTTGACCTCCAAAATGTAAAAGAAGGTATTAAGAAGTATCAGCAAACGTTCCGTGATTTTCGAGTTGAAATGCTCCACGGTCAAATGGATTCCGATGAAAAGGAAAAAATAGTTCGCGAATTTCGCAATGGGAGGATTCACATCCTTGTTTCAACCAGTGTGATTGAAGTCGGTATCAACGTCCCTGAAGCTACGGTGATGAGCATTTATAATCCGGAGCGCTTTGGTCTCTCATCTCTCCATCAATTAAGGGGTCGAGTAGGTCGTGGAAGTCGGCCAGGATTTTGTTTTCTAGTCCTTGATAGGGAGATCGGCCCAGATATTTTTCAGCGGTTAAAAGTCATTGAAAATAACCTAGATGGATTTATTATTGCTGAGGAAGATCTTAAGTTTCGCGGCGAGGGTGATATTTTTGGAGTAGATCAATCAGGAACGACATCCACCAAAAAACTCGCCAATTTCTTAACTCATAATTACATTCTGGAGAAGGTTATTAAAGATCTGAACATCCTTCAGGACAACCAACCAGAGATTCTACTCCCTATTTTCGAAAGACTCGCAAAAGATCAAAAAATCCTAGATACTATTTAAAAGGATTCTTCATGATCAGATTTAAAATAATCAAAAGTCCAGACCTTACAGTAATAACTGAATATCGTTTTTTGAAAAATGAACTTCATATCGGAAAAAATAAGGGCGATCTGTTTATTTCTGATCCAGATTTAAGATCGGCCCACATCATGCTGGAAGTCCAGGGGAAAGAACTATTAGTTCATCCTCAAAGGCAAGTTGAGTACTTTCTCATGAATGGCAAAAGAGCAACATCAATCAGAAAACTAAAAGTAAACGATGAAATAACTATCGGTCAAACGACTCTTCAGGTTTTGGAATTTTCAGTGACGGTAGTGGAATCCAAGAAAAATATTCTCAATCAGAAGCTTAACAATTTAATTGAACAAGATTCATCTCGACTATCGGTAATTGAAAGCCTCAACAACTTAATGAAGTAATTATATGTTTAAAACCAGTGATGCTAACTTTTATAAAACCGACGATAATGAGCAAATTTTTTTCGTTAAAAACTTCTATGATCTGGACACAACAAAACCGGTACTTCTTTTCAATTACGGTCTCGTTTGCAGTAATCATCATTGGAAGTTTCAAACAAAGTATTTCGATGAGTTGGGTTATCAGATTGTCATCCATGATTATCGCGGACACTTCCAGTCGACTGGCGCACATAATGTAAAAAGTATTACATTTCCACAAATGGCTTCTGATATTGCCGGACTCTGTAGTTTTTTAAAAATTCCAGAAGCTATCATGCTAGGGCATTCAATGGGAGTAAATATTTGCCTTCAGCTTGCTAAAGAATACCCCTCTCTGGTAAAGGGCATGGTCCTGATCTCGGGAACATTCATCAACGTTAAGGATGTCATGTTTGATTCCAACCTGATGGAATTTATCGCCCCCATTGCGGCCCTAGGTCTAGAAAAATACCCTGAAGTTTTTAAAAATATCTGGTCCAAGGGGGGAATTAATCCAGTTCTTCGAGAAATTATTCACTCTACCGGTTTTAACCGAAACAAAGTTTCAAAGGAATTCATTGAAATTTACCTGAATCGGGTAGGACAACTGGGCGCCGATATCTTTTTTCAACTCTTTTATGAGATGACTCGTCAAAATATCACAGCAAGCCTTGAGCAGATGCAAATGCCTGTTCTTGTTATCGGCGGTCATAAAGATAATGTTATCCCTAATCATCTTCAACGTACTATTAGTAACATCCTTTCGTACTCAGAAACATATTTCTTAAAGGATGGATCTCATGTTCCTCAGGCCGACTATCCCCAACTCATCAATGAAAGGATAGACCTTTTCCTTAAACAACATTTTCTCAATCAAGCTTGAAATTACCAAGCTCAATAATGGGACGAAAAATTCTCTTCATTGCAGACTTAAGCTGCGACTTCTTATACTCGGCATGTGATGCCTCACCTTGGGTGTTTTTCCCATGACTTTCCTGGTCCGTAATCTGTACCTCAAATGGATAGAAAAAACGTACGTCTCTTGAAATAGGTGAAGTATCAAGATGCAGGAGGGACTGAGAGAGAGGATTTTGCTTGTCTTTAAGCGCCTGCTTTCGGACCTCATTAAAAGAAGTCATGAAGGGATTACGGTACTTAATCAGTTGACGGCCAGTAAAATGAATAGCCCTATACTCCTCAAGGGTGTGCTGATTATCGTGAGTTAACTTAGAGGGAATACAATTATCGATAAGGGAATTTAAGCGTTGGTAAAATTCTTGCTCTGGTAATCTCTTACGAATAGTTTCTTTATAAAGAGTGAACATCTTTTTTCTTAAAAGGCTTAGATCAACCAAAGTGTTCTGAGAGCGGCTAGGCTTAATGTTGTTGATCATGATGACATGATTTCGATGAAGAAATTTGATGACCCTTAGTGCATCTAGCTTGTTGTGAGTAATGATCCGAACACCAATCCTATCAAAAAGTTCTTCGGCTACATTCTCCTGTTTGTGAAGGAGTTTAATAACAATCGAATCTCGAGTCTTTTTTGCCTTCGTTTGAAAATCGAAGAGCGGAATTGAGGTTCCGGTTTCGTTTTTAAGATAAAGGTGGTTCGACTCATCCCGGTGAATAAACTTATAGAAGCGATCGAAGATCTGTTGTTGAATAGTAGAGTAGTACCGGTACCTGAGATCTTTATCCGTGTGCAAAAGTGTATGCATAACTTTGAGCACGACCCCTGCCCAGAGCTGCTCCTCAGTTTTAAGCTTGACTGTAGAGTGGCCAGTCGCTGCCAAAAAAAGATCGGAAATATTTGTAATGGTAAACAGATAATTAGGAACTTTGAGGTCAAGTCCTTCGGGGTTTCCCTCTTTTAAAAAATAGCGCTTAATAAACTGAACAGCTTCCTGAAAAATACCGAATAATTCAGCACTCTCGACAGGATCAGTTATATCAAAGCCGTATCCATACAAAAAATTAGCAACCTGATTTTTGTCATGAAGCTCAGTAAGGTAATTTGTTGCATCCAGTGATGATTTCCCACTACAGACAACATCAAGTGTTTCCCAATTAAAACCATATTCAGATAGAAAGCTCGGTCTTTCGGCCATATTTTGCCAATGTCTCTCGATGGGTTTAGAGTTATAAAAAAATCAAATTAGCTTAAATCCTATGAAAGATCAAAAAAATCAAAGCCCACCTATCTTAGTTGTCTTATTCCTCTCATGGTTTTACACCGGAAAGTTTCCTAAAGCTCCTGGTACCATGGGATCCCTAGCGACTCTGCCGCTAATTTTCTTTTTAGCTTATCTAGAAGTGAATATTTATTATTTAGTCGGTTTAATCTCGATTCTCTACTGTCTTTCTGTATTTCTAACGGAGCAAGTTCAGAAAAAGTTTCTGCTTCATGACCCTCAGTGGATTGTCATTGATGAAGTCATTGGTATGCTCATTACCTGGAGTTTTGTCAGAACTCTCGATCTTCCTATTCTTCTGACCTCATTTTTTCTTTTTCGATTTTTTGACATTGTTAAGATTTGGCCCGCTTCTTATTTCGATAGACTCCATCATGGAGTTGGAACAATTACTGACGATGTTATAAGTGGCCTTTACGCCGGAATTATTTCCTACCTAATCCAGCTTTTTTTGTAATGCTCCGCATCGGTACGGTAAATATTACAATTTCTTGGGTATCCGTAAATTTTCCGTAAAATTGCAGTAAAAAGCATTGTCGAAAAACCGGGTGGGTGTTAGCGTTAAGTCCATAACACACACTTCCAACTGATACTCGAGAGAAGGAGAAATTTCATGTCATTAAATCATGTGAACAACACTGACGCAGCAAACAAAAAGAAAGCTTTAGATCTCGCCCTTTCCACAATTGAAAAGCAATTTGGTAAAGGGGCGATCATGCGCCTTGATTCAGCTGAAGCAGCTGAAAAGATTCCAGCCATCTCCACCGGTTCACTCGGTATTGATCTGGCTCTTGGCGTAGGTGGTATTCCACAAGGACGTATTATTGAAATCTATGGGCCAGAATCTTCAGGGAAAACAACACTGACCCTCCACATTGCCTCTGAATGCCAAAAAACGGGTGGTACTGTAGCCTTTATTGATGCTGAACACGCTCTTGATACTGTCTACGCTGCTAAGCTCGGTGTTGATATTCCTAATACCCTGATCTCTCAACCAGATTCTGGTGAACAGGCCCTGGAAATCGCTGACATGCTTGTTCGGTCGGGAGCTGTCAACTTACTCATTGTTGACTCTGTTGCGGCCCTTACTCCGAAAGCAGAGCTTGAGGGTGACATGGGTGATTCACACATGGGTCTCCAGGCTAGACTTATGTCTCAGGCCCTTCGTAAACTTACAGGATCAATCGCACGCTCTAATTGCACAGTCATTTTCATCAACCAACTTCGAATGAAGATTGGTGTCATGTTCGGTAACCCAGAAACAACCACTGGTGGTAATGCTTTAAAATTCTACTCTTCTGTTCGTATTGATATTCGACGTACGGGTGCCCTGAAAGATGGAGAGGAAGTTATTGGTTCACGGACTAAAGTAAAAATCGTTAAGAACAAAGTTGCTCCTCCTTTCCGTGAAGTGGAATTTGATATTATGTATGGAGTAGGAATCTCGAAAGAAGGGGATCTGCTCGATGTCGCCGCGAATGAAGGCATCGTTGAAAAAGCAGGGGCTTGGTACTCTTATAACAACCAAAAAGTGGGTCAGGGTCGTGAAGCTTCTAAAGAGTTCCTGAAGAATAATCCTGAAATGATGGCGGAGATTCGTAACAAGGTTCTTGCTAAGCATGGGATTGCTAAGGCTGATACATCCAATATCGATATGACAACTGGAGAAATCAGAGAAGAAAAGACTCCGAGTAAAAAACCTATTAAACAATAAGAATCTGATCCTAAGGGCCCTTCCAAGGGCCCTTACCAATTCACATGAACAACCGTCTCTATAATTACTGTATTCATCTTCTCGCCCGCCAAGACTATTCAGAGTTTAAACTTAAGCAAAAACTCAGGTCCAAGCCAAATAACTTGCCACATGAAATTGACGAAATACTTTCCAAAATTAAAGAGCAAGGTCTTCTAAGAGAAGAAAATTATAAAAGACTATTTATTCGCAAATGGATGCTCAAGGGAGAATCAGTAGATAAGATTCGAAAACGGGGAAGTCAGGAGAAACTTGAATTTGGCGATGAAGAATTTGAATTGGTAAAGAATGAGCTGGGCTGCAATGATAGTGATAATATAGAAAAATTAGTCGCTAAAAAACTTCGCTTCCAAACCATCCCTCAAAATCATCTTGAAAGATATAAATTAAGGGACAAGATTTTACGGTATCTCATTTCCAAAGGTCACTCCTATGATATCGCAAAAAAATCAATAGAGACGTATTTTAAATGTGCTAAAGATATGTCTGAAGAGTGCTAGAAAATAAAATCATTAGATTCCTTTTATAATTCTCATCGAAAATATGGAGGAGAATCCCCCTCCTCCATATTTTAGGTCTGTCAAATATTCTGAATAATCATTTCTTTGGGGAATCGGACTTTTTTTGCTGACTGATATTTATCTTCCGTCGATCGATATCCTAATGCAACTGCCGCGACAGTGGCATAAGGGGATGATTCCAGCCCGAGGATTTTATCGTAGTCCTTTGGACTAATCCCTTCCATGGCAACTGTATCAACTTCTAAAAGTGCGGCTGTCTCCATTAAAAAGCCCATGGCAATATAAGATTGCCGTTGGTTCCAGGCCCGAATGTAATCCTTGTCCATTTCTTCAACAATATTTTTAATCATCATATTCTCGTAACCTGCGAAAGCATCATGACCTAAGGATCTTACTTCCATATTTCTCTTGATGAATTTCTTAATGTAGTCGGGAGAGATATCTTTCAGAGTGGTGAACACTAGTAAGTTTGAGGCATCTGTTACCTGACCTTGATTCCAAGATACTGGTTTTAGCTTTGCACGAATTTCTTTGTTTTCAACATTTAAAAACTTCCATGGCTGAAGGCCGTAGGAAGAGGGAGACAATAAAAGCGACGACTCAAGAATAGACCACTTTTCAGCAGAAATTTTTTTATTAGGGTCAAAAAGTTTTGTCGCATATCTCCAACCTAGCGCTTCCTTGATTTTTTCCTCTATTTGCATAATTCCTCCTTGTGTTGGAAGAACCTACATGTAAAAAGGTCAAACTGAAAGAATAATAAAACTCAAAGTCGTTATAAAAGAGGATCTCCTGCATAAATACCAAACGGAACAACCTCACAATTCTCCAAGACCATAAGCCTTTTGTTCAACTCAGAAAGGACGACTTTGCGAGGCAGGAGAATGATCTCGCCTCTTCGAAAAGGCTGGTTTTCAAAGTTATTAAATAGCTTGATCTGATTAATAACTTTATCATCTCTGAAAACATCCATTTGAAAATTCATGACCAACAACTCCTCGAGTTTCCCCTGAGCTTCAACCTGATAGTAAAAAACCGTGCCAGTTTTGTGAATCAGTTTATCATCTAATCCTGGATTGCACTGTTGATCAAAGTAAGAACTTTGTCCTCTGGCCAGACCAAAGATCAGGAATACCATGAGAGAAAAATTAATCATGTTGACTCTATCGACTGGCCCCGCTCAAAAATTAAAGAAATGTCTAGGCATTTGACAATGTCCTAATGCTTTTCGAAGTTACATGATTTTTTAATCATTTAGATCTCGAATCTTTGGCACACCCCTTGCTTATCTATTGGCATGGGGGAATTTATGAACGGTCACGGAACACACAAGAAGTTTTTCACCTTCGCTATTGCCGCTCTTTTTTTAGGCACTGGTACCTACAATGCGGTGGTGATTAATT
>JBEIFX010000037.1:0-21891 GCA_040382195.1 Halobacteriovoraceae bacterium | reverse complement strand
CGGACCCTTGGGGCAAAAAAGACCCTTTTTTATTTTCAAAAGATTGTCTCTTAAGTAGTTCTTCATGATGAAGTTTTTCCTCTCGAAGTTCTACCAACTGAGCGACGTACTTTGAAGCCTTCGTTTTGATTTTTTCTAATTCTCTTTCATATTGGGATACCTGATTTTTTAATTGAAGATTGGCCAAAACGATCTTACGTCGGTCATCTTTGGACCCATCATCGGACTTAAAAGCATGGATAGTTGAAGACATGGTGGTTATCTTCTGTTTATACTTCTCAATTTGTCTATAGAGGTTTTGATTCTGCTTTTCCAGATCAGTTATCTTTTCAGTCTGTGATTTTGAGGGTGCCAAGATGGCGCTGCCGCTGAGTAGCTTAGCTCTTAATTCATTAACCTCTTGGTCTTTTTTATCTATCATGCGAGTAAAGACTTCCTTGGTCTTCTGTGCAACAATCTCTTTCTCTCGTACTTTTTTGTCTAAGTCCTGAATTTCTTGAGACAGGAGAAACTCTTTGTTCGCCGATTCAATTGCTAGCTTCCGGGTCTTCATTTCTTCATTTCGAAGGTCACTGACAAGCTTTACCTCTCTTAAAAGAAGTGAGGAAAGATTTTTCATATCTTCTTCAGAAATAAATCTCTCATTACTTAATTTTTCCGCAAAATGTTTTCTCATCTTTTCATCGACATCCTCCAAAGGCTGAAGTGTCTTCTGTTGATTATGCGTTTGCACCTGCTGTCGAAGAAGTTTGAGACTCCGCTCTTTCAGTGCTTGATTTTCAGCTTTGAGGCTTGAGAATTGATCCATCGATTTTTCATTATGGTCTTTTGTTTTACTGATTGTACTCTTAAGCTCAACGACCTGCTTCTTAAGTATTTCGTAGCTATGATCTTTATCGTGAATAATAGATGTAACAAGCTCCGTTTGAATGATATCTGCCAGCGTGTTTAGATGGAAGGATTCTATCTCTACATCATTAAGCTCATTGATTGGTCGATTGAGATTTTTTGCAAAATTAAATAGGCTGCTCTTTATCGTCTGTGGAAATTTATCGCCAAGACTGCGGATCTTAAGATTCATCTGTTCGGAAGTTTCTTTATAGCTTGATGATATTTTTTGCACCAGCTTATCGATGTCAATTTTCTCACCGGCAATTTTGATGTCGGTTTTTTCTTCTAGAACCTTTTCTTTCACTCTTTGTATTAGCTCATCAAGGACTGAACTTGATTTAATAACAGCAGCCTCATCCTTTGTTATAGGAGATCCTGTAACTTTTGAGACATCCTCATCAAGCAATTCAGGCCGACTTCCAATCATACTATTTTCGCCATCCGTAAAGATGGGTTGTTGTTGGAATGTCCACTCAGTCGTGGCCATGACTTCCTTGGGGTGCTCCTTAAAAGTCTTTGAGAAATGCTCTTTCACTTCCTTCGGCAACTGATCTGGCAGATTGATCTTTTGGGAATAATCTTCAGTCAATTGTTCTTCCGCAAAATCCGAGAGATCTTCATCATCCGTTAAATACTTAACAATTGCATGGTTTCTCCGGATAGAAGACATCATGAAGCTGCGGTTCTCATATTTTATCCGTTCGTCTTTAGTCCAAAGTGCCGTAACTATCGCCTTGTCGACCTCGGGCAAGAATGAAAACTCGAAAAAATCAGAGGATTGAACTGCTACGTTAAGGTAATACTCTTCTGGTCTTTTACTTAATGTAGAACGTAGAGAATGACTAATGTCAAACAGCTCTAAATTTTTGGCGAAAAAATGGATCTGAATACCAAACACTTCCTGATATTGTCCATAAGTAACCTCAAATGGCAGCCCTGCTTTACCATGATTTTTAAGACCTGTTAAGAACATCAAAAGGTGGTCAAAGTAAGTCTTAATGCTTAATCCATCCATTCCTTCTTTAAATGCTCTCTGAACAATCTTGTCGAGATATTCTCCAGTGTTGAAAGGATTGGCGACATTAAAAGATCCAATCTCTCTGAACGTTGGATAGTTGTCTTTCAAATTAATACCGGCATGGCCCATGAAGTATTTATCTAGGATAAATCCACCAAGCTCACTCTTGAACCATAATTCATCAAGAACTAAATTACCGTTATTCAAAACGAAGTTTTGAAGATCATCCACTCTGGTTAAGGAAATAATGTTTCTTTCATCTTCGCTTATTTGATACGTTTTATTGATCAG
Organism: Halobacteriovoraceae bacterium; assembly: GCA_040382195.1. GTDB lineage: Bacteria > Bdellovibrionota > Bacteriovoracia > Bacteriovoracales > Bacteriovoracaceae > Peredibacter. Next base: position 19,691 of record JBEIFX010000037.1, on the reverse strand, counting down.
ATTGAAATCGTGTATATCTTTAGTAATAATATGGGTCCAATCATAACTATCGTTGCAGCTTAAAGGATCGACGACAAGAATACCTCGACCAATAAAATAATCGGAGAGCTCCGGAATAAACTCTCCTGTGAGATTGAGAATGGCAAGGTGTTTTTTTACCTGTTCCATCTATGGAGCAGCCTCCTTAGCTCTGGACACGTGATTCAAAGTCTGGAGAAGTTTTGTGTAAACTCGGCGAACAGGAAGTTCCTCCAGCTTTTGATTGTTAAAAGTTCTTAAAAACTTAATCACATTTTTTTCAAAACTATACTCGGCAGAAATTTTAACCAAAGAGTCTGCGAAGATGATCACTGCCTCGGAACTTGAAACCAGTCCTTTCTTTATGCCTCGAGGAAAACCATCACCCGAAGAGATTTCGTGTTGGTAAAGAATACATTCCGTAAGCTCGGGATAAGTAAGAAGCTCCAAAGATCTAAGCAGCTGATAACTCTTTTCGGGATGTTCAAAAAAAGTTTTCTTCTCCAATTGAGAAGCCCCCTTTTTATTGAGATGTTCCCTTCCCTTGCCAGGGTCCTGATTTTCAACGTTGCAAGCCTCAGCAACAAAATAACTATACCCATGTCCCACAAGACCTAGGTCAAGAGAGAATGTAATGTTATATAAATCCTTGAGCATCAAATAGTGGTAAAAGTTATTCGCCATACCTGTAATAACAGCAAAAGCTCCAGAATAAAGAGCCTTACGGAAAAGTAGCATATCTGTTTCATGAAGATCGACTTGAAACTGGAATGGAAGCTGACAAAATTCTTCATAGCATGCCAATGCAAAGCTTAAAAAATGTTCGCCCTCGAGGTGAACATGGTTGAAATAGGTCAAGACCTCTGCACACTTTAGGCGCAGATCCTTTTCAAGCTCCAGATGACGAAGATGATGAAACATTTCTCTAAAACTGTTCTTCGCCTCAGAAGATATTACCAGTTCCAATTCATACTTGTTGTTAGTCAAGGCCTGCTTTTTTAAGAACGCCGGATCTAAGAGGATGCCGGGCCTCATTAGGTAAAACTTTCTTGTTCCGCTTAAATAGAGATGTCCGTCGCAAATTTTTTTTTGCGCAAGATCCTTTAAGAGCAGTTTGGCAATGTTTGAGTTGTTTTTTTCCATATTAAAGTCCAGTACTTATATCGGTGAAAAGCCATCTCTAACTGAGGAATCTTTTCTCAAACATTTTCCTGCCGATGGTGGACTAATTTTTCCGAGTAAAGTAGACTGACGATTAAATGGAGTTTTTTTATGCATATTCAGTTGATTGATTGGATTGTCATCCTTATATACATGATTTTAGTGTTTTATCTCGCAATTCGGGCCGGCAGAGAAACTAAATCTGACACGAAGAATAGTAAGCAGATGGCAAATGAACAGTATCTTGCAAATAAATCTTTAACTTTTACTGAATCAATCTGCTCCATTATTGCAACCGAAGTTTCCGCCCTGACCTTTCTTGGCATCCCTGCTTTCGCTTATAACAAGGACTTTTCCTTCATTCAAATCTATATGGGCGCTATTATTGGCAGACTTGTAATCGCCAAAATCTTCCTCCCACGTGTTTATGACAAGGGTCTAACGATCTATGAAGTTATGGCGAAGGAAACAGGTCTTCCATCTGGCCAGAGGATGGTTGCAATTTTCTATTCATTTTCAAAGATTATCTCTGTAGGTGTTCGACTCTTCTCTGGTTCTATCCTTGTTTCTCATTTTATTGGCATAAATGTTTACGCTGGTCTTGCTGTCGTTACGGGTGTGACCTTCTTTTACACGCTAATTGGTGGCCTAAAAGCAGTCGTTAGAACGGATATCATGCAAATGGGTCTCTTTGTTGCGGGAGGATTGATCGCCCACTACCTTATTCCAGAGGTTAGCGGAAAAAGTTGGCTAGAATTGATGAGTTTGTCCCATTCAGCTGGTAAGACTGCTCTGATTTCTTTTGATAATCCCTGGCCTTTTATTTTTGGTATCATGGGAGGAATTCTCTTTGACATGTCTACACATGGAGTCGATCAGGATTTTGCCCAAAGACTTACTGCGAACCGAAGTCTGCGTGGAGGGCAACTTGCCATTTTCTTCTCTTCGTTCATTTCTATTACAGTTGGTCTAGTTTTTCTTGGAGTGGGGGCACTACTCTGGGCCCATTATCAAGGGCATTCCTTTCCATCAAACGTTGCTAATGCTGATCACCTCTTTTCATATTTCATTGTGAATCATTTTCCCGTCGGGGTCAGAGGAATAATGGTGGCCGGAGTAATGGCGGCAACGATGAGTACCCTTGATTCAACGATCAATGCCCTTTGCGCGACCGTTTACAACGACATCCTCCCCAATAGGAATCCAGAAAAAATTATACAGAATTCGATACTAGATACAGTGGTCATCACCGGACTTTTGTTCGGAATTGCAGTACTCGCTTCAAAAAATGATAGCCTTCTATTGTTAGGTCTTAAATTGCAATCTTGGACTGGTGGTATTTTACTTGGCATATTCATGACTAAAATCATTTTCAAAAAGTTTTTTCTTTATCGTCTGGATACCTGGAGTGTGGTTGGAGCGTACGCATTCGGTCTTGGGGGAGTTTACTTTAATACGCAAATCCTCCAATGGGACTGGAATCTGAACGTCTATTGGGGCTGCATCACGAGCATGCTCTTTCTTAAGATATACTCAATACTTAAACCAATGAGGTAAGATTCGACTTAACTTCACCTTTTGGTATCGCAGATAGAAGTGCCTTTGTGTAATCTTGGCTTGGATTTTTGTAAATATTGTTGGCCTTATCCATTTCTATAATCTTCCCACAGTTCATCACTCCAACTTCGTCTGCAATGAAATTGACTACAGAGAGATCGTGGGAGATGAAAATATAAGTAAGGTGAAATTCTTCCTGGAGATCCAGGAGAAGATTGAGGACCTGGGCCTGAATAGAAACGTCCAGAGCAGAAACAGATTCATCACAGACCACAAACTCTGGTCGAAGCATGAGGGCCCGCGCAATACAAATTCTCTGGCGCTGACCTCCCGAGAACTCATGTGGATAGCGATTGAGCTGCATTACTTTCAGTCCAACCTTTTCAAAAAGTTCTTTGGCCATGTCGAGACGCTCTTTTTTAGTGGCACCGACCCTATGAATGTTCAAAGGCTCTGTGAGAATCTCTGAAATTGTCATCCTGGGGTTAAGTGATGAATATGGATCTTGAAAGATGATCTGCATCTTCCGACGAAGAAGTCGTAATTCTTCACCGTAAACATGAGTGATGTCTTTTCCACTGTAAATGATACTCCCTGCAGCCGGCTCGACCAGTCGAAGAATAGACCGACCCAGTGTCGTCTTTCCACATCCAGATTCACCAACAAGACCTAAAGTTTTGCCTTTCTTGAGCTGAAAACTGACATCATTGACCCCTTTAAAATAATCTACAGTCCGACCAAAGATCCCTCCCTTGATTGGGAACTGGGTGACAAGATTTTTAACCTCGAGAAGGATGTCACTAGATTTCTCTTTCTCTTGTTCTTTGTCAAAGACCATGACTCGGTCTGGAGTGATTATTTTTTCGACTCCATTTTCATCCATGAAGTCACTAACGGTGAGAAGACGCCGTGGATTTGCGCCAAGCTTTGGACGACAGGCAAGAAGGCCTTTTGTATAGGGATGCTTGGGAGTGTAAAAAATTTCCTGGGCATTATTTTTTTCCACGACATTCGATCGATACATCACGACCACGTCATCAGCGATATCTCCAATCACGCCGAGATCGTGCGTAATGAACATCATACTCATTCGATATTCTTGCTGAAGTTTATGAAGAAGCTCCAGAACCTGTTTTTGAATCGTCACATCGAGAGCCGTTGTAGGTTCATCCGCAATCAAAAGCTTGGGCTCGCAGGCGATGGCCATCGCAATCATGACTCTTTGTTTTTGTCCTCCGGACATCTCATGTGGATATTTATGTGCACTCTTTGAGGGACTTGGAATCCCAACTTGATTCATAAGATCAACCGCCTTTTCCCAGGCTTCTTTACTCGAAACACTCTTATGTATCCGAATTGTTTCAGCGATCTGATCTGCAACCTTGAAAACAGGATTTAAACTCGTCATGGGCTCCTGGAAAATCATCGAAATCTGATTCCCACGAATTGAGCGCATCTGAGCATCGTTAAATTTTAAGATGTCTTGTCCATTAAAAAATATTTCACCTTGAGGGATTCGAGCGGCTGGTTTTTGGAGAAGGCCCATGACTGCAAGAGAAGTTACAGATTTCCCTGAACCGGATTCACCAACGATACCGATGGTCTTGCCTGCCGGGATATCAAAAGAAACATTGTTCACGGCTCGAGTGACGCCATCGCCGGTCTCAAATTCAACCACAAGGTTTTTTACCTGAAGAAGTGGTGATGTCATACTATTTTCCTTTTAGCTTTGGGTCCAGGGAGTCTCTAAGAGCATCCCCAAGTAAGTTAAATGCCAGTACTACTAGAAACATGGCGATTGTCGCACTTGCAAGTTGCCACCAGACTCCTCTTGAAAGTTCGAGTTTCGCGTCATCAATCATCGTTCCCCAACTTGGTTCTCCTTGAACCCCAAGTCCAAGATAAGAAAGGATTACCTCGGACTTAATAGCAAACTGGAACTGTAGTGAGGTGTTAATGATCACAATATGGGTCACGTTAGGAAGAATGTGTCTGAATAATTTCCTCATGTGTCCTCCGCCAATAGCACTAGCGGCTTGAACATACTCCCTCTCTTTGTGTTTCATGACTTCTCCACGGATAAGTCTGCAAAGAGTCACCCAACTGGTGGCCCCAAGGGCAATATAGACGGCAAAGATACCCTTCCCAAGAATCATTGTAATTGAAATGAGAAGCATAATATTTGGTATGGATGAAAAAGTGGTGTAGAGCCAGGTAATAAGATCATCTACCCACCCTCCGAAGTACCCGGCCAGTGCGCCGAGAATCACTCCAATAGGAATAGCAATCAAAGAGGTAACAAGTCCGACGGACATAGCAATCTGGGTCCCTCGAATGATTTTAGAAAAAACGTCTCTTCCAAAGATATCTGTTCCGAACCAATGCTCGGGGCTTGGGGGAAGATTGGACGCACCTACTTCCTTCGCCCAATCGGCGGCAAGAAAACCAAAGTATGCCAAGACGGCCACGGCACCATACAACAAGACGATAATCAAAGATCCCAAGGCCCACTTATCCCTAACTAATTTTTTGAATGAGTCTTTCCACAATGAGTTTTCTTTCATAGCTTCACTTCAGTTTTACGCGGGGATCCGCAAAGGTATAGAGGATATCTGTAACAAGACTAAGGACGATATAGAGGACACTAGATAAAATTGCCATCGCCTTTATGACAGGAAAGTCTGAGGAGTTCAAAGCATTCAAAGTTATGCCTCCAAGACCCGGAATACTGAAAAAGTTCTCCAAAAGAAGTGCCCCAAGAATAAGGGATGGAAGCTGAATAACCACATAAGTAATGATCGGTATCAGGGCATTCCGAAGAACATGCTTTAGTAGGATTACAGTTTCAGAAAGCCCCTTGGCACGGGCGGTACGAACATAGTCCTGATAGATTTCATCGAGGATGATGGTTCGGAAAAATCGCACATCAGGACCAAGACTCAGCAGGATGAAAATGATGGCCGGTAGAGCGACATAAGGAACAAAATCTGGAAAGCCAAACTCAAAACCAGAAATCTCAAACCATCCAAGCTTAAAAGCGAAGAAGTACTGAAAAAAAAGAATATAGGCAAGGGCCGAGACACTGACACCAGCAATGCACAAGATGCGAACAAAGAGATCAATTCCTTTCCCCCTATAGAAGGAAACCACAAGAGAAATAATTAAAGAAAGGACTGTTGCGACGATGAAGGCAGGAAGACTTAAGCATAGTGAAGGATATGCTCCTTGAATAATCATCTTAGAAATTTGCTGTTTGGTTGCCCATGAGTAGCCAAAGTCGAAAGTGAAAGCTGATTTTACGACATCAAGATATTGATCAAAAAGCGGTTTATTAAGACCCAGTTGCTCCCGCAGTTCTTCCATCTGCCTGGCCGTTGCATTTTTACCCAATAGAACCGCCGTTGGGTCCCCGGAAACGAGGTTGAAGAGAACGAAGATAACAAAACTTACACCAAGCAGTACAGGAATAAGATAGAGAAGTCTTCTGACGATATATTTGAGCATCTTTCCTACTAAAACTTCTTAATCAGTTGTTTTTTTACTTCCAGATCAACATTAAGATATTGAAACTGTGAATGGTTGAATTCCATGTGCTTAAAGTTCTTAAGCCACGCCTGAGTTAAGTAGATGTCTGTTCGATGAAATCCAAATATCCATGGCGTTTCGACGGCTACCATCTCATTAAGCTTTTCGTAAAGAACTGTTCGACCTGGAGCATCCTGCATGATCGCGGCCTGCTTAAATAGGGCATCAAACTCGGGGTTACAGTAATTAGAACCATTCGAACCAGGCGCTTGATTAGGGCAGTAGAGAAGGCCCAGAAAGTTTTCCGCATCTGGATAATCAGCCCCCCATGCCATGGTGTACATCATATGCTGTTTCTTTGTGACCTTATTCACTAACTCAGGCCAGGTATTGGTTCCAATATCAATGTTTATGCCAATCTTTTCCATACACTTTTCGAAATATTCCACCTGCTGACGACCTATAGTATCAGCTCTGGTTTGAACGATGATCGTAGGCAGTCCTTTTCCGCCAGGATATCCTGCCTCGGCCAGAAGCTTCTTCGCTTGCTCAATATCAAATTTCACAAAAGGATTCTTAAATTCTTTAGTGTATCCTCCAAGCCCCGGAGGCACGGGCCCTTGAGCTTCGAAACCCGTATTCTCATGAAAAAGTCGATTGTAACCTGCTCGATCAAAAGCAAGATTCATGGCCTGACGAAGCTTACGGTTTTTGAAAATTTGTTCTTCGTGATTAAAAGCAAAGTAAGTCACGTCGAGCATGGGTTTCATTATGAGACGAATTCCCTTTTCTCGGTGGATATCTTTTAAAGTTTTATCAGGATTGATAGACTGCTGGATATTTACGTCCTTAACTTCTAAGAGGTCTTGTTTACCCTTCATAAAAGCGAGCCACTTTGGCTGGGACTCTACTACAATGTGAACATTAATTTGATCAACAAGAGGAATTCTCTTACCCGCATCAGCTAGAAGTCCAAGTTTATCGTCGCCCTCCTCTCCATCTTTAGGATAAAATTTTTCTCTGAACTTTAAGTTCCTAACGTAGGTGATCATACTCGTCTGTTCAAACTTTGGAAGAATAAAAGGACCCGTGCCGACAGGGTAATTTAAGAACTCTTTCCCATAATGTTCAACAGCTTCCCTTGCCACGATGAAGGTGTAGGGCATTGCAAGTGCATAGAGGAACTGGGGATAAGGTCTTTTGAGCTTCATCTGAACGGTATAATCATCAATTTTTTTCAGTCCCTCTACTTCTTCTTGATAGTTTGTTTTCTCGATTGCTGCGTGCTTACTTCTCCACTCGTTCAACCCTAAAATACGGTCGTCCAGTAGCCACCAGCCTTTTGCATTTAACTTGGGGTCGGCCAGGCGCTTAATAGAGTAAATGATATCATCTGCAGTTAATTCTCTACCGATTCCATTTTTGAAAGCCGGACTGTCATGAAACAATACTTTCTTCCGTATCTTAAATGTATAGGTCAAACCATCGACGCTAATGGTGGGTAAACTCTCTGCAAGGTTGGGCATAAGCTCGTAAGGTCGCTTCAGCGGGTGAAATTCGAAAAGACCCTCATAGACCTTTCCCGTTTCATTTCCAGAGTACCTGTCAGAAGCATTGATCGGATCGAAACCAGAAATCTTTTCCGGAGATATCAGATTAATCTCTCTCTCATCAAAATTATTCTCTTTACTGCATCCCATGAGAAAAATTGCCAACATACCAATTAGCAAAATCTGAGGCTTCATTTATGGCTCCTGAATTCAAATAGAATAATTGTAAGGCCATTCACAAATTTATCACTATAAAAACTAAGAACAACCAGACAAGAGTTGCAATTTTGTACCAAATTAGTCTGAGATTAGTTTTACCAGAAAAGTTCTAGAGAAAAATTGGGGCGTTTATGCTGCTCCCATTGGGTTCCTACGTAGAGCGAAATCTGGGTCTTACTGAAGAAAGAATGAGTCAGATTCTGGGCCGAAAGTATAATTACCCCCCCTCTAGAGGAAACTTTTTTTATTTTCAATTCTTTCTCCCGGATCTGAAGATGAAAAGTTTCACCATCTAAAATACACTCTCCTTCTCCTTGTTGCACCCTGCAATTTCTTGCTAGGCCAAGAGAGGCTGCTAGCTGAAAACGAATCAATAACCGCAACTCTTTTAAAAACTCCTTACCGCTAAAAAGAGTGGTCCATTTTAGCTTTCTAAACTCACTTTGAATCCGGGCCCCAAAAGAATCAATCTGATCATTTTCAATATTTTTTTGCTTGAGATCGGGAAATATCAATACCTCTTCACCTTTAAAAGGAACAGAGACCGCAATCATCCAGTCAGAATGGTCATTAAGAACACTCTCTACACCAAAGAGATACTGATTTTCAGATTCACCAAAAGAAAGTCTGCCTCTTCCTTCCCCAGTTAACTTGACTGCATCAATTAGTTCCTCTGGGTTCATTTGGCCGATAGATTTACTTGTCTTCAGACTGGAGCAGGAAGATAACATAAAAATAATTAGCAGTAATTTGACCATGCCTTATGATGAAGTTGATTTCATCGAAACGCAAGAACCTAGTCAGCTATTTTGTCCGAAGCAGGCATACGTTCAGATTCTAGCTCCGCTAGTTCGGAGAGGATTTCCTGCCTTTCAATTTGATACCGCACAAGCTTGAGTGCTGATTGATAAAATGATTTTGCACGTTGAAAATTTTTAAGTTCACGGTGTACGATTGCAAGATGCTTTATAATTTCAACATCGTCAGGCACTATTTTATAGGCAATTTCTAGCTCTACTAAGGCTTTGCTGATTTGACCTTTCTTAAAGTAGTACCACCCAAGAGAATCTCGGATGTACCCATCATTCGGACTTATTTCAATGGCCTTCTTAATGTAACTGTAGGCCTTGTCAATTTCTTCTCCTCGACTTAGAAGAGAATATCCAAGAAAATTCCAAGCATGAGCGTTTTTAGGATCCTTATCAAGTATGGTCATAACCAGAGAGGTTGATTCTTTGTATTTCTTTTCTCGATCATAAAGATTTGCAAGATAATACTTATGCTGATTGGAAAATCCTTTTTCATCCTGAACAATCATCAGTGTCTCCATTGCTTCCTTGAAACGTCCTGTTCCCTCGTAAAAAGCAGTCTTGATGACACTGAACTCAACACGCATGTCCTTAAGTTCTTCAATCTTTTGATTAATAAAAGTGAGGAACCTATCCCCCCATTTGCTATCTGGATTTTGATCTCCCAAAGCGAGAGTCGAGAGAATGTTTGCCATCTGAATTGAACTGTCAGTATAGAGACCACTGGAAGAGGGAATACGACTAAAATACTCGATGGATTCTTCGTATAGACTTACCTCTTGGTGAATAATCCCCAGATAATAAAGAATTTTATCAGACTGCGGGGAGACCGAAAGAAGATCTTTAAAAATAGAGATCGCCTCAGGATATTTTTTAGCATCTGTGTAGAGGATACCAAGCTTGACCTTTAAGTTTAAATTATCGGGATCAAAATCACTTAGTCTTTCTGCGTAGGGAATGACTTCCGTAAATTTTTCTTTCATAAAAAGTAGATTAACGATTCTTCCCAAGATAGTTGTATCATTTGGATTTGCTGCTAAGTACTTATTATAGACTTTCAATGCCTCTTCATGTCGCTCTTGTTCTTCCAGTAAAATACCAAGGGCACTAACAACGGGCCCCAAAGACGGCTGTCGACCATGAGCTTTTCTGAAGAAATTCATCGCTTTTTGTTCTTGCCCCTGATCTAAATAAATTTTGCCAGCATAATAATCATACATCCCATTGGTTGGATTCTTACGGGTACAGTACTCAAGTTGCCTAATCGCTTGGGAGATTTTTTTTGAAACAGCTAAAGACTTACTAAGAAAAACACAGGCATCTTCATTCTTTGGATTCAGCGCGAGCAATTTTCCGTAAAGTTTTCTCGCCTCCTCCTCTTTATCTAGCCCGGTGTAGACACCCGCCAGGATTAAGCCGATTTTTTCTTCCTGAGTTTCTTGGAAAATTTTTTGAAGAACCTCTACCGAAGTCTCAAGGTCTCCATCCCGAATAAGACTTATGGCATATTTTTTTTGAATGAATTTATCTTCAGGAACTAAGTTTACTAGATGACGGAATAAAACTTTCGCTGTTGCAAAATCTCCCTCCAATAGTGACATATTTCCCTTCAAGAAAAGATCGGTCGCCAAAAAATTACGACTCTCCTCACTTCCCCGGGCCTTTACTACCAACTCCTCCAGCCTCTTTGAAGCAATCTTCAAAGCTTCTTGATTCAGGAATTCCATTTGTTCAGTAGAATTCTGGGTCAGCTCAGAGGCTTTGCCTGGGCCAATTTGGTGGGAACAGCTTGATGATATGAATCCTGCTACGATGATGAAGAGAGAGAAGAAGCGCACCACTTTCATGCTATCCATGCCTTATGGGAGGCCAGTCATTAGGCCTGCACCCAAAGTTTTATCGGCTTCTTTTTGGAGCATTCTTAGGAATTCATCCGCTCACCTTATTTATTGTCCCTACCCAGCGCCCAATGGGTAAGTCACTGTAATTACTTCAACCTCCGCTTACCAGAGAAGGAATTTTTTACCTCTTATGAATAAATTTTCCTATCTTTAGGATTTTTTATGACCATCTGGGTTGACAGCCAAACTCCGGCTTAGTAAAACCCATGCGTCTTTGAAAGTGATAGTGCGCAAAAACATATTATTTTGAGTGCACTGTTTCTTCTGACTAAACAAATATTAACAAATGTACCTTTGAAAATAGTTAAAAAGGGTATAACCACAAATTAGGGGAACAAAATGAAAGACGTACGTATCATCAAGCGTTACCAGAACCGCAAGCTCTACGACACTTTCCAAAGCTGCTACGTTACTCTCGAAGAGATCGCTCAGATCATTCGTGAAGGTCATGAAATCCAAGTTATTGACAACAAATCTAAAAATGACATCACTTATATGACTCAGATCCAGCTTCTTTTCGATCAAGAGCGTAAGTCACTTAGACCAGGTAACACCGAGCTTCTAAAGCGCGTCATTCGTTCAGAAGAAGGAACCCTCACTGGATACATCGCATCTCTTGAAAGTAAGTTAAACCTTTCTTTCGAATTACCTGCGACTTCAGTTGCTGCTGAGATTCCTGCGTTCGCAGCTGCCGCTCTTAACTCTTCTATGGAAAATTCTGCTACTTTGAACTAATCTTAGTTCATGAGTAACAAAAAATTTATTGTTAGACTCATGGCCTTTGTGGCCATGAGTCTTATTACCCTCCCCTCTTTCTCTCAAACAAAACCTTTTAGTCCTAAATTTAAGACACCTAACACCTCCAGCGAACTCAAAGAAAGGGACGAAGCCGATGCACATTCTGCCGAAGTTGAGGACAGATCCACCTTTTACAGACAATCAGATAATCAGCGAAAACTTCAGCGTCATGGTCTAGGGTTAGGAGTTGGACAGACTTTTCTTCTTGGAAATTATGCAAAGCATGGAAAAGATAAAATTACCCTGGACCTACTGTATACATACGCTGCCAGCTACTCTTTTGATCTTCTTCTAGACGCTCACATGTCTGAACATGAAGATGAGAATGAAATTCTTCGAACAATGGGATTTAATGGATCTATCAAAGGTCGCTTCGTTGAGTACGATAATCTCTCTCCTTATTTCCTTGGAGGACTAGGTTTCTATGCTCCGCGGGCGAAAAGACGCACTGATACTGGAATGAAATGGACTGATCAGAAATTGACCTTTGGTTTGAATTTTGGTGGTGGTGTTGATCTTCGTCTCAATGACCGTTATGTTGTTGGAGTCATGGGACAAATGCACTGGCCTTTTAAGATTCAGCAAGACAATCAATCAGATCTTAAAGGTTACTACTTTAAACTCCTCATCACAGGGATGTACCTTTTCTGATGGAACAGACGCGTCGCCTTTACATCATTACTGGAAAAGGCGGTGTGGGAAAAACCACCCTAAGTAAGGCCTTTGCTCGATTCTTAGTAGAGCATGATCATGAAGCGGCTTACGTCACCTTTCAGCACCACTCCTTGGGTGAGACTCACTATGGCTCCAAGGAGAAAACGGTCAATGGCATTAGAGAGATTCATCTAGATCTCGAAGATGCGGCCCGAGGCTACATTGAAAAAAAACTTAACTCAAAGCTCATTGCAGGTTGGATTGTAAAGACGCCCTTTTTCCGAGCACTCATCAACATGGTGCCAGGATTTTCTTACCTCATCTATTTGGGAAAAATTCTTGAGATGCAACAACAAGATCCTCGTTTAATCATTGTGTTGGATGCTCCGGCCTCAGGTCACGCACTAACCATGGTGGAATCGACTACTAATTTTAAACAAATTTTTGAAAGTGGGATTATTTTTGAGGACACAGGAAAGATGCTATCCCTCTTGAACAACCCCAATTACACGAGAATCCATATTATCAGTCTACCGAGTCTTATGTCATGGCAAGAGGCCCTTGAACTTAGAAGCGGTATAAAAGAACGAACTCCAGTGAGCGCAGACATTACGGTCAACAACTGCCTTTTTCCTCTCGTCGAGGATCGTTTAGAGGACCTTCCACCTGGTTTACGCGAAAAAGCGTTAAACGAAAAAAAACTAGTGGATACCAATCAAGATCAGATGCTCTGCGTCCTTTCTCATTCTCTTGGTCAAGACAGTAACTCTGTCGAATCAGATTTAGTTGGGTCTCTCTCAAATCTCATATAGAATAATGGTCGTCGAAACAAGAGGATGTAAGAGTGGCCCTTTCCACTAAATCATTTGAGATTTTTTGTGGCACTGGAGGAGTTGGAAAAACCACGCTCGCAGCTGCGCGTGCTCTCCAATTGGCGAGTGCAAGTAAAAAAGTCCTCTTGATCACAATTGATCCTGCCAAAAGACTTAAAGATCTTCTTAATTTAAGTGGCGACGTAGCCGGTGAAGTTGTTCCGGTGGAACTTAATGGTATAAAGCTTCATGCTCTTCTCATGTCCCCGGAAAAAACCATTAATCGTATGGCCTTGGTCTACCATACTCCGGATCTTGCCAGCAACAAGATTGTGCAGATTCTATCTCGGCCCTACGGTGGTATGAACGAGATCCTTTCTATGATCGAAGTCCAGATGCAGTTTGACAGTGGCAACTTTGATGTCATTGTCCTTGATACTCCGCCAGGTGCGCATTTTCTCGATTTTCTTGAAAGCTTAAACAAGATTAAATCCTTCTTTGATCAAAGTTTTATAGAGATTTTTAGTTATCTTGGACAGAAAACCGCCAAGGCTGGAAAAAAAGTTTTTGGAGTAGCTTTTATCAATCGATTCATCTCTGGAGGAGTTAGAAAACTTCTAGGCTACCTTCAGACAGTCACGGGTTCAAAGTTTATTGATGACTTTATCGAGGCGATTCAGATCATCTATCAATCTCGCGAGGCGTTTGTTAAAGGCCTTGCACTCCAAGACAAGCTTAAGGCGCGCGAGCAGTGTAACTGGTTTTTGGTCACCTCAGTCGAGCAGGGTAAAGCCGAGGAGGCCATCGAATTGCGTTCTCATGCTACCCACTTTATTCATCAAGATCATTTTCTAGTTTTAAACAAATGTCTCGAGATCGAGCTTAGTTCCTGGAATCCTAAAGATGAAAATTTAGGCATCATTAAGAAGTCCCTTGAGGAAAAAGAAAAAACACTCAAGCTACATCTTAAGGATGTTTTTCCAGTTGTCCTTGAGTTTCCTGAGATTATGAGCCTATCACCTTTAGATCATATCCAGCACTTGACGAAAAAATGGAACGAATATGTCTTACAAAATTAATACCAAAGAGGAACTGGAACATTTTTTCTGCAAAAATCTCAATACCATCAATGAATGGATCGATACCGAACAGTCAAAATGTCCTCAACCACTAACCTCAAGTGTTGATATTAGAGAAAGCAAGCGCAAGTACGCTCCAGTTGATCACAATATGTACCCCGCTGGTTTTAATAATCTTTGCAGTAAGGATCTTTTAAGATGCTCCGATATTTTTGGGCAAAAGTTTCGAAGCTTGAAACCAGATGTTAAAAGAGTAGGACTACTTCCTGAATCCCACACCAAGAATAAATTTTATCTGGATCACCTCTATCGTCTTAAGACGGCTATCGAAATGGCAGGTACAGAAGTCATTCTATTTTCACCAGACTCAAAGCTTTTCGAAGATACTCAACTTGAGATTATAGAACTAGAATCTTTTTCAGGCTTCAAATTAAATATTAATCATGCTCATTTTTTTGAAAATCAATTTGTTCACTACAGTTCAGGCTTAAACTTCGACTTCGAACTCGTCATCTTAAATAATGACCAATCAGTTCCGCTGAATGTTGATTGGAAAAATCTTAAAACTCCTATTTTCCCCTCTCCTTTTGCGGGCTGGTATCAACGGCAAAAGATTCATCACTTCAAACATTATCGGCAAGTGGCAAACAAATTCTGTGAACGATTCAATATTAACTCAGATTTAATTCAGGCCCACTTCTCTTTTGTGGAACATGTCGATTTTAGCACCAAGGAAGGCCTTGATATCCTCGCCGGAGAGGTTGACAGTCTACTCGCGACTTTGCCGCAATCATCATCAGTATTTGTAAAAGCGTCACAAGGTACATATGGGATGGGGATTTCTGTTGTCTCGAGCGGAGAAGAGATAATTAACATGAACCGAAAAGTTCGAAATAAAATGGACGTAGGAAAAGGAAATCTTAAATTCACTTCCGTCTTGATTCAAGAGGGCGTTGAAACGATTCTTAAATATGACGACGCTCCAGCAGAAGTGACGATCTACCTAGTAGATGGGAAGAGTGCTGGGGGATTTATGAGGACCAATCCTTTGAAAGGCACTCAAGCCAATCTTAACGCTCAGGGTATGATTTATCAAAAACTGTGCCTTTCTGACGTTAAGCAAGATTGCGACCATACTATTAAAGAAGCTGTCTATTCTGTTATTGCCCGGCTCTCAGTGCTGGCAGCATCCTATGAAATGAAAGAGTTAACGGAGTTGTAAAAATGAAAGAAATGAAGTTTGAAACTAAAGTTATTCATGTCGGTGGAGAACCTGACCCTGTGACTGGTGCGATCATGCCTCCCATATTTCAAACGTCAACCTATGTGCAGACATCTCCCGGTGAGCACAAAGGGTATGAGTATACTCGCTCTCATAATCCAACCAGAACTCGTTTACAGGAATGTCTGGCAGCTACAGAGAATGCAAGGCACTGCTTTGTAACTGCCAGTGGGCTCTCAGCCTCAACTCTTGTCATGCACATGCTCCCAAAAAGGTTCAAGAATTATTTGTGGTGATGATGTTTATGGTGGGACCTATCGGCTATTTGCTAAGGTTTTCCAGGACATTCATGAATATAAATTCGTGGATACAACCAATCTAACCAATCTTGAAAAAGAGATTAATGAGTTTAAACCGGCGCTCGTCTGGATTGAAACTCCAACCAATCCTCTACTTAAAATATCTGACATTCCCCAAATATCCAATCTTGCAAAGAAGGCCGGCTCCTTAACCCTCGTGGACAATACTTTCATGAGCCCCTATTTTCAGAATCCGCTTGATCAGGGAGCCGATATTGTCCTTCACTCAATGACAAAATTTATTAACGGGCACTCAGATGTGGTAGGTGGCGCGCTCATGTTCAACTCAGATGAAATTAGGGATAAGATCTTTTTTTATCAAAACGCGATCGGGCCAAGCCAATCACCTTTTGACTCATGGCTTGTTTTGAGAGGACTAAAGACTCTGGCCGTGCGAATGAAACAACATGAGCAAAATGCCAAGAAGATCGCCACCTTCCTTGAATCTCATTTAAAAGTCGAGAGAGTTATCTACCCTGGGCTTAAATCGCATCCTCAACACGAACTGGCAAAAAGACAAATGAAAGGATTCGGTGGAATGATCACTTTCTTCCTAAAAGGTGGTATCAATGAGTCCAGAAAATTCCTAGAAAACTTAAAGATCTTCGCTCTTGCTGAAAGCCTTGGTGGAGTTGAAAGTCTAGTTGATCATCCTGCCATCATGACTCACGCCTCGATCCCAAAAGAGGTCCGAGAAGGTCTGGGAATCTACGATAATCTTATTCGCCTTTCAGTCGGTATTGAAGACTGTGAAGACCTGATTGGGGACTTAGAAGAAGCCTTCGCCAAATGCTAGAAAGTTGCCGTGGTCTTTGCTGGAGGAGCAGTAACTTTTACGTCATCCTCAATCTTTTTTTCATCTGGCTTTGGTGTTTCTTCTGATGGAGTAGGTGTTTTCGAATTTTCAAGAAATATATCTGGAACTACGGTATATCGGCTAAATACTATCGATTCATTGAGATATTTCTTCAAAAGTAGATAGGTACAATAGGTTTTGCCATGATTTGAATTTAAATTATCTCTGTCACCTTCTGCGAAGATAAGGCCATCATCCTGAATAACCTCCATGAGATCATAAAGCTGTGAGCAAAAATCCGAGGTATTTCGGGTTTTGTCAGCGAAAAGACATTCTCCATCTTTTTTAGCAACATCAACTCCCGTGGCGGACGTCACCTTAATATGGACTGGTTCTCTACACACATCAATGAACCATTCTTTGGGTAAGTATTTCTGACGAGTAATATGGATCAGGCAACTTTTCTTATCTATTACGAATTCCTGTTTCAATAATCCAAAAAGAGGTCCTTTTTGAACCATCTTCATTTTATAAGTTGAATCTAAACAACTCTTCGAACTAAATCTCGTCTGAGCAAAGGTCGATGAGAGGGTGATTATCAGAACGAAACTAAACTTTATGAATGCCATGTCTATTTACCTCCATCGTCACTATCGTTGCATCTTTTTTAAGTACTTTTTCAAGCTCTCCATTCTTCATCTGAAAAAACAACTCGGACACGAGTCCATTCTTCGAAAGCTCTAATTGAGCTTTCGTCAAATCAGAGAGGTCTTTTCCAGGATGACCTTCTCTCCAATTAAAAAGGAATCCTGAAGAGAAAACAATCACTTTCTCTCCTCTTTCCAGTCGGATACTTTGACCCTTAGCTAGTTGGAAACGCCCTTTCACTGAACTAAAACCCTCGGACTTTGAGTCTGAATAAGAATAAAGATTTAACGTCGCTAGATCGAGCTCAAGTACAAGTAAATCAAGTTCGGATTTTTTATTCTTGGCCTTATTAATAACCTCAGCTTCCGCCAGTGCTGCAGCTATAAATTGTGTTGGTTCAAAGTTCTTTGCTTTTGTCTCTGATAAAATCCCCATAATCGCACTAGAAATGAGGTAGGACTGACTTAAAATAAGGAGCAGATAGACTTTAGATGGCGTTTGGATGATGTCATAAAATTCTCCTCCCCCTCCATCACCAGCCACGTATTTATTTGAAAAAATAATTCCTTTTATTTCTTCCTGTCTTCTGGGAACAAGGCCTTCATGAATCTTCTTGGCCTTAATCATCTCTTTTTGTGCATTCTGGAGAACCTGATCGAGCTCTATGCTAAAGGCACTCATGTGTTTCTGAAGCTTCTTTTGATCCTCAATAAGGCCCCAAAAAAACTGAAGCTGATTTGACAAGATAGTCCATTTTACCTGATCCATAGGGATGGAGTATTCTCCAATTATCTTTGAAAAGAGGGCTCCCTCAGATTTTATCCAATCCATGGCCCCTTGGTTAGTATGCTCATGAAAAAAGATAGCTCCGATGAAGGTATTTAACACGGATTTAAATTTTTCATTCAACTTCGGATGATTAAGAATCGTCTGTGTATCAACGACTACAAATTCAGACCTCCTCTTTAATTCCAAATCACAGAAGTTGGTGAGATTAAGAATCTGGGGACTTTCGAAGAAATCATAAATGTCGAAACCTTTTTCTTTTAGTTCTTTGTGGAGGTAGTTGTGCTCGTCAACAATGATCATGGCAGATGCCTTTGGACGCCAGAAGAAATTCAATAGTTTCAGGCGGTTAGTAAGGTTTTTCTAATATCTCATATTTTACCGTTTATTTTTGCGCAAAACAACCGAAGAGAATTTATCAGGTGAACATTGTTCGCTGACTATGAGTTGAGAGAAGCATGAAGAAAAACAATCTCTTTGAGTTACCTTCGATGAGCACTGCACTTTCCCTTATGGGTATGGCTTCCCAGGTAGAAGAGCTCAAATCAGACAACAAAAAAATCAGTGAACAGGCTGTGAGGGCCATCCTCAAGGCCCTCGACAAGAAAGATAATTATACATTTGGTCATAGTTTGCGAGTAGCTTATTTCTCTCTTGTAACAGGAAGTGAAGCGGGTCTTTCAGCTGAAGAGATGTATGAACTTGAGCTCTCAGCAATCTTCCATGATATCGGAAAGATTGGCACTCCTGATGCGGTTCTGAACAAACCCTCTCGCCTAACGGAAGATGAATTTCAGATCATGAAAAAGCATCCTGAAAATTCTTTTGAAATTTTAAAAGAGTTTCCGTATTTCGACAAAATCGCCAACAATGCGCGTCTTCACCACGAAAGATTCGATGGTAAAGGATATCCATTTGGACTTAAGGGGGAAGAGATTCCCCTTGCCGCAAGGATCATACTCATCGCTGATACATTTGATGCCATGACATCAACTAGACCTTATCGAAAAGGTCTTCCATACGAAGTTGCCTATGAAGAACTGATCCAGTTCTCTGAAACTCAATTTGATCCGAAGCTCGTTAAGCTATTCATTCTAGGAATGAAGAAGGAGGAATTGAAGGGTGAAAAGGAATTCTTCATCCCTCTCTTAGAACGTAGCTTTACTAAGGATGCTGCTTAATCTACTCATTACAGAAATTTGTTTTGGCACTAGAAGAAACCATTCTGTTTTGCATGTTTTCACAGCCTCTGGCAGTCTCATAAACATTAAAAGGATAACACTCCGTTTTTTGCTTCAGAAACTTTACGGAAGATGAATTGTCCTCGCACGCTTTAAAGCTTGGAGCATCTACGCAGGCCCAGTGTTTTCCGGCACAATTATAGACGAGTCCCCTGCCTCGATATTCATAATCTGGAGGTGGGACATACTCTTTCTTTAACTGAACTGGGGTCGATTCTTTAGCCTGCTTCTCAAGATCAAGAAGGATTTTATCAGTGAGGTTATCTTCTTTGTCCTCAGGAGTATTTTCATCAGGGGTATCGGTCATAACGGAAGTCAC
Source organism: Halobacteriovoraceae bacterium (assembly GCA_040382195.1). Lineage (GTDB taxonomy): Bacteria > Bdellovibrionota > Bacteriovoracia > Bacteriovoracales > Bacteriovoracaceae > Peredibacter. The sequence continues at coordinate 237 of JBEIFX010000037.1, read as the reverse complement.
ACCTGATTCCGTTGGCTGAGTCTCTGTTGGCTGAGTTTCTGTTGGCTGAGTTTCTGTTGGCTGAGTTTCTGTTGGCTGAGTTTCTGTTGGCTGAGTTTCTGTTGGCTGAGTCTCTGTTGGCTGAGTCTCTGTTGGCTGAGTTTCTGTTGGCTGAGTCTCTATTGGCTGAGTCTCTGTTGGCTGAGTCTCTGTTGGCTGAGTCTCTGTTGGCTGAGTCTCTGTTGGCTGAGTCTCTGT
>JBEIFX010000036.1:0-23063 GCA_040382195.1 Halobacteriovoraceae bacterium | reverse complement strand
TTATTTATGGAGCAACAACGGTTTTGCCAAGATGTCCGATCACTTTGCGGCTTATGTTCCTGGCGAGATTTTGATAAAACTGAGGCCTGGTTTCAAAGAACGTTTCTCTGAGAATAAACTGTTCAAAGTAGAAAAGAAATTAAATTTACTTAGCGGTCAATTTCTTTTGCTAAAATCCCATTCCAAAACAACTCCTGACCTTGTTCATGAATTAGAATCAATGGCGGAAGTTGAATATGCAGAACCTAACTATATTTATCGGATTAGTGATGCCAGTCCCACTCTTGAGGGTTTTTTGGCTTCTTCATTTAACGAAAGATTCACCACAAACGCTCCAATTGATCCTCTTTATGGAAAGCTTTGGGGTCTTAATAATACCGGCTCTAACGAGCCAGACCGAAATGGCGGTTCATCTTCCAGTCCCGGTGAAGCTGGAGCAGACATACAAGCAGAGAAGGCCTGGTCAATCACGCTAGGTTCGAAAAAGGTTGTGGTGGCAGTGATAGATACAGGCATTGATTACACTCACCCGGACCTTTCAAAAAACATTTGGGTAAACGAAAATGAAATCCCCAGCAATAACATTGATGATGATAGAAACGGTTATGTGGATGATTATTATGGCTGGAACGCTCAAAAAGATAATGGAAATCCAATGGATGGAAATGCTCATGGAACCCACTGTGCCGGAACTATCGGTGCTGAACATAATAACGGAATTGGCGTAGCTGGTGTAATGAGTAAAGTTTCTCTCATGGCCGTCAAATTCCTATCGGACGAAGGTTCAGGGACCCTCGCTGATGCAGTAGAGGCAATCGACTATGCGACAAAAATGAATGTCGATGTAATGTCAAATTCATGGGGAGGAGGTGGTTTTTCTCAAGCGCTTCTTGCTTCTATCAAGAAAGCCAAGGAAAGAGGAATTGTTTTTGTTGCAGCAGCGGGAAATGAGAGTAACAACAGTGACACACGTCCTTCCTATCCCGCGAGCTATCTGGTCGAGAACATTATTAGTGTCGCATCTCATACCGCTCAAGATTCTCTTTCTAGTTTTTCAAATTTCGGTAAAAGGACTGTTCATGTGGCCGCTCCAGGATCTAACATACTTTCTTCAACGCCCAATGGGGACTACAAAGTTTTTTCTGGAACCTCAATGGCGACTCCACACGTTTCTGGTGTTGTTGGTCTTCTCCTTTCTGAAACTGGTAGACTTCCTGTTGATGAACTAAGAAAGCGAATTATGGAGACCTCAATTCCGGTCGGTCCCTACAGAAAAACTACCGTTTCGGGTGGACGAGTTAGTGCTTACAACTTTCTCACCGATACAAAAATTCCACGACCAGGTCCAGATGATTCAGCATGGCGAGTTGAGGCACTCTCTGAAGTATTTGAAACGAATCACCCGTATAGCGATAATTTAAAAAAATCAAAATCTTATTCTTTTCCGGGAGCGAAGTACGTGAAGCTTATTGTTGAAAAGTACGACACCGAGCCAGGATATGACATTCTCTCTTTGAAAGATGCAAAAGGAGTGGTGGTCGAGAAGTTCTCTGGCAGTGGTCAAAATTATGAAACAGAATATGCAGAAACTGATTCAATCACTGTTGAGTTTTTATCCGATTCAAGCCAAAGCCGCTGGGGCGTTGTTATTAAAGAAGCAAAGGTAATTTACTAAAACCCAAAAAAAAAGGCCCACATTCGTGGGCCCGTATCTTTTTATTGAAAAGGTTTTTTACTACAATTATTTGTAGTACTTACGTAGAAATTTGGACAATCCCATTTTATCTAGAGTTTTAATAGTTGAAGTCGCAAGTTTAAGACGGATAGTTTGACCTGATTCAGGATCAAAAATTTTTTTAGTTTTGAGGTTTGGCTGCTTAAAAGTACGAGTCTTGATGTTAGAGTGAGACACTTTATGGTTGGCCTGACGGCTTTTTCCAGTTAGATCACATTGACGTGCCATAAAAATTTCCTTGTCGTTGGTCATAATATGAAAAGTTCAGTGAAGTTAACTTGAATGTGGCACCTTGGCAAGTCCAAACCTTCAGAATCTTGTGGACTTAACTCATTGTCGGTTTCATACTCTTTTTATTTTATTTTTTTATTCTAAAAGGTGGTCCTCTCATGTCACTTAAACCCTTGAATATTAGATCAAAACTCCTTGAGTCTCCGAAAGCAAAGCCTCGGTACGCTGTCACTATAAAAGATGCAAAGCAAAATGAACGTTACCTCGCTGACCCCAAAGCAACTCGCTCCCTCATCGCTTTAATGGATCTTGCCGCGGTAAATGGGGGCGCTGCCTGCCATTGGGGAGGACCATCTGCTATGACGGAAACTTGGACTGCCCTTCATAGTATTATGTTTGAAGAAAAGAAGTGGTTTGAGAAATTTAACTTTGTTAATGATATCGGACATGCGGAGAATGGAATTTACGCCCTTCGAACAGTCTTGGGATACGGAGATCTTACACTAGACGCGCTAAGAGGCTTTCGTTCCATTCACTCAAATCTCACGGGTCATGGTGAGTCGCACCTTTATCCGGAAGGGGTTCTTTTATCAAACGGACCTCTAGGTTCTGCCCTCCCTCAGGCCCAGGGTCTGGCCTTGGCGGATAAACTCTCTGGGGTCGATCGGGTGACGGTAGTTTCAGTTTCTGACGGTGCGGCCATGGAGGGAGAGGCAAAGGAAGCTTTTGCTGCTATCCCTGGACTTGCAAAAAAAGGTAAGCTGAATCCTTTTATTCTTCTTCTCTCAGACAACAATACAAAACTTGGTGGAAGGATTGATAAAGACTCATTCTCTATGCAACCCACCTTCGAATCTCTCTCTCAGCAAGGATGGGAGGTCATCAAGGTTGACAACGGCCATGACCTTCGTGGTGTTTTTGACCTTTTGAATGAAGCCATCGCAGTGGTGAAGAAAGACTCTACGAAACCAGTATGTATGTGGTTAAAAACGGTCAAAGGCTTCGGAGTTAAATCAACAGTTGATTCTTCTTCAGGTGGGCATGGGTTTCCGCTTAAGGCCTATGATGAGTCAATTCATTCCTTTCTAAAAGAAATCTGGGGAGAAGAGGAGGTTCCGAACGAATTTGTGAGCTGGGCCAAAGAGCTCACAAAAAAACCTCAAGCAAAAGCTGATTTTTCGGTAGTAAAAAAAGATAAAATTCAGGTTGGAATCGCTAAAGGTCTTTCTCGCGCCGTTAAAGATGGGCTTCCGGTCTTTTCAATCTCATCTGACCTTCAGGGGTCTACAGGTCTTAAAGCATTTCATTTAGAATTTCCGGATCGCTGTATTGATATTGGCATAGCTGAATCCAACATGGTTTCTACTGCCGTGGGACTTTCAAAAGCGGGCTTTATTCCAGTGGTTGATACCTTTGCTGCTTTTGGTATTACTAAGGGAAATCTACCGCTTATCATGGGATCCCTTTCTCAGTCTCCTGTCATTGCCGTCTTTTCTCATACAGGGTTTCAAGACGCCGCTGACGGAGCTTCTCATCAATCACTGACTTATTTAAGCGCTTTATCAAGTATTCCCCACTTAAATGTAATTAATGTTTCTTCTGCTAAGGAAGCTGAAGAATGCATCTACAAAGCAGCAAAACAAATTGCTTGTGAGAGAGAGGTTGGAAGAGATGGTGAGTCGTTTGTTTTTTTTATTGGTCGCGAGAATTTCGCAATTGAATTGCAAGAAGGGCTCTCTTACGAACTCCACGAGCCTCAGCTTTTGCTGAGCGGATCTGATGCAGCAGTTGTGGTCTCAGGGTCTTTAGTCTCTCATGCCCTAATGGCCGCAGAGGGACTAAGGTCAAAAGGTATCCATGTCTCAGTCATAAACCATAGTTTTGTAAATAAGTCAGATTTTGCGCAGATTGGTCGCTGGATTGAAGATAGTGGTTCAAGAGTTGTCACTGTTGAAGACCATCAGCTTATCGGAGGTATGGGGGCCCAATTAGTTCACCAACTTAAGCTCCTAGGATTTGAGTTTGATGTTTCGTCCTTGGCAGTGAAGGGAGAATTTGGGCAGAGTGCTTATTCTGCCGATGAACTGTATGCTAAGCACCATTTGGATTCTAGTGCTATCATCGACGCTGTTATAAAACTACAAGGAAAATTAAGCTTTATGAATTTTGACACGGAAATCTTAAAATCGAAATGGAAAGACATCTCTATTGAGGCTAAAAAGAAGTGGGATTCGATTTCAGAGAAGGATTTAGATAAGGTAAAAGGTAATGCTGTTGCCATGGTTTCTCTTATTCAGGAAAAATTTGGCATTTCAAAAGAGGATGCAGCTAAAAAAGTTGAAGAGCTTCTTTCAAAATATTCAAAAGAAGATATCAAGGTAAAAGTTGGGCAAAAGGCACTTAAGGCCTTAGGAACGGCGAATACTCTTTTTGATCAGGTAAAATCAAAAATCAAAAAATAAGTTCAGATCCTTTAATTCAGGAGAAGAGTAATTTTTTCTCCTGAATGAATCTTAAGAGCACCATCCAGCAATAATCACTCTCTTTCCTTTTCTTACCTTGTGGATTTTGTGCTCAAACTCATAACATCCGGTGAGAAAAAGAATGATGCCTCCAAAGGACGGTGTCATCAATTGAGAAAATATCACTTCTCCTTTTCTTCTTATCCCGAGACTTCCACCTTCGATTGTTTCAGAATTAATTGTTAAAGAAAGAGAAAAGGCAAAAAATCTTGAGCCATCATCATGCCAGATGCCGTCCTCCTCCCATTGGTTATTAGCATCGCGGACACTGATTATAAACTCCACTACTTTGAAGTGATGAAAAGTTTGTAAAAACTGGTAAAGCTCACCCGATGGCAAGGTGAGATCTTTAAAAATTTCATCAACCTTTATCCAATTCTCTTCTTCGACGAACTGTCTAATTTCAGGCGAGAGTGTAAAAAAGCTGAGGTGATAGCCATTTTGAAAAAGCTCAGGCTTTTTAAGCATTATCCTCCATACAAAGATAGATCCTTTGAGCTTCTATTCCGTTCTTTATGGCAATTTCTTTTATGGATTTCATCATCCACATTCGCATCGGACGATGATAGCGGACCTTACCGTCAAAACTCTTTACCATGGGACCTGTGTGAATTATGGAATCCGGATAATTTCTTTCAGTCTCTCGATACACTTCTTTGGTAAACCTAACAACTCCCAGGGAAAGGTAGGAGAGATCTTTGGATAATCCGTATTTATTCATCTGTGCTAAAAGTTTTCCATAGTTAACCTTATAGGAGTCTTCAAAAATAATGGGATCAAAATGTGCCGCTAGGCAATGACCCAAGTTATGGAGTCTTTTCATTGCCCGAAGTCTCGCGTCCATGCTGGGTGTTTTTAGATCTATTTTTCTGGAAATTTCTTCAGGTGATAAAGAAAAACTTACAATAAAATTTGGAAGGGGAGTGAGTTTTTCGATTTCCTTTATGTTCACAGACTTTGTTCTAAGCTCAATTACAGATTGGGGATTTTTCATGCAGAAATCATGATAATAAGAGAGTTCTCCAGTGATGTGGGAGAGGGCCAAAGAATCTGAAAACTCTCCAGCGTGAAACCACACTCGAAGATCTGGATGTTGTTTTAATTTAGATTGCATCTCATGGATGATTTCTTCGTGATTTATAAAAATAACTATGTCAGGAGAATTAAAATAACCCTGGAGATAGCAATACTGACATTCATAGATGCAGTTGAAGGCATGAATAAAGTAGTAGTGTGGGTCGCTACCTTGTCCATACGCATCGGGGGCAGGTTTAAGAAGCTGTCCTTTTTTCTTTGCAATAAAAAGATTAAGCGAGTCTCTCTTGTGGAGATATGGTTTTTTTGATCTTCCCCACAATTCAGAATAGTTTTCAATGAAAATGGGTGCTTTCCCAATCCTTTCAAGAATTTCTTTTACTCTAGGAAGATCCTTTAATTCTTCTTCGACGTAAATTTCATTCCACATCAAGTTCTCCATTCATAATAGCACTGAAGTCTTGAAGGCTTAAGAAACCTAACGACTGTACTTTCTTTTTAAGCTCAAAGTCATTTTCTGCTTCAAAAGAAATAATCGCCTTTGGCTTTTCAAGTTGAGGATCAGTCTGCAGTCGAAAGCCTTCCTTCTCAAAATTTTTAATAATTGATATCAATCGGGAATTAATATGCTTTCTTTTTGGATCTAGTTGGTCCTCCATATAATTGATAAGGTGATTTGCTTTATTTTTTGAGGAGCTTTGCATGGCCTTGATGTCATCTAAAGGGAGTTGCCTGAAAAGTTCATCTTCAGAAAGATTCTTTTTTAAGCAAAGCTTATGGAGAAGACTCATGAACCGGTGACGGCTGGTGAATGTAAAATGAATTCCCTGGAGTTCAGATACGAAAAAAGGCTCTGGTGTAAGATTTATTTTTTGAATACACATTTCTAAAATTTTTTCTCCTAATTCGAGTGCCTTTTCACGAACTAATTCACATGCCTCACTACTTCCCGCAATATCTGAAATGACCTTTAATGATTTAAAAGGAATCCCCGAGCTTTTCGCTGCCATGGCAATCCCCCAGGCTTCACGATCAACAAGGTGTCCTATACCTTTTAATTTTTTTGCTTTTAAGGGGTCAAGGATTCTTTCAAAGCTTGTAATACAGTCGTAACCTTCGGAAAATGACTGGAAAGTCTTAAACTGCGGCTTCTGATCCTGGACAAGGTAGACTGTTCTTACTTGCACAATATCACCAACGTTTAGTTTATCACTTAGCGCCCCAGCTGTCCCAATATTGATGATCTCTGAAACCTCTAGAGTAGGAATTGTTAAGGCGGTTTTAGTCAGCGCCTCAATAGGGCCCTCCCCAGTAATAAGAAGTGAAAATTTATCATTACTGTAAAGTTGGGCGTTGATTTGATTCAACTGAAAGACCTCAATTATAGGCTGGGCTTCACCTAAGTGGGCCGTTGTGATAAGCTGCATAACTGTCACTTTGCAGTGAGGTTAGTTTTTTGTCAACGTTATCGGAGTTTCACTTATGATCTATCGGGAGAATGATGCTTTTTCAAAGCCTTTGCCGGTGATTACTTTTGGAGGAGCTTCCTTAAGTGGTGAAGGTGGTGGTTACGGTTTTGGGCCTATGAGTGAAAAAGAAGCTGAAAACCTCATCCTTTGCGCCTGGGAGAGAGGGATATCACTTTTTGACACGGCCCCTATTTATGGTTTTGGTCTTTCAGAAGAAAGGCTAGGCAGGTATTTGCCTCAGGAGGCAATGGTTATTTCAAAGTCTGGTGTTGATTGGCATCATTCTAAGCGAGTTAATATGACAAACTCCCGTAAAGTGACACAGAAAATGATTGAAGAAAGTTTAAAGCGTCTTAACCGTGAATTGATAGATATTTACATGATTCATTGGCCAGATTCGAGAGTGGACATTCGAGTACCTCTTGAAGTTTTAAAACGCTCTCAAGATGAGGGAAAAATCAAGCACATCGGCCTTTGTAACACTAACCTTGAGGACTTTAACAAGGCAGAAGAAATCTGTCGAATTGATGCTCTTCAATCTGAACTTAATTTATTTAATCAAGAAGCATTTCTACGCCTTGGACAAGAGTGGCGGAAAAAGTTTACGATGGGATGGGGAACTTTTGATAAAGGAATCCTCACGGGTCGAGTCAGTAGTAATCGCAAGTTTCCTAAAGAAGATTGTCGATCTTGGGCACCATGGTGGAAAAAAAAGGAAGTCCTTTTAAAAATTGAGCGCACTCAAAAACTCAAAAACATTCTTTCCGATTATAACTTATCTCTTCAGTCATTTTGTCTCCACTTTAGCATCCATTATTTTGGCGTATCGACCTCTTTGATCGGATTCAAATCATTCGAAGATATTGCTCAAGTGACATCAAGTTTACAACTGATTCCAGAGAGAGAGAGAATGGGGGAGGTTCTGGAGCGCTGGCTTCATCAAGTTAAGGATTAATTTATGGATGAATCACTATCTCAATTGGGTCAACTTATGAAAGCAGCAAGAAAGTTTAAAAAGCTTAATCAAGCCGATGTTGCAGAGGCGATCGGTTGTTCTCAAAGTGCTCTTTCTAAGATGGAACATAATCTTTTGGTCCCTTCTGCTCCTCAATGGTTTTTATTCTCTCGTTTCACATCGATACCACCCGAAACTCTTGAAAAAGGTGTTATTGATCGTCTCTCGAAGGTAAAATTCAACAACGATCAAGTTTCACTTGGGTTTAAAATTCCCAAAAAGTACAGACAGTCTAGGTCAGAGAAAGTGCGTGAGATTTATCCCTTTCTCATGTATCTTGAAAAAAAGTTACACCCTCCTCTCAATAAAGAATTTATTCTTTCCACGGGAATTGAATACGAATTTTTTCTGGACTTTGACAACCTCATTAGCTTCCAGTTCTTCATCGATCTTATAAATTTTTTTATAAAGATCGGAAAAAAATCATTATCCGATATTAAGGGGATTGTTAATTTCGGCCAAAATGACATTTATTGGAATCACATCGGACGTAGCTGGAATAATCTTCAATCAATTGAAACACTTCTTGGGGAGTATGCTAAAGAGCAGTCTCTTTTTCAGTCAGACTTTCTTATTAAGGTAGATTCTGTTCTTGATAAAACAATGGTGAGTTATTATCCCGAATACCATCTAAAGCAAGTGGCCGGCAGGATTTCCACTGACGTTGTGGACTTTTTGAATCATTATCGGGAAGCCTCTTTAGAGCATCTAATCGAACGCTTTTTAAAAAAGAAAGTTAATGTGAAAGTTCAATCCGACGTAAACGCTTCTCAGCTTGCTGCTCGTTTCGAAGTCAAGGCTGCTTAAGACTCATGGGCTAGAACTTTTTTCTTTGGACGATAGTAAGTTCGAGGAGAGTAATCAGCAAAGTCAGAAATTTTTGACATATAGATGCAGGCGTACTTTTCTATTTGCCCTGCTAGACGACTGGGTTCAACTCCGGCCCTCATGGTTTCGCCCCAGAAAGGATTAAAGTGTTGAGAGTGAGCGCGAATGAGTTTTCCGATACGTTTATCAAGTTTTTCTATTTTTTTAAAGTGCTCCTGAATCTTTTCTTTGTCAGGCTTTTTTCCTTTTTCAATCTCTTTATCGAAAATGGCATCAATTTTCTGTTCCAGCTGTACTTTCTCTGACATGAGATTATTAATTTCTTGTGTTATTCCTTCACTCTTGTTAAGTGCTGAAATCTCTGCAATTAACTCATCTATCACTAATGCCGTCCTCCAGTTACAGGTTTTCTTGATTTGAAGAACATCCCCGTAAATGTGATCTCCCAGGTAAAGTATCTGTTCACCAGAGAAACCGGAGTTCTTTTGAATGGATAGAGCATTCCCTCCCTGATAAATTCCATCTTCAATCTTTCCATGGTGGTTTCTCATGAGCCCTGTTTCAGGATCGATTTGCAGAAGAGGCATTTTGTCTGTGAAAAACCGGGGCTTACTCGCCGCTGTTACAACGAGATTAAAGAGCTCAGACCAGTGCTTGTGATATTTAAGATAGGGAGTTATAGAGTAGTCCAAGAGGAGCCTTGAATATTCGTAGTCAGAATTGGTAATCACCCAAAGTTTTTTTCCGTGTTTTTTAAATCGTTCGAGAGAAAAAACTATCATTGGATCAGGGACGATGAATTTTTTTACGTTTTTTTTAACCTGACTCTTGAGAGATCCGTCCCGGTGGGATGTATCTAGACCCTCTAAGATGTCGTCCTCAATCGTTTTGTAGTCGGGAAGATTGAGGTCAGGATATTTGTCTTTTAAGTCAACAATTTGCATGTAGAGAACGCAGTAGGAGATAGAGAATGTGGTGTCTACAATCGAAAAACGTTCAGAATCATTCAGGTCAATAACGAGACCTTGGTAAATTTGCTGTTGAGTTTTAAAATCCATTTCTTTCAGTCCATGGTAGGCATGCTTTACTTTACTGTAAGTGGAAAGCTTTAATACGTTTCCATGGGGCTTATCGATAACTAATCCTCGAATTGCTCTATGATATTCAAAATTTAACTTAAGCACCTCTTGTGGGTATTTCTTAACCTCAATCAACTTTTTTTGAATCTCTTTATAGGTCATTTCTTCGAAGGCTTCAGAGTCGTATCTCACAAGGGTGTAGTCCATATCGAAGCCAATGGCAGCGATCTGCTTCATGTTAAGAGTTCTATTGACGTAAATTCCCATGTTTATCCTCATTTAGTCCTGTTCTTAAAGTTTCGCTTTTTAAGGACTTCCAGTCAAATAGAGAGATTTTACACATAGCTTAATATAAATCTCAGTTTAGTCCTTTTTTCATTTATAAATCTTAGATCACAGGTTTATGTGGAGACTTCATGAAAAGTGCTCTCTCATTAAGTTTCATTGGTTTTTTGACATTGGTCCCTTTTTCTCAGGCGCGAGTGATTTACGGGGAGGATGAGAGGGTCGAAGTTAGAGGGTCAACTGAACTCCAGCAGCAACTCGCCGCCTCAGCTGCTTCAATGGTTTCAAAAAACGATATTAGTCTAGATCATCGCCGTTCAGGCAAAGCTACACTTAATCAGAGAACTCTTAGAGAGTGGCTTGATTCTCAGATCAATGGTAGTGGTCAGAATAATATTAAGCTCATTACTCCATCAGTAAAGGCCATGGTCAAGAAAGGAGTCACTTTTTGTGAAGGTGAAAGGTTCGTAGATCAACCAAATCCCAGTGTGTGTAGTGGTTTTCTAATCGCCCCTGACCTCATTGTAACGGCGGGGCACTGTGCACAACTTCCAACTTTTTGTTCAGATTATCGCTGGGTGTTTGGCTTTGAAGTGGATTTAGATACCAATCAGGCCGGGGTGGATATTGATGTTCAGAATATTTATAGTTGTAAGAAAATCATTTCTTCTTATCTTTCACTTCCCCTGGGACTAGATTATGCCTTAGTTCAGCTAGACCGAAGAGTTAATGGTCGAACTCCCTTGAAGATTCAAAATAATAAAATTATTGAAAAAAATGCTTCGCTTTTTGTTATTGGCTCTCCTTCCGGTCTTCCTCTTAAGGTCGCCATTGGAGCTAAGGTCAGAGAAAACTTACATCCTTTTTACTTTAATGCTAATTTAGACACTTTTCAGGGGAACTCTGGATCCGCGGTCTTTAATGCTGAAACGGGTTTTGTGGAAGGTATTCTAGTCCGAGGTGATGAAGATTTTGTTCCAAATTATGAAAAAGGTTGTATCGAGATTAACCGTTGCGCCGATAATAAGTGTCGAGGCGAAGATGTCACTCGCTTAACCGCCATTCCTGAAGTAGGAGTCCAGAGATCATTTTATGAGGCAGCACTGAATGAAGACCTAAAAGTCTTGGAATCCATCATCAATCTAAATGTGTGGATAGACTTTTATACTCAGGACGGGCAAAGCGCCTTTATGAAAGCAGCCATCGCCGGTAGGGAGGACGCTGCAAATTTTCTTGTCTCAAAGGGTGCTCAAGTTAATCTTCAAGATGCCACTGGGAATACTATTGCTCACTACCTTGCTCGTAAAAACGACGCTAAATCTCTAATGATGATTAAGGCATTTACGAAAAAGGGTCTTAATCTTGAGGTCAATAATAACCAAGGAGATACTGCCCTCCTATCAGCTGCTAAAGCACTTAACCTTCCTCGCGTGAAAGCACTCATAAAATTAGGTGCGAAGGAGAACGCTTTGGATCTTAATCAAGAGTCTATACTTTTCTTTTTCATGAGAAGCGGTAATAAAAAAGCCGTTATGGAGCTTATTGCTTTAGGAGTAGACCCAGCAGTTAAGAATCTCCAAGGAAAAAGTATTGAAGAACTCTGGCGCACAGCGATAGAATGAAAATCACTTTCAATAAAACTTTATTTCGAATTTGGCGAATTTATGTAGGAATACGGTTAAGATAAATGTTGCCCTTGTTTTTTCAATTAAGATCTGTCACTAACGTCTTCAGCTAAAGTCCACTGGCCCTGGAGCAGACAACAAACAAGCCGATGAGGATGGGAAATGCTAGACCGAATGTACGACTTTCGAAAGTCTTAGTCTTTAAAAATTCCTTGCTCAAAGATAGAGAATTTAATAAATTAGTCATCTATTTAGTTTTCATATCGTAGGGGGTATAGCTCAGCTGGGAGAGCGCTTGCATGGCATGCAAGAGGTCAGCAGTTCGATCCTGCTTATCTCCACCAAATTTCTAATAAAAAAGCCGGACGTGATCCGGCTTTTTTGTTTCGCTTAAAGCTAACAATCTCAAACCAATAAAACTAACAGTACCAACGTGTTCATTCAACTCCTTATCTGTAAATTGGTCAAAGATATCCAAAGGTCTCCCTGGCTTGCCAAATCTAGCTAGTTTTTTTGCCATGAGCCTGCTCCTACTGAAATCTTATCTTTTTTGTTTTCAAAAAGTTGCTATTTTTGATCAGATTTATCACTCAGTACCTTAAAGCTAGTTATTAGCAGAATCATAAAGGTCATTTGGCAGGACGGGATCTGCAGACCACTTGGATAATAGGAATCAATCAATTGAATTTTTCACTGAAAGGATCTTTTAAATGCAAGGGCATTGCAGCTTGTAAAAACCAGTAGCAACTTGGCTACAAATATCTGGCTATTTTATCTACTTTTTTAATATTTCATAAACGATTGATTTAATCTGAGAACAGATTGGAGGTGCCATGTTTTTCAGCTAGTGAGAGAAGAAGATGCTAAGACCTATCGTAAAACAAAAGTCTAACGATTATTAGGTATAGGGATCCCTATTCTTTTGGCTGCTTTTTCTACAGGTAACCAATTTTTTTTTATAAAACAAGTTAAAACTGTCAGGAAAGTGTTGAACCAGTTTAGCCATTTTTTGAACAGATATTTATGTTTCCCGATCTCTTATGTCTTTATTGAGTTTGTAAGTCGTAAGTGCTAAATTTCTTTAACCAATTTTAACACAAGGTGTTTATGACTTCAATCGAAGGTTCATTAAATTACTTGGCCATACTCATCCTGATGGTCATTGCAGTTGTGATTGCTTTCGCAATTATTAGTATTAACAAAATATTTGGAAAGAAAAACGCGCAAGTGACGAAGGCCAAATATGACACCTACGAATGCGGAGTAGAGTACCAGGGTGATGCTCACCAACAATTTTCGGTCCGCTATTATCTCATTGGTATTATCTTTCTTATTTTCGATGTGGAAGTGGTTTTCATGTATCCATTCACGATCGTTTATCAAACCTATTTAAAATCTGGTCCCATGATCCTTTTAGAAATGGGACTTTTCTTCATGCTTCTTTTGGGAGGGTATGCTTACCTTCGTTTAAGAGGGGCATTGAGCTGGGATTAGGGAGCAATTATGTCAAAAGATGGAAGTTCATTTTTCCTACCGACACTTTTAAGTGAAGCCGCAAAATGGGCCCAGAAGAATTCTCTTTGGCCAATGCCATTCGGAACTTCTTGTTGTGGCATCGAGATGATGTCGACTCTTTCCAGCACCTATGATCTTTCTAGATTTGGGGCAGAGGTCGTTCGATTCTCTCCAAGGCAAGCGGACATGCTCATTGTGGCCGGAACAATTACCACGAAAATGGCACCTGTTCTTCGCACGATTTATGATCAGATGCTTGAGCCAAAATGGGTCATTGCTATGGGGGCCTGCTCTTCTTCAGGCGGTATCTTTGACACCTACTCGGTTCTTCAAGGAATTGATGAAATTATGCCAGTAGATGTTTATGTGCCTGGTTGCCCCCCAATCCCAGAAGGCCTCATCCATGCCATCCTTCACTTACAAAATAAAATTGATAAAGGGATGGACCGCAAACCTGCTGAGCGCCCTACCCATGAAGAAGCCTTAAATGCCATGTCTTATCGTAAATCAATCAGCGACATCAAGTCTGATTTTACCATCACAGCTGATTACGTCAAAGAAATGAAGGCTAAACAGGAGGTAAAATAATGGGAAATTCAATTTCTCCTGGAGCTTCTTTTCTAAAATCCCAAGAAGACGTTCTGACTCGTTTAAATGAGAAATATCTCAATGAGAGAAAGATCGAAACAGACGCCATGAACGAAGCGATTATTTGGGCCCGTAATCCGGCAGATGCAAAAATCCTTGTGAAGTCTTTTATGGTGGATCCAGCGATGAAGATCGATTTTCTTTCAGATCTTACCGCTTACGATAATCAAGATCAGGAAGATGGTGAGAAGCGCTTTGTTCTAGTCTATCAGCTTTATTCTACTGAACTTAAAGTTCGTGTTCGCATTAAGTGCTTGATTGATGAAAATGAACAGGCACAGACCATTACTGACATTTTTCTTGGGGCGAACTGGCTTGAGCGTGAAGTGTACGACATGTACGGCATTAAGTTTCAGGGTCATCCGAACTTACGCCGTATTCTCATGGACGAGCGTTTTACAGGTCATCCTCTTCGTAAAGAATACCCGATTAAGCAAAGAGAACCTTTCGCCAACAACATCACCTTGCATTTGGGAGCGAATCCCTTGCCGGTAGAGAACAAGACTGAAGGGGAGAAATAATTTATGGCCAGCTACACTTTGGATGAACGCCAGAATTTGAATGATTTTTATAACCCAAATGTTCTTATCAATTTAGGCCCTTCACATCCGGCGATGCATGGAACTTTAAGGGTTATGTGTCGTGTGAACGGAGAGACGATTGAAGATGCTAATTGTGAAATAGGCTACCTTCATAGAGCGATTGAGAAGTTAGGTGAAGACAAAACCTACCACCAGTGGATGGTTTATACTGATCGATTAAATTACTGCTCTGCTTTGAATAATAATATTGCTTATTCCATGGCGGTAGAAAATCTCATGAACATCTCAGTCACAGAGAGATGCATGTGGATTCGTGTGATGTGTATGGAGCTTGCTCGTATTATTGACCACATCATTTGTGTTGCGATTAACGCTCTCGACTTAGGGGCGATGACGGTGTTCTGGCTCCTGTATCATTGGCGTGAAGAGGCCTACACCATGATTGAATCCATGTGTGGCATGAGGCTTACGACCACCTATGCGAGGATTGGGGGAATGAGTTATGACCTCCCTGAAACATTTATTCCTCGCCTAGAGAAATTTGTTAATGATTTTCCTAAGGCGCTGGAGGAAGTTGAAGGGCTCCTCACTTCGAACAGAATCTGGATTGATCGAACTAAAGGTGTAGGAGTTATTAGCAAAGAGGACGCTCTAAAGTATTCGATTACAGGTCCAACATTACGTGCTTCAGGTATCGATCATGATTTACGTCGTGACCGTCCTTACTATGTTTACCCTGAACTAGATTTTGATGTGGTTGTTGGTTCGAACGGTGACGTTTATGACCGCTACCTGGTTCGTCTTGAAGAGATGCGTCAGTCGGCAAAAATTCTTGGTCAGTGTATTAAGAGGCTTCCTGGCGGACCTCTCTGGGTTGATGATAAGCGCGTTCGCATTCCTGAAAAAATGGATGTTTATACGAAGATGGAAGTTCTTATTCACCACTTCAAAATCTTTATGGAAGGAATTGATGTCCCCAAAGGGGAGGTATTCTCTTGTGTAGAAGGACCTAACGGAGAGCTTGGGTTTTACATCGTCAGTCGCGGCGGTCCAAAAGCTTGGCGAATGAGAGTCAAATCTCCTTCATTTATGCTTTTTCAAAATTTCGAAGCCTCTGTGAAGGGTGGTAAAATCCCTGATGCTGTTGCCCACCTTGGTAGTGTGAATATTATTGCCGGCGAATTAGATCGCTAGGAGTAGAACATATGTTGTCTGAAAGAATTAAAAACACGATAAACGGAATTCGCCATCAGTTCCCAACTGAACAGGCACTTCTTCTTCCTCTTCTTCATGAGATCCAAAATGAGTACGGTTGGGTGTCAAAAGAGCATATGAAAGACGCTGGAGATTTTTTGAATCTTCCCGTCTCAAAAGTGAGAGAAGTTGCCAGTTTCTATACCATGTATCGACTAGAGCCGATTGGTAAGGTTGATGTTCAAATCTGCACTAATATTTCCTGTTGGTTGAATGGTGCTGACAAAGTTCTTGCTTGTGCTGAGAAGAAACTTGGCATTCATAACGGACAAACGACCAAAGATGGAAAATTCACCCTTACCCAAGTGGAGTGTCTAGCCGCTTGTGGGACAGCTCCTGCCGTTCAAATTAATCAAGATTATTTTGAACAAGTTGATGAAAAGATGATGGAAGACATTCTTGAAAAAGCTTCCCGTGATCTTGATGAAGGGAAAGTTGTTGGAAAAAGCACTCAAAGAGATGGGGTTTGGCCATGATGTATAATAACGAACATTTTGAACCAGTTATTACTCCCAATGTCACGAAAGCTGGCTGTGAGACTATTGAATTCTATATCCATAATGAAAATGGTTTTAAGGCCTTAGAGAAGGCCTTAAAAATGAAGCCATCCGAAGTTGTGGATGAAGTGAAGAAGTCCAACCTTCGTGGCCGTGGTGGAGCGGGATTTCCTACCGGAATGAAATGGTCCTTTATGCCACCTAATCCAGTGGATGCTAATGGTAATCCTAAGCCAAAGTACCTCGTTTGTAATGCTGACGAAGGCGAGCCTGGCACTTTCAAAGACCGTCTCATTTTCACCAAGACTCCTCACAGAATGATCGAGGGGATGATTATCGGTGGTCACGCTATCGGTTCTAATAAAGGTTTTGTTTATATTCGAGGTGAATGGTTTAAAGAGACCCGGCTCATGCAAAAGGCTATTGATGATGCTTACGCCAAAGGCTTCCTCGGAAAAAATATCTTAGGATCCGGATTCGACTTTGACCTTGTCATTTATAAAGGGGCCGGGGCCTATATTTGTGGAGAAGAGACAGCTCTTCTTAACTCCCTAGAAGGAAAACGTGGTGAGCCTCGTTTAAAACCACCTTTCCCTGCCCAAGTTGGTGCCTATGGGATGCCTTCTTGTGTTAACAACGTAGAAACTTTTGCGGCGGTTCCTTATATTATTGATAAAGGCTGGGAAAAATACGCCAAAATGGGAACCGAGCGCTCTGGTGGGACTCGTATGATTGGCGTTTCAGGTCATGTGAATAAACCTGGTGTTTACGAACTTCCCATGAACCTTTCTATCAATGAGATTATTGAAATTGCCGGAGGAGTTAAAGGCGGAAAGCTTAAGGCGGTTATTCCAGGTGGGGCATCTGCTCCAATGCTTCGAGCAGAAGAGTGCGATGTCAAAACTGACTACGATTCACTTGCGAAGGCCGGTACGATGGCGGGCTCTGGTGGTCTCATCGTTATGAATGATTCCGTTAACATTGTAGAAGCTACTTATACTCTTCTTAAGTTCTATGAACACGAGTCTTGCGGACAATGTTCTCAATGTAGAGAAGGCTCACACTGGCTCGCCCGAATGTTTAAACGGATTCTTGATGGCGGTGGGACTCAAGATGATCTTGATTACATTGCTAAAATTTGTGGAAATATGGCGGGTCAAACGATCTGCGCTTTCGCGGATGCAGTGACTGGTCCAGCTCTTTCCTCAGTCCGTAAGTTCCGTGGCGAGTTTGAAGAACTTGTCTCTAAAGGTGGATTGAAGGGATTGGGCAAAGAGGAATCAGTTTCTCATAAACTTGAAGGTGCCCATGTCTAATACAAAAGAATACGAAATTAAAAAACCTAAAATCGATTTGAACTACGCCTCTGCTAAGAAGCCAGTTCAGTCAAGTGCCGAGCCCGATGCTAAACCTCTTCCGAAGGTGACAATCGATGGCAAAACTTATGAGTTCAGGCTAGGCGATACTATTATGGAAGTTGCTGAACGCTATAAAGTTCACGAGGAGATTCCTCGTTACTGCTACCACCCAGGAATGCCTATCGCAGGAACTTGTCGGATGTGCACAGTGGAAGTGGAAAAAGCGCCAAAGCTCATGACCTCTTGTTCAACACCCGCCGCAGATGGCATGGTTGTTCACACAAAATCCGAGAAAGTGATGAAGTCTCGAACAGGTGTGATGGATTTTCTTTTGACCAACCATCCTCTTGATTGTCCAGTTTGTGATAAAGCAGGGGAGTGTAGCCTTCAGAATTACAACTTTGAATATGGTCCTGCAGAATCAAATTTCAAGGAAGATAAGCGTGTTTTTGAGAACGCGACGACGAAGAAGCTCTCTGATAAAGTGACGTTGAACATGAACCGTTGTGTTCACTGTGAGAGATGTGTTCGTTTCACCGATGATGTTACCAAAACTAATGACCTTGTGATGGTTAACCGTGGCTGGCACAAGGAACTTGATGTCGCCGATGAGCGTGGACTCTTTAACGACTACCAAGGATGTCTAACAGACTTCTGCCCGGTTGGTGCTCTCACGATGAATGATTTCAGATTTCAGAAACGCTCATGGTTTTTGACTAAAAAGCCTTCTATCTGTGACCGGTGTTCAAAAGGCTGTAATATTGAGGTTCATTCGGATGCGGAAGTCGTCTACCGTTATGTCCCTATCCACAATGAAATGGTGAACGGCCACTGGATGTGTGATGAGGGAAGACTTTCCTACAATGATTTAATGAACCCACAAAGAATCATTTCGCCACTCCTCAAGCACAATGGGGAACTTCATTCGACGAGTATCCAGACAACTTTGACAGAAGTAAAGAAACAACTTTCTACGGCTGGTTCTATTCAGCTGGTCATTGGGACTGATGCGACTCGAGAAGAAGCCGCACTTTTAAAAGATAAAATTCCAGGACTCCTTGGGAAGCCGATGCAGGTTTATTACTTCAATGGCACTCAAGGTGTTGCGACCTCTAAGGATGACATTAAATTAGATCACCTCCTTCGTATGAAGGATAAGACACCTAACACTAAAGGGATTGAAGAAGAGGGGCTCGTTGCACTTCCAAATGGTGAGGTTGGCGCCGATGTCGTCGTGCTCTTTAGAAACGGACGCGCAGGTATCCCTCATATGAAGGCAGACCAAAAGGTCATCCTCTGGGGTGTATGGAACTCTGATGAAGTCAAAGCTCTTCCGACTAAAAATATCGTTGGCGTCATAGCTGGATTAGCGACTATTGAGAAGGCGGGAAGTTTTAAAAACACCGACGGCATTGTTCAGAAATTCCACCCAGCAATCGCCCACAAAGGCGGCGCCCTAAGTGTTCATCAAGTTGCTGAAGTTCTTAAGACACTAAACTGAAGTTGGTATTATGGAATATTTTGATTTTATACAATTGATAGTGAAGATTCTTTTTGTGGTAGGTGTCTGCTTGGGTGTTGTTCCTATCATGGTTTGGTTCGAGCGTCGTGGAGCTGCTTGGATGCAGGGGAGGGTTGGCCCGAACCGTGTTGGTCCTTTTGGTTTACTCCAACCGCTCGCTGACGTGATCAAGTTCATCTTTAAAGAGGACTTCATGCCAGGTAATGCTAATAAATTTTTCTACTATTTTGCTCCCTTAATGGCACTCATTGCTCCCTTGTGTGCTCTTTCGGTCATTCCATTTGGAAGCTCTGCCGTTGTAGAAGGTAAAAATATTATTCTACAGATCGCTCCTATGGATTCTGGTGTTTTATTTCTTCTGGCATTTGCTGGTTTGGAAGTCTACCCCATCATTCTTGCTGGATGGGCGTCTCGAAATAAATATACCGTCCTTGGTGCCCTTCGTGGATCTTCCCAAATTGTTTCTTATGAGATTTCTATGGGCCTTGCTCTTCTCTCAATGCTCATCGTCTATGGGAGTTTTAATCCCCACGATATGGTCACTTGGCAAGCAAAGCATTCATGGGGTGCTCTCATCAACCCTATTGGGGCATTGATATTCTGGATTTCGATTTTCGCTGAAACGAACCGCCTTCCTTTCGACCTTGCCGAAGGTGAGTCGGAAATCGTTGCTGGGTACCATCTGGAATATGGTGCGATGAAGTTTGCCCTTTTCTTTATGGCCGAGTATGTGGCGATGATTATGGCCTCTGCCTTACTTGCGACTCTTTTCTTTGGAGGTTATTCTCTTCTTCCTGGAATGAGTATTCTGATCGAAGCTATTGGAAATCATTTTTCATTCGGTGAAGTTGGTCTCCAGAATACAAGGGCTGTTTTCGAGTTCTTAAGTCTCGCCTCTAAAGTTGCCTTCTTTATGTTTGTTTTTGTTTGGATCAGATGGACTCTTCCTCGATTCCGTTTTGACCAATTAATGGATTTAGGATGGAAAATCCTTTTCCCGATTTCTCTTATTAACCTCGTAGTAGTGACCATCGCGGTCTACTTCTTTAACCAGTAGGAAGGTCATTGTGGGAACTATAAACGTTTCTAAAAAGTACACTGCCAAGGAAAAAGCCTATTTACCGGCGATCCTCGTAGGTATGAAAATAACAATCAAGCGCTTCTTCAGAGGCTTCTTTTTAAGACAGCATGATACAATTTTGTATCCTGAAAAAAAGAGAGAGTATTCTGATCGTTTTAGAGGTGCTCATTTTATTTCAGTGGATAAAAACAAAACTGAAAACTGTACGGCATGTTTTCTGTGCGAAACCGTATGCCCAGCTGAATGCATTCATATCGTTGCTGAAGAGAGAGATGATGATCAAAATGAGTACGGTGTCGCTAAAGAAAAGAAACCTGCAAGCTTTGACATCGATCTTCTCAGATGTTGTTTCTGTGGATTTTGTGAAGAAGCCTGTCCAAAAGATGCTATTAAATTATCTACCAATTATGAAATGGCTACTTCAAGTCGTGATGAAGCGATTTTTGACTTGAATCACTTAAAGCGTGACATGAACGGAAGGCATGAAAAGCCCAAGGGAGATAAAAAATGAGCATCTCAATTTTAATTCTGAGTGTGATTTGTGCTCTTCTGGCCGTGACAATGGTCTTTGCAAAAAACCCTATCACTTCGGCACTTTGTCTTTTGGGAGTGCTCGTGATGTCGGCCGGAATCTATGGCCTTATCGGTGAGCATCTTATCGCGACCATTCAGCTTGTTGTTTATGCGGGTGCCATTATGGTTCTCTTTATTTTTTCCATTATGCTCCTCAATTTGAATCAAGAATCCAAAGATCACAGTCAAAAACCTGTGCTCTTTTTTTCTGTGATTGCTCTTGCACTTTCCGTCTTCGGTTTTCTTGCTTACAGCTTAAGCCAGTCATTAGATAATGGCGCATCTTCTCCGACTCAAGGTCTTTTCAATGCTGAGACCATTAATAGTTTGGGAGGGAATTCTAAAGTCCTCTCTCATGCTTTATTCTCACAGTTCTACGTCTCTTTCGAGGTTATTTCACTGGCCCTTTTAGTGGCAATCGTTGGGGCCGTGGTTCTGGCGAAGAGAAAGGTTGATTAAGGTATAAATTATGACAAATTACATGTTGATTCAGATCCTGGCAGCTTTCCTTTTTACAATGGGTATACTCGTTGTTCTTCTACGTAGAGACACGATCATGGTGTTGTTAGGCATCGAGCTTCTATTAAACGCGGCCAATCTGTCCCTGGTCTCATTTTCTAATTCATTAAGCATGATCGATGGTCAGATTCAGGTCTTTTTTATTATTACGATTGCAGCAGCAGAGTCGGCGATTGGTCTCTCTATTGTGGTGAATCTTTATCGCAATTTCGGTTCTATTAAGACCCAGGCCGCAAAAACACTTAAAGGATAATGACGTGGAAACCTCTAATTCAGTATTACCGCTTCTTATTTTAATCTCTCCCTTTATTGGATTTCTTATCAATGGAGTCGTGCTACCTCTTTTTTATAAGGGCTTTGCTAAGACACCGGCGAATATTGCTGGCGGTGTTGCAACACTTTTCATCGGAGTAAGCTTTTTTCTTGGTGGTGTAGCTTTTTTCGATCTTCTTAAGCAAGATTCTGTGACTCCCTCTTTACTGACTGCCTGCTTTGATTGGTTTAATTTTGGTGGGTTAAGTATTCCTTTCGAGCTTAAAATTGATAAGCTCTCAGGTATTCTTGTTCTCATTATTACGGGTATCGGTACACTCATTCATCTTTATAGTACAAGCTACATGCACGACGAGGAGTGTGTTGGGAGGTATTTCTCTTACCTTAACCTTTTTTGCTTTAACATGCTTCTTCTTGTCATGGGTAATAACCTGCCACTTCTTTTCTTTGGTTGGGAAGGAGTTGGTCTCTGTTCCTACCTTTTGATTGGATTTTGGTACACAGATACTCCTAAAGCCGATGCTGGTAAAAAAGCCTTTATCGTTAACAGGATTGGGGACCTTGGTTTTTTGATTGGTATGTTTCTTCTTTTTAGAGAATTAGGAACACTAAACTTCAGCGAGATTAATTCTCTTGTAAAGACTCCTGAAATTGCTTTAAAGCTAGCCCCTTCAGTCTCTTTCATCTGTCTTTCGCTTTTTGTGGGTGCCACAGGGAAATCGGCGCAGATCCCACTTTTCGTTTGGCTTCCGGATGCCATGAGTGGTCCAACTCCTGTTTCGGCCCTCATTCACGCAGCAACGATGGTAACTGCTGGTGTTTATATGATTGCCCGCTTATCTCCTCTTTTTGAGCTTTCTGAACTAGCTCTTTCAGTTATTGCCCATACAGGTGCCATCACCGCGATTTTTGCCGGTTCTATTGCGATTGCTCAGACAGATATCAAGAAGGTTTTGGCCTATTCAACTGTTTCTCAGCTTGGTTTTATGTTCCTTGCTTGTGGTGTTGGTGCGTATCAAACAGCTGTTTTCCACCTAATGACACATGCTTTTTTTAAGGCCCTTTTATTCCTTGGCTCTGGGTCGGTGATTCACGCTTGCAGTGGTGAACAAGATATGACGAAAATGGGAGGCCTTAAGAAGTACCTTCCACACACACATTTCACTATGCTCATTGGTTCTCTCGCTATTTCTGGAATCCCTTTCTTTTCTGGTTTTTTTTCAAAAGACGAAATTCTTTACTCAACAATCGCTCTTCCTGGTGGAGTTTCCTATCTTTTCATCATTGGTGTTACTACCGCTTGTTTGACTGCTTTCTATACAGGCCGAATGATGAGTCTTACTTTTTATGGAAACGAGCGCCTTTCCCATGAGGTGAAGCACCACCTTCATGAGTCTCCCTTTTTGATGACTTTCCCACTCTATGTTCTCTCAGGTCTTGCTGCATTAGGTGGTTTT
>JBEIFX010000035.1:0-23406 GCA_040382195.1 Halobacteriovoraceae bacterium | reverse complement strand
GATCATTTTGATTTTATTTCTCTTTATATCTTTAGGGAGATAAATCATGAAGGCACTTCTTATTGCCCTTTTTCTTGTCGGCAACGCTCTTGGTCATGGAAATAGTTTATTACATCGCCCGAAGTCCTTTGAGACAAAATTTGGTAAAGCAGTCTTTGTCGATTTTACTGAAGCAAATTACAAAATTACTTACAATGCTGAAAAACGAGCAGCCTCTGTTGAGGCCACCATCAAATTCGATGCACCAGAGGCTGGGCTTCCCGTTTTTGATTCAGTAGAAGCTCCTTCTTCGGTTGTCCTAAATGGAAATAGCGTTGAGGCCAAAGAGGTCAGTACTCCATCTAGAGAGACAACTCTAAGGATTATGTTTGGGCAAGTTGGTGTAGGTAGTCATGTGGCAGTGATTACAGTGCCTCTTAAGACTCTCGTTGAATTTAGAAATGGAGGAGTTAGGAGTGCTTTTTGGACCTCAGATCTTGATGAGCGAAAATTTTTAGAAAGGTACATGCCTGCCAATCTTGAGTATGACCAGGTGAAGATGAGTTTTCACTTGACCTTTGAGGGGAATAAAGTCGCTCAAAAAATTTACACCAATGGGCATATTCAAGAAAAACAAGTTAAGGGTAAAACGATTTATAAAATTACCTATCCTGATCATTTCAATGCCTCCTCAATTTTTTTCCATACCGTTCCATTTGGGGCGACTGAAGAGTTGAAGTTTTCGCTTAAGTCAATAGACGGAAGAGAGATTCCGGCGGTCGTTTATATTAGTAAGTCGTTCTTAAGTGGGGGCCTAATGGGTCTTCAAGTACTTCGCGATAAGGCGATAGAAGTTTTTCATGAGTTGGAAGGGGATTACGGAGCCTGGCCTCACCCTAGTCTTACAATATACAACGCCGGCAGTGGAGGAATGGAGTACTGTGGAGCTACGATTACTAGTAGCTCAGCTCTGGGGCATGAGCTTTTTCACTCTTATTTTGCAAGAGGAGTTATGCCTGCAAACGGCAATGCAGGCTGGATAGATGAGGCTTTAGCGAGCTGGAGAGACTACGGTTATCGAAGCCTTCTTTCATTAATTGGCACTAGCCGCATGTCCAATCATCCATACTACACTCGAACGACTGATGCTGCAGCCTATAATTTCGGTGAGCGATTTATGAGTTTCCTTGACGGAAAACTCAAGAGCAAAGGTGGCCTTAAACCGTTCATGCGGTACTTAGTAGATAAGAAAAAATTTTCTCCTCTTTCTGTAGAAGAGTTCATTAAGGAAATGACATCGTTTTACGGCGTTGCAATTGAGATGGATTTTAAAAAGTACACTTTCGGAGGCCAGAATCAATTCCAAGAGACTTCCCTTAAAGGACAGCAGATTCATCGTAAAATGACTCTACAAGAATTACAAAAGTATCTTTAGTTAATTTAGAGATGATGGCGTCCAATCAGGGCGCCGTCTTCTTTGTGAACACATTCCCCATCTGCCCTGAGTTCAATTAAAATTTTGACCTTTTGACCTTCATCACCTGGCGAACTTTTATATTCAAGTGGCCTGGCCACCATCGCTGCGACTCCTCCACTGCCCAGAAGAATGCCGTACTTTTGAGCAAGATCTCCAGCATCGACAGTCGTTGGAGTACGGTTTACGGAGAGCGGGTTTACATTTGGAATCATAACAGTGTTTCCGTACTTATGTGATAGGCCCAGAAAGTGTCCCATTTCGTGGAGAACAACAGTTCTAAAGTCAAAGGAGCTGCTAGACTTAGAATCATCTAATCTGAAGTCGTAGAGATTTTCGTTAACCAGAATATCTGCATGTTCAATCCGAACGTATTCATTACTAAGACCAATATTATAACGTCGACCGAAAATCTGGGTGACGGCCAATGCACTTCCGCTCAAACTGAGGGGCCAGTGGGTTATTTTATAGATGCCGTTCACTCCATCATCTCCCAGGGCATCAAGATCTAGGTCTTTGCGTGAAATTTCCGGGGTCCTGTCAGTATCGATAAAAAAGTCTTTTTTATTTAAAGTTGCTGCCTCCCAAGCAGTTGACATGGCCTTTACAGCAGAAACCTCGGATTCACTAAATTCTTGAGAAATTTTTAAATTTCTGGGAAAAGAATAAGTCGACCATATGTAGGGGGCCGTGGTGCTAATATTGCCGGAACTAGTAACCTTGTCCTCCGTTTTAGAAGGAGTACAGGCAACTGATATTATGATTAACAGTGAAGAAAGCAGAATTCTCATTTTGCCTCAAATTCAAACCTATTTTTTATATCGGTCAAATTGAGGCAAAAATGAGTTTATATGGTTGAGTTTATTTTTGGGCCTTAGCGTGATCAGCAAGAAATTGGTCTAAACCATTTTTAGTTAACGGATGACTAAATAAACCCTCAATTACTTTAAAAGGCAATGTGGCGGTATCTGCACCGGCCAGAGCGCAGTCTTTCACGTGGGTTGAATGCCGAAGGGAAGCCGCCAAAATTTTCGTTTCAAATCCATAGTTGTTAAAAATGGCTCTAATTTCATGGATGAGATCCATCCCCGTTTGGCCAACATCATCAAGTCGGCCCACAAATGGAGAAACATAGGTGGCACCATTTTTAGCAGCAAGAAGTGCCTGATTTGCGGAAAAAATCAACGTCACATTAGTTTTAATCCCATGCTTTGAAAAGTGTTTGCAAGCAATCATTCCATCTTTGGTCATAGGAAGTTTTATAACAACATTCTTATGAATTTTGGCCAGTTCTGTCCCTTCTTTGATCATGCCTGGAGCATCAAGTGAGATGACTTCGGCCGAAATTGGGCCATCAACAATTTCAGAGATCTCCTTTATGAGTTCTTGTTGATTTTTTCCGGTCTTGGCCACCAAGCTAGGGTTGGTCGTCACACCATCAACGAATCCCCAGACGTAGGCCGTCTTGATTTCATTGATATCACCAGTGTCGATGAAAAATTCCATAATAGTCTCCATGATTTGTCGGTTATAAACGATTTTGAGTTTCTTTGAATTCTGATTGATAATAGAAAGCATGAAAAAGTTTGGCCACTTTTGCTTCTACTTTTTTTTACTGACCAGGCCCATCCTGGCCTTAGTGCTAGTTCCTAACCTTCCAAATGAAGGTGTTTTACTTCCTGATAACAGAGGCGCCATTGATCCTAAAGTGGACTATGAAAGATTCACCGGGAGAGTTTCGGATAAAAGCGATTCCGAGCGGGTTTTTAAAATTCAAGTGGAAAATAATAACTCGAAGTTCTTTCGTTCTGGTGACGAGGTGTTGTTCAAGATCAATTTGAAAGATAACAAAGACTACTGTAGGGCATTTGTGAGAACTACTGAAGATTTCCATTTCACGATTTTTGTGGAAAGCCTAAATCCGTGTTTCCCGAAAGATCAATATTTCAAGCGTGGAACAGTTCTTAATTTTTATTCCAAAATCCTCGGTCAAAGGGTCTTTGAAGCAAGTAGATACAGAGAGCAACTCATCCTGAGAAAGGAAGATTTTTTAAAACAACTTAACGATATCAATCATTTTCTGTGGACTTTCGATCAGCAGAAGGTCAAAACAGCAGCTGATTACGACGAAGAAATTAACCGGCTACAGCGTCAAAAAAGAAAGGCGCTCGATGATATGATTACACTTAAGCAAGAGCGATTAGTTCTACAAAACGAACTCAACAGAAAAATTAATGAGCTGGACGAATCATTGTTATTTTACAGAGTTGAGCGCCAGGAACTCATTACGGATCGCTGGAATTCCGACCACGATCAAGGCCTTCCGTTCGGGCAAAGACCTCAGAAACTAAGACAAGAGTAGAACAAGCTTATCATTCTACTGATTTTAAGATAGCTTCTTATCATGAATAAAATTATTCAAGATAAGCAGCTAGAACTCACCAGTCATCCGATCTATAAAACGTTGACTTCTATAGAGTCCATTCGTCATTTCATGAGTTACCATGTTTTTGCTGTATGGGATTTTATGAGCCTTCTCAAGTCACTGCAGATTCGACTAACGACAGTCTCGGTACCTTGGAAACCCTCTCCTTACCCGGCAGAAATGGTGCGTTTAATAAATCAAATTGTTCTTGGAGAGGAGTCTGACCTCGACCCCTCCGGGAAAGCAATCTCTCATTTTGACCTTTATTTAAGAGGAATGGAAGAAGTTGGCGCGGATACTGCTCCCATCAGGAGCTTTTTAAGAAATGACGATCTCAACTTGATCCCTGATGGTGCTAGGCAGTTTGTAGAGTCTAATTTAAAAGTTGCTCAGGAGGGACATGTTGTAGAAGTGGCGGCGAGCTTTTTCTTTGGTCGTGAAAAGCTTATTCCTGACATGTTTCAATCAATTGTTAATACCTTAAAAAAAGAGAAGGTTTCTGCTCCCACTTTTCTTTATTACCTAGAGCGACACATTGAAGTGGACTCTGGTGAGCATGGGCCATTGGCCCAAAAGGCGCTTTCTCATTTAGTGGGTAATGAATCTGAGCTTTACGATTTGGCGATAAGGGCAGGAATCAACTCCTTGAAAACGAGACAAATTCTTTGGGATAAGGTTTTAGAGACTCTGGCGGTTGATCAGAGAGTTAAAGAGATTCCGGATAACTTTAGTCGACAGTTCCTCTGGTAGATCAGATATTTGCCTTCTATTTCAACTTAACTAAAAAAAACATGCATACTGACCGATTTAATGCATATGAAGAACAAGGTCACTTTTCTCTTCATTTTTATTAGTTTTTTTCCTGTAAAGATTGAGGAGAGGCTTGGCGGGTATCGTGGACTTGCCAGCTCCTGGACTATTATTCCATCAAGAAGTTTAGCTGGTCTTCATTACCTTTTCAAAGGTCATCAGGTTATTGAAGAGGAAGGTCTAGTAAAGGTGACCGGCCCGGTTATTGAGATTACCAATGGCGAAACCATGGGTGCTAGAGTTTTTAGAGACGGTTATTTTAATGAAGTTGAAATAGAAGAGTTTGAAGATAAACAGCTTCTAGGACAATCAGTTTTTGAGGCAACGACGGGTACTGGCACAAATGTCGGCACGGCTTTTCTTGTCGGAAGCGACATTGTTTTGACAAATCGTCATGTCATTGGGGTGAGGCCCCAAGACCGACACTGGCCTTGTGGAAAATTTTCAATAAAGCTCAATCATCGAGAAGAAAGAGTGCTTTGTGAAAAAGTGCTTTTCTGTAGCCCCCGCTATGACTACTGTGTTGTTAAAATGAAAAAATTACTAAGCGGTTACTCTCTAGGCAATGAGCTGCGGCCACATCGCCTTGTTCGAAATGTAAAATCAGATAAAGACATTTCATTACTCCATATTGGGAATGCCGCCGGTCTTGGAATTCAGGCCTCTACAGGAAAGGGAATCCATATTCATAACGGAGAGTTTTATCATTATGTGCCAACCCTGGGGGGGTCTTCCGGAGCTCCCATATTCAACGAGCGTGGTTATGTCATCGGCATTAATTGGGGACACACTGGTAGTAACTACATCCATGATGCATCCTATAATCGGGGAGTTTTATGTGAGTCCATATATAATGAACTTACAATTCAACGATCTGATATTATCAAAAAAATAAAAAGTTTTCGCTCGTGGCATACTCGCAGTCTTAATCATCGAAAAGTTAAAATCTCAGAGTCCTCGGCAGTCGAAGCTTCTTCAATCATTAAAAAGTGAGGGAGTCTCAAATGAATAGGTTAATAGGGGGGGGGCAGGGTTTATATTAACTTGCAATAAACAATAGCCGACTAAAAAGGTGTCCCTTCCTCGCCTGCCCCCTAGCTAAAGCTTGTAAGAAAATAACAGAACTTTCTAATCCTCTCTAATCGTGCAAGAGATTGTCTATGACTTGTAACTCTAGGTACGATAAACCACTAGTCATAAACCAACTTGGAAGGTTTAGTCATCAATTAAGGAGGATTCTTATGTCCCAAATCATTGCTCTCTTTTTCGGAGTGATGCTTTCACTGACAACTTTTGCTCAAGATCAGTCGATTAAAGGATTCAACGATAGATTTAAGATCGTAAGAAATGATCAGGGTAAAGTAGTCGTAATAAAGCTTAAAAAGGTGGTTTCCCAATTCTCCGTAAAACCATTTATTGATCAGATTAAAAATGATCTCATCAAGGAGCAGTACTCCTTTACGACTCTTGGCGCGAGCGAGAAAGAAGCTGATATTGATGCTCTTTTGGGAGACATTGGTGTTGGACTTTATGAAAAAGATGCTGCCTGGTCCTATGAGGGTCGAAAATTAAAGGATGCTCTTATGAACATCCCTAATATTAATATAGAAGAAGCCTTCACTGGAGTTGATAACAAGAACTTTTGGACGGAGTTTCAATCTCGACTTCAAGAAGCCTTTCAATTTATTGACCCGACAATTGTGGCCAATCTTGAAGATCCAAGGTTCTTTTATAAAAGAAACGTAACTTATAGAGTTGTTGAATGGGCCCTTCGAGAGGCACAGAAGCGCTTTTCCAGTGTCCCGATTTTGAATATTGCCACTTTTGTCATCGTACGCGTTCACGATATGATGCTAGAGCAACGTCATTTTCACCATAGTATGCTTCTTCACTACTTTGAAGCTGTTCCTGAAACGAAGTTGGGCCTAACGAAGGAAGAAGTTGATCGATCTATTTCTTCCATTTTTGAATATCGAATTGATGATTTTAACTTTTTTGAATCAAACCGTGCGGCTTCTGACTGGCTTAATTACGGCATGAATAGTTTTTATCGTATCGTTCGTGCTGGAAACACTCGAATTCGCGAGTGGTCGGGCCCTTTATCTCCGGTGTCCTTCCAGAATATTCGAAAGTTAAACTATGGTTTTGTTGAAGTTACGGAAGGAGGATCAAAAAAGATTTATCACCTTCATCATTCTTCTCATTCGTATTCATCAAAACCGGCCCTTGCCTTTGACTACGCAGATCCTAAACGTATTAAAAGGAATCGTGCGCTTTTGAATCTTGGAGGAATTGCAATCGGCTTCATACGCATGCCTTCATGGATCAAAGGGAGTATTGATGACTTTATTAAATCTTTCTATGTTCAGCAGGTCCGTACAGAGGGCGCGCTTGTTGGGTATTTTGAAATGACCGGTAACAATCAAATGATTGATCGAATTTACGATCAAAGAGCAAATTTTTATATAGTACGTTAAACTTTCAAGGCCGCAAGTTTTAACTTGTGGCCTTCCTTTTTACTGATCCAGTAATAGCTAAAATAAGAATTTGAATTAGGAAGAATGAACCTAGAAAAACAGCCCCACCTTCAGAGAATCCATAGGAATGAAGTCCGCTAGCAAGTATGTAATTTACTCCGAACCATGCCATCATGACACTCATGAAGGCTCCGGCCACAAGAGGAGCGAAGCGTTCCGGTGTAATCCATGATGTGTACTTCCCGTGCAGTATCGCCATATATACTAGTAAGACGATGAGGGACCAAGTCTCTTTAGGATCCCAACCCCAAAATCTGCCCCAAGAGTAATCGGCCCAAACACCGCCGAGAATTACCCCTGTAGATAAAAGAACTACTCCGAACTTAATGCAGGTATAAATAAGGTCTACCTCATAACGATAATTTTCAGGGGTTACTCCTTTGATTTTTGCTTTCAAAAGTAAGGAGTTTGCCAAAAGCCAGGAGAGGGCAAGTGCGGCATAGGAGAGTATAACAGTAGACACATGGGTCGAAAGCCAGAAGTTATCTCGCAAGACAGGAACCAAGGGAGAGATGCCTTCATCCAGCATGCCATTAGCAAATTTCATCATTGTGAGTGAAAGGATGTTGCAGGCAAGTCCTGCAAGAACAAATAAAATATCTCTTCTAATGATGTAAATGACAATTCCAATCATCAGGGCGCCTAGTCCTGAAAACATCACCGTTTCATACATATTGGTAATTGGTGCACGACCAGAAATCAGGACTCGAAAGGTTATAGCGGTCAATTGAAGCAAGAGGGAAAGCGTGGTGAGAACTGTCCCGGGTAATCTATGCTTGATAAGGACAAAAAGCATAATCGAGACAAGAGAGCTTAGAAGAGCCCAAGAGAAAAAATTCCATTTGTAGTAGCGGAGTTCTAGCAGGTACCTGTCTCCATTAACGGTTAGATAATCAGACTTTGCCTTTTGAAACAGATAAGAAACGGGGTCGCTTTCTTTGTTCCCGACATCACTCAATCTAGATTCAGTTAGGAAGTCGGCCATTGGAATGAATGATATCTTACTTCCCTCTTTTACGGGAACCGTCCACGCTCTGGCGGAGACTATAGCGCTGTAGGTTGAGAGTCTACCCTTGACCTTAATGAGTTCTTTCTTGTATCCGTTATTTTCCTTATTGCGGTTGATTTCTTGCTCAATCAGCGAGGTCTTTGTCATAAGCTCATTCGCAGAAATACCTACCTGATCGTCAGAAAGACCAAGAGTTTTTCTCACATCGACATGATCAACCTTAATCTGGACAGGTAATTCAATAGGCATTCCAAAAGCTTTTAGGGAGAGTTTGCAAAATGCTTCAGTAGCAGAGAAATTTCCAACCTTATCACTTCCGGTCATGTATTTGATTGTCTCGGTCGCCAAGACAAATAGAGGTTTTTCTCGTCCACCGGCAAGAACAGGGAACGTATCTAAATCATTGGTACAGAAGTTTAAGGGGCCCTGAGCGTGGGAAAGACCCAAAGAAAAGATAATTAACAACAAGAGCTTAAACACGTATTTCTCCTGGTTTTGAAACGGGTCGTTTTCTTATCACAAAATGCCAAATAGATCCTATAACCAATAGGAGTGAGCCAAGGTATTTCCAGAATCGTCCCGGGTCAAAGTTCACGGACAGAACGCTACCAAAAGGACCTTCACTTGTTTGGAAGTAGGATGCCTGATAGAAGGTAAAATTTTGATATTTGAGAGGATGATTCATATATACATGATGTCTACTGGATCCCTGGTTGCCTTTGAATAGAGTTATAAAACTCTCGTAGCTCGCCGGGTTACTAGTACCCGGATCGGTGTCCATTTTAAAGTTATCCAGGACTAGTTCATAAGGAAGAAGAAGGTTCTTTTTTCCCAAATCGAAAGTGATTTTTTCCCCATTTTGATTAAAGGCAACTGGTTCATTTGATTTTACCCAAAATCTTTGATTATTTATTATGACCTCAATCGCTTTTAGATTGCCTGTAATAACCTGTCCATTTTCCTGAATTGGCTTCACATAAGAAGGCGAAAGAGTTGGATAGGCGTTTGTTCTATGCTCGAGGAGCTTGATTCTAAAGCCCATCCAAGGAAGAGAAAGGGCCTCTTCGACTATGAATTTTTTTGATTCCCATCTCGCCTTTTCCTTGTCAAAAAATGCGATCGAGTTTCCAAATAAGAAAAGATGAGGTCCTTTCTCGAAGAGTTTTTTACTGAATATTCTGTAAGGAGATTGCTCGTTAATTTCTCTTTTTTCATTGAGTGGAAGAGGTGAAATTTGAGGTAGAAATGAAACAAGTGCGCCATTGAAACTCACTTCTATAAGTTCTTGTCCACTTATTGCTTTTTTCTTTTTAATTTCTTGAGGTCCTGGTGCTAAGCAAGCGGAGGTTTCGCCATTCCAAATGATAAAACCATCGACCGTTTTCGTTGAAAAGCAATCGGCGAGAGAGGAGGGCATGTAGTGAACATTCAATGGGCCTAGTTGCTGGGTGTTATTGAAATCAGAAAGCGGATGGAGACTAAGAGTAATTTCTTCACCGAAATTATCATTGAATAAGCTGTAGGATGATGAGGATTGGAAAGAGTCCTCCACTTTGACTGGGATCCAGGTTTTTTTGTTCTCTGCAAATGGAAGAAAGGTTTTCAGAGAGATTCCCTCGTAATCATATCCAAGCTCTTTCGGTGAAGCCGTATAGGGGAGGTAGACCGAGACTTCTTTGCCTTTTGAAGGAAACTGTATCCTTAGTTCATCCTCGTTAATCTGAATTTGTCTCGCTGGGAGATTAGGACTCAATGTGATTGTACCATCGACTCCTGATTGATAAGTGACAAATGAGCCTAGAAAGAGAATAATTAGACCCGCATGGATGACATAAAAGCCACGGAGGTGCTTTTTGACTGGCAAACGAATGAGTGTGGCAAAAAGAATGGAAAGAAACATCCCTAGCTGAATACCCATAAACCAAAATGACTTGTATACAAGTCGATTGGCGTATTCGGTTCCATGATATGATTCCATGAAAGTGCCATAGCCTAGTGCCAAGGCAAAAAGTACAATTATAAAAACAGCAAATTTCAAGTTCCCGAAAAAAAGTTCAACTTTTCTGTAGTAATCTAAGATTGTATTCATCGGGGCTTAAGCTCTCATGGAATACCTAAACTGTCACCTCAGGAGAGCTTAGAAAACGCCCAAATAAGCCCAAAAATTACCGGCTGATGAATGAGATAAATGAGTAACGAGTGTTGTCCAAGATAATTCAAAAAGGGAAGAGGTCTCATTTTTATAAACCAGCTAATTCTTGACAAATAAGGACCCGTTAAAATCCCTAAAACTATCGTCCAAAACCAGGGATAGATGGGAATAAAATCCATCGATGGTTTATGAATGATTCTTGAGACCCATTTAAGATCTAGACCAAATCCATATTGGAGAGTCAGTAAAAGAATCAAAATGACAAAAGCGATGGTCCTACGATTGACAACCAGCGCTCCCAGGATTGACCCTATCAAAATACAGTGAAGAGTACCAAAAAAAATCCATTGAGTCGGAAATAGAAGATAGGTTCCAAGGCTAACGGCCCCAGCAGAAAAAGCTAATTTAAATGTGCGTTGTTGAAGTGATTTCCATTTTATGCCTGATGCGTGAGTATAATAGAGTGACAGGCCTACGCAGAAAAGAAATGTGAAAGCGATCACCCTTGGAAAGGAAAACCAGAAACCTTGAGTAAAATCTAGATCAATAAATTGAAAAATCTTAAGATCATAGGCAGTGTGGAAGATAATCATCCATAACACAGCTATTCCCCTTAAAGAATCAAGAAAATTCGACCTCATTTCCCCTCCGGAAAGTAAATGAAAAGAGGACCCTCAGTTTCAACAGTGATTTTACCGCTTGCAACATTTGACAATCCTTGACTGCTCAACGGTTTTAAAGTGGAGGAACTATTTAAAGGATAGCGGCAATCACCCGTCATTTTAACAGAAGTTTTTTTCAGAGAGCCGAGGGAAAAAATCCCCTGATGATAAAATTCCCAAAGGCCTGCCCCAAAGAGCATGAAGGAGATAAGACCTTGATTGTTATAAAAGTGGAGCTGTGATTGTGGATGTTGATCGAGAAAGTGCAGCCCTTCCCCAATATTAAAAAGCTCGTGATCTTTTCGACCACCCAAAAAACCCCAGAGATGAAAAAAATAACCCTTGGATTCTTTGAAGAGGCTCAATGCGAGAGCGAAATCAGACTCATCTTTCTCGGTAGGAAATTTGAAAACGACTCCGGCATTGATGGCAAAAGAAAGTGAATCAGCGTCTCCAACCCAGGCCAGTAAGTTATTACTAAAGTGGGCACCGCCATCAACACCCATTTGCGCCTTATTACGAAGATTAAGTGGTAGGTTGGGGCCCATAGGTCCAAGAATTACCCACTCGTAAATTGTTTTCAATGTGCTTGGCAATTCCATATAGTCTATCTTAGCCTTTTAGGATCTCTCTGAGTAGGAGGATAATGTGGGAAAAGTAAAATCTCAAAGAGCGGAACACATTCTGGAGAAACCTCAGTTCATTAAGTCAGATCGATCGACTGAAATGAGAAAGTATCCAGGAAGCATCCCTCTTTGGGCAGTTGTTGAATTTGATGGAGATATTGTCAAAAAATTGTCATTTTTTGGTGAACTTGAGGATTTTCAGAAAGTGCTTTTGGAATCTATGGCCACTCTTATGATTGGACGGCCCATTTCTAAGATAGGCTCATTATCAATAAGAGAATGTGAAGCCTTTTTACGAGACAGAAATTCCGAATTGGCGATCACTGAGATGACAGAAATCGAGGAAAATAACCTTCAGAAAGTACTTTCTTGGTTGTCGAGTTTTCCGCGCCAATCTGCTGGTCAAGAATACGTTTTCCCCTCGGAGAAAGGATCTTTTAAGTCGTTGAAACTCGCCGAAAGAGTAAGAGAACTAAAGGCTTTCCTGAACTCCAGCGAGATTCTTACATTGTATGAAAATGTGCCCCGGCCGGAGCTAGTTGACGTCGAAGATCTTACGGTCTATATCAGTGCTCCCTATGAATCTCAGCGGGAGAAGGTGCTCTTTGAGAAGTTACATGAAAGAGGTGTATTCGTCTTCAGAGAGGAGAGCTTAAACTTCATCCCTGAGTACTAAAAAAATATATTTGATAAATTGATTTTTTTATCGCTACAATACAAGAAGAGTTTTTAGGACAATTATTTAAAAAAGCAGAAAATGGAAGAAATAAAGTCACTCATCTTTAAAGAAGCCAAGAAAGAAGAAGAAGTCGTTAACCTCTCTCGCTTTGATATTCAGGCTTTTACCGACACTCAGGATTTCTCTTGGACCTTGGACAATATAAAAAAAGAAGTTAAAACTGGTTGGAAACTTTTCTCTGTCATGACAGATGACGAAATCGTTGCTGCAGTTTTAATGAGAAAAGAAGCGGATACACTCTTTACAAAGAACACTCCTATAAAAATGGCATTTCAGGGAAATGGATTTTCTCATAAAATAAAAAACTTCTATGAGGAAGAAGCGAAAAAGCAGCATATACGCAAAGTTGTAAACTATTGTCCATCTGATAACTTTAGGATGATTGCTCTCAATGAGAGCCACGGTTATAAGCGAACAGGTAATGCTTTTGGGATTAACAATAATATTATTGAATGGGTAAAAGTTTTATAAGTGCCAACATACAAACCAAAGGGAACGTAGTTTTCCCATTTTAGACGGAGGATTTTTTTATGGCCAAGAAAACAACTAAAAAAGCTGCTGCTCCAAAAAAAGCGACTGCTAAAAAAGCTGCTGCTCCAAAAAAAGCGACTGCTAAAAAAGCTGCTGCTCCAAAAAAAGCGACTGCTAAAAAAGCTCCGCGGAAACCAAATCCTGCTTTTATGAAGCCGCTTAACCCTTCTAAAGAGCTTGCTGAAATCGTTGGTGCTACTGCTCTTCCTCGCACTGAAGTTATGAAAAAAGTTTGGGCATACATCAAGAAAAACAACCTCCAAGATGCTAAAAATCGTCGTGCAATTAATGCCGATGATAAATTAAAAGCCGTTTTTGGCGGTAAGAAACAGGTAACTATGTTCGAAATGACAAAGCTTGTTTCTAATCATCTTAAGTAATTTCTTTTATATGTATAAAAAAAGGGGGGTAGCTTGCTGCTCCCTTTTTTTTTGCGAATTCAAGAAAAGCTCAGCAAAGATTAAATTTTTCTCGCCTCAATATACTTATTAATTTTGTACTGATCGATCAATGCTGGTGCCAGATCAGTACTCATGAACTCTTGGCAATTAAGCGTTGGGTTACCGTTGGGGAAGCTCCCCTTTCCAGAGAAAAATTTAATACACTGACTGGTGTAGTGATCCAGATATTCAGGAAAGTGAGTCTTAATGTGATTTAAAAGGACTCTCTTCTTCGTTTGATCAAGTGAAGAGAAAATACTGTCAGGCAATGGATCAAGTTCTTTTAACTTCGCTAAAACAGCCTCTCGTCTCTGGGCCATACCGCCTAGTTCTTTAACCTTATTCCATGAAGCATTAAATAATTCACCTCGGGAGGGATTATCCAAGAGGTAAATTGTAAGAAAAAAATCAGTTGTCGCCTGATCATCTTTTTGTTGTGACTTCAAAATTTGGTAGGAAAGTTCTCTGTCAATAGGCCTAAGAGGCTTAAGTAAACGCTTTTTTGCCTCGGAGATGAGATAAGGTAAACAATCAGGGTGAATAGTAAGATCAATTTTCTTAGTCAGGTCTCCCTCAGGTCCTAAACGAACATAGTCGATTTCGATTTTTCCCCAAAGTGATGTTAGGACAAAGTCTTTTTTACAATAAAATTCACTTAAAGTGCTTTTAAGGGCTATTTCCAGAAAGCTCCAAGTGCTGATTGGAGAGGAGGTAAGAGGTAATGTAAGTTCGGCAAGTTTAAAGGAGACTTCAGCATCAGTTTTATCTTTATCCCAGAACGAGCGCAAATCGCGCCAGCAGGGGGGGTCTTGTTGAAGACAAGTCTTCAAATAGGCTAAGCCTACTTGTTGCCTTTTAAGGAGGAAGATGTCGTCACTTTTCAAAGTTGGCCAACTGAAGAGTTCTTCAATTTTTAGAAAATCTTTTTTTTCTATTATTTCTTTAAGAAGAATTTGTCGGGAAAGTCCATCGGCCATTTTAGAAACCATCGACTTCCATTTTTTCTGCCGCTCGGTGGGGCGAATATCGAGAGCGTGTTCAAAAAACTCGTTATGATTTCCTTCTTGGAATAAAATTTCAAGGTCGGCAAGGGTGTAGAGATTCCTTTCCTGCGCCAAGCATGGTAAGGCGAAAAAAATGACAAAAAACAAGTGTACCGACATGACTTTTATTCTAGGCCTTGTTTAAGTGATGAGTCAATTTCTTACCTCATCTCCACTTTGCGGAAAGCCTTTTTGCGGGTAAATTAACTTGTTCAATTTTTTGGAGGCTTCAGTGAAGAATAAAGGTATCCCTTTTGTCAAAAAGCGCATTATTCATAACCAGTGGCAGGTTTCTTTTTATGAAGAGTTTGAGTTTGTGCTTTTTCCAGAGGGGGAGCTTCACCAGGAGGTCCTCTCTCTCATCGACTTTGTTATTCAAAAAAATACCGGGCAGGGTTTTCGTCGGGAGGTCGTTATTAGTGGATTTCCCTTCCTTTGCGCTATTAGACCAGAGGAGAGGTGCGTATATGTCGGTACCCGAAGAATTTCACGAGAGCTGGCGCTTTTAAAAATTCAAGAAGCAAGTTTAGGTTTAGAGGGGAGTGATCTTGATAAGCTGTTTTTCCAGCTTAAAGAACATGTTGCAAAGATAAGTACCTTGGCCCCGGGGGGGTTCCCTAGTGAGATTCAGTGGGTTACTTATAAATATCAATTGCCCCAGCTTCTTGAAACTTCTCAATGGAAAGATGTGGAGGATGAGGCGAAGATCATCCTCAAGCAATTAATCAAGAAGGTTGCTGATTATCGTTCGAGTAGTTTTGAAAAAATTTCTGATTATGGACTTAGTCTCACCGCACAGTACGATCTCATTCGGGTCCATCTTCTGAAGTTTCTAGCGGTCTTACCATCTCTTGATCATGATAAATCAGGTAAAGAAGTTAAACGTAATTTGATTGAAAGTCTTCGTCGACTAAATGACGATTCAAAGGCGATTGCCCATCAAAAAAAGAGGGGAACGCGTCAATTACCGCTTTACTTAAATTTTATATTCAACTTCGGGCTTCAACTTGCTTCTTTTTTTCCTGCAAGTCTGCTCGCCACAACCGTTAGGTTTCTAGTTCGGATGATGGCAAGACGCTTTATCGCTGGGGAAAGTATTAATACTTCTCATGAGACTCTTCGCCACCTTCGCTCGACAAAAAGAGAGGCAACTCTCGATCAGTTAGGTGAACTTGTGGTATCTGGAAAGGAAGCTGATGAATATTTCGAAAAGGTCCTTCAACTCATTCACGGTTTAAAGCAACACATTCCTAAGGGTGAAAAAAACAAGGCTGAGATTTACAATGCACATGTCTCGATCAAGGTATCTGCTCTTTCTCACGACTTCAGACCACAAGCCTTTGACTCAACTTACGCTAAGGTCGGGCCAAGATTAAAGCGAATATTACAAGAGGCGAATCGAGAAAAGGTTTTCATTAACATTGATGCGGAGCACTACCACTACCGAGATCTTGTATTTCAAATATATGCCAAGGTTCTCTTAGAGACGGCAGAGCTAAGAGAATTTGATCAGACTGGAATTGTTGTTCAGGCCTATTTAAGAGATGGTGCAAAGCACCTTCTTGAAGTTGTTGATCTTGCTAAAAAACGCAGACTGCGTATGCCAATTAGACTTGTCAAAGGGGCGTACTGGGACGCAGAGACTATTGAAGGCGAAGCTCATCAATTTGTCCCTCCTCAATTTCTCAACAAGGACGAATCTGACATCCATTTTAGACAGCTTGCTTACCTCGCCCTAAAACATCATGATTACCTCCAGCTTGCAATTGGTTCTCACAACCTTCAAGATCATGCGTTCGTCGAAGCCGTGCGAAATCTTCGTTTTCCTCAGGCCCCGGTCATTGAACATCAATGTCTTCACATGACTTATGAAGCTCTCTCTCATGGTCTTTCTAAAATGGGATGGCCTACCAGAAATTATATGCCAATTGGTAACCTTCTCGTTGGGATGGCCTACTTAGTAAGGCGAATTATGGAAAATTCCTCTCAAGTTGGAGTCCTTTCCATCATGCGTTCACATCAGAAGGCAAACGGTCTCATCTCACCAGTGGAAGTTCACCTTAAAAAAAAGAAGTCAGCATCCCTTCAACAGGATTCATTCATTTCTCAGTTGAAGAGCGACTTTTTTCCAGTGAGGCCATTGAAATTATATCTTCATGAAGACAGAGAGTCTTTAGAAGCACAAATTTTATTATTTCAAAAAGAAACCGAATTTAAGCAGGATGATTTCTCCAAGGCGATTGGGACGAAAGTTTTATGTAGTTCACGACCAGATTTGGTATTGGGGATTATTAACGAAAATTCCAATGCAGATGCAATTAAAACTGTCGACGAGGCGGAAATCAAACTTAAGAGTAGCTGGTGGGGAAAACCTTCATCTGCACTCCTTAGAGTTTCTATTCTTCTCAAAGCTGCAGATATCATGCTTCTTAAAAGGAACAAACTTGCTGCATTAATGATTTTTGAGGCCGGCAAAACGATGACAGAGGCTTTGGCAGATGTTGATGAGGCCATCGACTTTATCAATTTTTATGCGAGACAAGAAATTCAATTAAGCCTCTCTGGAATTAAATACACAAATAGAGGAGTTATATCTGTTATCGCCCCCTGGAACTTTCCTCTGGCCATACCTTGCGGCATGACCGTTGCTCCACTTCTTTGTGGGAATGCGGTTATTCTAAAGCCTGCGGAGCAAACACCTCTTATTGGTATTGAGCTCTATCATCTTCTAATTGAGGCAGGTGTACCGGAGGATGTTCTCTATATCATTTTGGGCGAAGGAGAAGTGGTCGGAGCACCTATTGTAACTCATGAAAGAACAGCTGGAGTAGTCTTTACGGGCTCAAAAAATGTCGGAAATTGGATCTACAAACATTCAGCTAAGGAGACTTTGCTCCATTACCAGTATCAAGTCCCTATGCAAAAGAAAATTATTACCGAGATGGGTGGAAAGAATGCCATCATTGTTACAAATAACTGCGAACTTGATGAAACAATTTCTGGCATACTGTACGCGGCTTTTGCCCATTCAGGTCAAAAGTGTTCAGCAGCCTCACGAATTATTGTTCATCGGGAAGTTAAGGAAGCTCTAACGACTCGTTTGGTTCAGGCTGTACGGGATTTGAAAGTCGGCGAGTCTTATGATCCATCTACTTCAGTAAATCCTCTCATTTCTAAGATCGATCAAGATCGAGTGAGAAAGGCAATCGAAGAGGCAAAGGATGAGGTGATCCGATCGAACGGTAAAATTCTAATCGATCGATCTTTTGAAAAACTCCCAGGCTATTGTGTGGGACCGGCGTTATTTGAAATTTCATCATCCCAAGCACGAAAAAAAGATTCCTGGGCACAGAGGGAAATTTTTGGTCCTGTTCTTCATATTACAGAGTACGATTCCTTGATCGAAGCCGTAGAACTTTTTAACTCCACTGATTATGCACTGACTGGTGGTGTTTACTCACAGTCACAGGATGATATTGAATTTCTTTTGAAGTTTTTACGTGCGGGCAACATTTACATCAATCGTCCTAATACAGGGGCCCGTGTTGCCATTGAGCCATTTGGCGGATTCAAGATGTCTGGAACCGGGCCGAAAGCTGGTGGCATCGACTATCTTAGAGAGTTTCATTTCGTCCTTGCCAACCTCGAAGACAAAGAAGACAGCGTATCTTGGTCTAAGGGGTCAGGTTATCAACTTCATCCATCTAGACCTTCTCTTATCTCTGTGAACGGAAGAGTTTCGCGATTTGAAAATTTTGGCAAATCTTTCCTTAATCACTATGAACTTTTTATGGGGACTGTAAATGAAAAAGAAAAGGCCCAGCTAGGCGAGTTCGTGGATTGGATCAAAGTAAACCTTGCTGACTTTCTAAACGGGAAGCACTCTAATTTCTATATCCCTGGCCAGCTAAGTTATAATGATAAATCTCTTGTTAAAGAGTCAGGTCTTTTAGTGGCCGTCAACGCTAGACCAACCTTGAAGTCGATTTACTATCTTTTTGGTGCTCTCTCCCTAGGGTGTGGTATGTCAATTGTCTGTGTCACTGATGAGGCGTTCAAGAACTGGAAAGGGATTATCGATATTGCCTGGAATGCCGGGTTTTCAAAATCAAACCTTGACTGTGCCTTAATATCTCCTGAAGGTGTTCAAGATATGTTTAGTAACCCTGCTTATAGTTTCGTCTATGCCGGTGACCTTGCTCAGCATGGAAAGTATCTCTATAGAAACATTTTCGAGGGGGGCGCCCTTAATGAAACGATGAGAATGATTCTTTCAGAAGCCGATGGAGTATCACTCCATGATCCTGCTCAGGTTTTGGATTTATTTATTTGGGTGAGATCAATGGCCATCAACACTATGAGGCATGGGGCACCCCTTGAGTTAAATCCATGAGAGTCCTTGTCCTTGGTGCTGGAAAAATGGTTCAATCAATCCTTTTAGGACTTAAAGATATTGAAGACCTTTCCCAATGGATGATTTTTTCACCATCCGGTACTTCGGCCCAAAAGCTGGCAGAGCTTGTTGGGGCCCAACACATCGTTGACCTTGACCTGGCATTAACGGTGGAATATGTGCTCGTTGGTTGTAAGCCTCAACAGCTAGGTTCCTTAAAAAAGACGATTGGCCAACGCTTTCATCATTCATTATTCATAAGTCTTATGGCCGCTGTTTCTGAAAAGGATCAAAAGAAAATTCTTGAGGTCAACTCGCTCATTAGATGCATGCCTAATCTACCTGTTCAATTTAGAAAAGGAGTCATTCTCTTAGCTTCTGATTCTGCTCCTGAAAAGATACATTTTTTTCAGTCATTTTTTTCAAAGCTGGGAACAAGTCTTATCGTTTCTGAAAAGGATTTGGAAGACCTTACTCTTTTAACTGGTTCAGGTCCCGCACTTTTCTACGAATTTGCAAAACATCTTTCAGAGTCTTTTGAGTCCCTAGATCAATTTCAAAGGGAAGCTTTAACGCGGGCAGTTTTTATAGGTGCCGCCAAGAGCGTTGAGCAAGATCAATCTTCTCTGGTGGATTTGACCCACAAGGTGACCTCTAAGGGAGGGGTTACTATCGCCATACTAGAATGTTGGAGAGATTTCGATTTTTCAGGATTAGTTCGCAAAGGCATAAATAGAGGTAGGACAAGAACAAAAGATATTAAAGATCAGATTCAAAGCTAAAATCAACTTTTTCCTTATTTAGTATTTGATAAAGCTCACTTTGACAAAAAGTGGATTGAGTAAATCCCAGACAACGATTGATTTCTTTTTCACTCACCTTATGATTAAGAGTTTTTTGCTGTGCCTTCGAAAGCTTAACTTGGTGTTCTCGGATCAGATCATCCACAAGACCACAGGTACAATCTTGATCACATGTTGAGATGAGATTTTCGACCTCCTCAGGTAGGTCTAATTTGGCTTCAGTATCATCATAAACCTGCTCCATGCGCGGACGTATCGTTCTAAGGAAAAGTTCTGCTTCACCTCTATCTGGGATACATACTAATGGCGTCATTTCGCGGTCGTAGATTTTGGCAAGAATTTCAGTCACAAGGTAAAGTTCCCCTCTTGGGAAATCTTGTCGTGGGCCACTTTCTAAGGTGGAGGTATTTTCCTGTGACTGCGGAAGAAAGGAGCAGGAAAAAACAAAGAATAAAGAAATAATAAGCTTAAATGTCATAAGAAATCATGCCTTGGTCTAATAATCTTCAAAGATAGTCTACCTTATTTTGGAAAAATTAATTCTCTAAAACAAACCAGATCGTTGTACTCAACAAAGGCTAAACGTGATCTATTGTCATTTACAAAGAATATGTAATAATAAAAAGGGTTGAGGGGGTCCAATGGAAGATATTCGATCTGTTCTTTCTCAGTTTAAAAAGAAAAGAGATGATCAGCTACAGAAGGCACACACTGGTCCTTCGTCACCCGCTTCAATATCAGAAATTCCAGACGTCTTCTTTGATGTCGTCCTTTTGAAAATAAAACTTACCAGGCTAGAGATTGCATTATTTATGTTTCTTTATCGTCAGGTTTGGTGTCGGCCAAATCTTTACCGCTCCCACGGAATTGGCCCATTAAATTCTTATACCGAATTTTCCCATAAGATTGGCATCAGTTCCGATGAGCTAGGCACCCTTCTTAGAAACCTTGAAAATTACCAACTTCTTGAAACTGTCCGTTCAGGTCAGTACTTCATTAGAAAATATTTTTTGGAAGAGCTAGACCAGCAATTTGGACAGAAATACGATGAATTCATCTAGAGTAGGGGAGTTCTTCCTCTCTAGTCGTCTTGGAAAGATAAAATCATTCTATAGTGGTCAATCCATCGTCTGGGATATCGGATGCGACCACGGCCTTCTTGGACTATCTTTCCTTGAAACCAATTCTGTCCATGAGATAAATCTGGTGGATTCCTCACATGATGTCATAAAAGTTTTGAAGAATAAAGTAGATTCGTATATTACTAGTGCTTTTATAAATATACACTGTATGAAAGGACAAAAAATAAAAATGACCACCGAAGATCAATGCGTCTTTATTGCCGGTATGGGAGGGGAAGAGATTGGACAAATCATTACTCGGCTTTTGCCACAGATTGGATTTAATAGTCAGTTCGTAATTTCTCCTCAACGGAAGATCCTTAATCTTCGAGCTCTTTTAAGAACTATAAAGGTTCATCTTAAGAGCGAGGAACTTGTATTTGAAAATGATCAATATTACCAGATTTTGGTCGTCGCTCCCGGCGAGGGCAGAAAGGTTAGTCTTTTTGGAGAGGATTTTT
This sequence comes from Halobacteriovoraceae bacterium, assembly GCA_040382195.1. Taxonomy (GTDB): domain Bacteria; phylum Bdellovibrionota; class Bacteriovoracia; order Bacteriovoracales; family Bacteriovoracaceae; genus Peredibacter. The sequence continues at coordinate 2,201 of JBEIFX010000035.1, read as the reverse complement.
GGAATACCTCCATAGGTAGAAACTATCTCGAGCATCAAAAAAAGTACTTTTCTCTTCATCGAGATAAAGCCTCTTTAGCCTACGCCTCTTTTCTTTCGTCTCTCTAAACCATTGAAATACCCATTCAGAATTTTCATGGTATGATTACAATATGGAAGGAAAATCACTATTCTATTATTTCGGAGATGACGAGGCTTACTTTCGTGCCCTGATGGGTGAGTTTAATCGTAGCTCAAAAATCAAGGTCGAGTTTAAGCGTTTTTTTGCATCAGAAGAAGCAAAGATCCAGTCTTTTTTTCTTAGTGTTCATTCAGACCAGCCTTCATGCATCTTTATTGATTTTTCAAAAAATAGCCAGGACTATCTTCACCTTGCACGTATCATTGCACGTACTCATCTGCATCATCCATTAATTATGATTGGTCTTATCGACTATCTTTCTCCTCCAGAGGTGTTGGCGGAGAGTATTGCAACTGGAGTTAATCTTGCTTTTATCAAAAGTGCTGAGACCTTCGATGTCGTTTATCACACCCTGAAACTCTATGCACCCAACGAAATTGGAGAGCATGGCTTTGCAACGGCGTCTTTAAGCGATGATGTTGATGCATCTTTGCTCGTAAAGATCGGTTATGTTCATCAACTTGGATTTCATTTCGAAACAGACTTTCCTTTGAAGCAAGGAGATAGAAAAAAAATTCTTCACTCTTGGATGGAAAAAGGGGTAGTACCCTCTGCAGAGGTCTTCATTCAAAATGTTTCTACATCAAACCTGTTTTATCACTTTTCCTACAATGTAGATGGTGAGTTCCTCTTTATTGACGAATTTCTACCTCCAGAGGGTATGAGCGAAGAGAAAATTGTCAGCATGAAGAAGGATCGTGAAGATCTTATCAACTACCATAAAAAGCAGTTAATAAATTGGATAAACGAAAATATCTACAACTCACTTGAAAAGAAAGCTAAAGTTCTTGTTATTGATCGTGAATTCCATTTTTTTAAAGATCAGCTCCGTACGGACCGCCTTCCTTATACGATTCGATGTTCGCAATTCCTAACGGATATAGGTCTAGAACTTTCAAGACTTGAGCCTCAAGTCATTGCTTTTTCCCTCGAACCCGATAATGTCAAGGAGTCGAAAAATACCAATGAAAATCTCGTTCAGCTAGTTCAAGTTTTAAAAGACAAATTCCCTGACCCCCCCCCTTTTCTCATCGTCTTTAACTGCAAGATTAGCACTAGCGAAATGCGTCAGAATTTCCAATACCAAAACTTACTCACTTACGAAGGTGAGCTTCTCGTTGAAGCAATGGTAAGGATTGGGGAAATCTTCGATAAGAAGCTTGAAAAATCTCATGCCCAAGTTAAAAGCCTCGATCGTATATTTCTCAAGAAATCAAATAAAGCCTCTTTAGCTGAACTTGTCATACCAATCAAAATTATCAAACTTTCAGAAACCGACATGCAATTTCAGAGTGAACAGGAATTACCAATCGGAAAGAATATTAGAGTAAGGAGCCCCGTTGATATGTTCATTAACATACAACCAACAAAAGCTAAGGGGAAAATTCCAGAGTACAATGGCCTTATTCATTCCATTGGGGAGGAAGATAAAAAAAAGTTACGGCGATTTGTGAATTCTGTATTTTTTAGGGAACATGATGAAAAAGTATTGGCAGAAAAAGTAGAGTTTAAAAATTTGAACGAATCTAAATTAATTGAAAAAATTGAAGCAGAAAGGTTGGCAAAAGAAGCGGCTGAAGTGACAAAAGAAGAGGGGGCGAACAATAAAAAAGCTGAAACAGGCCCCAAATCATAAACTCAAATATTGCCAAATCCACTCCAGAGTCATAGTGTTTAAAACATGAAATTGCTTAAATTAGTTTTTGTTTTTTTTATTATTTTCTTTGTCAGACGCTTCATTCAAATGTACAGGCGACTAAATCATTTAGCTCAGCAAAAAGAAATGTTTACGAAAAATAGTAATGACCAATTCACCAAGAAAAATTTAAATGCTATTGATGTTGATTTCAAAATTGTTGACTAGAGCTTTTTGATTCTTTCTTTGATTTTGGAATCCCCCCCCTCATGTTCGAATGTAATTTTCACTAAATCCTGAAACACTTCTGCTACTGCTTTATCTTTTGATTGATTGATCAAGAAATAACATTCTTTAATACTAACGGAGGAAAGGTAAATCACTC
>JBEIFX010000034.1:0-23666 GCA_040382195.1 Halobacteriovoraceae bacterium | reverse complement strand
ACAAGACGCCCTTGCAAATCATAATGTAGAGATCGGAAATTTTGGAAATACTGAAAGTGCCCAGGAAATAAACCCATCGGAAATCCTTCAAAATGATCAAGCTTTGCAAATGGAGGCCATCCAAGCACAGGGCTTTAATCTGTCGGAAAATCAGCGAGAGAGCTAGAGTGAGCGTAACTTTTCTTCAAGGTCACGAGTTGAATAGAAATCAATTTTTCCAATTTTTAAAACAATTTTAGTAAAAGGCCAGGGAAGAGTCGCCTTATTCCAACTTTTCTCAAAGACGTACTTTCTTTTCGGATAACCTCGAACAGGAACGATAGGCCTTCTTGTTTTTTCAGAAACGGCGCTAATACCCTCTTTAACTTTATAAATAGGTCCTTTAGGCCCATCAACAGCAATCGTCATCTTGTGACCGTCGATCACCTTTCTCATCCCGGCCAAAAGGCCCGCAACTCCTCCACGATGAGAGGAGCCTCGCACCGTTTGATAGCCCATGTGCTCTACGGCGGAAGCCAGCATTTGTCCGTCTTTTGAGTTGGAGATGAGAACGCATATATTTCGATCGGCAAAAAAAGGGATACATGTCAAATCATCCTGATGGAAACAGGCGTAGATGAGATTTTTGCCTCGGCGTGCTTCTCGAAAAGAAAGATCGTCAAAAAAGAGACTTTTGTCAGATGGATTTTCAAAGTCTACTTGATAGCGGAAAGTGGAAGCGTAAATTTTATAAAGAAAGCCGGCCAAAAGGCCGGCAAATTTTTGAATAAGCAAAAATTATTTTCCTAAAAGCTTCTTTAACTCTTCTGTCATGATCGGTACGATCTGGAAAAGGTCTCCAACAATTCCATAATCGGCCTTGGTGAAAATAGGAGCGTCAGGATCGGAGTTGATTGCCACAATAACTTTTGATGTTCTCATTCCTGCCAAGTGCTGAATGGCACCAGAAACACCACAAGCAATGTAAAGGGAGGGAGCTACTGTTTTTCCTGTCTGACCTACTTGCATCGCATGTGGAGCGAAACCAGAGTCAACTGCGGCACGAGAAGCCCCCACTGTGGCACCAATCACATCGGCCATCTGTTCAAGAATTTTAAAGTTTTCTGCCCCCTTCATCGCTCGACCACCAGTAACGATAATATTCGCCTCTGTAAGATCCACTTTAGTTGAAGCTGCTTTAACGATTTCTTTTATTGTCGCCCGGATATTTCCAGCATTTACATTGGTATCAGCGCAAGCTCCTGCACCGGCCGTCGGATTAGCTGTCATGCCAAGGGCATTAGGACGAATCGAAATAAAGTGAGGTTTAGGGCCAGCTAACTCGACTTTGGCGAGGCACTTTCCGGCAAATAGAGGTCGAGTTCCGGCGAAACTTCCACCTTCAAAGATAAAATTGACTACGTCAGAGGCTAAACCAGCATCGAACTTGGTTGCAAGACGAGGAAGAAGATCTTTTCCCATCGAAGTGGCGCCAGCAAACACATAGTCATAAGACTTGGATTTGATAAACTCAGCAAGTGAGTTGCTGTAACCTTCTGGTGAGTATTTTTCGAGGTTAGCACCTTTAAGTTTGTGAACACTCTGGGCGCCATATTTGGCAAGTTCTGCTACTTGAGATGCATCGATGTCTCCTATCACGGCGACATCAGCATTTTGTCCAGAAAGCTTGCCTAAAATCTCCAAAGTTACGGGTTTGACGTGTCCATCATGAAGTTCTGTAAATACTAATACGTTTGCCATATGAATTCCTTTTTAAAAATTAGATAACTTTAGCTTCTGTCCGAAGGAGTCCGACGACCTGATTGACAACTTCTTTTTGTTTCGCTGCATCTGATGCATCAAACTTCTTTCCTGGAGGTTTTTCGGGGGGAAGCCGAAATTGGGAGTACTTCACTCTTCTGTCGGCTTCAGAAACTCCGACATCACCAAGTGAATACTGGGCCATTGGTTTTTTCTTCGCCTTCATGATCCCTGGAAGAGAAGCATATCTGGGAGTGTTAAGACCTTTGTTGCAAGCTAGAACACATGGTGTGCTGAGTTCATAAACTTCAAGGGCACCGCCTTCAACTTCGCGCTTAACTTTAACATTATTGCCAGCGAGTTCAAAGCCGACGATGACAGATACTGAGGGAAGGCCCAGCATTTCAGCTAGGACCTGGGGAACTTGAAGAGCATCGTCATCGATGGCCTGTTTTCCGGCAAGGATGAGATCTGGCTTTTTACCTGTTTTCTCAATGGCCCCCTTTAGAGCTTTGGCAATTGAGTATGAGTCCAGATTATCCGCTGCTTCAACCAGTGCGGCATCATCAGCTCCCATGGCCATTGCTGTTCGAAGAGCTTCAGTATCTTTAACCGATCCGACTCGAAGAACGGTCACGTTCGCGGCAGAATTAGATTGTTTGATTAAAAGTGCTTGCTCAACAGCAAACTCATCATATGGATTCATAATCCACTTAATGGAGGAGGTCTCAATAAAACTTCCATCACTTGTGGGAGTAACTTTCGTTTCTGTATCAGGGACTTGCTTTACGCACACAAAAATATTCATATTATCTCCTTATAAGACTTTGAACCTATTTCAATAATTCTCTGGCCATCACCAATCTTTGAATTTGAGAAGTGCCTTCGTAAATTTGAATTAACTTTGCATCTCTCATCAATTTCTCAACAGGATATTCTTTAGAGTAGCCATAGCCGCCGTAAATTTGTACTGCATCAGTCGTTATTTGCATGCAGGAGTCAGAGGCAAAAGCTTTGGCGTATGATGCAACTTCAGTGTTTCGCACTCCCTGATCACAAAGCCAAGCCGCCTTGTAAGTAAGAAGGCGTGCAGCTTCAACCTTCATTCCCATTTCAGCAATCATGAATTGAATGGCTTCGTGCTTTGCGATTGGTACTCCGAATTGGACTCTTTCCTTGGCATACTGAATAGAGAGATCCAGAGCTCTTTGGGCCCCACCGAGAGCTGATGAGGCAACTAACGGACGTGAATGATCGAGAGTGCTCATGGCAATCGCCCAACCCTCACCTGGATTGCCAAGCATATTTTCTTTGGGAACTTTCACATTGTTGAATCGAACACCACGAGTATCAGAAGACCGATGACCCATCTTATCTTCTTTTTTGCCGACCTCAATCCCTGGAGACTTTGGATCAACGACAATGGCCGAGATACCTTTGTGTTTTAAATCTGGATTAATAGTCCCGTAAACGACAAAAAGATCGGCGTAACCGGCATTGGTGATCCACATTTTTTCACCATTTAGAACCCAGTGATCACCTCCATCTTTTATCTGAGTCCTGATACCACCGGCGTCAGAACCATTACTTGGCTCAGTCAGGCAAAAAGAGGCAATCTTAAATTCTTGAGTAAATGGTGTAAGAAACTTTTTCTTCTGTTCATTTGAACCACCAAGGACAATTGGTAACAGGGCAAGATCGTTTGCCATAAAGGAAGTGTTCATTCCCATACAGCCGTAAGCGAGCGCCTCGGAAATAATAACTCCATCAACAGCTTTGAAGCCTGAGCCTCCAAATTCGAGTGGAATACAGGTATTAACAAGGCCTAATTCCCAAGCCTTCTTAAAGACATCAATCGGAAATTTGCCGGCTTCGTCGTAAGACTGTGAAAGAGGAATCATTTCATTCCGTGCAAACTTCATTGCAAGCTCGCGGATTTCGCGTTGTTCGGTTGTAAGAGCAAAGTCCATTATCTAATCCTTGATTAAAAACTATAAGATAGGTGAAGCGTCTACGTCGAAAGTATTTGGGATTGTAAAACATTTTTCAATGGATTTAAAGAACGGTAATTCTTGTAGTGGCCTCACCACAAAACTTCTTTCTGCCCACCGCGGGTGCGGAATAGTCAGTCCAGCATCATCGAGAGTTAAAAAACCCCAGAAAATAATATCAAGATCTAAGGTTCTCGGTCCCTTGGGGATGTTGCGATTTCTTCCAAATTCTTTTTCAAGTTGGAGCAGGTGAACCATCACTTCAATCGGTTTCATAGTTGGAAGACTGAACTCAAGAACTTGATTAAAAAAATCAGGTTGATTCAAATACTCCACCGCTTTTGATTGATAGACTCGGCTAGCTGCAATAAGACCAAAAGTCAGATCCAATCTTTTTTGGACTTCAGTGAGGATTTCGAGTGAATCTCCCAGGTTTGAACCTGTCGCAATAATCAAAGACATTAGCGCCGGATTTTTTTTTGATCGTTGAGAGGTTGAGATGTCTCAACGTCGGGGTAGTTCTCCATTAGAGAAGGAACAGTAGAGGATTTCGGTGCCGAGGGGTCACCTTTAACTCCACAACCAAAAAGAAAAAAAAGACAGAAAATTTTAAAACTCAATTGCAAACCCTAGGTTGATAATATCGGTTCCTAAATCCGTCTTTACAAACCATCCTGGAACCAGTCTTCTCATGAGAGTTACACCGAAAACAGGGCCCTGTTTTTTAAGATTATCAATTGCCTCTTGTTGTTCCGCATTTGTAGAAGCGTTATTTGTCTTGGCCGCATCCGGACTTGATACTGTGTAAGAGTGAAATCCCACATAGGGCATGATAAAAGTATAAAGAGGTCCTTTGATGTTGACCTTTAAGCGACCAGTGAGATGATTGACTAGCGTTTGCATGCCGTCCCCAGGAAATCCATCCAAAAGCGCCCTGCCATAAATACCTTCAATAAAATAATTATCAGAAAACTGAAAGGCCCAGGAAAATCCAAATTCCGTTGCTCTTTGAGATCCGCCGCGAGAAGCTACCTGCGTTGCGGTTAGGAAAGAGCCAGTGACACCGACAACATTATCAGGTTTTATATGACGATTTGCGTTTTCCTCAAATACACCGCTTGAATCTTCTTCACTAACAACATCAGCTTTGAAAAGGTCTTCTTCATTTTTGATTTTGGGCATGCTCTCGGCACTCTTTGCGGCTTCTTCAGCTTCTGCCGCTGTGGATTTACCAAAACGGGAATCGTCACCTTTGATGATTTGAACTGAGACATCTTTTCGAAGTCGGGACCATTGGCTCAGTGAGTAGATTTTTAAAATTTTAACACCGGTCATGCCCTGGTGTGATTTTACCACCAGCCCCCGGGCCGCAAGATTATTGTCAAGTGCGAGCGACACAAAATCGCCAGGACCCAATTGTTGATTGTTGTTGGTAATAATGAAGATTTTTTTTGAGCCCGAAATAATTTTTATTGTCTCTGAAAAGAAGGTGTCAGAAGATGTTGTTTCACTGCTGAGATTAGCATCTTCAATTAACGACTGGGCGTTAAGAGTGCCTGAACACACCCAAAAATAAATAAAAACCAGAGTGATAAACTTCATTTACTCATTATTTTAGATAATTAACGCAATTACGTAAATCATCAGAATATTTTTATAATATGATTAAATGAGTCAAGATTTCTCAGCCGTTTCATAATAGGCTTTTGAGCATTCAAATCCAGGAGAACTCCATGTCAGAGCAGGCCTATCAACGCCTAGCAAGCCCCTCTAACCCCATGTTTGTCGTTGTTGCAGGTAACATTGGAAGCGGTAAGACCACCCTTACAAAAAAACTTTCTGAACGCTTGGGGTGGAAGCCACACTTCGAGTCTGTTCAGGATAATCCTTATCTCGCTGACTTTTACGCTGACATGAGTCGTTGGTCTTTTCCTCTCCAGGTCTATTTTCTTAACCATCGCTTTAATACGCACAAACTTATTGAAACCCTGCCGGCGAGTTCAATCCAAGACAGATCCATATACGAAGACGCTAATATTTTTGCCCGCTCCCTCTATGATCAAGGGAAATTAGATAAAAGAGACTATGAAAATTATCGTAATCTCTATGAATCAATGATCCAATTTTTAAATCCTCCAACTCTAATGATTTTTCTTAAAAGATCCGTTCCCAAACTCCAAGAAAGAATCAAGCAAAGAGGGAGGGACTATGAGCAGGCAATTCCTTTGGAGTATCTGACTAGTCTTAATAACTACTATGATGACTGGTACGCTAATTACCATCTTGGAAAATCCCTTATTGTAGACACTGACGAATTAGATTTTCTGGAGAATGAACAGCACTTTGATCGTCTTGTGAAAAAAATCTGGGATTCAATTGACCAAAAAGATATGTTTTTCTATTTTTAAGTACTTAGCAAAATTTTCCTCACCTAGAAACTGGATAAGGGTATAATAAACTTGTTCCATCTGTATTCATTATCAGGGAGTGAAAATGAAGCCTACACCATGGGTGTTAATTCTTTGCCTTAGCTTAGCTGCTTGTTCAGGTTCCAAATCAACTCAAAAAGTTAGTGAGCAAACGCCTCAGATTGAATTATCTGATTCGGATGAGCTTTCAAATGATTCAGATTCATACCAAGGCCCATCTGAAGAAGCTGCATCTGAAAAAAACGCTGAAACGAGTGAAGTCACGGACAATTCTTCTGAATTAGAGGCTGAGCCGGAGAAAATCACTGAAACGAATGAAGTCTCAGATGCGCCGGAAGTCACTGCTGCCAGCAACGGCCCACTTGTGGAAGAATCCTCTATCGAAAACCCAATCGAAATTACTAACGAACCCGGTACGGTAAAAAAGTACCTCGTTCAAAAAAATGAAACCCCTCATGATGATTGCTTTCAAAATCTATGGGGATTACGGACGTTGGAAAGAAATTGCCAACTTTAATTCGGATTTGCTTAAGGGAAGTAACCTCGTGGGCGAGGGTATGACGTTAAGCTACGAGGCACCTGCGAAAGAATTTAATTGGAATCCTCAAGGCACCCCTTATCTGATTCGAACGGGCGATACCCTAGGAAGGATTTCAAAGCAGGTTTACGCAACTGAAAAAAAGTGGAAACTTCTTTGGGATAATAATAAACCTCTGATTAAAGACCCTAATAAAATTTATGCAGGCTTTTCTCTTTACTACTTAGAATCCGGTCGTGAAGTCGCTTACGAATTTTAAACATTTCCTGCCAAGATATTTCAACAAACCCCCACATGTCATGGGGGTTTGTTATTTTATGTTGTTAATCATTCTTCAGGGCTGTTCCTCTTTTCGTATTCCAGGATTTAAAAAATCTCCCCAAATGACCAACGTGCCCTTTGAGAAAATGACTACGGCGGATTATATCGATCATTTCGCCGCTCTCAAAGCAGCCTTTCTACAAACTCCTGGAATAAAGGTTGTTGCCAAAAATTCAGGCAAAAAATATCTCGAAAAGCTAATCAGTGAGATCATTTCAAAAAATGAAATTTTTTTTAAAAATATAAAAACTGTAAATATTCATTTGCTCGATCTTGCGGCCCCGATTCATTTCTCTCTTCCCCTAAGTGATATCTTTATCTCCACTGGACTTATTTCAAAATATATAAAACATGAAAGTATGCTCGTCAGTGTTCTTTCCTATGAGCTGGTCAGGGTCGAAAAGTATCTATATCCCAAAAGAGTTATTGTTCCCGTTGGCTCTATAGAACTCGAAAGACTTCTCTCCCTTGGCCGTCTTGCACTGGACGAGAAGATGGAAATCCATAAATGGGCCCACTATATTACCGTAAGAAGTGGTTTCGATGGTGAGTATTACCTTGCCTGGCTTCAGGTGCAGAACCGAAACACTGCAGACTTCATTCTTCAAGTTGGTGACGTGAACCTCATTAACAGGGAGGAAGCGCTCTTTAAGTCTTTTCTCATAAAGAACAGCCCTGGTGATGAAGCAGTCAACAGGACGATTTCAAGCAAAAATTTTTACTCATTTTTGAATATGATCAGGGATAAAAAAATATGAAGCCAGAACAATCTGAAAGATTTTTTATCGAGGAGCTTTTCAATAAGACTCAAGAGAAGGAGATCTTAAAAAGAGAACGACTGGAGGAGGTGGATAAACTCACCGGAGATGCATCTACCAGACGTTATTATCGAATATTCACGAATAGAAATTCTTATGTTGTTTGTCTTGATAATCCATTCAATGACGAAATCGAGAAGCACCCCTTCTTGTCTGTTCAGCAGTTTCTTGCAGAAAACGATATTCCTGTTCCTGAAATCCTGGATCATAATTTATCCAGGGGATACTCCCTTCAGGAGGATCTTGGGAACAAAACACTGCTTCTTCATCTGTCTACCCTCCAATCGAGAGAAGAAGAGTTTGAAATTTATAAAAAAATTGTCGACCAGTTAATAGTCCTGCATCGCATAATCCCAAAAGAGGTCAAAAACTCAAATCTTTTCCAGCTTAAATTCGACTACCAAAAGTACATGGATGAAACTCGTTTTACCTTCAAGTACTTCATGAATTTTTTCAATAAAAACCATGATGACAAGCTAGTTCAAGAGCTTGAAGACCTATTTGACCCGATTATGAAGAGACTTTCTTCCGAGAAGATGGTCATCACTCACAGAGATTTTCATTCAAGAAATATCATGGTGAAAGATGGCTCCTTCTTCTTTATCGATTTTCAGGATGCACGCTGGGGAATTCCTCAATATGATCTCGTTTCGCTTTTAGAAGACTGCTATTACAACATCAGTGAAGAAAATCGACAAAAACTAAAGAAGTATTACTACGAACAATTAGATCCTTCGATCCATGGCCAGGAAAAATTTGAGCACTTCCTCGCTCTCTACGATGACATGCTTATTCAGCGGGTCTTCAAGGCAGTTGGAAGTTTTTGTTACATTTATAATTGGCGCAAAGACGAGCGATACCTTAAATACATTGGATTTGCGATGGAGAAGATCAGAAAAGTTATGATGGACAATCCGAGATACAAAGACCTGAAAATTAAACTTTTCAGTTACTACTATGCAAATTGATTATTGTCTCATCCTTGCAGCAGGATTCGGTACGAGGATGGGAACTATCGGTCAAAAGTTGCCGAAGGTTCTTTGGCCTGTTTTTGAGAAGCCTTTGCTTGAACTTCAAGTTTCCTTTGCCAGGAGCTTGGGTGCCAAAAAAGTTTTCATTAATCTCCATAACATGGCAGAAGAGATAGAAATTTTCTGCAGGGACAAAGCTGTATTTAAGGGGGTGGAGTTTCTTTGGGAAAGGCCAGAGATTCTTGATATAGGAGGGGCAATCCATAATCTTGCCTCCTTAAAAGAAATTGATTACAAAGGACGACTTCTCGTCCTTAACGGGGACCAGTTTTTTTATCTAACGTCAGATCAGCTTCATTCAATTTTGTCTCCAGTAGAGAGTGAGCCTGTTATTCTGTTGAATTACTTGGTTAATTCATCAGATGGTTACAATGCCCTTGAACTGCATCCAAATGGTAAAGTCAAAGCGATTATCAAAAATCAGGATCTTCCTAGGAATAAAATGATTCCAACCTATACGGGGATATCCCTCATTGATTTGGGAGAATTGAATAGAGTGACAGGCCCCAGTAAATTTTTTGAATCTGTCTGCTCCCTAGACCATGGGTTAGGGACATCTCTCCTTCTCGAGAAGATCGATTATTGGGACTTTGGAACTGTGCAGAGATATTGGGAGAGCATGTTTCGAATTTTGGAAACCTATAGGAAGCATTCCGTTCACCCATTCCTTCGTTTTCTCGTAGAACAAAAGGCCTTGAAGAGTTGGAAGATAAACCTTAAGACACTGAGCTATCATGCCAAAACCCCCATGGTGGTGAACCTATCAGACCATGAGGTTACTGAGGAACTTGGACCATCAATTATTTTAAATCAAGCATTATGGAAAAAAAAATCTTTACCAACGATTTGGTGGGGGGATCTAGCAGAAGAGGTTAAGTTGGAGGTTCGAGCTCTTTAATACAGTCGACAGGACAAATTTCTTTGCACAGGCCACAGAGTGTACAGCTCCACTGATCAATGCGAAAATCTTTTCCGTTGCTGATAACTGCATTCTCGGGACAAATGAGTCTGCAGTTGTCACAAGAAATGCATGTCTGGCCGATATCAAGGTAAAGGTCTTTCATAAACTTATTATAAGGCAAAAATAAGATGGAACAATTGAAAGTCATCAAGAAAGATATTGTATCAATAAACACGCTGCTCTTTCTCGTGATGGCTTTTTTTTTCCTTTTCATCCAACATGCCTATCGCCACCAAATTTCTCCATTCTCCTGGGTCTATTTCAAGAAGGGAATAGAGCTTTTCTGGTATGTTGCTGTCCTGCTGGTCTTAACCGGTTTTTTCATCTGGAAACATCATCGATATGCTCCCTACCTTTTTCAGGCGTCTATTTTTTTGGTAGGGTTCAAAATTATTGAAGGTCTGTTCATTGAGTTCAATAAAGTCATCGTTATCGCTCTTTTCTTTTTCATTGTTATCTCCTACTTTCTTTATCAATTATTAAACTATTATTTTGGTCAGGCGAGCGTTAATCCGAATTATGCTAGCAGTGATCTATTTCCTCCACTTCTCAAAGAGATCCACTGTCGCCTGCTGACTGGGGACAGAGTCATAGAGGGAACTCTCTCAAACTGGGATGAGCTAGGTTGCTTTGTTAAACTTTCAGTACCCAGAGAGCTGAGGGGTGGCGTTAGGGTTGTCATCTCGTTTCGTGATCGTGAGTTTTCTCAAGATGGGGAAGTAGTTGCCTCGATTCATGATTTCTCGGGTGTTGGGATAAAATTTGAGACAACGATCAGAGACTTAACTGTCTTTAACTGGTCAGAGTTCATAGAAATTGTTGATGAACTTGGGTTTGAACCACAAAGGCTTAGATAATGAAATGGGTTGTGTTCCTCCTGCTTTGCACCTCTTGTGTAAAAGATAATCTAAGTGCCGAGGCAGCACTTAAGTCTTTTGTTGAGTCGAGAATCAATTCTAATGTTTCACGTGAATTTATCCTTAGTAGAGTTACCGGAAAGATGAAGCAGAGCATGGAGAACATCTCTGATGAAGACTTTGCCAAATTTGCAGATCTTCGCCATGTTAAGAAAGACAGTTTCAAAGTTTTATCAAAGTCTTGTCAGGATAAAGTTTGCTATCTTACCTACTCTGTTTCTTATCGAACTCAAGAAGGTGATAAAACCAAGTTTACTTCCGAGGTCAAAAAGATTGCTGAGATTATCAACGAAAAAGGCGAGTGGCTTATTGCCGATGTCAGTAACATCAAGACATACCATGAAGCCTTGGAGCCCATTACTCCATAGGGAGAAAAAATTATGTCTAAAACAGACTTTCTAACGTTTCTAGTGGATGAGACGTTAAAACTTCAAAAAACAGGTCAGGCGAATCTTTCCAGCTTAGAGCTCAAACTTAGGGACTATAAGCTTTCTTTTTTGAAGGGTGAGTTTATTCCTCAGACCAAAGTCATGCGTTTCATGACCTCTTTTGGTGCCTTAGATTTTCCAATCAATTGGTCTATTTTTTCCGGGGAATCTTCATCAAACAAAATGATTCATGAAAGTAACGATCAGGATCATCTTCTCAAGATACTTCAGACAACTTGGTCTTCTGAAATGAAACGACTACTCATTTCTCATGATGATGGCTTTTGCTACTTTATTGCCCTTAGACAAGGAGATGAGTGCTACCTTCACGATCTTTTAAACCGACAAGAAACTTTGAGTGCCGCTTAAAAAAAAGCCCTCCATCCGGAGGGCTTTTTGCTATAGTGTCCTGTTGACATAATTACAGAGCAACGTAGTACTGCTTCAACATCGCAGCATCAACCTCTAAATTGGGTGAGTTACAAACAACGTAACCACGACAATCCATGTCTTTTAAAGCCTTCATGAGATCTTTCCAGTTGAACTTGGACTTCTCTAGGTTCAAGTGCTTAAGGTCACCTTTTGAATTAGAGCTAATCCCGGAGATATGGATATGCATTTCTTTAAGGGCATTTGCACCGAGTTCATTTTTAAGGGTTTCCAGAGTCTCACAGAATCCATTGTAATCGTTAACTGAACCTGTCCTCGCATAGAGATGAGAGAAGTCCATACATGGCTTGCAGCTAGTGACAGACTTAGATAAGCTTATCAATTCTTCAAGAGAGCCAAACTGTGAAGTCTTGCCAGTGAGTTCTGGGCGGAGTTCAATTTCAATATCAAGCCTTGAGAGACGCTCTTCAATGACATTGAGAGATTTTTCTACAAGGTCAAAGACGTCGTATGGAGAATCCTTCATGTAAAAGGCTGCGTGAAAGGTCATCGATTCAGCACCACAAAGGTCGGAGATTTTAGCCGTTTGAATGATTCGCTCGACAGAGGAATCAATCTTATCTTGTTCTCTGGCATTGAGGTTAATGTAATATGGGCCATGAGAAGTAAGGGGAATTCCCAGCTCGTAGGAAACCTTCCTTAGAGCAGAAGAAACTTCTTCCTTCATTCGCACACCATGAGCAAACTCCAGTTGCATGCAATCAAGGCTTAACTCATGAATACGTTTTACGCCTTCAACAGGATTGTTCTTTTTTAGTGTGCTGTTAGGGACACCTGCCGTACCAAACAATAGACGCTCAAAAGCCATTGGTTAACTCCTTATGGACCTTTAAATCTAAATTATTCTATCAATCCAATCTTCTATATTCTTCAAACAACTCTGGCACCCACTGCCAAGACCCAGCTTCTTCTGAACTGTGTCCAATTCCAACTTTAGTTGACCAAGGTCCCGTATGTCTTTTGCGCTTATGCAGAAACACTCGCAAATAAGACAATCATCATCAATCTTTTTAGGCTTCTCAGGAAGTAAGTCCTCCAGATGATCCATTTGATGATAAAAACTAGTCTTCATGTCATACTCTTTTGGCGCCATGCGAATCAACTATCATTTAAAATAAAAAAAAGAGTTGCCGATTTATAGCCCTGGGTGCCATCAAAGTCCATTCGAAAGCTCTGAGTTTGTAATAAAGTAATGCAAATAAAATTTAAGAAGTGGTAAAATGATATAAGCACCTAATAAATTTGGATTTTTTCATGCGGGCAAGTTTGTTTTTATTTTTGGCGGCGATTATCGTTGGTGTTTATTTCTGGGTGACCTGGAGTGGAGTTTTCCTTTTTTTGGGCCTTGGGGCACTGCTTGTATTTATCGTTATTACAATTGGTTATCCCGATACATTTCTTCTCTTTCTCCTTGGGGCCAGGGAGCTCAGATCAAGTGATGAGAAGATTTTTTTCGGTGCTGCCTCTCAGGAAGCCTACAAGTTAGCTGTTCCGATGCCTCGGTTGTACTTCTACGATGGTAGTCTAGAGCGGGCCTTTGTGTTTCAAAGAGGTCCTTTTATCAGCCTGGTATTGAATAGATCACTGCTTGAAAACTCATCCCGGGACGAGCTCAATGCCATAAGCTTTCAACTTTTGCTACAGGTGAGGAAAGGGATGGCAAGCAAGCGTACAAAATGCACCTTCATTATAGGGTTTCTAATCTGGATTTATCGATCCATCTTGGAAGTATTTCTTCGCCTCATTCCAATCCGAAATTTGCGAAAGCCAACGGAATTTTTCTTAAATTACCTTTTGGCGCCTGTTTTGGATTTATTATTCAAGGTAACTATGGGAAAGAATTATTTTAAAAAGCTTGAACAATATTTAAGTGAATTCCCTGATGAAAAGACAGTTCTTGGGAATGTAGGGCTAAAGCTCAGAAAGCCTCATTCATACGATTCTCTTCCCTCAAGGAAAATGATGGAGCTTCAAGCCGTGATTAAAAATAAGCATTTTCAAAATATTTTAGCCTTAGAATTCCTGCCTCATGAGTGGGACTACCTTTTTAGAGTCTCGGAGATAAGCATTGCTAAGTAAGATGAGACCGTTAGAGTTTAGTAAGTTTGCACCTCTTCTGGTAACCTTGGCCTTCGTTCTTATTCTCATTCAGTATTCATTTCATCCGCTGGAGTCCATTTTCTACGACTTTTGGATTAAAACAGATATTAGTGATAAAAAATTTTCTTCTCCGGTTGTTTTGATTTCACTGGATGAGGAGAGTGACCAGTTTCTGGGCGAAGCCTATCCCTACACTTATGCCTCACATACCAGACTCATGGAGCGCATTACCTCGGGGCAGCCGACCCTCATCAGTTATTTTGTATCCCTGCAGGAGCCGGACTCGGAAGTTGAGGCCAGGTACCAGGCAGAGTTTCATGAATCAATAAAAAATTATTCACCCACTGGGGATAAATTTAAGTTCGGAACAGAAATTGATAATCTTGGTGAACTCATACCACCGGAAAATCTAAGAGATGTTGGTTATTATCTCGGGCAGCTTTATAAAGATCAGCTAGTCTTTTCAAAAGATGAAGTCATCCGAAGAGCGATTCTTAATATCTCCGGAGAGGATTCACTACATTTGTGGACGGCGAAGAAATTTCGAGAACTCAATGGTCTTTCGGGCCTGGATGCGACAGCATATAAAGGGGCCTACTATAACTCAGAGGCGGATGCTAATTTTGCGCTCTTTAAATATTCAGGTAATCCCCTGGGGTCTCGCGTACCAACGATCCCCTTTCATCGCGTGGTGGTGGGTAATTTCCCTAGAGATTTTTTTAAAGACAAGATTGTATTGGTCGGTCCCCAATACATCTCCAACTCGAGTGACTTTATTTTAACCCCTTTTGAAAAAGACGGTAGCCGAACGCCAAAGCTTGCAGTCCATGCGAACGTGATTGAAGCGCTCATCAATGAAAAAACGATTTACGCAGTAGGTGACCTTGCAACAAAGGTAGGAGCTGTTCTTCTTGCTATTTTACTATCTTTTGTGATTTCCCGGGTTCAGCCAGTCAAGGGACTCATGATCACCATATTGTTGATCCTGGGGATTTTACTTGTAAGCTATGTCTCATTTACCGCTTTCGGGTGGTGGATCAAGTTGTCACACCTTGTTCTTTCTATCTTTGTCGTTTACTACATATGGGTTCCTTTTCGAGCGATTGAGGAATACCAGACTCGTTATGCTATTCAGGAAGAGACGAAGCTTTTAAAACAGGTTGATAATTTGAAGCAAAATTTTATTTCACTTATGAGTCATGACCTAAAGACACCAGTCGCCAAAATTGCGGGCATCGCTGATATCCTCAAAATGAAATACGATAACAGCCCAGAACAAACGGAACTCATTGATAATGTTGTGAATTCAACCAAAGAACTTAACAACTTCATTAACTCCATCCTCGATCTTACGAAAATTGAGTCCCAAAATCTTACTCTTAGAAAAGAATCAAAAGATATCAATAAAATCATCGAAGGCGTTGTTGATAAATTAACCTTCGAGGCTAATGGCAAGGACATGTCTATACACATGGAGCTTTCTCCACTCTATCCCATTCAAATCGATACCATTCTGATGAACCGAGTGATCTCAAATTTAATTGAGAATGCGATAAAATATGCAGGTCGGGGAAAAAGAATTGATATAAAAACTTGGGATGACCCACAGTGGATTTATATTGAAGTTAAGGATAACGGTGTTGGTGTCGGGCCCCAGGATCTTTTACATATTTTTGATAAATTCTATCGGGTGAAAAATGACAATACTCATTCTATCAAAGGTTCTGGCCTGGGCCTTTATCTGGTAAAATATTTTATCGAATTACATAATGGGGTTATTACTGCCACCTCTCACCCGGGAGAGGGGACTTCGTTTATAATTAAGCTTAAGAATGAATAGGAGATTATATGCATAAGGTCTTGGTCGTTGATGATGACAAGGTGCTTCAGCAGAACGTTAAGCAGGCCCTCGAGTACCATCACTTCAGTGTCGACGTTGCCGATAATGGAAAAGAAGCAGTGACCAGGGTCTACGGACAGAAATATGACCTGGTCGTGATGGACGTAAATATGCCTGAGATGGACGGCATCCAGGCCTTGGCGGAGATTAAAAAACATGATCCCGCAGTCATTGTATTAATCCTAACTGCCTATTCGAATGTTACTGACGCGGTTAAGGCGGTCAAAGAAGGTGCCTATAATTACCTAGAAAAACCTATCAGCTCTGAAAATCTTGTCGCACTTATCAAGAGGGCCCTAAAAGCAAGGTCAATGGTTGAAACCGTTGGCTTCTCATCTCCAACTCTCTCAATAGGTGATGGGGGAGCCTCGAAGGATAAATTCGTAGGTGAGTCCAATGCGATGAAGAAGGTTTTCGATGTCATTTCCAAGCTCGCCAAGGTCAATACTCCTGTCTTAATTCGAGGAGAATCTGGAACAGGTAAGGAATTGGTTGCCAAGGCGATACACTACAACTCACCTCGAAAAGATGAAAAGTTTGTCACTATTAATTGCGGGGCGATTTCTGAGAATTTAATTGAGTCTGAGCTTTTTGGGCATGAAAAGGGCGCCTTCACTGGTGCAGACCAAAGGAAGATTGGAAAATTTCAATTTGCGGAGGGAGGAACTATCTTTCTCGATGAAATTGGTGACATTTCCGCGGCGATGCAGGTTAAGCTCCTCCGTGTCCTTCAGGAGAAGACTTTCATGCCTGTCGGTTCAAATCGTGAAATAAAGGTAGATGTTCGAATTATTGCAGCCTCTCACAAGCCCTTTGAGGAAATGATTAAAGATGGCACATTCAGAGAGGATCTCTTTTACCGCTTGAATGTGTTACCTGTATATCTCCCCCCTCTAAGAGAGAGAAAATCTGATATCCCTCATCTGGTGAATCACTACATCCACTACTTTAATAATGTTCATAATCTCAAAGTTAAGGGGTGTGAACCAGAAGCTATTGAGGTTCTTAGTAACTACTCCTGGCCGGGGAACATCAGGGAATTGAGAAATATTATTGAACACTGCTTTATCATGGAGTCTTCTGATGTCATCCATGCAAACTCTCTCCCGACGGTTGTGTTTAAGGGACAAAAAAAGGCTGAAACCAAAGACCCGCATGCAGATGAGAGTGTTATTGATATGGATGACATTCAAAACTCAGTGCTCGATCAAACGATGGTACCTAAAAACTCCAATGACGTGCATTTTTCATTTGGGGCTAAACTTGGCGAGGGTGGAAAGTTAGACTTTGCTATTGCCAAAGACTTATTTGAAAGAGAATTTATTGTTCAGGCTTTAAAGATTAATAAAGGAAGAATTAATCAGACTGCTCTTAATGCGAATATACCCAAAAAAACACTTCTTAGAAAAATTGAGAAGTATGAAATTAACCCGAAGGACTTCTACTAAATGGCACGCTTTTGGTCTCTGTCGCTATTAATGGCGGCACTCATTATCATCGATCAGCTCTCCAAAGGGGCGATACAAACGAGTCTTTTCTACGGTCAGACGATCCCAGTGATCAAAGGTTTTTTTAGTATAGCCTATGTCAAAAACACAGGAGCTGCTTTTGGTTTCGGAGCAGATGGGCCTGCTTGGTTTAGGCAGATCTTTTTTTTGGGGCTTCCCGTTCTCTTCTGCGGATGGATCTTCTGGCTTCTTGTTAAAACGCTTAAAGGCCCTTTCTACTTATCACTTGCCTACGCACTTATCATTGCTGGGGCAGTAGGTAATCTTATCGATCGATTTAGTCTTGGTTACGTCGTCGACTTTCTCATGTTTTATTGGAAAGATGAGGTCAATCACTTTCCGGCGTTTAATGTGGCCGACAGTTGTATTACAATTGCTGCAGGACTTCTAATCATCGATTTTTTCATCCAACTTAAGGCGAAAAAGAACTCAGAGAATCATGCTTCCGATACTTTATCAAAGTCCTAATATCGTCATCTATTCCTATCCTCTCTTGATGGGGCTCGGATGGGGAGTTGCCTATCAGTTTTTCATGGCGAGCCTTCCCCGTGCTTTTCCACGTATCTTTTCTCAACTAATTTTCTGTGGGCTTTTTCTTTCTTCATGGGTGGGATCTAAATTTCTTTTCCTATTGACCCGGCCAGAAGGAAAAAAGTTGGCGGAAGATTTAAGTTTTTGGACCGGTGGAGGCTTTGTTTTCTATGGCGGCTTAATTTTTGGAGGAATGTTTTTATACTTGGTCAAAATTTTAAAACCTCAACAATTCCCAGCCCTCAGTTCCGCTCTACTTCCTGCCTTACCTATTGGCCATGCCATAGGTCGAGTGGGTTGTTATCTTGCGGGTTGTTGTTATGGGGAAGTGAGCACTGCTTTTTGGGCGATTTACCAACATGGTGAAAACAGGCACCCAACTCAGCTCATGGAGGCCTTTGGTCTGGGCCTAATCGGCTACTTCTTGGTGAAGCGAAGAACCTTAAGGAAAAATCTCCTAGCGCCTTACTTATTGAGTTATGGAGGCCTCCGTTTATTGGTAGAGCTATTAAGAGGAGATGAAGTTCGAGGGATGTGGGGGGGCCAGCCACCTTCAATCGTTATCTCAGTACTTCTTATGGGCCTGGGTTTTTTTCTTTATATCCAAGAAAAGATGAGGACTTAGATTGTCACAGAAAAGCTATCAAGTTTTAAGCCAGTGGTGCCGATAAGATTTCTGGCCCCAACAGGAGAAAGGTTTGAAATTAGAACCCATTCAGCCTCGACAGCTTCGTCACCGCACTCACTATAAATTCTATGCCATTTCATTTCTAGTACTTTCAAGCTTAATATTCTCATTTTGGCTCATCAATATTCCTTCGCCCGGACTGTGGAACCTTTGGATGGAAGAGCGCTGGGTGCTCTTGGGGACAATAGGGTTTTATGTTTTATTCTTCGCCGTCTATTTCATTTGGTTGAAGCCGAAACTCACTAAATCTATTCAGGTCTATCCTAAGCACCTCGTTATTCAAAATGGATCTTTCAAAGACATTATCAGTTTTGATGAGATTGAGAGTGTGAATAGGGTTTGCTGGTCGATTTTCTACGTAAAAATGAAAAGCGGGATAAAACATTATTTCAACTCAAGTTACGAACGAATCGACTACATCTGGGAGGGCATATACCAGGCGAACCCAGAGATCATGACGGATAGAGAGTTTGAAGATTTCAGGCTTAAGCTCGTTCAATATGATCATCATCAAAAAAGGAAAGAATGGTTTTTTAAACATCGTATGATTGACATCCTAACCTGGGGTGTTCTTCCACTTTTGTTTTTGATTTTTTCTTTCTTAATCCAATCTAAAAACGTCATCATTCATCAAGAGGGGATCTACTTATTCAGACTTTTCATGTATTCCCTTCTGGTGCTTCTTATCACTTCCTTTATTTATTCAATTGCTTTGAAAAAGTTCATCTTTGATAGAAAAATTTCTTTCTCACTCCTTCAGGACTCGAAAATTCGTGACCTTGAATTTGAGGGAATGATTCTTCAAAAGTCAAAACTTTTGCAACTTATGACAAGCTGTATTCTGTTGATAATGCTGATAAAATCAGATCTTAACTTGTTCTCCATTTCAAAGATTCGTGAGGATATTGCTGATTTTAATCTGAAAAAAGGCCATACAGTCTTGGTTGATAATCGATTTAACTGTATCTCCTGTAAGTATCCCGTGAAAGATGGTGATTATATTGTTTTTGGTAAAGGTCTCGTAGGTCAGGTGATGGCCCGGGAAGGGGATATGGTTGGAGAGGTTAGGAAGGATCAAAACGGGCGTATGCTGGCATCTGAAAATGTTCATGAGGTTCCTCGGGGACATATAGCCGTTAAGGCCAGCAATGGAAAAGACATCCTCTTTGTCAAAATAGAGGAGCTAATCGGTAAGATACAAAACTAGTGCAAATAATTCTAAAGCTCCTAAAATAATAGGCTGAAAACAAACTCTTTTAGTCTCAGGAGCTTAACATGAAGTTTGCACAATTATTTATTCTTATTCTGGCCTTCCTTGTGATCAGACCTGCCAATGCGGGATTACTCATCGAGCCCGTTGTGGGTTTTTCCAGTCTTAAATTTGAAACAGATAATGCCGGTTCCAGTGAAGAAGACAGCACCGGCCTTTCACTGGGCGGAAGATTAGGTTATCAGAATCTGGGCCTTCAACTGGGCCTTGATTATCTCCAGAGCACCCTCAGTGTGGATGACAACAATTATAAAGACCTCAATATGACTGAGTTTGGTGGATTCATTGGTTTTGAATTTCCAGTTCTTTTGAGAGTTTATGCAGGCTATATGTTTTCTGTTAATGGAGATACTAAAGTTGGAGGCCAGACTGTGGAGTTTACGGAAGGAAGTGGAACAAAATTTGGGCTTGGATTTACCGGTCTCCCTTTTGTTGACATCAATTTTGAATACCGTAAAGGATCTTTTGGCCACTACGATGGAGGGGTTTTGGGAAGTGGTGATATTGATACAACCTACAGTGCCTATATGATCGGACTATCTTTACCTTTTGTTCTCTAGCATTCAGATAAATTGAAGGGGGACCGAAGTCCCCCTTCAAGAATACTAATCTAAGCTGTTAAACCAAACGTCCAGAACTTCACCTTCTTTAATCTTCTTTCCAAGCTTGTAAGTGAAGCTGCCCTTTTCTCTGGCCCGGGCCTTATCATCAAAACTCTCACCATTATTTACGGAATAATTAAGACTAATCTTAGTCACTCCCTTGTCTTTGAGGCTAAAGAGTTCTTTGTTGGATGAAAACCCATCAGCGTTTTTGTCATTCCAAAGTTTGAGCTCTTTGAAAATAGGATCTTTATGGTCAATGACATTATCTGCGTTTGAGTCATGTGCCTTCAACGCTTCAAATCCGTTTTGAAAATTATCAGTTTTACCAAAAAGGTTTTCATGGTCCAGAACTTGTTTTTGATTTTTCTTAAGATGAACTAAGAAAAATCCGGGAGCATTTTTTTCCGGCCAGTAATTGGCTGCACCAGGGTTTTTCCCGTATAAAGGAAAGTTTGTAATACCTGAAAACGAGGGCCTTTGGTCATCAAAGAAAAACATGAGGGGGGAGTAGAAGCCTCCGCAGAATCCCTGTTCACCTGGAAAACCTACTTCCAGAGAGTAACTCTGATAAGCAGTGGCCTTATTAAATTCATTTTTCTTAATGGTGTTGTAGAGGGCGGCACCATTTTGAAAAAATTCTAGAGTCTGACGGGGTGGTGAACCAACTTTGACTTCCCCGTGGACAACTGGGACAGTGGCTGGAAGAGAATTTAATCTGTTTGTAAGGACAATCCGAATATCATTGGTGAAAGCTGATTTTTCACTTACACTGATGTCCGCTCCAGCTGCGTTTTTGACTGTTACAAGGGCGTGCTTGTCATCTTCAGGGTTGGGAAAATAACAGGACACAGAATCATTAATGACGACACCATTTCGACCGTCTTGAGTATATCGGTAGAGACATCTAATATCTTTAGGAGTAGCTCCAGAATTTGTTGTGGCATCCAAAATCTGACCAGCGTACACACTTGATTCTAGGCCTCCGTGAGAGTAAGGATTTTGAGCACTCTTCCATCCGGTTACAAGTGTATAAAGAACAGATTCATTCGGTTTACCATTCGGACAATTCATGTCACGCTTCTGCCCCACCGATCCATTAGGAGTTGTAAACATACAAACTCTTCTTATGTCTTTCTTGTTAAAAGTAAGTGATGGAGGGAAGGAAACGCTGATAACATCTCTTTGAGTGGACTCAGTGCTACTGGTAAAGGTCATGCGGATGTTGACATTTTTATTGTCGTCTTTCAGTTGCCCCCCCACTGGGTAGGATCGAAGGTTTGCTCCAAAGCAAAATGGCCTCAATTTGAGCTCAATGGAGCAGTTTCCGAATTGGCAACCTGTGGATTCACTCTCGCCAACCGGAGGCGGTGAGGATTCCGATCCTGAACCAGATGGCGCAACAGTGTACTGGGCAAAGACCAGGGTGTTAAAAAGTAGGAAAGCTAAAAAATAATATATAACCATGGGCGCCTCCTTTAGATAGGCTAAAGTTTCCTGTTGGAAACAAGATTGAGATCATATTCAATAACGGGGCTGGAAATACTAGGTCTTTTTAAAGTCAAACTTTTGATCCCTGTGAGCATCACAATTGGAGAGCCCCAGGTAAGTGTGCCACTACTCAGATAAGCCTTCTCCCTGATTAATTTAAATTTGGAAGGCAGGTCCTGAGTGCTATTTCTTTTAAGAGAGTACCGAATGATTTCCACCGGAGTTAAAAACGCCCGATTGTCTTTTCCGGGAAGGTAGGGCATTTGTCCCAACAAAGACTCAGAAGTATTAATTACCAGGGGAGATGTGGGCGCATTAGTGCATTCCTTTCCAAGGGATTGCTGACAAAAGCGGTAGTGCCGATTGAGGGGGAGGGTGGAAATATTTGAAAAAGGAATTAAATCTCTCTCATTATTATCCACATAACCCAAAAACTTTATAGGTCTCAGTGCTGCAAAATTACAACCGGGAGTATCGCAAAAGGTATTGCAGCTCGTACTTGCATCCTCCTCGCGGATTAAATTGTTGCAATCTGGAAAGCTGTTAAGAGTTGTGAGAAGTAGAATGCGGTCTTTTATCCAGGGTGAATATGTTCGATACCTTTGACTAATTGAATAGTTGGCAGCGGCAGGGTGATTGTAGTACCGATTGATTCCCTCGAAGGTCGGATTTGTTGTCCCCGCATAAAGCTGCAAAGGGTCGACAAGAAATTTTTCAAGCTCTTGGGGCATACCTTTTCTTACGATTGAATAGAAGACTCTCGAAGATGTCAGACCTGAATCAATGGTGATGGTAAGACTTCGAGAACAATTCTCCAAACAGAGTTCATTGGTGCCCCAGACAAAGAAGGGACGATCGTTATCATCTCGAGTGCTTATAAAATTAAAGCTTGGAAGGGAGTTATCAAGATCACGAGAGATGAGTTTAGAGGCACCAAACTGTGAAAGGAGAGCTTGAATGTCTTCGGACCGAATATCAGTCGCTCTTTTAGAGAAATTAAGAGCGTTGAATGTCGCAATACCCAAGGCCCCTAAAAGGAGAAGTGAGATCATGATCTCAACAAGAGTAAATCCTTTTTCGTTTAGATGCTTCATGGATCCCTTACAATAAATTCATAATTTTTAAAACGATTAGGAAACAATGTATCGTGAGTCACTCTCAAAGTGACCTTATACAGACCTCGGTAGACGGCCGCACCCGTGGTGAGTGTAGAGATACTATACCCCATCCTGCCAGGACAATCTTGATTGTTTCTGGGGAAATAGCCGTCTCGGGTCCAGCAGAGGTGAAGTTGGTTTTTTAGGTCACGAATAGTTCTCGCATTGATGAAGGGATCTGGGGCCGGATTAATTTTTTCAAGATGGATGTTGGCCCTGATCGATTCAATAAGACTTAAAACAATCGTCTCACCAGAATAACTTTCAGCCTGAACTTTCTTTTCGTTATCAATAAAGCTAATCCCATTAACGACCACGAGAAGTACGGCCCCTAAAATAGCAAAGGCTACGATATTTTCAACCAGAGTTATACCTTTATTATTAAAACAGAACCTCATCTTATAAATTCCTTTTTAGTTTCCTCACGTATGTAAAATTTCGATGTGCGATTTATCTTTTGAGTTGTCATTACATCTGAGGGAGTGGCGAGCCCAATTTCCGGGTCCACCGATGTCCAGCTAAAATTATTAGCGCCATTAAGAATTAAATTAAGAGGACTGCAACCCTTGAGATCTGCGAGCGTTTGATTTGAACGTCTTACATCCAGGACGGAAATGGATCTATTGGTTAAAGCTCGGCAAATCGAATTATTTTTATAAAACTCATTCAAAATTCTTTGAGGAGAAGAGGGGTCCCAAATAGAGTTCCAAAAAATTTTTCGTCGGCCACCTCCTTCATATTGAATGTCTTTAACAATAAATGTTCCAGTGATCGTGAGAGGAGTTTCGGAATATT
>JBEIFX010000033.1:0-23798 GCA_040382195.1 Halobacteriovoraceae bacterium | reverse complement strand
GGCCATATTTTTAAGTTATTTTTCTTTTATCTTGATTGGTCTGGCCTGGTCGATCCATTTTTATGATGTACTGCTGCACTTTGGTCCCTCTTCAATGCAGGCGATGTACACGCTCCTGACCATTGGGGCGTTTGCCACTGGGGCTTCAACGACACTTCAGTCTCAGTCACTTCTTTTCTATGTTTATCTATTTACCCTTTGCACCGGAACCTTAATGTCTTATCTGTTTTTCCAGGGACCTTCTTACATCGCCTGGAATATTATTTTCTTTACCTTATTTAGTCTGGCCCAATACACTGTCTCACACCGTCAGCTAAAGAACCTTGTTCTGACACAAATCCAGATGAACATCGAAACGGATAAACTTAAAAATTTTATCGATACGGCACCAGGTTTCGTTTGCCTCATTTCAAAAGATCACATTTGCTATCTGGCCAACCAAATCACCAGGGATCTGTATCCGCAAATTATTGGGACAACTATCGGCTCCCTTGACCCCACTTCGCAGTGGGAAAAATTTGTGATCGATTTCATCGACTCAGATAAGGTCTATGACGTCAGCGAGCATTTTTCTAGTTTTAATGGAAACGACATTTATGTATTGATGAGAGTAAGAAAGCTTGATGACGGCGGCGTCATTGTAGTTTCTCTTCCCATTAATGAGTTAGTCGAGGCAAAAAGACAAATAAGGGTTCAGGAAGCAAAGGCTATTTATGCTTCTAAACTTGCTTCTCTTGGAGAGATGGCCGCAGGGATTGCCCACGAGGTCAATAATCCACTTACTATTATTCAGGGTTCTGCGAACGTTATTAGGAAATTAGTTGAAGCCGATCCTATTAATCGAGAAACTCTTCGTCTTTTAAGTTCGAAGCTCATCGACACGACGAACCGAATATCTAAAACAATCCGAAGCTTAAAATCTCTTTCGAGGAATGGAGAAACTGATCCCATGGAAGAGGTTTCTATTTCTCAGGTTATCGAAATATGCTTTGATCTTTCCCGTCAGCATCTTATAAATAATAAAATTGAATTCCGTCTGCCTGAAAAAATTCCCCAATTAAAAGTTTTGGGGCGTGAGGTCCAGCTTTCCCAAGTTCTCATAAATCTTTTAAACAATGCTGTTGATGCTGTTAAAGATCAGAAGACTCGGTGGATTGAATTGAGAGTAGAGGAGATAGACTCAATAGCTCACGTTTATATCATTGATTCCGGCCCTGGTATTCCGTACAATATCCATGAGAAAATTATGGAGCCTTTTTTCACAACGAAAGATGTCAATCAAGGAACTGGCCTTGGGCTTTCTATTTCCAAGGCAATCATGACTGATCACGGTGGAGACATTGCACTTATTTCTGAGAGGTCCGATACCACTTTCCGGCTTCGTCTTCCTCTTATTTCTTAAAAAAAGAACCTTTCTGGTAAAGCTTTTCTCTGCTCCTCTACAAGTCTGTTCACTAAAATTTCGACTGTTGGAATATCATGAATGAGGCTCGCAATCTGGCCAATCTCTAATTCTCCCTCAGTCAAATCACCTTCAAGCATTCCTCTCTTGGCCCGGCCATGGCCCAAAAGGTTTTCAAGCTCTACAAGAGAGGCTCCTCGATCTTCAAGGGCCTTAATATCATCATAGAACTTATTTTTTAGTAGTCTGACAGGGATATGTTTTTTTATCGACAGCATCGTACTGTCGGCTTTGGCATTTAGAATAGCCTTTTTAAAGTTATCATGAGCGCTGGATTCAGAAGTGGCCACAAACCTTGTCCCAAGTTGAGCACCCTGAGCCCCCAGGCACATTACCGCCGCAATCCCTCTTCCATCAGCAACGCCCCCGGCAGCAATCACTGGAATATTAACGGTATCTACAACCTGAGGTATGAGGCTTAGCGTGGTGATTTCTTCTCGGCCGTTATGACCTCCGGCTTCAAAACCTTCCGCAATGACAGCGTCACAGCCAGCAGCTTCACTTTTTTTTGCAAATTCTGGGGTTGATACCACATGGAAAACCATTGCTCCCTGTCCCTTTAACCAATCAGTGTAGGTTTTGGGAGAACCGCCAGAGGTAATAAAAGTTCGGATCCCAAGTTTAAGTCCTACCTCCAGTTGGTCCCGAGTCCTTTCGTAGAAAAGGGGAACATTCACTGCGAGCCTTTCAGGGGAAGAGGTAAGACAGAAGGCTTTTTTGATATGTTGTTCAAGCAGCTCTGGTTTCATCGACCCAGCACCAATCACTCCTAAGATCCCGGCATTTGCGGAAGCCGCTGCTAATTTTCCACCCGAAACCCATACCATGCCGGCCTGAATGAGTGGATATTTAATTGGAAGAAGTGAGGTGATATTTTTCATGAGATTATTTTCCCGGTATTAGCATCAATCCGCAAGTCCGTTAAAGCATCCACAGAAGAGCGCTCGAGTTGAAGAAGAATTTCTGCAGATGTTTCACCGTTGAGCGTGGCCCTAGTGCTAGTGCGTTTGCGCCCGAATTTTTCGCCCTGTTGAATTTTCCATCCGGCTTCGTGAAGGCTTTTTCTTATGGATGTGCTGGCGGAATAAGTAGAGAGGATAACATCTTCGGTTGAAATGGAACGTAAGAAACTAAACCATTCCTTGGTCCAAAGTGTAGGGTTTTTTTTGGGAGAAAAAGCATCTTGATATATGGCATGAAAGCGGTAGGATTGATCTGCCATAAATTTGGGGAGGACTTTTCTAGCGTCTCCAGCAATAATCTCCAGAGTAAAATGTTCTCCTCTTGAAACGAGAGTATTGTTATCCCATACTAAGTTCAGTTTTGGATGCACCTCTTTAAACCAATTTAAAAGTTCAAAATCGAATTCAAGAGAGACAAAATGTAACGAGGTTTCAGCGGGAAGTTTTTCCAAAGTTGTAAAAAAACCCACGCCCAATCCAAAACCAACTTCTAATACATGGATATTTTTTAGCTCCCGTGCCTTTTCGATCACTTGGCAACCGGAGACATAGTGTGTAAGAGTCTCTGACTTCGCTCCGGTGGTAGAGTGACAGGTTTCCTGAAATTCTTCTGAAAACAAGGTGAACGACCCATCTTCAGTTCGAACGTAGGAATGCTTCGGAGGTGGTTTAAGATTCATTTGAATCCCTTTATCGCTGTTTTGAGGTCCTCTTGCCAACTTTCTTTGTCATGGAGGCAGACATAACTAGTTGAATCTATATTAATGGAGAAACTGATCCCCAATTACCCTTAGTATCTTAAAGGTCAAAGGGGTTTCTGACGATGAGAATCTGAGGATATTTGTTTTTTATGAAAAAAAGTCTTTTCATATTTTTTACTTTCACCGTCTTCATAGTGAGGACTAGTTATGGACAACTTCTTGAGTCTTGTGATTCACAGGCCCCTGATGGACTTTCCAATTTTCTGAATCTTGGAAAAGCATTAACCGGTAATCACTGCTGGGAAAATAAGAAACAGCTTCTCATAAAAGTGAGCCTAAAAAACGATCTTGAAGTTTGTGGCTGTTTAAATAAATCAAATCCACTATTTTCATCATCTTCTTCAGTTGATAACAGTTTCAAACTTACTGAAGACGATTTGAAAAAAAAGGTAAAAGAAACTGCTGATGAGTTTAGTCTAGAGCAAGTTGGACTGACTCACCAAGCTTTCATCATCTCTAAAGGTGATCAAGCCTTTGCTGAAGGGGTTTTATCGAACACGCCTCTTTTAAGGCCTGATACAGGATTTTTAAACTCACTCTGGTCCAACGTGGGGATTGTGAAAAAATCTACTCCCATAAACACACAAGACTGTACTGAGAGAGTTTGTTCTATCAATTTTGGCGATTCAGATCCGGGCAAGAAACAAATGGAGCAATCAGAAAAGATGGTAGCAAACGCCCTTGCTGAGTTTAAGGTTCCTGAAAAGCCAAATATAGAAATGTTAAGTCCAAATGTTAAATATCAAGGGGAGCAGTGTATAAGTGCTCGTGAGTATTTTGCAAATAAACAGCTTCCATTAAGTCGGAAAATAAGCCATCTGGTTCGGAATACCTCGGTCGATGATTTTAATTCCAAGGAATGGAATTATCAGATTCTAGAAGAAGAATACAATACCATCATGAAGCTTCCATTGAATCAAAGACTATCTAAGCGGCAGAGAATTCTAGTGCTTAAAGAGAAGCTAAAATATCTGAATGGTAACCAAATGTTAAAAACATTCATGGCCGCAGACTCAAATCTTTCGGATTTAGATAAAAACCCTTCTATCTCCGACGATGGAAAGAAAAGAATTAAATCTTCTTGGGAAAAGTATGGTCAGGGTATTGAAAATAAGAAGAAGGAGCTCTTTAAAATCATCAAAAGTATCAGTGACTTAAAGAAAGTCTCTCCCAACGACCCTGAAATACTAAATACCTATCATGAAAAAATCAGAAATTTTTTTACCGGTGATAATTTCGACTTACTTATGAATGAGAATGTCCGGCAAGGTCATCATAGGGTCAACTCAAGTTTTCTGAGAAAACTTCAAAAACCCCCCTTAACTCATAAGCAAGTAACCGATAAATTTATCCAGGAATCTCGAGTTGGGGATCCTGCTTTATGTACCGGGCCTGGATTGGATGAGGCCAAGTGTATGCAGATTTATGCTCAGTATTGTCCAAAAATCCTGGGAATTAAGGAACAAATTTTTGATCAAGAGGAGGACTCGGATCTAGCCGATAATTTAAGTGAAATATTAAAAAATGATTCTAATCCAGATATGAAAACGAACCCGGATTTCAAGCGTTTTAATGATCGTATCTGTCATACAAAATTCAGAAAAAACCGATCTGATAAGTCTCCTCCAATTAGTTTCTTTGATTATCTAAAACATAATTGTCCGAATTGTGAAAGTGATCCAATAATGATGGAAAAAATGCGAAAAAATTTTTTCAACGAGTATAAGATCTCAATGGACAAAAATGATAATGGATTCAGCGAGGATCTAACGTCTTTCCTTGCAGTTTCAAAATCTATCCCTCGTAAGAAAGTTATTATTAAGCGAAATCATGCTCTAACTCTTAAGGATAATGCTCCTTTCTCTCAGATTTTGCCTCTAAGGCCAAGTTCTCCTCTTTCTTCAAATGATTTTGAGCAGTCGCAGGAAACTCAGAACCAATCTTTTGGACAGTTGACCAAAGACTCAGGTCCCTTAGCTGCCCCTCTCCCTGAAAATTCGGCCATTTCTAGTTCTAGTAATTTTGAAAAGTTTGATCAAAAAAAGGTTGAAGACCTGACAAATGAGGAGAGAAGAAAATATCTTTCGAGACTTGAGAAGGAGTATGAAGAAAAACTAAGAACCTCCGAGAAACAAGCGAATTCTTCCCCCGGTCAAGACTCAAGTTCTGTAAATAAGGAAATAACTGAATTAAAAAAAGAGATAGAGACCTGGAAGACTCTCTTGAGTCAACAGCAGAATTTATCAGCCCAACAAATGAAAATGTTAAATGATTCAATGAGTGCTCGGGCCCAACAAGCTTCCAGCAATAACTCCTCTTCCGTGGTCAAGAAAAAGTATCAAGACAGTGATGCCTCTGTCTTCAGTGCTCCTCAGAAATCAGCCTCCTCAGCTCGAGAAGGGATTGATGATTTATCGCGTTCATTGGTGTCAAAAGAAAATGGATTCCTTGAAAGATCTCCCTCAAAAGGAAGCACCACTCAGAAGTCATTGCCTACAACAGTTTCTTCTTCATCTGTAGCTTCTGCCAGCTCCTCTGAATCAGTTGCAAGAGAGCAGGCAAAATTAAACAGCAGGCAGGATCAATTATTAATGATCGAAAGCCCGAAGGCAATAGGACAAGACGTTTTCAATTTACCAGTTTCTTCTGAGCAATATCAGAATTTAAAAAAAGACCCCACTAGACTTTCCTTGGACACAAGACAAATGGAGCTCCTTAATAAGAACGGCTTCATCACTATCATTGTGGGTGCAGAGGGAAAACCCCCACTTGAACTTAGAGTAGAGAAGGTTGAGAATAAAATTGTCTATAATTTTAAAGAGCAAGTACTGCCTAAGCGAGCACCTGCAAGTAGAGTCTTTACCAGGGATGCGCTGGAGCTTCAGTTTCAAAATCAACGATAACTTTCTTTATTTCCCTCACCACCCACTCTGGAGCATCAGTAGTGAGCTCATGCCCTCCTGAGGTGTGTTCAACAATTGTCATATTCCATTTTTTGGCGATAGCTCTGGAGCAAGACACATCTACCATTCGATCCTGGATTCCTGCCAAAATGAGCAGCGGTATTTTTGGGCAGAAGTTTCTTGGATAATAAGTTGCAGCCGCCACTAACTGTCGAACGGTATTGCCAAGATTTACAGGTCTTTCGCTTTGAATTTCTTCCCACAGGTCCAGGGCCTCATCAAAAACATTTTTGTTATTCGATACAAGGCGCAAGATATGTGATTCTCTATTTCTTCCATTCAGTAATGGTACTTTCATGAGGTAGAAAAGAGCTGAAGGAAGAAGGCGATTGAAGATAGGCGAATGGCCTCCAAGGCTGGTATTAATTAAAGTTCCAGAGTGGAAATCATCGGGGTATCTTTTCATCCATTCAACTGCAATCATTCCCCCCAAAGAGATAGCGATGAAATGAGCAGATTCACCAAATATTCTTACCCTGAGATAGTCCTGACGGATATGATCGACTATCTTTTTAATGCTCAAGGGACATTTTTTGGTGTGATAAATGCCGGCCCCCGGAATATCAAAAGCAGAAATCTTTGCATCTGGAAAGGCTTCTTGGAGGTCAGTTAGGAATCGACCCCAATGGGCCTGTTCTCGGATGAGACCTCGAATTAAGTAAAAATGCTTTTGCTTTGTCACTGAACCATCTTAAAATTTTTCCATGAGTTTACTAAACTATTACGAAGAATCCTATAAAAACGAAAATGATCGAAAGACTTCTGACCTACTTTTGGAGGTGACAACCTATTCCAAAGGTCTCTATCAACTCGTCATTGAAAGTAAAGAGCGTTTTTTATCTAATGTTGACTGGAACGATATGACTATTTTGGAAACTGGATCGGGGAGGGGAGGAGTTAGTTTACTTCTGTCCCGTCTCGGGGCCCGAGTTACAATCTTGGATTTTTCTCAATCGGCGCTTGAGCAGGCGGAAAAAATTTTTCAGTTAGAGGGCCGAAATGTAGAAACTATTTTGGGTGATGTCACTCATCCTGATATAGGTCTCAATAAAAAGTTTGATTTGGTCATTGACTCTCACCTTCTCCACTGTCTGGCGCATGATCCAGATCGATCAAGTTACTATCGTTTAATTGGGGACCATCTCTCTAATCGTGGAATCTTTGTTGCTGAGACCATGGTCCATCGGAAGAAGCTGTTTATTCCTGATGGTTTTATGTTTGATGAAAAAAATGTTCTTTGGCAGATGCTTGATTCTTGGACCCCTGTCCGAAGAATCCTTGACTCTCTTGACCTTGAAAGTGAATTAAATCATGCGCATTTTGATATTATTTATTTTTACTATTACGGCCAATTCGGCTTTGTTCCTCATCGCTCCTTTATGGACCTTCCTTCTGAAATCCTGCCGGCCGCGGTTCGCTTTGTTGTTCGCAACAGATCTTTTTAGTATGGAATTGGCTTATGGTTTTTTGGATGCCACTCTTAGTCAATTGCCGAGTGATATTATAATAAAAAACATACAAGAGGTAATAAATGAACATCAACATCACTTTTCGTCATATGGAGCATACTCCTGCCCTCGATCAAATTATTCGAGATAAATCAGAAAAGTTTGCTAAGTGGTTTGGGGCCAGTGCGAATGTTCACTGGATTTGTTGGATGGAGGGGATCGATCATTGCTCGGAAGTTTCGATCAATGCTGGGAGTAATAAATATTTCGCCAAGGCCCATTCAGATGATCTATACAAAACTTTTGATCTCATTATTCAGAAGATACAAAATCAACTTAAATAAGCGGAGAATTCATGACTAAAATTTGGCACAAGGCCTATGATACAGGTGTTCCTTTTGAAATTAATCCTGAAGAGTATTCTTCAATTAATGACATGCTCGAGATTGGTTTTAAAAAGTTTAAGACTCATCCGGCTTTTCACAACATGGGGACAACCCTATCCTATGATGAGATTGAAGTTCAAAGTCGCAAGTTTGCGAGTTACCTCCAAAACGATCTTCGTCTACAAAAAGGTGACCGAGTGGCCTTAATGATGCCGAACATCCTACAGTACCCTGTCGCCCTCTTCGGTATTCTCCGGGCCGGAATGGTGGCGGTAAATGTGAACCCCTTGTACACCCCGCGGGAACTTGAACATCAACTGAGAGATGCCGGAGTGAAGGCGATTGTTATCTTCGCTAACTCAGCTCATGTATTAGAAAAAGTTCTTGCACAAACCCCAGTAAAGTATGTGATGGTCACTCAAATCGGGGACTTCTTAAAATTTCCCAAGAATCATATCGTTAATTTCGTCATCAAAAACGTAAAGAAAATGGTACCGGCCTATAGACTTCCCAAGGCCTATGATTTCAAGTCCTGTGTCCAAAAAGGTGATGAGACTAAGTACAAAAAACCGGATATCAACTCTCAGGACATTGCCTTTCTCCAGTATACAGGTGGAACAACTGGTGTTGCTAAAGGTGCGGTTCTCACACATAGGAATATTGTCTCAAATATGGTTCAGGCCCGAGCGTGGATTAAAGATTTTATCACTGACGGTAAAGAAATCATCATCACTCCCTTACCCCTTTATCATATCTTCTCTCTCACGGCGAACTGTTTTGTCTTTAATTCCGTTGGTGCTTTGAACATCCTCATCACCAATCCTAAGGATATTCCAGGCTTTGTTAAGGAACTCTCAAAGTGGAAATTCACCGCTTTTACTGGAGTAAACACATTGTTTAACGGTCTTCTGAACAATGAGGAGTTTAAAAAACTGGACTTCTCAGGACTTCGTCTCACTCTTGGAGGAGGAATGGCTGTGCAAAAAGCCGTGGCCGAACGCTGGCGGCAAGTGACAGGTAAACCTCTGATTGAAGCCTACGGACTTACGGAAACTTCCCCTGCTGCATGCATAAATCCTATGACTCTTAAGGATTATAATAGTTTTATTGGTGTACCTATTCCTTCCACAGATGTTGAAATTAAAGACGACAATAATGCCACTCTTCCGATAGGAGAGATAGGTGAAATATGTATAAAGGGTCCTCAAGTGATGGCCGGTTATTTTAATAGGCCTGATGAGACTGCAAAGGTCATGACACCTGACGGTTTCTTTAAGACCGGTGATTTAGGTTACATGACAGAGCAAGGGTTCATAAAAATTGTTGATCGGAAAAAGGATATGATACTGGTCTCCGGCTTCAACGTGTATCCGAATGAGCTCGAAGACGTTATTGTAGGTCATCCAAAGGTTCTTGAGTGTGCGGCAATAGGTTTACCGGACGAAAAATCCGGTGAAGTTGTGAAAATTTTTGTAGTAAAAAAAGACGACTCACTTACTCAGGATGAACTGATGAAGTTCTGCCGAGAGAATTTCACATCCTATAAGGTGCCAAAGTCCATCGAATTTCGCAAAGAACTTCCGAAATCCAACGTAGGTAAGATCCTTAGAAAGGATCTTCGGGCAGAGGTCCTGGCGCAAATTAAATCTTAAATTCATTTAAGCGGGGACACATCGTCCCCGCTTTCGCAACTAGTGTTCTTTTTTTCCTCCCATAACGCGTCAAAATAATCCTAAGAGATAATAAAGACTCCTAATAACCTTTTTTATGAAGAGTCTTATGAAACAAAAATCAATCGGTAGTTTTCTTATCGTTGGGTCCCTCTTAACTTTTTCTTTAGCTCAGGCAAAAGAAAAAATAGTCGGTGGCGAAAGAGTTAAAGATCTCAAAGAAGCTCCCTTCATGGTAAGCCTTTCAGGTGCATGCGGCGGAAGTATCATTTCAAGCAGATGGGTTCTTACGGCCGCTCACTGTGCTGGCTACTTTAGCGAAGTCAAAGGTGGAATTCTTAATCTTCGCGAACAAGGTATTAAGTTTGCTATTAAACGAGTAATCAAACACCCAAAATATAATTCTTCTACCTTGAGTAATGATTTTGCTCTTGTAGAGCTGAAAGAAGCGATTGATTTTTCAACTACAAATCTTCGTCCAGTTAAACTCGCCACACCTTCTTTTGAAGATGAGGGTTATCAGGCACCGGGTATCGACTCAACCGTTTTCGGATTCGGTGACATCGGAGAGCGTCAGACTAATTACAAAAAGGATCTCAATAAAGTGGTTGTTCCAATCGTTTCTCAGGAGGAGGCCAATAGTCCTGAATCTTACAATGGTGAGATCGATGAAACCATGCTTGCAGCAGGCTACGCTGGTGGAGGGAAAGATTCTTGCCAAGGTGACAGCGGCGGACCGCTGGTCGTTTATGATCAACAAAATGAACCAGTTCAAGTTGGTGTTGTGAGTTGGGGCGAGGGTTGTGCGGGTCCCGACAAGTATGGCATTTACTCAAAGGTTTCATCAGGGCATTCCTGGATTATGGCCACAACGGGGCTGAGATAGATTTTTTGAATTCACTCAAAGGACAGGTCTTTGAAGCCTGTCTTTTCAGTGTATTGGATTGATAAGCGTAATAAGTCAGTCAATGTTAGAAAAGAAAGATTTAACCTTTTTAATGCGCAACTTAAGATGGATTTAAGCCAATTTTAAGAATCAAGGAAGATTTCCAGTCCAGAGAGGGATTTCTGGCCTTAACTGAAGCCAAAATAGGGTCCTTTGCAGGGGACCCTTTTTTTTGCTTCTTTTTGAAAGAGTTTTGTTTTATCGACGGGGTTTATTTTGAAGGCATAACCTGTTACATCTGCTGAATCGTGCCGTCTCCAGCAATAAAGATCGTTAAGTTGTTTCGATCTTCTTTAAGGACTGTAGAAACTGAAAAGCTTAGCTGGAGAGTAGCGCCGGCAACTGGAGCTTCTACTGTTCCTAGATTAGTCAAACCTACCAGGGTCGTTTGAGCGTTAAAGGTATAGCCCCAAGCTACGGTAACATTCTCCGGAACAATTTGAGCATTAGTGATATAGGCGCCCTTACCTTGAAATTGTCCTCCGTAGCTCATATTCACATTGTAAGTAAAACAAACCACTTCAACTCCGTAGCCATTCTTGTACGTCACCTTGAACTTCGTAAACTTAGGGGCATTCCAGTGGGAGAGCTTCATTGGAGTAATATTTTTCCCAAATTCTGTCTCAAGAGGGAGAACAGAAATGGGAGAATATTTGGTGTTGATGACCGGTTTACCCGCCTCAACAATCTTGTAGATCTCTTTCCCGAAAGCGATAATTTCTTTGATCGTTTTAATGACATCCCCAATTTCTGACTCAGGTTTTGAACTCACCATTTTAGATATTTGTGTGAGTGAAGTATCTTCGGAGCTATCTACGACTTCGACTATCATTTCTGTCACTTGAAAATAAGGATCATTCGGGTGGAAGCGATCATCAGCATAAGAAAAAAAAGCACAGAAAAGAAAAAGATAAACGATCTTGCTCATAAACACTCCATGTTAGTGAGGCATAAATATATTTTATTCTCCCCAAAAGAGGACAGGGTTGGCCAAATCTATTCTCTTAAAGAATCTAACATGCCTTTAAAACGAACGTTATCGCAGAAGGCTTTCAAGTTCTAAGGCCGCAGAAGTTTTAGCATCCTTGTATTTAATGATGAGGGCACATCTTAAATGGAGCCCTTGATCCTGGGCCCATTTAAGAGTTCTAGACACAGGTCTGGAGCCTGTAACAACCACTGCGTAAGGAGGAATGGCCTCTCCTGGTTCAAGAACTGTTTCATTCACACAATCATAAACGGGAATTCCTTTTGAGAGAATAGTTCCCGGAGCAATAACCGCCCCTTCTGAAACTTGGATGCCCTCTACAACCACCGCCCCAGCGCCAATAAAGACATGGTCTTCAATCACCACAGGGGTCTGACCAATCGGCTCAAGTACTCCGCCGACTTGAACACCTGCGGAGAGGTGGACGTTCTTCCCGATTTGAGCACAAGATCCTACGAGCGCATGGGAATCCACCATCGAGCCTGAATCCACATAAGCGCCCACATTAATATAGGCCGGAGGCATGATGATTACACCACTTGAAACATACGCCCCACGACGAACACTTGTTCCGCCAGGTACCATGCGGACCTTATCCTCTGGTCGAAACTGCCGAGGAGGAAGATTATGTTTATCAACAAAGCCATAGGGAAACTGGTGAAGTTCACCTGCCTTAAAAGCAGCGAGGATGGCCTCTTTTACTTCTTTATTTGCAACCCATTTGCCATCGATTTTATTTGCAGATCTAACAAGACCCTTTTCTAATAAATCTAATGTTGTTTTCCAGTCCATTTTAAACTTCCTTTTTATACCAATGAGTAACTGCTTCATGGGCCTCAAGCAACGACGCCCATGAAATCATATCTTCATGGGAGAGAGGGGCGATCATTTTTGGGGAACCGATGATCTTTTTCTCAAACATCAGACGCTTAACTGGAACGGGGTTTGAGGACATGAACAACGAGTTTGAGGCCTTGGCCCATAGTTCAGGTTCCTTAAGTGATTTATTTAAACATTGAGACACATAAAGATGAGTTTCTTTGGGCCAGGCGTTTCCTGCTACTGAAATCAATCCGCAGGAACCGGCCCTCGCAAAATCTGGCATCAAGGCATCATCTCCGCAGAAAACACCTCTACCTCCGCTAGCAGCGAGGTAATGCTTAAATGTTTCTACCGATCCTGAAGCCTCCTTGATTGCCCAAAAGTTTGGATGTGAGCTTAACTTTCTAACCGCTTCGGTGGACATCGCCACAGCTGTTCTACCCGGAACGTTATAGAGCATGCAAGGCCTTGAAGATGTATCCATCAGCGCCTTAAACCATTCATATTGGCCAATGGGCCCTGGTTTGGAGTAGTGGGGAGTGACCAGTAGGTAGGCGTGGATCTTAAGGTCTTCAAGATAATTAATCCAATCTTTCTGCTCCTCGAGAAGGTTTCCCCCAACTCCAACCATAATAGGTGAAGATGGTTTCATACCAACGACAAACTCAATAATAGACTTTCTCTGAGATAAATTTAAATTGAGGGCCTCACCTGTGGAGCCAAGCATGAGAAGACCGTTTTTAGCCTCATCTTGAAGACAAATAATATTCTTTAAGGATTCAAAATCTACGGAGCCATTATCCTTTAAAGGGGTAACGACAGCTGTCCAAAGTGGGAACTGATTAAGATGCATATAGGTCTCCTTACTTTAAAAGATAGTTCTCGACAACTGTTTGAAAGGCATGACGTCCTGGGGTGAGAGAGTTCTCTAGTATATACTTCGCTGCCCAGAGGGCACCTTCTGCAAAAAGTTTGCGGTCTTTTGCTTCATGCTCCAGCCGAAGGATTTCTCCCTTGGTTTCCAAGGTTAGAGTATGATGACCAACAACATCCCCGGTTCTTTCCGCCGTTATGTCACAAGGATTTTTAAGCCACTCTTTCATTGATAAAGCTGTCCCTGAAGGGGAATCTAATTTTTTTGTGTGATGAACTTCATGAATAAAAAATTTTTTTTCTTCAAACAGACCACCCATCTGGTGAAGTTTTTCTATTAATTGCTTTAAGACAACAATTCCAAGGGAAAAGTTAGTGGCATATATCCAAACCAATCCTTTTTCACGGAGAGTTTTATCTAAATCCAACGGCCATGTGAAACCCGTCGAACCAGTAACCACTGGAATCCGGGCATCAACAAGCATGGGGATAAGCTGCAAGAAGGCATCACCTGGTAGAAAAGAGATTACGACTTCATGTTCCTTTAGTTTATCAACCGTAGGTAAATGAGTTGAATCAAATACAGTCACTTCTGAATGATGAAGTTCCAGGATCTTTGACCCAGTTCTTCCTTTGCCCAAAAGCGCAATTTTCATTGGGCCTCAATCAGGGCCCGATGCAACTTTTGAATAACTATTTTGGAGTCTTCTTCTTTAACAAGAAAGTTAAAATTATAAGAAGAAGCTCCCAGGCTCATCATCCGAATGTTTACGTCATTGATGGTACCGAAGATAATTTTAGCAAGAGCAGCCTTATGAGTAAGTTCATTACCGATGAGGGAAACTAATGAATACCCAGCTTCTATGTGAATATTTCCCACTTGCTCCAGGTCTTTTATGAATTTCTCGTTTTCTAAAGTAGAATTGTCTACGGTAACTGCCACAGAAATTTCTGATGTAGTTACACAGTCAACCGAAACTCGATGACGACCAAAGACATCAAAAAGTTGTCCCATGAATCCGTAAGCATTGTACATTCTTGGTGTGGATATGGTGACTAACGCCTGAGAGCTTCTTTTTGTTATGGCCCGGACTGAAGGTCTAAGTTCAACAGAGGTTCGAATCCAGGTTCCTGGAAGATCTTTTTCAAAGGTTGACCCAACAAATACTGGAATGTTTTTTCTTACCGCCGGGGCAATCGTCGCTGGATGAAGAATCTTTGCCCCGTACTGCGCCATTTCCGCTGCTTCTGAGTAGGATAGCTCCGCAATAATCCGTGCCTCTTTCACCATTCTGGGATCAGTGGTGGCAACTCCTGCCACATCAGTCCAGATCTCTAGAACGTTGGCCGAAATCCCCTCTGCAAAAAGAGCCGCAGAGTAATCAGATCCGCCTCGACCAAGAATAGTCGTGTGTCCCTGAAGGTCTGAACCGATGAATCCTTGGGTGACATAGAGGGGGTTACCTGAAAGATCTAATCTCTGCGATGCTTCTTTTGCAATGAGATCTATTTGGGGTGTTGCCTTGCCGAAATTAGAATCAGTTTTAATGATCGTTCTCGCATCAATAAGTATGACTTTGCGGCCCGGAGTTGTTGAGGCCATGACATCTCTAAAAATAAGAGATGACAATCGTTCACCCAATGAAAGGATGTGATCGTGGGCCTTGTGAGTCAGTTCTTTTAAGAGATAAAGGTTCTGAACGAGTAATTCAAGTTCAGTAAAATAACTCTCAAGCTGAGTAGCTGTCACATGACTGTTTCCTGCCTCTTTCAAGATACCGAGATGGCGTTCTTTAATATCAAAAATAAGTCTCTCACACTCTTTGATTTCACCAGATGAAGCAAATTTTGCAATTTGAATGAGTTTATCCGTTGTCCCTGAAGTTGCTGATACAACAATCAATGTCGAGCCTCTCTCCAGGCCTATGCAGGCACTTCTTTGCATCGATGCAAAGTCACCCATAGAAGTTCCACCAAACTTTGAGACAATAATCGGTTGATCCATTTGATTCACCTTTTGAAACTATTAGTCTTATATACTTTTTTTGTTCAAACAGAAAGAAATAGAATAAGAAAAGGGACGTAATCTTTAAACTACCTGAAGGTCTCCACTGCTGCTAAAGACCATTGACCGCATCAGGGAATAAGCCTCAATAACCAATAATCCAGCACCTAAGTCGACCTGGATTATTTAGGTGATCTTCTTCTAGGATGAGAGTTCGTTTTTAAACTTGTTTTTTAAGCCCTTCTATCGTCTGGCTTAAAAGTCTCACCTCTCTAGATAACACAAAAAATGATAGACAAAGAAATAAGAATTTCCAAGTTTACTTTTAAAAAAAAATCAAGCTAAGCTCCCTAGATTAAGAATTCCTTAGGAGAGTTATGAAAAAAGTTGGATTTATTGGTTGGAGAGGAATGGTTGGATCTGTTCTTATGGAGCGCATGGCCCTAGAGAAAGATTTCGGTCAAATGGAATCCTATTTTTTTTCTACGTCGCAACCTGGTCAAGCAGCACCTCTGGTTACGAACGGACATGATAAGCTTTCAAATGCCATGGATTTTAAAGAACTCTCCAGGATGGACATTTTGCTTTCTTGCCAGGGTGGTGATTACACGAATGAAGTCTTTCCAACCCTTAGGAAAGAGGGGTGGAAGGGGATATGGATAGATGCTGCTTCGGCCCTTCGAATGAAAGAGGATGCTGTTATTATTCTTGATCCTGTAAATCGAGGTTTTATTGATGATTCACTTAAAAAAGGGATTAAAAATTTTATTGGTGGTAACTGCACCGTTTCCCTTCTTTTGATCGCTCTTCACGGATTATTTAAAGAGGATTTGATTGAATGGGTGAGTTCCATGACCTATCAGGCGGCATCGGGTGCAGGGGCCAAAAATATGATCGAGCTTCTAGAGCAGATGAAAACGGTGGGGTTAGCATTTACATCCAATCCCGCTCAAGGAGCATTGGAACTTGAAAAGCATGTGACAGAACTTATGAATAGTTCAAAATTTCCAACTTCTAATTTTGGTCATCCTCTCGCCCTCAACGTCCTGCCATGGATTGATTCAGAGCTACCCTCGGGCCAGTCGAAAGAAGAATGGAAAGCGCAGGTTGAGGCGAATAAAATTCTTCAGACGAAGAGAGTCATCCCTATTGATGGAACCTGTGTTCGAGTCGGGGCCCTAAGATGTCATTCACAAGGTCTTACAATAAAACTCAAGAAATCAGCCTCTCTTGCCGCGCTTGAAGAGCTCATATCCTCTGCCAATTCATGGGTAAAGCTAGTTCCAAATAACAAGGCTCAAACTCTAAGTGAACTCACACCGGCCGCTGTATCAGGAAAACTTCATGTCCCCATTGGCAGACTCAGACCAATGACTCTAGGAAACTCCTACTTTAATGCTTTTACCCTTGGGGACCAGCTTCTCTGGGGGGCGGCAGAGCCATTGAGGTGTACTCTAAATCAAGTTTTGAAAGGTTAGTGCTTGATTTCCTCTTCTAACTTTTCAACTTCCTTTATATCCTGTTTGATGGTGGTCATGATTTGGTCTGTCTTCTCTTCTTTTTCTTTGAGCTTCTGCTCTGATTCCTGCTTACCAGTTT
The DNA here is from genome assembly GCA_040382195.1 of Halobacteriovoraceae bacterium. Lineage (GTDB taxonomy): Bacteria > Bdellovibrionota > Bacteriovoracia > Bacteriovoracales > Bacteriovoracaceae > Peredibacter. The sequence continues at coordinate 6,913 of JBEIFX010000033.1, read as the reverse complement.
CATTGGAGTAGACAGACTTAGCATTTTTGATTACACCGACAAATGTATTCTCCGCCTGATACTCCATTCCATTCGCGCCAGTATTTGGAGCTGCTGGCCCGGGTGATGCCGGTGGTGTCCCCATTGGTGAATTTGTGTTTTTTCCTACATACACAGTAGGATCGGAATGTTGATTGCCCTGAATACTTTTATTGTTTTTTTGCCCAGTATTTGAGACTTGTGAGGAACTTGTTTTAGACTGTTGTGCTTGAGCAGAAGAAACAATGACTTTTGGTTCGACTACTTTTCTAACGGTATCCAATATACCGACAGAAGATCTTGCCAAAGTAAGGACGTGGGACCATCTTTGTTCTTTCGCTTCTTTTAGCATTTCTTCCAAGACAGCAGTATGGGCACTATTGTTCTCTTTTCGAGAAATGATGATAGCTTTTTCGATATTTTCTATTGCGCGATTTGCTTCTAGAGTAAGTTGAGCGTTATTGTAGATACCTTTTGCTGCGATCAATGAACCTGGGATGATGACAGCGTATTTTTCCGCAGCTGGCCCCATTTTTAAAAATTCACCAACCGATCTTAAAGCTGGAGAAAATGTTTTTATCATCGGCCCCATGGCACCCCATTTAAGTGTATCAACTGCCTTAACGGGAACCATCGCCATTTGCTTACCGATTGAACATAGAGCTCCATCCCCGCTTTCAACATCATGTATAATATTTCTAGTTGCTATGACCACAGGAGTGGCAAGGCTCACAACGGTTAGTGCAGCGCCTGTATAGGCTATCCCTGCGGAAACGCCAGACGCCCCAGCAGCTGGTAGAGCTATGGGAGAGGCAAGGAAGGCAAGAGGGGATAGCGCCATGGCCGTAAGTGCCGTCTTCATCCCTTCTATTCCACCTTCCATTTCGACATCGCTCTTTCTTTGAAGATCAAAAATAGCTTCTCGGATAGTAGATTTTGTTTCATCACTTGCCCCATGAATAGTGAGCTCAGCGAGAAGATCATGCATCTCTTTATTCACACTTAATTGGCGATTAAGACCTTTTTCCCACTTGGTCATTCCGTCTTCTTGCTTAGAATAGAAATGATGAATAAGAGGTCCAATGCCGGGAAAAGACTGAATGGCGATATCTTTTATACTTTGACCACAAATAGCATCACCACTTAAGGCCGCATCCGTCACCTTGATCCAGTGGCCATTTTCTTTTCCCAGCCGTGCGAATTCTTCGGCTTTTTTGGTGAAGCGATCAATGATATCGATCGTCTTTTTTGTATGTTTTTCGATATTAGCACTTCGGCAGTACCACTCTGGTGGTATTTTTTTGGACTTTTGGTCGAACTCCTTAACGACAACTCTGTCACCAATAATCGCATACCCACGACCATCTTTCTGGAGCTCTTTCATTTCATTGGGGAAAAAGGACTCTATGGCATAAGCTAAGTTAGGATCTTTAGGTACTTGTGAAAAATCGAAATCCTGGCCGAAAGACCACTGGCCATTGGGAAGAAGTTTTGCGCCTTTTGATTTTAGAAAATCTGCATGGATTTTGAGGCTAGCTGTTTTTAAATTAAGTAGAAGTCTAAGATTGAGATCATTTAGGCTAGCAGTTTGATTGAGGTCTGAAAGCTGCTGGATCTCTTGTTCGTTGAGATTTGAATCTCCTCTATAAAGCGCCAGATTCATAACTTGTCTGATTTTAGCTTCGTTTCTATTAGCAATTTTTTTTCCTAAAATGGCAAAAGCTGCCTCTCTTTTTTCTCCAGTAAACCTTTCATTGATCAATTTTAATTGGTTTTCAAGATCTTCTTTATTAGGGTCATAAACGATATCGACGGTTTTTTCACGGAGGTAGAGGATATGTCCGAGATTTTCCATATCTTTTGCGTCTAGAGACTTAAAGCAATCAGTTTCTGCACTAGCTTTGATAACTGGTGCAGAAGGAATAGCCTGTACTGTTGTTGCACAGAGAACCAGCAGCAATGATAGGGAGTAGGACTGTTTTAGCATGTACAAAATTCTCCATAGTCCATTTCGGCTAAAGGAGGCGAGAGCTTTAGTCGGAGATGTGTCGAATTTTTTTACAGTATCTAAAGATTGAAAGACAGTTATAAAATATAAGTATATGGGTCAAAAAAATGAAGGTTTATCACTGATCTTTTTCTGTTTTTTTATTTCTACTATAAGTTACGCCCAATCCTGCGACAACAGTTTCAAGGCAAAAGGCGAAATCATCTCTCAAAAATGCATAGGGCATAAATTGAATCCACTAAGCGGAATTAAAGAATGCAAAACTTCAATAAAATTTAAGCTGATAGATAATAAGTGCCTCCGTGAGGATCTCACCATTGTAGAGGACCATTTTATGGGCGGCTATCCCGAAGGCCTATCCGGAGGATTTCGAGTTGAGTTGAACTTAAATGAATTTTGGGAAATAGAACTTTGTCCATCCAACAACACTTTTGATCGCTGCAAAAAAGGTCCTCCTGGATCTTATATTTTTGGTACAAAAATCAATCCTTAACATTTGATCTGATCTCAGTTTCGAAAAGCTTTCAAGGTCTAGATGAAGAGAACTGTAAGCGCCCTGATGCGGCGCACGGTAAGAAACATTATCGTGCAGGAAGTGACTGTTTAGCAAGAAAATACAATCACTTAGTGACTGCCCCCTAGAATGGGATTTTTTATTCTAGGTGAACTCTTGTTACGAAATCTTCCTGAGAAATCTTTCCTTCCATGATGGCCATTCTAACGACTCTCAGGGCCTTTTCGTATTGAGGACGCTCACTGGCCGGCACGAGCCCGAAATCAATGTGATTGTTGTCATTGGTACTGTTGTTTTTGACAGTTTTCTTAAGCATTGAGATGGCTTCATCCAGTCCCATTCAGTTCTCCCTAAACTTCAAAAAGTCTTCCATCGCTTTTCTACTACGATAGAAGACCTTTTAATAAAGAATTAATTTTAGATGTTTTAGGCTGCCCTTGCCGATGGAACGGCCTGATCAATCAAACTTGAAATAATATCATCTGTAAGGCCATCATACTGAGCGGCTTTGCAAATGACTCGAAGCTTTGAATTTAGTTTTCCAAGATCCATTCGTGTCTTGTGGTCAGTCTCACATTCTAGAATCGCCTCATGGATAAGATCTTTGTATTGGCCAATAAGGGCTTCATGAAAGTTTTCTACATTTTTCAAATTCAAATGGATCCTCCCAGTTAGAAATCGTCTGATTGATTACAGTTATAGTGATTTTAATGCCTTTTTAATTCTGACTGATTTAAATGGTAAACTGTCTATAGAATCCATAGCTTAAGTTTTTCTTAGGTTTTAGAAAATTTCTCATTGGATTGGTGAATCTTTATGAAATGACAAAAATATGAGGCATGCTAAGATGAGTAACATATGAAAAAGATAGATGAATTCCTAATCTCTGGTGAATTGTTTTTACCTGGTAATAAGATTCAGATTCGTCTGGCGCTGATTGCCCTTTTGTTAAATAAAAATGTTTTAATCGAAGATGTGCCCGGTATGGGTAAAACCACTTTAGTGAAATTTTTCGCTAAGGCTTCAGGGCTTGATTTTCATCGGATCCAGTTTACCAGTGACCTTTTACCTTCAGACATTCTAGGAGTTTCAATCTTTCAAAAAGAATCGGAAAAATTTATTTTTAGACCCGGTCCTATTTTTGGTGAACTTATACTTGCGGATGAACTTAATCGGGCAACTCCGAAGACTCAGTCGGCCCTATTGCAGGCGATGGAGGAAAAATTTGTTTCCGTTGATGGTTTTACCTATCCTCTTCCTGAGCGTTTCTGCCTTTTCGCAACTCAAAATCCTCAAGGGCAACATGGAACTTATCCTCTACCTGAGTCTCAGTTAGATCGCTTTCTATTCAAGTTTTCTATGGGTCACCTTTCATGGGATGAGGAACTCGAACTTCTTGCTACAGGTTCTCGGCTTCAAAAGCTCCATGATTTGACGCCTATTTTTACTTCCGATTGTCTGAAAAAATGGCAGGTTGAGGTTCAGGCCATATCAGCAACCAAGACTCTTTTGAGCTATCTTACTGAGGTATTACATTATTCGCGAAAAATGGATAAGGACCTTGGCCTTAGCCCTCGCACCGGCCTTGATCTTCTTGATGCCGCCCGCGGGTGGGCCTTTCTTGAAAATCGAAACTACTTAATTCCTGATGATATCCAGGCGGTATTCCCTTTTGTTGCTGGTCACAGGATGTATTCGCAGCATTCCCTGAATGCTTCAACTGAAAATCTGAAAGCAAAAGAATTTATACAGACCATCAGCTTTATAAAGACATGATGACCTTTTTTCAATTTTTCAGATCCCTAATGAAAAAGAGAAACCAAGTTTATATTTTACCAACGAGAATGGGTGGCTACCTTATTGGATTGATTTTTTTGATGTTTCTCATGTCTGTTGGTTATAGTAATAATCTTCTTATTATTTTCACTCTCGTCCTTTTTTCTATGAATCTTATCTGGTTAATTCAAACCCACTTTCATCTTCATGCCTTGGGAATTCAATGGATTCTTGTCAATGATGGACATGCGGGAGAACCTCAACTTGTAAAAGTTTTTTGGGAAAAATCTCCAAGTGAACCTTTGGAATGGGAGATTTGGCTAGAGGAAGAATCGACATCAATCCCAGTCAGAGTGATATCTACTACCAAACAATATTGTCTCGGAGAAATCTTGATCCCTGATAGAGGGCATCGGAGGATTCAACACATTAGAATTAAGACCAATAGACCGTTTGGGCTTTATCAGGTTTGGCGCTATTTTAAAATTAACACGGCTTTTTATGTATTCCCTCGCAAGTTAAAATCTTCTCATCCTTTAAATTTTCGATCCCTAGGGATCGAAGTCGAAGATGGTAGGACGCAAATGGGAGCGAATGATTTTTGGTCACTGAAGTACTATCAAGGGGGAGAGTCTAAGAGGATAAGCTGGAAGCATTATGCGCGATCCGGAGAATTACTGGTTAAGGAAGGTCAGGACCACCTTACTTTTGAAGTCCATTTTAAATTGTTGATGGAGTACTATGATAAAGAATTTGTTCTTTCGAAACTAGCGACTCAGATGGTTGTATGTCATCAAAGTCATGTTCCTTTTTCTTTGGAGACTTTTCAAAAAAAAATATCTCTGGGCTCATCAGAAAAGCACCTCTTTGATTGTCTGAGGGAGCTTGCGAAATGTTAAAAAATATTCATCAAGTCATTATTCTTTTGATTTTTTCAATACTCCTTCGGGAGGTCTTAACTAAGATTTCTCTTCTTTTTGTCCTTTTTGGGGTCGGAGTTATTGTTTTAAAAATAAAAATGAATAAAAAAGTTCGCACCACAACTGCATTGGTGGTGTTTATCTCTTATGGGTTTACTTACGGAAAAATAATTGATCCTGAGGTCGGCCTCAATTTCTTAACGACGGTAGTGATGCTTAAGATGCTCGAAAGAGAGTCCCTCCGCGATGAGTACATGATTTTATTTGGTCTTTTGCTTTTGGTGTCGGCTGGCTCTCTTTTTGAAAAAAACATCCCTTATGTGCTTTTTTTTACTATAAGTTTTTTTTATCTGATAAAAAACTTTTATAGCTTCCTGGGACAAAGAATAAAAATTAAAGAAGTCTTTTATATTTCCTTTTGGGTATTCCCTTTAACATTTTTTCTTTTTTTTACGATTCCAAGGCTATTAAGGCCTATTCCTTTTCAGCAAAGTATTATCCGGCCTGGAGAGGTTGGGTATACCTCTGATGTGATAATTTCTGATATTGAAAATCTGGAACCCAATTCAAGTCCTGTTTTTAATGTTGAGCTGAGTAGATTTGTGCCAATGAAAGATCTTTATTGGAGAGGAAATACACTTTCATACAATGATGGTTGGAATTGGAAAGAGATGCTGCAGGATAGGCAGGTTGGTAAACCTCTCCTGTTATTCGATAAAACAAATGGTATTCACCAGAAGATTCAGCTCTTTACACGTCCGAATTTTTTCATTTTTCTAGATTATCCAAAATCTTTAAAATTTTCTCATACTGTGACAAGTCTCGGGCGAAGCAGAACTCTTCCGCAGGATCCATGGGAATGGGACCAAAAGTATGAAGTTGTAAGTGACCTTCAAGATGTGATTACAGATGAAGAGGTTGTGAAACATTACACTAATGTCTCCCTGTCAAAAAAAACTAAAGAGGAAATTCGAAAAATTTTTACCGGTAGGACAGTTGATGAGATTCTGGATTCGATCCGGACATATTTTGTAAATCAGAATTTCATTTATACCCTCTCCCCGGGGAAGAGTAATAGTGTTATGAACTTTTTAAAAAACAAAAAGGGCTTTTGTTCTCACTACGCTTCAGCTACAGCCTTAATTCTCAGAATAAAAGGTATTCCCACCCGATTAGTCTCTGGATTTATGGGAGGTAGTTTTAATCCTTATGCTGGTATTTATTTGATAACTCAGAACGACGCTCACGTTTGGGTTGAAGTTTTTGATAAGGGAGCTTGGAAACGTATTGATCCAACTGGTTGGATTGCTCCGGAGCGCTTAAGCCTTGGAGGAGTCACTTTTATTCAAAACGCAGATGAGAATATTTTCAATAGATCTTTTGTGAGAAGTGGCATTAAGTTCTTAATCCCAGTTAAATTATGGTTTGAACACCTAGATTATAAGTTTTATCAATGGCTAGAAAAGATGGATTATGAAAACCAGAAATCATTACTACTAAGGTTTAATTTCTCTCGTCGTTGGCTTTATTCTTTAATCCCTATTATTATCACCGCCTTTTTCGTAGGTTATTTATTAGTTTTTCACTTAGTTTTGACACCTAAAATAATCCTACCCCAAAATGAACTTTGGGCGCTTTTTTTTAAAAAAATGAAGAAAAGAGGGATTTACCTTTCCT
>JBEIFX010000032.1:0-24504 GCA_040382195.1 Halobacteriovoraceae bacterium | reverse complement strand
TGAACAATAATCTCGTCCATTTTGAACAAATCGGATTGCATACCTATTTCTTTTTTCATTTTAAAAATCATCTGTGTAGCAATTTTTCCATCTTCCATTCTGATGGATTTTTTTCTTAGGTAATGACCAACAACTATACCGTCAGCTTCTTGAATCTGTTGGGAAATGGGTTGTCTATGAAAAACGGTAGCCCCTACCGAAAGAGGAAGAATCAAATAGAGTACAAAAAGTTGTTTCAGCACAATTTCTCCCGGAAATTAACCTACAATTCATGTCGGTTAATCCAGGAGAAAACTTGAACTATTTAATCAGATTTCCCTAAGGGCAACAGATAAATTCCTTTAGTATTAAACTGAAGCTCCCAATCCCCTAAGTACCTGAAACAACTTGACGAGTCAATCACGACAACTGTGTTTTTGAATTGAATAAGTTCCCCCAGAAAAGAACCTAGATTTTTCAATTCTTTTTCAGAGAGGCCAAAAGAGATGTTTTCAAATACTAAAAGAGAGTTTTGAATATTTTTTAAGAGTTTTGAAAGAAGAAAAATACGCTGTTTTTCTCCACCAGACAAAGAATTAAGAGGACGGTCTAAAGATAGGTAATCAAGATTCAAAATCTTTAAATACTCCCAGACTCTTCTAAATTTTGGTGTAAGCTCAATCCTCTCCAATACCTGACTCAATGGAGAGTTGTAAGCTTCTGCTACTGACATTTTTCCATCGGAAATATTCGCATAGAGTGGCTTTATCTTAAGCCCCTTACAATCTTCGCATTCTAAAATGATGTCTTCCAGATATTGCATTTCAATAACGATTGAACCGCGCCCCTCACAACGAGGACACATCCCTAGCTCTGAATTTGAAGAAAGATGTCCTTCCTTGAGCTGCATACTCTTGGCGACTGGAAGCTTTAAAAAATGTTTTCGAATTACAGAGCCTAATTCCGTAATCGTGCCCACACTTGAGCGAGAAGTAAAGCGATTCAGATCAGATGCAATAACAATAACATCTTCAAAGGGACGAGGGGACTTAACTGACTTAACTTTAAACTCTTCATCTTCCAGCCATTCTCCATGAACCTGGTGATAGATTTGATTGGCCATGATCTTAACGATAGCAGATGTTTTCCCCGTACCTGATGCTCCTGTCACCCAGGTCATTTGATTCACTGGGACTTTAAAATCATGGTAGCTCTTTCCATAAATCTGTCCTTGGATCACTTCAATAAAATCAGGGTATTTCGTTGAGATCTTTCTCTTCACCCACGTAGTCTGCTCTTTGCTCTTGAAGTATTTTGCAGGAACACCCCGATAGGTTATTTCTCCTCCACTCTTTCCAGAACCTGGCCCCATGATGACTAAATGATCAACAGACCTTTGAATAAGTTCAGAGTGATCGATTAAGATCACCGTATTCCCTTGCTCTATGATCAATCTCAGACCTTCAATTAACTTTAGCAATTCCTTCTCCTGTAACCCCAGACTCGGTTCATCAAGGACAAAGAGACTATCTGTACCCTTGAATGACAAATACTTTAGAAGTAGTAGGCGCTGATATTCTCCGGCAGATAGAGTCTTCGCCTTTCGGAGAAGAGATAGATGGTTTAATCCTAATTCCATCGCCATTTTCAAGATTTCCGAGATGTCCTGGATAATTTTTTTTTGATGGAGGGAAGCAAATTCTCTTTGCTTTGAAAATACGGAGTAAGCTGATTCGATTGAAAGTCCCATGATATCTTTAAGGCTAAAATTCAAGTCATTTAACTTGATCTTATAGTGATGAATATCTTTATTTAGACGAGAAGAGGAACATACCAGACAGGGCACCTCCTTTTGCAGATTTCGAATGTAGATTCGAACTGATGGTTTATACTTTTTACTATCGAGATAACTTTTAAGCTGTGAAAATCCGGGGTAAGATCCCTGGCCATTTTCAATAAGATCAAAAAAATCTTTGGAAAGTTTTTTAATAGGCTGATTAAGGGAGACTTTTTTTCTTTTAAGGATCTTCAACAGTTCTTCAAAGGCATACTCAAAAGGAGCATAATTCAATAGCTTCAACCCACCTTCTTCGATTGATAGATCTTTATTAATCAGTTTGTTATTATCATAAACCAGATTTGCCCCATATCCGTTGCAAGCTGGACAAGCTCCCAGCGCACTGTAGGGGGAGAAGGCGCTAACTGAATTCACTGGCCGAGATTGAAAGTCACAATGGGAACATACTTTTTCGAAATGAAAGACCAGAGGTTGAGGTTTTTTCATTCCGCCCCCCCACAGATAATAGGATAGCTGAAACTTATCTAACTTCAGCTCTTTCCAGCGTTTTTCTAGGTTCGTAAGGTTGTCCCACTTAAACCGTAAAAGCTCCCAGTAATCATCATTCGGGTTAAATACATCGACCGTGCGACGTTTTTGAGAAAACGAGCGTGCCGGTAAAAAATCCACTCCGTTCACTCTTTGAAATTCTGATGGCGATAAAAAAATATAAAAAACTTCCTTATCTATACTTTGAGGAGCCTGAGCCTTAAGCTGACTTACAACAGAACGAACCTGGAGTTCAACGTTGTGAGTAGGGCAAAGCTCTTGAGCGAATGAAAAAAAAAGGGTCTGAAGACTATCAGTTAGCCTCATCGTGTCACTCACAACACTTCTTGTCCCCACGACGGGGTTTACTTGAGGTAATCCAAAGACAGGTAGAACGGGAAATATTTGATCCACATCAACGGCCGCAGGGCGCTCCGTGAAGAACTTCATTGAGTTGGGGAAAGAGTTTATAAAACGTCGTTTTGACTCCGTTAAAAGAGTATGGAAGGCAAGGGACGTCTTTCCTGATCCTGAAGGTCCGGCAAAGCAAATCAGCTTCTTTAAGGGAATATCCAGATCAATGTTTTTAAGATTATGAACTCTCGCTCCACGAATCTGAATCGAGTCTACATCGTGCTTATGCATGTCACTTAATATGCAGTAACTCACATGGAGAGAAAATAAAAAAGGCTCCTTTCGGAGCCTTCTTTATGTTTGTTAAAGTCTTGTACAGACTAACGTTTAGAAAATTGATAAGACTTACGAGCACCAGACTTACCATATTTCTTACGCTCAACCTTTCTAGGGTCACGAGTTAAAAAGCCAGCTACCTTAAGTTCTTTTCTTGAATTTGGAGTTAGCTTAAGCAATGCCCGAGCAATACCAAGACGAATGGCACCAGCTTGACCAGTTACACCACCACCTTTAACGTTGATATTGAAATCGTAGTTTTCATTCACTTTTAAAAGATTTAGTGGCTGGAAAACTATGTAACGGCTTGTAGCCTTAGGAAAATAGTTTTGTACGTCACGAGCATTGATCGTGATTTTACCATTTCCTCTAGAGACATAAACGCGGGCTACCGCTGATTTACGTCGGCCGATTGTGTGAAGATCATAAGTTTTTGCTTTGCTCATATCTTTCTGCCTTTAATTAAATTTTGAATGTTAGTGTTTCTGGCTTCTGAGCTTCGTGGTTATGATTTGGACCGACGAAAACTTTTAGCTTAGTAAATTGCTGGCGACCAAGAGTGTTCTTGCCAAGCATCCCGCGAACAGCTTCTTCGAAAATTGCCGTAGGGTTTTTTGCAAGTTGCTCTTTAGCTGAACGCTTTTTAATTCCACCAATGTGATTAGTGTGCCAGAAATAGTCTTTTTCATCCCATTTCTTACCAGTGAATTTAACTTTTTCAGCGTTTACGACAATAACGTAGTCGCCAGCATCATTGTGAGTAGTATACTGAGGCTTGTGTTTGCCCTTAAGCACTTTAGCTACTTCAGATGCAAGACGACCAACTACCATCCCAGTTGCGTCTACTACGTACCACTTTTTATTCGCCATTTCGGCTTTCGTGATCGTATAGGAATTCTGCTTGATCATAATCAACCTTCCATTAATTAATAATTTGTCCCCTTATAATGAACTTTGCGGCCGTACGTCAAGAACATCTCACTAAGCCAACTTGCTAAGGGTCAGCATTGAGTATTCAGGCTCTTCTAAAATGCGGGGGATTAAAAGAAGCCAATTGACACATGGAAGCGTCCGGGGTCCTCTAACCTACCACTTGGATCTTTTTTTCTCAAGAGTTTTATTCCGTAATCGAAGTCTAGAGTGCCTACAGGAGTAACTACTTTGAACGTAACGCCTGCAGAGTCTCTAAATTCTCCTAAATTCATTCTATTAACAAAGACGCGCCCTGCATCATAAAAAATCCCTGCCATCAATGAATCGTTTAAAAAGTAGCGGGGCTCAAGCTTAAAGTTGGCCATATATGCTCTCTGATCGACACGAACATCAGAAATATCTTGGCCATCAGGCAAGCGGTTCATTTCTTCATCAGTGAAGCCACGGATGATGTCCATCCCTGTTAAACGAAAGACTTTTATCGTTGGAATATAACCTTGAAGTTGTTCGGACCCATTCACATTAACCTTTTCAGAAGCAAGATTTTCCTGGATACCTCCAACTAAAGAAATCGCCAGAGTTCCATTTTTGTAAGGTAAGTAAAATCGATTTCTGGATACCAACTTATAGTAATTTATCGTCAGGTCTTGCTCTTTTTGTGAAAGAAGCATTGGGTTGGCGAACTCGCAGGATAAATTAAAGAACGCCCCACTCGTAGGGTTGACTTGGTTATTGCGTAAATCATAGCTGAGGCTAGGAGTCATTGAACCGATTTGGAAGCTACCGTTATTAATTTCTTCAGTAGCATTATATTGCTTAATGTCCTCATACTGATATCGCAAAGAGGTCGAAAGTTTTCGATTTATATCCCTAGACAGTGTCCCATTTAATCTTAGGATGTTGGCATCGAATGCATAAAATCTTCTCGTCTGGTAAGCGGCACTTGTCGCCCCGTCAATCAGGGTATCAAAAATGTCACCCTGGTTATAAGAAACAGAGGTATTATGTTCAATTATGTCTTTAATGTTCGTCCGTCGTTCTGGATCAATCGTCGTATAGCTCGTTCTTCTGTTAATCTCACTGCGAAGAGCAATTGAACGATTGTATCCCCCAATATTCTGATAATTTATGGTACCCGTTAGTTTCAAGCCTAGGTCAGTCCTATAGCCAGGAGCAATCTCCATGAGACCGTAATCCCGCTCCGTTACTTTGACTAGAAGATCTGTTGAAGTATTTTTTGACTGATGTTTTAGTGGGATCACGGAGACAGTATTGAATAGACCAGTTGCGGAGATGACAGATTCAATCTCTCTTGTCTTAGAAGGTGTGATGAGGTCTCCCTCTTTGAGGGTTATTTTTTTTGCCAGAACTTCACGTCTCGTTTTATCATTGCCGAGATAAAGAATTCTATTAAGTCGAATCTGTGGTCCTGGCTGGACTCGATAGTTGATTATGACCTCTGAGCCAGCTCGGTTATACTGAACAAGATCACTGTCATTTTGATTGGAGATCTCTGCATAGTAGTAGCCTCGTTCTTGCATAGACGTTGTGAGTACTTTGATATCATCCAACATTTTAATGGGGTTAAAATAATAACCAGTTTTATTTGTCAGTTGATGGAGAAGTTCTTGTTCAATTTCTTCTGGCACTCCTTCAATTGAAGTTTTCTTAATCAGTGCTCTTTGCCCTTCTTGAATAACATATTCAACTTTAACGGTTTGTTTCTCCTTGTTAAAACTATAAACCGGATCATAGATCTTGACCTGAGCAAAGCCTTTTTCGATGTACTTATTCTTCAAGAAATCTTGAAAATAAATGAAGTATTCTTCGTCAAAGAGATTGGCCGATGCAAGCTCGAAAGCTTCTGCCTTGAACATCTTCTGGAGATTAGAATTTGAAAAGAAATCATTTCCAGAAAAATTTACCCCAGCTAAACGCGTTTTACCATTTTCATCAAAATAAATTCTGTAAAGTTTAACTCTCTCGGAATATTTGTTTGAGAAAGTCTCCATATCGACTTTAAACTTTACGCTAAGCAAGGCCCTGCCTCTGTAGTGATCTCTTAGAGAGGATTTAATAATCTGTTCAGAAAGTGGTTTTTTATATTTTCTTAAAAGCTCAACCAGATGAGAGTGAATGGTGCCCCGATGCTCCTTTGTAACATTTTTGAGATCAAATGCAAAAAGCTCCTCATTCAAAACAGAAATATTTAAAGTGACCCGATCTCTCTTAAAGTTAGGTGTGAAGTCAAGATTGACCAGATAATATCCATATGAAAACAACTCTTTCTGTGCTTCATCGAGGTAGAGCTTAAACCTGTTAAAATCAAAAGGCTTATTGTAAAGCGTTGTGAACTTTCTTTTAAGGTAGCTTTTTACAAATTGTGAACGAGAGTCTGTAGAAATCGATTTGAAGATTCTGGGCCGTCCAACATTTACCGTAAAAATGACTTTAACACCAGATTCATACTCTTTGACCTCCAAGGATTGACTGTTCTCTGGATAGCCTAGACTTTCTAATTTTTTACTTAATGAATTGGCAGAGTCTTTGAGCTTTTGACTCTCGTAGAACTCTCCTTCCCTAAGTGGAACAAGTTGATTGATATCATAATCCAATTTTTGATTTTTGAATTTGATGTCAATTTGATTTATAGTCGGCTTAATGGAAAATCTTATTCGTAGAGAATACTTACCTTCTTTTTTCTCGAGGATGTAAGAGAAGCTCTTATATCCGCCCTCCGAAGCAAGTACTTTGAGAGTCTCTTTAAGGTGAGTCACCCCTCGATACTCTCCCTCAAGTGTTTTAAATCGTATCGTTTTCTGAGAACAGGCAAGGGATGCTGAACATTCGACTTCTACGGTATGTAAAAGAAATTCAGGCTTACTCCATGCATGGGTAATCAAAAAGAAACAGATTAGAAGTTGCATCATTTAAATGTTCTCCTAAACTTTAGATCCCCTCCAATTGAATTATAGATAATATCAGCCTGGCCTTCTTCGTTGGTTCTAAGTTCGTAGACTCCCTCCAGCTGGATATTCTTTGACACCCCATAATTAAGATTCATGCTTTGCCTCTGCCCAATCGTTCCCCCCATCGTGCTAGAGACTGAAAGAGTTAATGCCTCATCAAGCCGCTTTTTGAGTTCAATTTTTGTTGCAGACCTCGTTCTTCCAAGGACACCACCCGGGCCACCAGCAACTGATTGATTTCTACCGCTTAATAAACTATCGGTCTCTGATTGCTCGATAACAGTTCCAAGGTTGACCTGGAGACCAAATTGTTTATTGAGGATGTCGCTGATTTTGAATCGATCAAATACAAACGAACCCACACCGACCTGAGTAAGACTCTGTTGATCCTTTGCATACAAGGAGCTTTGTATCTCGTCAGTATAGCCGAAAGCAATAAGAGAAAGGATAGAATTTCTTGGTAAGGCAGGCTCGGATGTTAGATCAAAATTGAAGCGCTCAAGGTCCCCATAGGCTTTAGGATAAATCTTATAGCTGGATATAATAGTCATCGCCTGCACATCAAAGTCAGGATTTGTAATTTGCTTTTGAGGATTAAAATTTATATCTGCACTTCGAATTATATATTCGTTGTTTTTAAAAAATATTCGAGAGGAATTTAGCGGGCTAGACAATCGGCCTTCTCCTCTAAGTCTTCCTGGGCTGCCCAATAACCTTACTTCACCAAAAAGAGCAACATCCATGAGCGAGTTCATTATGCGAATGGGGGACTCGGCTTTTATATTTAGATTCAACGAGAACATTTTCCCCAAAGGAGATTCTTGTGTTTTAGGCAAGTATCTGACTTGTGAAAATCCAGCGGATTTGGTGTTGAATTCATTTAACTCATTAACAATAAGTGCCTTGTGGACCGTAACTTCACCACCCACGGAGTATGGATAATTGTTACCGAGAACAATACCTTCCCCGGAAATGTTAAGCGAGGACTTGCCCAGTATCGGAATCTCAGCTTTATCGAAGATGAACTTTAAGTTCACATCCGGCTGATCACCGTCAAAAAAAACATCCCCCTTAAGATTAAATGACCCATTCTCCATGGCAAAAACAAATTGATCAATGCGGAGGCGATTTGATGTCATTGAAAGGCTGTATTTTAAATTATTAATTTGTATCGGTAAATTTTCGATGGAAAGATCAAGGTCTGATGTTTTTGAATGGACTGAATAATTAAGCTCGCTTCCTGATCCATGAAGCTTTAATGTATTTTCCAAATGACCTTCAGATGAAAGGATGCGCGAAGAAAGTATTTCAAGTATCTTTGCGTTAGCCTTGGTTTCAACCAAAATAGACACTTGTTTACCAAATATCCCTTCGCCGCGAGTTACTAACTTTAAATCTGGTTGGTTTAATTCAAGCCCCCATCGGTCTATCCTTCCATCTTTTACGATGAACTCAGGAGTTTCTGAAATGTAATTGATCTTAAAGTCTTCATGAACGATGCTTAAATTCTTGAGGGCCAGAGTTAGATCGAGGTTTTTTAACCCCTCTTGAAAATTAGCATCACCCACTATGTTAACCCGACCTGATATATTTTCCAACTCTAAATGGGGCCCTGCTAAAATTCCTAGTATAGGTTTAAGTTCGTCAGTCTTTAGTTGAAATTTAAATTTGGATTCGGAATTAGAATCCCGAAAAAAATCAAACCGAGATGAAAAAATATCACCAAGGAGGTTAACATCCCCAGAGATTCTTTTAGGCCCAATAATCAAAGAAAGTCGAGAATCAGGAAAAATGTGGGAAGAATTCTTGGTGTTAAAAAAAACATTGCTTAATTTCAGCATGTAATCAGAAAATCTCCCTCCTCCCTCGAGCTTGCCTGAAAAAGCAGTCATTAAATTGAGACCAATCCTTCTGGGTGCCTCAAAAGAAGAAAGCTCTAAATTTTCCCAGTCTGTTTTCAAAGAGAAGCTTTTTTCCTTTAGATCAAGGCCGATCTCCCCTGAAAGTCCCCCTCCACCTTTGTTGAGCTCTATCCTTTCAAATTTTAAAATCTCATTTTTTAGCGATAATCCAAAACTCCCTGAATTTACTGACTCACCAAAAGCCACGAGGTCTATGAAACTAATCCTCGACCTCATTTTTAGCTCTGGGAATTTATATTTGCCAAAAATATCTAAATCTATTTTTCCTTTTAATTCTAGGTCATCTGGAATGGACTTAATTTTATCTAGAATAGGTGCTAATATTTCCCTCAATTCATGTGAGTTGGCGAAGTTTGTAGTGATTCCGAGAGCAATATCTGCATTTTTGTAGTTTACGGATCCGGTTCCCGTTAAAGTTGACTTACCGATCTTTGAATCCATCTTGTTGATGAAAACGGAAGAAGCACCTAGATCAATCAGTATGTCCTTCTCAGTTTCATCTAAATTATATCCAAGTATCGTGAAGCCTTTAGTTTTACCTTCGAGGTGAATCTTTATGTCTCCCGGGGCACCTTTTACCTTCAACGCCAGATCTCCTACACCTAATATTCCAAGCTGTGAAATATTTCCAAAATCAGAAAGATCAATCTTAGATGGAGGTGCTTGGAATGAGATTTTTTTTGGAGTGATGGATCCCTCTAATTCGATTTTCGAATGAGGCAACGTCAGAAAAGATTTGATCTTAACTCCGGACTCATTTTTTCTAATGTCTGACTGGCCAAGCTTAGCACTTTTTATTCGAAGAATCTGAAATGGTTTTGCTTTAGTTCCTGAGCTTAAACTAAAATTTTCGACAGTGAAGTTGTCATCAAGTTTAACTTGATAATCTGAACGACTCAGCTGGACGAAAATATTCCCGGTTAAGGATCCCTCGATAGTGCTTGCTTGAGCACTCCATTTTCGGAGAATATTACTCAAGGCAAGTTTTTCAGTTTTAATCTTCAGTGGGGAAGTTAGAAAATGGTTCAAGTCTCCGTCGTAAATGACGGCTGGATTTTCAAGTGAGATTTTTTGCTCGCCAAACGTAAGTTCGAAATCAGACATCGAAAGAATTTTCTTTTCAAACCGCAATCCAGATCTAATCTCATCAGCATAAATAAAGTTTGACCTAATCCCCTGGATGAGAATTTCCGCATCTGCGGAAAATTTCTCTGATTGAGAGGCGAAGTTAAACTGACTTCTCATGATCCCTTCGGATATCTTGAGAAAGGAATTGGGAAGATACTGCTCTATTCCTTTTAGATAAAGTTGCGTTTCACCATTTAACTCAATATCACTCTTCAGTAGCTTGTTGTAATTTTTGATACGACCTTTTACAAGAGCAGTGTGGACGTCGTGTTGAATTTTCAAACGATAAATCTTGATTTGATTTTTGAAGATTTCCGCATCACCCCATATCTCATCAACTGACTCCCTCTTTAGGGATTGAAGCATAAGGTTTGTAAGTTGAAAGCGAGCGATTATAGATTTTCTTGACTTAAATAACTTAAGTTTCTGAGCATCGAATGAGTCCTCGTTAAAGATAATCTTAGAGTTCTCAACAGTGAGCTTGTCAATACGAAATGGTGTCAATTGGTCAAAGTTAAAAAAATTGTCAATACTCCTTTGATCTAATTCTTTGAGTGCCTCGGCAGACTTGGGTTTTTTAAAAATGACTATTGCATCAGAAACTCGTAATTCACCAAGGGTTATTTTTTTTTCTTCAAATTCGACCAATCCGAAGTATAGCCCGAGTGTTCCGAACTCACCTTCAAGGCTTTGGACCTCGGACCATTTTTTTGATATTTGAACTTGATTTAATTCAATGCCAGGAGGAAAGATGCTTAGTGAGAATTTACGAAAACTAATCCGGGTCTGATATTTCTTTGAAGAAACGTCACTCACTACTCTTGTTACAACTTTTCCGAAGTATTCAGTCTGAATGAAAACTATTGTAGCAAGAAAGCATGCAGAAAAAATAAATAAGAATGCTCCAATGACACTTTTAAATTTCATTTAATTTCATTAACCTCGTCTTTGCGAGTCGGTAGGTCTCATCTATTCCAATAATTTTGGTTAAAACTTTTTTAGCATCTTGGCTCTTTTTAAGCTTTAGAAAAGCCTCCGCTTGAGCGTAGAGGAAAGATAACCTGTCCTCCTGCCTCTCTACCCTGTCTAATGCCTCGTAGGCGACGTCAATCACTGCACGATAATCTTTGATCATTAAAAGGCACATCATCTTTAAATAATTAGCTTTAAGGAATTGATCATTGGCCTGTACTAATGATAATGCCTTTTCTGCAGCGACCAATGCGACTCTTGGCACTTCTGCTTGTAGAAAACCAACTGATAAGTCACAGAGTTGCCCAAAACTAAATTCCTGGTATTTTACTATATGCGCCGCGAGGTTATCTTCCGTTGGATCATGACAATCTATAATTTCCATCAGATCATCGTTGGAGATCTTAATCGGTTTAAAAGAATCATGATCTAAATCGGGTAGTTCATCTTTAATTTTAGAAACATCAACTAATTTACTTTTGAAGAATTTTTTAAGGTGTTTAAAGTATTTTTCTAAATAGAGGAAGCTATATTCCTTATTCAATTTCAGGGTTTCTGTATAAAGTGCAGCTTCTTGCGATAGTTGTAGCTTGACGAGAAGGTCAAGAAGAAGCACTTGAAACTTGAATTCATCAAAATAAATAACCATTTCAATAAGCCTCTTGTAATCCTTTTTTTCAGTAATTTGATATAAGTAGATTTGGCAAAAATTCTGATAGATCTCCAAATAGGCTTTCGTCTGTGAAGATTTCAGGATTTCAAAAAGTGACTTGAGGTTTTCGATGCCACCTCGGGCGTTGGGTTTTTCAAAACAATCAAGGATAAGTTTCTTTATTAAGGTCTCTGCTTCATCCAGGTCATTTAATTGAAGGAGGCGGGTGAGCATCATTAGTTTTAAAGAAAAATCGTTCTTAAAAAATTTCTCCACCCTTAGGGACAGCCAATTCGGCAAGGATGGATTTTGATTTTCAAGTCGACTTATCAGGATTCTGCTTATTTCTTGGTATAACTTGTGGAGCTTTCCATGCTCATCCAAGATGATAATTCTCAGTTCATCTACCTCAGATGATTGTCTTAAAACATCATTATTAAGAAGTTTTGCTACGAATGAATAATTTTTCTTTTCGATTTCGGTTTTTGCCAATTCCAGCAGATATTCAAAAGGCATTTGCCTTTCAAGACTCATCGAAATCTCATAGTACATGAGAAGGAGATCGTGCTTGGCAGACTTATCAGTTTTTAAAAAAGACTCAATCTGTTTTAGAGCATCACTTAATTTTTGCTCGGCCATCATTTGCCGAATTTTCGGGATAGTATCCAAAAATGCCCTTCCTGTGGCACATTAAACTCTTAGAATCATTATACTTTCAAATGAGTTTTTTGGATAAATAATTGGTAGAAAATCGACTCCCTACAAAGTCAGGATCGTTTATGATTTCCTTGTGAAGATCAATATTTGTTTTAATACCACTCACCACAGTTTCGTTTAACACTCTTTTTGCTCTCGTTATGCAATTTTCCCGATTATCGGCCTGAACGATGATTTTTGAAATCATAGAGTCATAGTGAGGTGGTACAGTATACCCTGTGTAAATATAATCATCAGTTCTGACTCCTATGCCGCCAGGACGATGATAGTGCGTAATATGTCCAGGAGAAGGCAATCCTGTTTTCGGATCTTCGGCATTTATGCGAAATTCCATGACATGATTGCGAAAAATGATGTCAGACTGCTTAAATCGACATGCTTCACCTTGTGCATGACGTATCTGCTCAGATATTAGGTCTACGCCAGTCCGACCCTCTGTAACTGGATGCTCAACCTGAATACGGGTATTCATTTCCATAAAGTAGAACTTTTGAGTATCAAGATCATATAAAAACTCAACGGTTCCAACTGAATCATAACCAACATATTTTGCCAGCCGAACAGCGGCTTCACATATTTCGTTTCTTACTTTTTGAGAAAGAACAGGTGATGGAGCTTCTTCTAAGATTTTTTGAAATCTTCTTTGGATCGTACAATCTCTTTCCCCTAAATGGATTACATTGGTGTGCTTATCAGCGAGGATCTGGACCTCAATGTGGCGGGGATTTTCAATGTATTTTTCAATAAAAAGTGTTCCATCACCAAATGCCGCTTTCGCTTCTTCCTGAAGTCTCGCCAATGAAGGCCACAGTTCATCGAAGGTATCAATTCTTTTCATACCTCGACCTCCTCCGCCCGCCGATGCTTTGATCAAAATAGGAAATCCCATCTTTTCAATTTCTTTTTGAATGAATGAATCGTCAGCATCTTTAACGTAGATCGGTTCGAGGGTTGGTACTTTCGCTTCTTTGGCGGTAATTTTAGATTCAATTTTATCCCCCATGGCCTGAATACATTTTACAGAGGGACCGATGAAGGTCAGACCCCATTTTTCACACATGGCTGCGAATTCATCATTTTCAGATAAGAAGCCATATCCAGGATGAATAGCATCTGAGCCTGTTATCTCTGCAGCGGAAAGGATATGAGGGATGTTTAAATATGAAAAAGTAGATTTGGCTGGACCAACACAAACGGATTCATCCGCCATTTTTACATGAAGTGAATCCTCATCTGCTGTTGAATGAATGGCAACCGTTTCGATACCTAGTTCTTTACAGCTTCTAATCACACGTATGGCAATTTCACCGCGGTTGGCGATGAGAACTTTTTTAAACTTTTTGATCACTGAAGACCCCTCGCTTTAGGCTTTGATCTTGAATAGCGGCTGGCCGTATTCGACAAGAGATTCATTATCTACACAAATCTCTACAATCTCTCCGTTAATATCAGAATCAATTTCATTCATGATCTTCATCGCCTCGAGAACGCAGAGTGGCTGCCCTTTTTTGACCTTATCTCCCACCCTTACATAGACCGGCTTACCTGGAGACGGAGAAGAATAAAAAGTACCGACAAAAGGAGACTTGATTATATGAAAATTGGTATCGGTAAAATTAGTCTTACCTGAAGGAGCAGACACATTAGTGACTGAATGGGTCGTCGGCGCTGGGTGCACTACCGTCTGAGCATGATGAAGTTGTGCAGGAGTCGATGCAAAGTTTACAAAAACCTTGAAGTCTTTAGCTTCAACATGGAGTTCAGCAACACCTTGATCTTTAGCAACTTTTACGATTTCTTTGAGAGACTCAATACTAAGTATGTCTAATTTCATTGATTAAACCTTTGCTCTTTCCAGGTACTCACCAGTTCTTGTATCAATTTTCAAGATTTCACCTTCTTTGATGAAAAGAGGTACATTGACCTGAAGACCTGTTTCCAAAATGGCTTTTTTGGTTCCTCCGGAAGCAGTGTCACCTTTAAGTCCTGGATCAGTTTCTACTACTTTCAGATTGATAAAGTTTGGTAATTCAATAGAGATTGGGCGACCATTATAATAAAGGATGTACACCTTGATATTCTCCTGGAGATAAAATTTATTATCTCCAACTTGCTCATGACTTAGGTGAACCATTTCAAAAGTCGTTTGATCCATGAAATTGTAACCATCGATGTCAGCATAGTTAAATTCCATCTCTTTTTCTTCCATATCAGGCTTTCCGACAGTTTCAACTCCTGCCTTGAAAGTTCTTTCTATGGTCTGATTTGTTTCAAGATTTCTGATACGAGTTCTCACAAAAGCAGAACCTTTGCCTGGATTAACGTGTTGAAAATCGACAATGATCCAAGGCTTCCCCTCGATCTCAATTTTAAGACCTTTTCTGAAATCTGTTGTTTGGTACATGTGACTGTTCCTTTAATCGGCGAGCGACTTTATCGCAATGTAATAACTCTGTTTTCCAAGCCCGCTCATTATGGCCGTAGCGGCTTTTGCCGTCAACAAAGTATGACGGAACTCTTCCCTCTGATAGATCTGACTCAAATGGACTTCAATTATTGGAATTTTAAGGATTTTCAGAGCGTCATGAATAGCAACACTCGTGTGAGCATAGCCACCGGGATTGATCACGAGGGCGTCATAACTGCCGTGATGGGCAGACTGGATACGTTCTACTATTTCACCTTCTAAATTTGATTGAAACCAATCGATATTTGCAATTAACTTTGTTTTCTCCTCAGTCCAGGACCTAATTTGTGCGAGGGTTTCAGGCCCATAGATCTCGGGTTCTCTTTTTCCAAGCATGTTTAGGTTAGGTCCATTGATGATGAGGATCTTTTTCACCTGGCCCTTACCCTGTGCTCACCTGCCTTGAGCTGGACAAGAATCAGAAACTCATCCATGGCGTTTTTGAGTTTTAACTCTGCTGGCGGTTTTAGCTTTACTTGATTTTCAATAATTGAAATTAACTCTTCGTGACCATCTTCTTCATTGAATTCGCTTTTTGAAGATGTATGAATAACTTTTTGCTGGAGTACTTGTTTAAGCTTCGATTGAGAGGCGAAATCTCTTGGGTTTAATTCAATAATTTTTTCCAACAACTCGATCGCCTTATCGTAGTAATGTTGAGCGCAGTAAAGATCAATTAATGTATGAGAGACAATAGGTGAGTCCGTAGATAGAGAGCTGGCGTTTACTTCTTCAAGAGCTTCATCCTCAAATTCGTCTGCAAAATAATCGTCTTCTAACCCTCTTTCGGGAATTTTTTCCTCCTTTAGCAAGGGATGAAGGTCAGGAATGGGTTTTCTCATAACCCATTGTTCGTCTTGTTGGGTCGTTGGTGCTTCTGTTGAATTTAACTCTCTTGTCGGACGAGTGAAATCCATCTGGACCCAATCATCTTCAAACGTGAGCTTTCTCTCCAACACCGGCACATCTGGAGCTTTGATAAGCTGATCTAAATTAAGTTTTTTGTGACCAATAAGCAGATCATCTTCAAGGCGCTTCACTTGATCAGCAAAATACTTATCTCTCGGATTCATGAAGAGAAGATATTTGAATGTGTCTAACGCCTCTTCAAGATGTCCCAGGTGTATACAAGACTGTGCAAAAATTTTTTGAAGTGAAATGTTATCGGCATTCTGCTGAACAAAGGGACGAAGAGTGTTGTAGGTTAACTCAAATTTTCCCTCATCGTAGTAGCAGTGGGCAAGAACAATGTATCCCAGAGCATAATTGGGATGATAGCGAATTCCTTCCTTCAGGACCTTATAGGCGTCCTCTAACATTCCCAGCTTACGATATGATTCCGCGAGAGGAGCAAAAACCCGAGAGCGTGAGTTTTTTTTATATATGCTGAAATATTTCGAAAGCAGGGCAGATTGATTTTTTTTCCCAACCACGGGTCAACCTACCTTTAAAGCTCTTTTGAATTTTCGGAACTGGATGCTTGACGCTCTGACAGTCCAGATTCCTCTTGGTTCATAATTCTTGGAGTTAGAAAGATAATAAGTTCTTTCTTTTCCGTTTCAATAGAATTTGGACTTCTGAAAATCCATCCAATAAGAGGAAGATCCTTCAAAAGGGGTATTCCAGACACAGTTTCGGAAGAACCAGTTTGATAAAGTCCTCCAATTACAACTGTTGAACCATTGTCTACCAAAACGTTGGTATCAATGTTTCTATTCGTCTGGTCTGGAGGAGCATCAGTCGTAGGCCGCGTTCCGAACGATCCCTTTGCGATTGCAACTGTTAAAGATATGGCCCCATCATTTGTTACCTGAGGTGTTACGTTAAGGGTGAGATTTGCGGCGACGGGTTGAAAAGTCGCAATAGCTGGCTGATTTCCCGTTGCCGGTTGTTGAACTCTGAAGGAAGTCGTTTCTGAACTCGTGATGGTAGCTGCTTTTTTATTCTGGGTGACAATTCTTGGAGAAGAAATGACTCTTGCTTTTGACTCAGATTCTGCCAATTGGAGGTTAAAATCTAATCCAACGAGTCTTTTGTAAATACCGATACTCATACCTAAGACCGTTGAAAGTTCAGCGTTAGGGGCTGTACTAAAAGAAAAACCCGGCCCTACCGAGGGTGTCGAAGTATCTCTAAAAGGATCATAGCCAAACGTAATACCTCTGTTTAAGCCAATCCTTTTCCGATATCCCTCACTGGCTTCAACTATTTTCGCCTCTATCAGGACTTGTGGTGTCTGAGTATCGAGAGTTTCGATAATCTTTTTAATCCGTTCAATGGAGTCCAAAGTGTCTTTTACAATGAGACTGTTTGTTCTAGAGTCGGTCTGAATAGATCCTCTGTCCTTGGTAATATAATCCTGAATGATTTTTTGAATATCTCCGAGTGTTGCGTAGTTGATCAAGAAGACTCGCGTTACCGTCGGCTCGAGAGTTTCTTTCAATTTTTTTGCAACCAACTCTTCTTGTTTTTCTTTATTGGCCATTTCAAGAGTTTTTATAATGAGAATGTTTGTATTTTTTTGGGCCACAAGCTTTGACAGCCCCATCACCGTATCCAGGGCCTGATCCCAAGGTACATTTGTTAGGGTCAGGGTCAAAGGAGTTGCCGGAACAGATTGGTCGATGATGATATTGAAGCCAGAAGTGTCAGCGATCATATTCAAGAGGTCTGGGATCGGAATTTCTTTTACATTTATCGAAATCCTCTTACCGATATATTTTTTAGGCCCGGATAAGGAAATGTTCTCAAGAATGTCTTCAACAGAATTTGATTTCGGTACGTTCAAACCAATAACATCATTATCCTTGTCACTTGGAAGACCTCCAGAAGGTTCATCTCGGCTTAATTTTTTTTGTGAAAAAACGCCAAAGCGATTTTCTATATTCAGGATGACGCTCTTCCCTTTGTTTTCAAGGATTGAGCGGACATTATCCCTAAGCTGAACAGCAAACCTTACATCGCTCTTGGTTCCCGGTTTCTTGTAGCCGGAAATAAAAACAGTGCTTCCTGGAAACTCAGAGGTGTCAATTCCTCTGAGTTGCCTCGAATCCACTCTGATATCTTTGAGGTCTAATATTATTTGCTTATCCTCAGTGACGTGGAAACGCTCTGCCAGAGTGTTATCTTGATCAGTTTCGATAATGAGCTTACTGATCTCACCTTCTTGGACAAAGTTGACGCTTTTAATTTCTTGCGAGAAAGCACCAGCGATAGAGACCACTATGAGGTATACTATTAAAAATCCTTTCATCATGCTTTCTCTTCCTTAAGATGAGCCTGTACTTTAATTCTAAGAAGATTATTTCGAAATGGGTATTACTGTTTCCAAAAATTCTTCTTCCCCATATACGTTAACAATTTTCTCCACTAATACAATCCCCCCTGGCAAGATTGCCTTGAGTTCTACCCTTTCTGGTCCTATCTTTGCCCCTTCTTTGATGATGAGAATTGCTTTCCCATCCACACTGATCATGGCCCTTCGTTCTTTACCAATCAGAACCCCCATCACTTTCAGTTCACTCAACTGGACTTGCTCGAGATTAGTTTCTTTAATATTTGAGTACTGTCCCTGTCCAAGAACGGTGAAGCCCTTCTTGTTTTTTCCCTCACTTTTCATCGCCGGAGCTTTAAATGGGTCCCTTAAATTAAATGGATTATCGATACTTGTTTTGTCCTTAAAGAAGTCTTTAGCCGTGGGGGCAGCTTTCGCCCCCACCGAAATGAAGATGAGAGAGAAGATGATTGCTTTCATCACTTAAAATCCTCGCTCTACTTTGAAATCAGGGTTATATCTAAAGGCTTGGATGACTCCTTCACCTGATATCATTTGAAATCTGCCCCTCTGTTTCTCTTTTAGATTAGCAAGTTTCAATTCTTTTATATTGTAGATTCTGTCAGCTTTCCCGATTCTCTCCAGAAAAATCAAAAACTGAAGAAATGTTCCCTTCCCCTGGATATTGTATTCTTTTGAAATGAAGTAAGTGCTCTTCTCTTCTTTACCAGGCTTTAAATCAATATCTTTGATGTTTAATGAATTCGTTTCAGATTGAAGATATGTCATGATCTGAGCATCATTTGTTTCAGCTGGAAGCTGCTTCTGGACCGATTCAATACTTTTGGCAACCTCTTCTACTCTAAGCTTGTAGACATCAGTTTTCTTACTAAACTCCCGTATCTCTTTCACCTTTTTTTTTGCCCGTACGATTTCCTCATCGAGACCTGAGTCTTGATCAATAATTTCTTGTAACTGGATTGAGTGCTCATCATACATCACCCAAGCTCCAAAGAGGCCGTAGAGTAAAATAAAGAGATGGGCACTAGCTATGAATTTGTTAAAAAGATCTTTCATTGATTGAATCTCGCAATACCAAAATGAACTTCAAAGGTTTCAATTCTTCTTTTATCCTGCTCACTGACACTGCTGGAAGTGTTAATGATGTTGGCATCCTGAATAAATACAGAGGATCGCAAATTATTTACAAAACTGCCAATGCTTGCATAATCTAGAGCATCACCTTTGATGATCATCTTTTCCTCATTGATCTCAAGCTCGTTTATCCATAATTCAGCAGGTGCATTTTTGGCGATGTAGAGAAGTATGCTCGAAGGATTTCGCTTTTCAGATATCGCTTGTTTTACAGCTTGAAGCTTTTTGCCCAGTGTCTCCTCTTGGGCCTTAAGTTCCCGAATTTGTTTTTCCAAATCCTGAGATTTAGCGACCTCTCTTTTAAGTCTGCTGAGTTCACTTCTTTTTAAACTAAGAGCTTGGTTGGTCTTTTCTCGCTCCTCTTCCCACATTGGAAGAAGGACAAAGTCTGGTAAATAGATGAGGAAAATAACAAGCACTAGCGCTTTTATCTTCAGTTTAGAAAGATCAAGACCAGCAATATCTGAAAGATCTAATTGTGACTTGGCATTATTGAGGTTTATCTTGATCATTTGGCAAACTTCCTTAAAGCAAGACCCATTGCCACAGGAGAGATAGCCGAGAGCTGATGAATATTATCGCCAATTTTATTTTCATTAATTTTTATTTTAGAGAAAACATCAAGTCTCTCCACAGGTATTCCTGCCACTGCCGATAATTTTTCGACAAAACCCGGCAAAAGCGATGACCCACCAGTCACAAAACAATAATTTACTTTTTCCGCACTTCCTTGAGACACGTAAAAGTTAATGCTTTTACGAATCTCTGCAATTTGAAGTTCCATTTGAGAGTTAATGATAATTAAAATTTCCTCTGGTAAATTTCCATTTTCATCATAACTGGTCTTAAGGTCCTCTGCTTCTTCATAACTGACCCCCATTTGGCGCTGAATCTCTTCAGTTATAAGTCCACCACCAACAGGTATCTCCTTTGTGAAAATCGGCCCTCCTCTCTTATAGACAATAAACTTTGTACTTTGAGCACCTAGGTCTATAATGAGACTTCCGGTGGAGAATTCATCTAGATTTTCACCTGCAAATTCTTCGAAGATATTAGAAAGAGCGATCACCGCTAAATCTACAACCTTCGTCTGTATCTTGGCGTTAGTAAGGACATTCTTGTAACTATCAATAACATCATTTTTTGCGGCTGCCACAAAGGCATCCTTGCCGCCGCCCTCGTTTTCCCCAAGAATAAAAAAGTCGATCGTGGACTCATCTGCACCAAAGGTAATGTACTGTTCGACCTCCCACATCACATGATCTTCGACCTCTTCTTTAGTTCCCTCTGGAGTACTAAGTCGCTTTGTCATTGTGTTAGGACCATACAGACCAAGACAAGCAACCTTAGAGGTGATGTTTGCTTGGCGAAGCGCCTCGATGAGGCCTTCTGAAATTTCGGATGGCTTTTGAATCTCGTCCTCAATGATGGCGGCTTCTGATAAAGTAAAAAAACCAAATCTTTCCAATTTTAATTTTCCTGGAGACCCAGAAAGTTCACAAACTTTAATACTATGGGCACCAATATCGATACCAAAAATGGACCCAGGATTGAGTTTACCTAAGAGTTCATCTAGTTGTTCTTTTAATGATGGTCCCGCCAAAGTCTTCCCTGCTTTCAAGATAAATAAAGTTAATTAATTATATGCTGCTCCAAACATGATTTTCAAGCATTTAGAAATAGCTTGCCCCTATAGAGAAGATTATTGAGGGAAGAAATGGGAGGGCCAATTTATCTTCTATTGTCAGGGCAGGAAAAACCAAGACTGCAGGATTTGGGCCTCCTCAGGAAAGAAAATCTGAAATCCTGCCACCAATAAAATAGATGGCCCAAACGCCATGGGCTTATCACGCGAGAGTTTTTTCGCAAAAATGAGGCCCAGTCCCAAAAAAGCCCCCAGTAAACAACTAAGAAAAATATTAAATACAATACCTAAAGGTCCTAAAAAGATACCCAGGACTCCAAAGAGCTTTATATCTCCCCCACCAAGACCAACCTGACCTCTTAATTTATAAAATATCCAAGTAACCAAAAGTGGTACCCCAAAACCAATGCACCCTCCAATGAACCAGAAATTCCAAGATGTTCTTTGGAGGGCCTGGGCCAAAAAAATAATCAATAAATAAATATTGAGACTATCCAGAAGGAGCTGATGATCAAGATCAATCATGAAATGGCAAATAAATACTGAAGCAATACTAAAATAGAACAAAAAATTTGAAAGGGATTCAATCGATAGATCGTGAGGAAACAACCAGATTGAAATTAAACCAGTCAGAAGTTCAATCAATGGGTAACGCCAGGAAATTTTACCTTTGCAAGAAAAACACCGACCGCGAAGAAACAAGAAAGAAATAATCGGTATATTATGAAACCACCTTAACTGGGTATGACAACGAGGACATGCGGATCTTGCTCTTACAAAATCTCGACCGGCCGGGAGTCTCAGAATTACGACATTGAGAAAACTACCAATGAGTGTGCCAAAGATGAATGCAAAGGCTGAAAAGTATTCGACCATTAGTCTAAGTTTTTCCTCTTAAAAATCATAATAATAAGCAAAAGGAGAAATGATGAGTACAAAAGTCCATAGAGCAGGTTTGCCCAAAGGTATCCAGCAGGTAGAGTGGAATTATAAATTAAAAAGTCTTTGATGTTTAGTTTGTAAAATGCTGGAAGAATAAAATGATAAACATCAAGAAGAAACTGCAAGCTTTCGTTTCTTTTCACAATATTTAAAGTCTGCGTTTCTCGGATTGCGTGGCCTAAAACAAGGACAATAAACGAGAAAAGAGAAGCGAGGATCGTGTTGGCAATGAGTGATGAAAAAATCACTAAAAGCAACATTAAAATCGATTCAATAAAAATAAACAAGATGCACCAATAGATCAGTGGTGAAAGAATACCGCCCATCGTTTTAACGGCGATAAGAGTCATGGAGCTAAGTAACGCCACATTGATGGCCTGAATGGCCAAAAGCCCAGAGATCTTACCTAAAATAAAACTGGAACGAGACACAGGTCTTGAGATCATCATATAGACCGTTCTTGAATCGATTTCCCGGGACAGTAGAGTCACCCCAAGAAACAGTGAAATTCCAAGGGAAGATATAGAAAGTAACCCCATGCCAAAGTCGAGAGCAACTCTTTCCGGGACCCCATAAGTAAATTCTGTGGCAACATAAGTTGCAACCACAAGAACTAGGCCAGCAAAGAAGACACTGATGAGTATTTTACTTTTGATAATTTCTTTAAGAGTGTAGAAGGCTATAATAGAGATGTTGGTCATGAGTTAAGACCTTTGGTTTTATAAAACACCTCTTCCAAACTAAGGCGCTTAGGCTCAAGAGATACAAGGGAATGACCAGAATCGAGTACCCCCCGAAGAAATACTTCTTTTTCACTTTCATTTACCGTAAAGCGCTTTAAGTTGCCTGGAAGATCAATCACTTGTTTATATGAACTTTGAGAAAGATTTCCTCCCGGGACGATTTTGACCAGAACATTGTACTCCATGTTTGAGGAGGACTGGAGAAGAGATTCCACTGACCCCTGGTATGCAAGCTTTCCATCCTTTAAAAAAATGACCCGATCACAAATCTCTTCAACATCTGGAACAATGTGACTGCTGAAGAAAACGGTCTTCCCCTCCTGATGAACCTCAATAATGACATCCTTTAATTCTTTCCTTCCAATGGGATCAAGTCCTGAAAGAGGCTCATCCAGGATGACCAACTTCGGCTTATGTAAAATCGTTGCAAGGAATCCGATCCTTTGGAGCATACCTTTGGAATAGGTTTTTAATTCGCGCTTAAGAGCGAAATCAATTTTGAATCTTTTTGCCCATCGGTCGACTTCCTGCCGAATTTCAACTTTCTTCATCCCCGAGAGTTTTCCCATGAAAAGTAAAAAGTCTTCTCCAGATAAACTGGGATAAAAATAGGGCCTTTCAGGAAGAAAACCTATGTTCCTTAAAATTTCCATCCTTGTTTCACCTAACGAGGGAGAGAATCTGACCTCACCCGAGGATGGACGAATGAAATCCATGACGATTTTTAGAGAGGTTGTTTTTCCGGCGCCATTTGCTCCTAAAAAACCAACCATGGAACCTTCAGGAACGGAGAAGCTCACATCGTTAAGAACAACTAATGGTTGCCTCATCAAATCAGACTTAAATACTTTGCTGACATTAATTAAATTGAACATAATATCATCATATGCATTCTTCCAAGATTAGAAAATACATTTCTGCTCATGATCTCCCTCTCCTCTCTGGCATCATCTTGAGTTTCTTGTTGGCCGGTCTAATCCAATCACATTTTAAAAAACCCCGTCTTGTTATCAACAAGCAAGACTCTGCCATCAATCTCCACCAAAACATCTACCGCTACCTTAACATTGGTAACAAAAGACTCCTCTCCGACGTGCTCTGGATTCAGACTCTTCTTGAAAGTGATGAGGAACACTACGGTAAAGCTGATCTTAACTCCTGGATGTATCACCGATTTTTTACGATCACTGTTTTAGACCCTCATTTTTATGAAAATTATATTTATGGAGGAATCTTTCTTTCTATCGTGAAAGATGATCCTGTTGGCGCTTCAGAGATTTTTTCAAAAGGTATCGCCTACTTTCCTGAGGATTATGAGTTGAATTACCAGTTGGCATTCAACTACATCTTCGAATTGGGTATAGATGACAAAGGTCTTTATCATCTGGAGAAAATTAAACATAATCCTCGGGCCCCCAAAAACATTAACTCCATTATTGAAAAGCTGAGACTTGAGATCAGCAGTAATTTCGACATAGCTTTAGAGTTCTTAACTGAAAGCCTGCGGCAAACCAAAGATCCCGGATTGAAAAAAAAGATTAAAGAAGAAATGTATGCCGTTAAAGCAGAGCGAGACCTCGACTGCCTTAACCAGGGGCTAAATTCTTGTGAAATGAGTGATTTAGAAAACAATCCCTACCAAAAAAACACTTCCGGCACCTGGCAAACATCAAGACCTTTCAAATCTTTCCGCTTAAAAAGAAATGCTTCCTTTAAATAATCATTTCTTCATTAGATTTCAAAGCCTGATTTATGAGTCCCAAGACCTGGGAAAAAAAATAAAAACAATAGCTCCGAGAAAAGGATCAAAGAAGAGAAAACACATTCTCTTCTTTGATCCTCGAAGAAAAGCTTTTAATAGCCGTTTCTTAAGACTATTACTTTTTTATTATGATCAATAGTGACAAGAGAGGCACTGTTGGCGGCAGACTTGTTGCCTTCAATAACCCCCCCTGCAGAAATAGTGAACGTCATATTATTTGTGTCCACC
>JBEIFX010000031.1:0-24804 GCA_040382195.1 Halobacteriovoraceae bacterium | reverse complement strand
TTGAAATCTAGTCGATGGATCGGAACTCTATCCGTCCCCTTAAGCCTCCCTTCTCTTTTGAACTTGAAAGTTATAGATACCAAGATTTCGACCCTTCATTTCTCCTTGGGGATGAGAAATAGTCAACTCACTTCCTTAACCTTAAAAAACACTCATCTCGAATTGCTGCCAGAGGAGATCTCTCAATTTCAGACTCTCCTCGAGCTAAACCTTTCCGGCAATTTTCTAACTGACCTCCCACTGGGTTTCAGTGAATTAAAAAAACTAAAGCGATTAAATCTTGATTCAAATAAATTTCAAATCCTCCCTAGCTTAATCCGCTCTTTGCCCAATCTGAATCATCTCTCATTGGATCAAAATCCATTAAAAAAAGAAGAGAGAGCAAGAATTCAGAGAGAATTCCATCTTCATTTTTAGGAGAAGCGCTCCAACTTTTTCTGGAGCGGACAACAGAGTGAGTACATTCTTTTTAACATGAGTTTATTGAAAAAATGCGTTAAGTTAGAAGGATTAACTTAAAATGCTTACATGAATAAAGATGAAAGAATAAAAATTCTTCTCGCAGAAGACGACGACGACTTGAGGGAGATCGTCAGTACCCATCTCACAGAAACCTTCGCCTGTGAAATTGAGCTCGTTAAAAATGGAGCTGAGGCGATAGACAGACTAATGACCAATAATTCTTATGATCTTATTATTTCTGATTTTCTTATGCCTGTCTTAAACGGTCGAAATGTTTTTGAATACAACATCAGAGGAAAAAATCTTCCGTTCATCATGATGACTGCAAGTGATGTCAAAGAAGATCAAGTTCTTTCTCAAATTGAATCTTTTCATCCGTTGAATAAGCTCTTCTTGAAACCATTTCTTATCGACGAATTTTGTCAGCACATCCGTCACATCATCACTCATATTGGTAAAGTCTAAAAGACTCTCACTTTAGCTCTATGATCACTGACATTCTGATTGATCATTCTGCTCCTAAAAAGAATGGAACAATTCACTTTTTAACATCATGAAATTAATGTGTTTATTAAGTTAAGCATAACTTTTTATGAAGGATGGAATATTACAGTGGCTTGTGTAATTCGGCGGATAAGATATAAACGAAGAAGTTCACATTATTAATTTATCTTTATGTCTATAGGTCAAATCTCATGGTGATAAAACCGATAACAGTTTTCTGTAAGAATAGCTTCTTGAAGGAGCTTCTTCGAACTAAGTATGAGACTATCACAAGCAGAAACCCCAGATATTCTTTAAGAAAACTAGCGATGGAGTTGGGGATCTCTTCCGGTTCTCTTACAGACTTCCTAAACGGAAAGAGAGTCTTTTCTCATAAAGTCATGTTGAAAATCATTTTAAAACTAAAGCTATCCGACAAAGACTTGAGAACTTTTAATGACCTGCCTCTTGAGCCCATAAGGGAATTTGATGGAGGGAATCTCACACTTCATTTCCATTTGAATGATGAAGGAAGAGCGAAGAGTCGAAAACTCCGTAAAAACTTTATCAAGAAGCTTATCCGACTTGAGACGATCTACCAGGGAGAATTGCAGGAAACTGTTTCCATCTTTGAGACTGATTAAAAAGAAAACGTCTGCCCTTCATTAAGAATCATGAATTCATCATTCATAATTTTATACTTTTCTAAAGCGATCTTCAGGTCCCGCAAAGGCTCATCAATACCTTCATCGGTAAGTTGAAATGTTCCGAAGTGCATACCTATTGATTTCTTTGAGCCAAGCGCAAGATGAGCAAGAACTGCTTCTTCAGGGTTTAAATGATAGAACTTCATGAACCAACGTGGTTTGTAGGCACCGATGGGAATAAGAGATAGATGAGGAGAACCCAAGCGCTTTTTTATCTCTTTAAAGTGTGATCCGAAACCTGTATCCCCGGCAAAAAAAGTTTTTTCATTTCCGTTATCAATCATAAAACTTCCCCAGAGGCATTGATTTTTATCCCATAGGCTTCGGGCCGACCAATGCTGAGAGGGAGTAAAAACGAAGCGAACATCTTTGACACGAAACTCTTCCCACCAATCAAGAGCTCGAACATTCTTAATATTTTCTTTATGTAGTAGCTTTTCATCTCCCAAGGGAACGAGAAAAAGTGGGTGAAACTTCTGATCGAGTTTCTTAATTGTTTCAATATCTAAGTGATCATAATGATTATGAGAAATGACAACAACGTCAATCTTTGGAAGAAGCTCGAAAGGAATCCCTGGATTTCGAACGCGCGTGGGCCCGGCAAAAGTCACAGGACTAACCCTCATCGAAAATACCGGGTCCGTAAGAACAGTTACTGACTGATATTGAAGAAGAAAGGTCGCATGATTAATAAAGGTTGCACTGACTTTTTCGTATGGGGCCAGAGTCCGGAAGGGGTAATGCTTATTTGGCAAATGCTCCGGCCACTCTTCCGGAGTTGAGGTCATTTTCCACTTGATCACTTGCCAGAAGCTCTTGAGATCATCTCCTTGGGGATTAAAAAATTCCTTACCGTTAAAGTGATCGGAAGCTGGATAAGAAAAGGCAAAAAGCGGAAAAAAAAAGAGAATGAACTTTAGCATAAAATGATTCTACAAGAAAAAGGCGGATCTTTCGAGGGCACTTTTCTTAATGTAGATCTTCTTTTACTTCTGAAATTTCATGCACCTCCATTTCCTGCCCATTCCAGGTCATAAGGAGATCCCCTCCTTGAAGATGACCTTCCAAAATCCTCTTGGAAAGTGGGCGGGTGACCAGACGCTGAAAAACTCCATTTAAGGGTCTTGCACCATACCTAAAGTCAAATCCCTGCTCCTCTAATGTATCATAGGCTTTTCTATCTAGCTTTAATGTCACCTTCTTAGACTTCAGGCGCTCATTCAAGAGGCGAAGTTGTTTATCAATCAGCTGTCGCATGATTCGCTTATCCAAACCATGATAAGTTAGTACGGCATCGATTCTTCCCAAGACCTCAGGCTTAAAATCCTCTTTCGGATTTTTAGAGTTTGATGTCATCATAACGATCGTATTCTTAAAGTTGACGGTTCTTCCTTTGTTATCTGTGAGTCGTCCGTCATCCAGGATCTGTAGTAGAATATCTGCAAAATCGGGATGGGCCTTTTCGATTTCATCAAAGAGCACGACACTATAAGGTTTTCTACGTATCGCTTCGGTAAGAACACCTCCTTCCTCGTAGCCCACGTATCCGGCTGGAGCACCAATAAGCTTGGCGACGGAATGCTTCTCAGAAAATTCCGAAAGATCAAACCTGACGATATTGTCCTCGCTATCAAAAAGATACTGGGTGAGGGCCTTAGCAGTTTCAGTTTTTCCTACACCGGTTGGGCCTAGTAGCAGGAAAGACCCCAGAGGTCGAGTTTCGTCAGAAAGACCCGCGTAACTTGCGATTAGAGTTTCACTGATCTCATGAACCGCTTCTTCTTGCCCGAAGACCCGCTTATTTAAGAAATCTTCAAGGTTTAAGATTGAGTCTTGTTTTGATTTTAAGATTTTCTCCACCGGGATGCCCGTTTGTCTAGAAATCACCTGAGCGATGTGTTTTTTTCCCAAAATCCACTCATGCTGAAGGGACGCAAGATCTTTCTCAGTTTGTGGAATGATCATGTACTTAATCTTGGAGGCTTCCTCATAGTTTCCATTTCTCTGAGCTGTCTCGAGATCAAAGGTCAAGCGATCAAGACGATTCTTGATTTCAGAAACCTTTTTAAGAGAGGAGACCTCTTTTTCCCACAGGGATTTTCCTTCCTTAACCCGAAACTCAAGATCATTGATCTCTTTTTTAAGATCTGTATTATCCTTCTCCATTTGAGCGTAGATCTTCTTTGAACGAAGCTCGGCTTCAAGTTCTACCAGTTTAGCCGGCATCGCTTCGGCAGAAAGTTTGAGCGCACTTGAAGCCTCATCGAGAAGATCAATTGCTTTATCGGGAAGATTCTTATCGGTGATGTATTGATCCGAAAGGAAGACAGCATTGTAAATCGCATCATCAGAAATCTTAATTCCATGGTGAGCTTCCATTTTTGATCTCACACCCATCAAAATCTCCACCGAATCTTCCTTATTTGGTTCATGTACAGGGACTGAGCGAAAGCGGCGTTCGAGGGCCGGGTCATTTAAAATATACTTTTGATATTCATCAAAAGTCGTAGCTCCAACACAATGAAGCTCTCCACGGGCCAAAGCAGGTTTTAGTAAATTAGCCGCATCCATCGCTCCGTCCGTACGTCCAGCACCAACAAGCTGATGAATTTCGTCGATAAAAAGAATGACTTCTCCCGATTTCGATTTAACAAATTTTAATAAATTTTGAATCCTCTCTTCAAAATCTCCCCGGTATTTCGTACCGGCCATAAGAGATCCCATCTCAAGAGAGTAGACGGTCTTGCCCCTCAAAACATCAGGTACGTTTCCTTTTACAATCTGTTCCGCAAGACCTTCAACAATGGCCGTCTTTCCAACTCCAGCGGGGCCCACGAGAACTGGATTGTTCTTGGACCTTCGGCCCAGTATTTCAATAACGGATCGGATTTCTTTAGTTCGTCCGATAACCGGATCGAGTTTACCCTTACCGGCCATTTCATTGAGGTTGATAAGAAAACTGGGAACCTCCATATCTTCAGCTGGCTCTGCGAACTTAGCATAGTCAACTTTTAGATGGGGAAAGAATTGTGGAAGAAATTTGATGAGATGTTTTTCCGCGACCTCTTGCTTACCCTGTTGAACCGAATCACTACTTGCAAGAGTGATCCACTCTTGAAGCCTAGAGGATGAACGCAGGCCCTCAATGGAGATCTGGCCGGTTGTCCGAGGTAAGGAATTGATAAGTCCTTCTACCTCTTTCACATTATCCTTCATAACCTTGGAAATGTAAGAAGACTTATTTAGGATAAGTCCGAGGAGGAGATGCTCAGCAGCGAGCTCGGTATTTTTCCTTTTAAGTGCTTCTGACTGAGCAATATCGAGAGCGCCTAACACAACTTGATCAAATTTATTCATCTTCCCCTCCTCATCTCGTCTTATTTTAAGATGGGTGGAGTTAGAAGATCGTCAAGGTATTGGCCTAATTTTTTATGACACTTTGAAACTTAACTCTTTTACTTTTCCCCCATTCCTTAAGTGAAATAGTGCTAATGGCTTCGCCGGCCAGAAGATTGCCGATGTTCTTGGACTCTATTTTCGAGAGGTCACGTTTCAAGATCTGATAACGCTCCAGCACGTTATCGTGGCACACCTCCCACTCATGACTGAATTTTGTCTCAGGAAAGACACGTACAATTCTTTCTTGAATTTTTTTTTCAAAGTAAGTTTTCGAAAACGCCTGAATCGTCAGAGGCATAAGTTTTCTGTCTTTTTTTACCAACTGAGATAGTCGTTCAACTTCGGCAGTGTGCCTTACCTCTATAAATTGATGACACCAATCGTTGGTATTTCTCATAGGGCAATCACTCTCATTTGGACACGGATAGAGAAGATGAAATCCCTTTTTTAAGAGTTCCTCCCGGATGAGGAGCATTTTAGAAAAAAAATCTTTGGTGCCGGGCTCGACAAATAAGAGATGCTCAGGACCGATTGCGTCGATGTAGGATATAATAGTCTCTAGATCCATCTCATTTGCCGAATGACCGAAAAGGGCAAAGCGCGTGCGCTCATTTTTCCAGTCCCATCTTTCGCTCTGATTAAGTTCTTGATTATAGTAGGCACTCCAGATTTTGCGGGCCTGCTCACGCATAAAAGGAGATTTTTCAATCTGATAAAAATCACCTCTTGCCCCAAGCGCCTTCATGGCAAGAGAAAAGGTGCCCGATCCGGCACCAACATCGATGAAGTCGCTTGTCAGGAGTTTCCCAATCCAATTGGCCGGTAACCACTTCATGACCGCTTCAAGCTTGGGAAAATTGGTCAGAAGATAAAAGACTGTGTAAGCGGAAACAAGTTTTGGGTCTTTAGAATAATCTGTTATGGATTCTCTTTCTCTGGTAAATTTCAAAGAGATCTCTTCGACAGCCTTCACGAGTTCACGCTCGTTTCTGAAAGAATAGATGAGGTGGGGATAAAGTGTAGATAGGCTAAGTTCCATTATTGACCGATGGCCTTCAAGACCAACTTCTGTTTTTCAGTATCAAGCTTCTTTTTAACCATTCCCAACCAATACTCCTCGCTTAATCTCGGAACATCTCCGATTTTAATGAGACGACCGGACTTAACCCATGATTCGGCACTCTCATTACCCATGATGATAAGACCCTCTCCACGAGCAGCGAGTTCCTTTAAGAGGGCCGTATCCTGAGCCTCGATGCCAACTTCAAAAATGAGGCCTTGTTCCAGCATAAACTTTTCAAAATCATGGCGTATGGGATTCTGGAAGCCGGGGAGAACAAACCGATGATCTGAAAGTGAGAAGGGAAAATTTTTTCTTAGTTTTAGATACTTCTTGGTGCCCCATATGGCAACTTGCTCTTTGGCAATTGAAGAATAGATCATTTCTTTGCTTTCATCGAGTGGCCTGAAATTTCCGACAAAAAAATCAATCTTGCCAGATATGAGGAGATCAAAAATCTCTTCCCCTGTCCCTTCCACTATTTTAATTTTGACTGAAGGAACAGAGGTGATAGCGCCGACGGCCTGGGCAATGATAGATTTTGGTACTGATTCCTGTGCTCCAAGTGTGAATTCTTTAACATCGTATTGCCTAGCATGCCCAAGATTGGAAATAAGTTCATCCTCAAGTTGTTTAATCGCGCGGGCGTACTTTAAGACATACTCTCCCTCAGGAGTAATGAGCATTTTTTTTGACTCACGAATGAAAAGCTTTAACCCTAAATGTTCCTCCAACTGCTTAAGCTGTGCGCTAAGCGCGGGCTGGCCAACCAGAAGTTTTCGCGAAGCTCGGGAGATAGATCCCTCCTCAGCGATGACCAGAAAGTACTTTAAATGATGGAGGTTCAACCAGCTCAAGGCTAATCCTTCGATAAACTTGATACATGTGTTAATTATTATCGATTTTATCATATGTCTAAATGAAGTAATATGACAAGATAAGAGAAACTCTTGGAAGACTGAGATATCTTTATTATCATTTCAAAGAAAGTTTAATTTAATCTTATTTGTTACTTAGGAGAGCAAAATGATACCTCAGTCGTTTATTCCGACCATGAGGCAATTAAAGTTGAATCGCACTTATGTGATTTATTCCGGCCTCTACGGTTTAACCACACTCATTGTCCCCCTGGCAGTTCAGTTTCTGGTTAACAATCTTGCTCTTTCAGGGATCTGGATGAATATCGTTGGGTTCATGGTTATTATTCTGATTGGCCTCATCCTTTCGCTAATTTTGCGTTACTGTCAGATCATCCTGAACGAATTCCTAGAACGGGAGCTTTTCTTTGAACAGGTCAAACTCTGGGATAAAGAAATAGAGCCGAACCGGAGAAAATATTTTATGGAGATTTTCTTTTCCATGAAATCTTTCTCGAAATCATTCACAACGGTGGTAGAAATAGCCTTGGTCACGATCTTTGGATTGCTGATGGTACTTCTTTTTCACCCAGTTTTCATTGTCCTGCCAATACTCATCGGAATTACCCTCTACCAGATAATTAAATCTAATCGACCAGCAATCGAATCCTCCATCGAACTCTCGGATGAAAAGTATTCGCTTTTTGACAACGCCATGGAAAACAAAACGTTCAAAGATCAGGGCATGGAGGCTTACCTTCGTGCAAGGTCTGAACGCTTTTCTTTTATTAAACGGCACTCCATCAAACTCATGCTCCTCTATGTGGTCTGCCAAATTGCTTTGT
Source organism: Halobacteriovoraceae bacterium (assembly GCA_040382195.1). Taxonomy (GTDB): domain Bacteria; phylum Bdellovibrionota; class Bacteriovoracia; order Bacteriovoracales; family Bacteriovoracaceae; genus Peredibacter. Next base: position 16,991 of record JBEIFX010000031.1, on the reverse strand, counting down.
TAGGGGGCGGAACTGTCCTCGTTCAGTCAGACCAACTCTCTGTGGGCCAACTGGTTTCTGCGGAAATTATCTTCTCCAATATCATGATCTCTCTAAATAAGATGCCAGATACGCTGGAGGGGATTTATGACTTTGAGACGAGTTTTTATAAATTGGCAAAAGCTCGGGGAGAATTAGATGGATAAAAATCTCTTACAACCTCAATTACCCATTCACCTTAAAAAGAAACTTAGTCTTTCTTTTGTCGCTCTTTTATTATCTTTAATTCCTTTCATCCCCTGGACAGCTTTCACTGTTGGTACAGGACAAGTGACGGCCATCGACCCCAATGAAAGAGTTCAGACCATTACCGCCCCCGTGAGTGGCTTTATTTCAGCCTGGCTTATTGGCGAAGGACAATCTGTCAAAAAAGGTGACGTTATCGCTCGGCTTCAGGATAACGATCCCTCTTTGCTAGAAAGGATGGAAAGAGAGAGGGCTGCAGCCGAAAGCGCTCTGAAGTCTGCTAAGCTCATGCTTGAGACTTCAAAGCTCAACTTAGATCGTCAAAAATCTCTTTACGACCAAGGACTCTCAGCTCGTAAGGAATTTGAAAAGGCAGACATTGAAACATCCAAAATGTCCATGGAGTACGCCAAGGCCCAGGCCACTCTCACAAAGGCTGAGACTCAGTACTCTCGTCAACTTCAAACAATCCTTGCGCCTCGAGATGGAGTTATCACTCGGATTATGCCCGGTGAAAGGGGACAACTTATCAAAGCTGGCACTCCTATTGCCGTATTGACTCCCGAGATGAGCACTCCTGCTGTGGAAATCTGGGTAGACGGAAATGATACAGCCTTCCTGAGTAAAGGTCAGGAGGCCCAGATACAATTTGAAGGCTGGCCTTCGCTCCAGATCCCCGGATGGCCATCTATCGCCATCGGTACATTTGATGCCAAAGTCCATTTGGTGGACGCCGCTAGCTCTTATCAGGGAAAGTTCCGTGTTTTGCTTACTCCAGTAGGAAGCTGGCCTGAGTCCCCTTTCTTAAGACCTGGCGCTCATGCAAAGGGCTACATTTCGCTAGCACGGTCTTTTATTTTAAAAGAGGCCTGGCGACAGCTTACGGGACTTCCTCCCGTTCTAGAACCAATGAATGATGAGATTAAAAGACTAATGGAATTTCAAAAGACTCAAAAAAGCGATGAGGAAGAGAAAAAATGAAATGGTTATTATTCCTTCTTTTCTCAGGTCCTGTTTTTGCACTCTCAGAGGAAGAGTTGACCATGTCAATTCTCAAAAACTTCCCACTAATTCAAGAAGCCGATCTTAAGGTCCGGGCCTCGGAAGCTGAAGTTACGGCAGCTGAGGGAGGATTTGACCATAAGCTCACTTTTAAATCCAGAAATAGGATTGAGGATAAATACGAAAATCAATTCTTTGAGACAACCCTTGAACGCCAGACTGGAATTGGAGGTCTGGGGCTCATGTTAGGCCATCGCCAAGGTCTTGGAAATTTTCCGGCCTATGATGGTAAGTATGAAACTTCCGGCGCTGGTGAAATCTTTGCGGGGATCACTCTTCCCATCCTTCGAAACTTTAGGACTGATGTGCTTAGGACCGATCTAGCTGTTTCGCAACTTCAGGAAAAGATCGCCCAGGCTGAACTGCAGCTGAAGAAAAATATTTATCTTCACCAAGGACTAAGTATTTACTACAAGTGGCTCTTTTCAACTCAGAAAATTAAAATTCGCGAAGAGGTATTAAAGATAGCTCAAGAAAGACAACTGATGCTCGAACAAAAATTTAAAGCTGGTGACATCGAACGGCTCAAACTCACGGACAATCAACGTTCGATTGATAAAAGACAGGATGAACTCGCAGAGGCAAAAATAGAATGGGAGGACGCCAGGACCAAACTTTCAATGTTTTATCGAGATGATAAAGGAGCTCCTCTACTTTCTAACGAAAACATTTTTCCCAAAGAGGACATCGTCGTTCCCAAGGTCACTTCACAGATCATAGATCTGCCTCAGATCATTATCATCGAAAACGAGCTCAAAATCAGAGAAGTAGAAAGAAAATTTTGGTCTCAATCCCAGTTACCCGGTCTTAATCTTGAGCTTGTAGGGGCCAGAGAACTCTCGGGCAATCAACCCTATGACCCAAGCAATCTACAAGTCGGAGTAAAGTTTGACTTCCCTTTGGAAAACAGAAAGGCGGAAGGCAAAACCACTGCAAATGAATATAAGTGGAAGGCCCTGGAGCGACAAAGGATCTACGCTGAGCAAGAACTCAGGCGTCTTTTCAATTTTTCCTTGGAGGCAATTGACCTTTCCAAAAAACGTTGGGAATTCACTTCTGGTGAATTTGAAAAAACGACGAATCTGGCCAAAGCAGAAAGAACACGTTGGAACCAGGGAGCGTCAGATCTGTACATCGTAAATTTGAGGGAGCAAGATACAGCAGAAGCTGACATCAAACGCTGGAAGATATGGCTAAAATATCACCAGTATCTTTTGGATGCACGCTTGTATTCCGGCACTATCGCCACTCATCCTTAGTCACAGCTTCTATCTGAGCGGATATCGTTCTGAACATCGATACAGTGTTTTTGCAATCGCTGTAGACTGCTTCTGATGCGATCTTGAAGTCCATCACACTCATCGGGATCAAGGACATAGGTATAGGCAGTCTCGAATTGTCCAATTCGAAGGCCCTGAATAAAACTCTGACAGTCGATGACAACTTTATCTTTCAGGTTGGTCCTGAGAACAAAACTTCTATCAAGTACTCCATCCTTGGTCATTTTACTGACTTGAATCTCTTGGGCATATAGGGTGAGTGAAAAAATAATAAACAATAATGGGGAGATGATTTTCATGAAGACGCCCTCTGTTGAAGGCTCTTCGGGAATTAGAGTCATTTCATTAGAAGATTGTTGATATTGGCAGTCAGGCAGGAAAAAGATGCCGAGAAATGCATCACTTTTTCAGGAATTAAGTTCGAAAAGAGTCACTAATCCCATATCTTAATGTTTGTGCACCTAGAGCGATTTTATTAATTTTCGTTATGGTAAAAACATGAAATGCACTCTATCTCTCTTTGGCCTTCTCTTTCTTTCTTGGTCGACTTGGGCCTCGGATCTTAAAGATGATAGCTTTAGAGCACTTATTAAAATCGAGCATGTGGGAAGGGGTCCAAAAGTCTTCATGGTGGAGAAAAAAGCCTTCGTTCCCAGTATCCCTGCGACGGAGGAAATCAAACAAGCGCTAGAACAACTGAAAGAGGGATCTCAAATCCTCGTTGAAGGACGCATACACGTTGAAACAGGACAATTGGAGACTCAAGGCATTCGTCCGTTTTTTATTATTGAGAAAATTATCCCAGTGTCCCTAAGTGATCTGGGAAAAGAGGCAAGGGCATTCCAGTTTGAAGCACCAAGATCTATTGAATTACCATCCACAGTATTCGGCCCAAGTTCTATTCCGGTCACTACTGAAATCGCCTCGGCCATAACCCTGACCACGGGGCTTCTTCTTTTGGAAGAGCTCTCATCATCTGGGAGGGCCCCCGAAGACCGAGAACAGCGGCAACTACTCCTACTCTCAACTGGCGCTTTTGCTACGCTACTTTTCATCTATGATCAAATAAAAGGTGAGTCCAAACAATGAAATACTATTTTTTCACAATTATTTTTGCCTCTCAGCTCGCTCATGCTGGGCCTGTTCTCCAGATGAACCAGGCCTTCCAGTCTCTCATGAATCTCATGCCTCATATTCAACAAGAAGCCGACTATAAAAATAATAAATACGAAAAAGAAATTAAGGAAAATCTCAAAAATTTAAATACCTCCTTTATCCAGGCCAAGCACGATCAGCTCATTAAGCATGACCTATTTGCCCCTTCCTATGCCTTGATATCTGAGAATTTGAAAGAAACTCAGAGTACCTTCCAAAAAGGAAAAAAAGACTACTCCTTGTGGCTCGCCAAAGAAACCCTTTCATTATGCATGGACTGTCATGCCCGACTTCCAATGGGAGTGACATCGAGCTTTCAAAATGGGGAACTCACGGTGGACACAAAAAAAATCAGAACTCCCTACGACATAGGTGTCGCCTACATGATTGTAAGACGTTTCGTCGATGCAAAGGAGAACTTTAATAGAAGCATTCAGGATAGCCTTATTAAGAAAGATGATAAAATGCTTCTGCCCTTCCAGCAAATTCTCATGATAGAGACAAAAATAAAGAAAGATCCAGAGTCGATGATTTCGATTATTGATGATTACATCTCCAAAAATAATCTACCTTTTCTCATTAAAAATGAGCTCGAAGCTTGGAAGAAACGCCTGACTCTCTGGAAAGAAGATAAGTCGCTGCTGAATGGTCTTAAAAATGAGAGAGATCTTAAAGACTTTATCAATAGACGTCTTAATCCTCTCAAAGCGCGTGACTCCTTTAACGATGCCTATAAAGTAGATCTTCTGCTCGCCAGCGGTCTCATATCAAATTACTTCTTTGAAAATCAATCTTCACCCTCGGCCCCGGAGCTCAGCTTTTGGCTTGGATGGATTGAAAAGCGTCTCAAAAAAGAAGAGTTTCTCAGTTCCGGAGACCTCTTCCTCAAACAATGCATTAGAAAGTATGCTCGTTACCCCGTGGCCAGAGAATGCCTAAAGGAATACCAGGAAAGTGTGGAGTTCGATTTCTCTGGCTCAAGTGGAACCCAAATTCCTCCTGAAGTTGAAAAAGAATTAAAGGGATTTAAATTTCTTCTAGATTCTATAAAGAAATAGAGTCAGGATTGGGAAAGATCTTCAGATCCTGAAGGATAAAGTGCTATTTCTCGCCCGGAGGTCAAGATGGAATTGATTTTTTGGGGTGCAACTGATGACGTGACGGGCTCCATGACCTTCGTCAAATTTCCGGAAGGCCTCATTGTCATTGACTCAGGTCTTGCTCAAGGGACTAGGGAGACGGAGCGACTCAATGATCTTCCCCTCCCCTTCAGTCCTTGCGACCTTAAGGCGGTCATCCTCACTCATGCTCACCTCGATCACTGCGGAAAACTTCCTCTTTTAGTAAAGAAAGGATTTAAAGGACCCATTTTCTGCACTAAGGCTACGGCCCTATTAGCAAAGATCATTTTGCAAGATAGTGCCTCGCTGGATGATCAGAAATATTATGATGAAGAAGATGTTAAGCTCACAGTCAGTCTCATGAGAACTGTCCAATGGCATCAGAGCACAGATCTTTTGGGGGGGCATTTTTCTCTACTCCCAGCGGGTCATATTTTGGGTGCCTCCTCAGTCATGCTGAGGGCCTTTGGGAAATGTATAATATTCTCCGGAGACCTCGGACGCAAAAAAGATCCCTTGATTCCAGATCCTCCTCCTTGCCCCAAGGCTGACGCGGTGATCATGGAATGCACTTATGGAGGAAAAACACGGAGCAAAGACCTGGAGAAAGAGCTCCACACCTTTCTCATTAAGATCTCCCGAGAAAAGCGAGTTGGGATCATCGCAAGCTTTGCCGTCGCCCGTGGACAGATGCTGATCTCTATGATTCAGGATTTCTTTTCGAGGCACCCGGAGGATAAGATACAATTGGTTTTTGACAGCCCTATGATGGCCTTGGTGAATCAGGTCTATACCTCCTTCCCGGAGCTTCTAAAGAATCCTGAAATCCTGAAGAATTCTCTAGAGAAAACCGAGGGTCTGGACTACCTAGGACAATGGGAATCTCTTAGAAAAAAGAAAGGACCTCTTCTTATTATCAGCTCCAGCGGGATGCTCACCGGAGGAAGGATAAGCCGACATCTTAAAAACTGGCAGGGCGACAACAACGCAGTTCTTTTTCTCCCGGGTTATCAAGCCGAAGGTACTCCTGGATGCGCCCTCTTAAAAGGAGAAAGAACCCTAAAATTTCCTAGAGGCGAGGTCATTGAATGGTCCGGTGAAGTCATGGGATCGGATGCTTTTTCATCCCATGCAGACCAGGGGGAGCTTCTTGAGTGGATTCAGGATCTTAGTCCGAAGACAAAAATCTTTTTAATCCATGGTGAACAAAAATCAAAAAAGATCTTCGCTCAAAAGATTAAGGAAAAAGGGTTTGATAGCGTCATCCCTTTTCGGTCGCAATCAGTGACATTAAAATGATACAATCTCATCCTAAATTTTATGCTTTAAAACAATCATGTTGGCACGAGTATGTTTGTTTACATAAGAAGTGAATGAACTCTCAAAAAAACCGCGTTTTTCCCGGCCGGCCACGATGACGGTGTCGATGCCCTTATCTTCGACATACTGACAGAATTTGCGTTTTGGATCATCTCCGAAGAGAGAGTCCGTCACAATTTTTCCTTCAAACTTAGCAGGCAAAAGTTCCAGCGCTATTTTCTGGAGAGCAGCTACGGTTGATTCCTGGATCTTCTTCTGATCTGAAGCAATAGGATAAATGATGGAGCTTTCACCAAGTCCGATAGCATAGGTCGTCGTAAGGTAAACATTGACGAAATGAACTTCACTTTTATTAATGAACTCCAAATCCTTTAGGCCGGATAAAATATCTTTCATAGGATTATTAAAATTAATGGCGACTGCAATTTTTTTAGCAAATGACATAAACAACTCCTCTTAATAGTTTGATCCTACTCTCAACGTGAATCATACCCCATGACTCTCCACTCAAGGAAAAGTGATCTTTGTCATAGAAGGAATATTGATTTTGATCAAAGAAGGCCCATTTAGGGCCTTCTTGAAGTTATCTGGACTTAATGTCTTTATATGAATTTTTGGTGTCACCAGTGTAGATTTGACGAGGGCGACAAATCTTAAAGCCTGCTTGTTCCACCATTTCTTTCCACTGCGCCATCCAACCCGGTAAACGCCCCATGGCGAACATCACTGTAAACATATTCGTCGGAATTCCCAGGGCCCGATAGATAATACCAGAGTAAAAATCAACATTCGGATAAAGCTTTCGAGAAACAAAGTATTCATCTTTAAGCGCCACCTCTTCAAGACCTTTGGCGATATCAAGAAGTGGATCTCTCACCCCAAGAGTCGAGAGTACTGAATCACATGCAACCTTAATGATCTTGGCACGCGGATCGAAGTTTTTATAGACCCGGTGACCGAAGCCCATGAGACGAGAGGATGAGTTCTTATCCTTCACTTCCGCCAGAAATGTTTTGTAATCTTTTCCTGAGCTTTTAATTTCTTCCAGCATTTCTAGGACAGCTTGGTTAGCACCACCGTGGAGTGGCCCCCAGAGGGCATCCACCCCTGCAGATATCGTAGCAAAAATATTAGCCTTAGATGACCCAACCATCCTGACAGATGAAGTCGAACAGTTCTGTTCGTGATCAACGTGAAGAATCAAAAGAACATCTAGGGCCCTGGCCACTTCTTTCTTCACGTTTTTATCACCGGTCATCATATAAATGAAATCTGAGCAGTAATCGAGGGACATATCAGATTTTACAAATTCTTTTCCTTGAGAATGTCGATAAGCATAGGCAGCGACAATTTTAAGCTGACCCATAAGCTGAGCGAAGACCAGGTCTTTTTGGCCAGAAGTTAAATCCTGAGCGCACAGATCCTGATAGTAAGCGGAGAGTGAAACCATGTTCGAAGATAGGATCGCCATCGGATGGGCATCCTTTGGGAAAGCCTTGATCATAGTTTTGATTCCATCAGGCACATCGTTATAAGAAGCTATTCGTTCTTCAAAAGCCTTCAATTCAGAAGCTGTAGGAAGTTTTCCATAAAAAACAAGATAAGAGGATTCAAGAAAAGAAGACTTTTCAGCGATTTCTTCGATCGAGTAGCCGCGGTATTTTAAGATACCCTGCTCACCATCAAGAAAAGTGATCGAGGAGGTACAGGCACCAGTATTCATATAGCCAGAGTCGAGTGTTACAAGACCAGTTTCTGCTCGTAATTTGGTGATGTCGATGGCCTTCTCACCTTCTGTTCCAGTGAACACCGAAAGCTCGAAGATCTTATCGCCGAGAACTAGTTTTGCCTTATCAGACATGGGGACTCCTTAAAGAAATAAAAAATGAAATTGTACGTGGTAAAATGCCCGCATCTTAGCGAAACTCCACCTATCTGTCTAAAACCTCTTGTAAGAAAACTTCTCGGCAAGTAGTGACAAAAGTTGAAGGACTTCTTAAGCACTGGTAGCAAAACATCTCCAGCAGGTGACAAAACTGCTCCATTAACACTAGGCAGCTTCTACTTGGCGGAATGCGTCTTATTGTTGAAATCTTGGTTATCTCCTTCATCTTCTTAGTTGGCAAAAGATTTGCTCAGGTTTTTCTATTCATTCAAACATGACGTTTGGGATTTTGGAGGATCAGCATGACAAAGGCTTCGACATCTTTTTTGATTTTAATTTTCGCCATTCTCTTTTTTTCACTCAGTACCTATGCTCAGGCCCAACCTCCCCGAGAACAGGATTCGGGAACAGGACAATGGAGGGAGGTCCGCAATTCTCTATATCCATCACAACGAACCATAAGAGGTGAGGTGAACCAAAATCTTCGCCCTTATGAGCGTCTCCGAGTCTCTGAACTTTTTCGTCTCACTTACGATGAGTCCAGAGAACTTCAATTACGCTCTCTTACTCTTGTGGGCCAAGGCCATGGTTACAGAGTCCGAATTGAGTTACTGCAAAATGGTCGTATGATTGATACACAAATCCTTTCACGTCATTCTGGAGAAGCCTTCTTTCTGATCCCTTCTGGGCCAATCCTAGAAGAACTCGAGATTTCTGTTTCTTCTGAAATGTTTCTATCGACAGTTTCAGTAGAGGTCACGAGCTCTCGTTATCCGGGGCCTGGTCCTCGTCCCACGCCAATTCCAGGAAGTGAGCAACCAGTAACCGCCTTTTCGAGTCTATCTCTACGACTAAATCAGAACATTCGTGGCCCAGCTCTAATCTCTATAGACCGTCTCCTAAGACAACAACTTCGTCTTTATCTTGATGGCGCCGAGATTGAACAAGTAATAGTACAGGGGCAAAGTTTAGGATATGAAAGAGTCGCTTCTATCCAGATTGAACTCAATAACCGTCCAGTTTCAGACGTTCGTCATCTCAAAACGATCTCTCGTCTGGAAACATATAATATCTACTCCAGAGAGGAGACTAGGTCACTTGATCTCAAAGTAAATGGAGATGTTTTTATCTCAGAAGTGCAGATTCGAATAGGAAGAGTTCGACCTCGCTTTCCAGATTCTTCCCGAATGCGCTACATTGTTGGTCAGGAAATTTCTCCTTCTTTTCCAATTGAACTTTCCCGATTTATTGGCCCTGTGCCTCGTCGCATTCGCTCCGTCTTGATCGAGGCGAGAGCTATTCGACCCATGGAAGTTCAGCTTTCTCTATTAACAAGATATGGTGAATCTCAAGGAACATTATTTGTAGAACCAAACTTTATCCGGGCGACACTTCCACTTAACAGACCTTTCTACGCCTCCGACCTACGTCTCGAAGCCCTTTCCTTTATCCACGTAGAGGCGGTGGAGGTCGAATTCGAATCTTCTAGGCATTTCTAAATTAAAAAGCCTTCTAAAGAAGGCTTTTTAATTTTCCAATACATTTACAATGACTCCCATTTTCAATTAAAGTTCTATTCATCGGGAGAAATAACGTGAAATGGGAAACACCTTTAATTGAAGCGACAATATTAAATCGCTACAAAAGGTTTCTTGCCGACGTTAAAATCGGCGAAGAGGTTCTAACGATTCACGTACCGAACACGGGCAGTATGACCAGTTGTTGGGCCCCGGATTGGAAATGCGCTATTTCAAAATCAAAAAACCCTGATCGTAAGATGCCTTATACTCTAGAATACACTCATAATGGTAAATCCTGGATTGGCGTTAATACAGGAAACGCCAATAAACTTACCAATACCTGGCTGAATGAAGGTCTCATCCCAGAATTAAAAGGCTATGAGAAAATTATTTCTGAAAAAAAAATTGGCCTATCGAGAATTGATTTCTTTCTAGAAAATCATGCCAGTAAGCCTCCTTGTTTCATTGAAGTTAAGAGTGTCACATTGAAAGATGAAGGCTCTGCCAAATTTCCCGACTCTGTATCGGAGCGTGGACAAAAACACCTGATGGAACTCATCGATTTAAAGAAAAAAGGCTATCGTGCCGTTATGCTCTATATTGTCCAAAGAGAGGACGTTGACCACATGAAACCGGCAAGCTCTATAGATCCTAAATATGCCAGACTTCTTGAGGAAGCGTTGCGAACAGGTGTTGAAGTTCTGGCCTATCAGTGCAAGCTTAGCCTAAATGAGATTGGCCTAAAAGGTGTTCTTCCATTTTATCCGGAGTCATCATGCTAAGGCTCGTTTTTTATACTAAGGGAAAAAGACTCAAACTTAGGGAAGCTTTTCAAAATGAAGCTTTCGTGAATCCCTGTATCTGGGAGAACCTGGCGTTCATTGTTTCTGAGACTAGTGACTTTACCATGCTCTGGACCTCAATGCTACCAGACCTTCCTCCGGTCTATGCCGAATCTCTCTTAAGACTTGTGAGTGCAAGGTATCCAATCTCAAGAGATCATCATAAACTACTCCATAAATGTCCGGAACTTTCTTTTGAGAAACAGGATGATGAATGGGTTTTCTTTGGAGGAAGTTTTAATCCCTGGCATTCAGGCCATCAGGCTTGCCTGGATCTTCTTCCGACACAAAAAATATGCTTCATCCTTCCAGATCGCAATCCTCAGAAGGAAATAATCTTAGAAAATCCAGTACCGAAAATTTTGGAGATAAGTTCAAAAGCAAAACTCAAAGAAAAGCAATTTATCGTTCCAACTTTTCTTCTAGAGGAGAAAAAGAATCCAACAGTAGAGTGGATTGAAAAGCTTTCAATGGATTATCCAAACATAAAACTTTCCCTGCTTATGGGTTTTGATAGTCTATCACAAATACAGAGCTGGATTAGAAGTGATGACCTTCTCAAAAAATTAGACAGCATTTACTATGTGGCAAGACAAGAATCAGAAATTGACAGAGAGAAAATCACCAAAAAACTCAATGCTCTTTATCCCCACCTAAGATTTAAATTCCTAGGAGGACACGAGCATGAATATGTAAGCTCCACAAATATTAGAAATAATAATGGGAGACTATAGTCTCCCATTATTGGCGTAAAGCAATTTTAAGTTTCAGTAGCAGACTTCATCACAAGTGTAACCCTGACAGTACACAGTCCTTCCGTAGTAATCATAACCGCAGCTGTAATCATAGTAGTAACAGTCATCGTAGCAAGTATAAGTACCACCACTTCCACTTGAGTTTGAGCTACCGCCGGTATTTGCAGCAGTAACAATACTAACTGCAAGTGCGACAACTAAAAGACCAACAGCTAGATAGATAAGAACTTCACCATTCCAAGAAGCACCCTTAGCATAGGCCCGTTTCATGGATTCCATCATATAAAGAGAAGCTTCTTCCGAGGACATGCGATTGATCGTAATCATCGAGAAAGCTATTTCTAGATCTTTGGCAATATTTGCGTCTTTTACCTGGCCTTTAGCGAAAACGATCATTTGATCTTTAGTAAGACCTGATTTTTGTAGCTCCCTTAGGGTTCCCATAAATTTTTTGAGCTGGGCTTCATAGAAGTCTTTATCTTCTTGATTCCATTCAACAGAAAGTGAATAGTTCATCTCATCAAATGCCGCCTTTAGACCCTCATGAGTTGAAGCGTTAACTTCTACGGAGAAAAAAGCAAATACGAATAAAAGAGTGAACCATTTCTTAAACACGACTGCCTCCTGGGGCGGAAGTATATTAGTTATCAATTAATTTTTAGCGACAGGAAAATACTCCGTAAAGCACAAAAGCATAAAATACCTAAAATTTCAGGGCCACAATGACACCTATATTCCTCGAAGATTTAAAGCCTTCATCATTTTCATCTTATCTATGAAAGGCACGTCGCATACTTCGTCACATGTATTCAAGATTCCTTCAATAAGATCCTTTCGGATGGATGAATTTGTCGTCAACTTTTTTCGAAGCTCGAACATAAAGGCATCCCCAAGCTCCTCTCCCAAGATCTTCCTTAGCTCCCAAAGAAGACCGAAAACGAAATCAGTATTAGCGTATTCGTTCATCTCAAATTGAATCAGGTAGTCTTTTTTCTTATTAGCATTTTTACCATTGTAGGTATTGTACTTTTTTATGTGCATGGCAAGCTTAGGAGAATTGGCTATTTTCCCAGCAAAAAAATCTGCCATTCCTTCAATAATTGGCGTTGAATGAGAGAGGACAAAATGATCTGAAAGAGCGATATGAGAGTACTCATGGTAGATAATCTCCGGAATCATAGCAGTATCGAGAGAGTACCATTTTCGGGAAACGGCTTTAGTGATAGGGTCAATAAACTGATAGCCGGCCTCCATGATAAGACTAGAACCCACCGTCCGAATGAAATTTTCCAGTGCCAAGGGACTTGGTGCCCCGTCCTGAGTCACCGCCAGCACCGAAACAGCTAGAAAGCGTTGCAGGGATTGCATGTGGACTTGATTCCTAAATCCCGCCATTAGGACCGTAAATTCCCGGTTCTGAAGGCCGTTAGTTTTAAGATCCCTAAGGTGAATTCTTTTTGAAGGACGAAACCAAATCTCATTTCCCCAAGGTTTAACCCCCCTGGATGATAATCCTTTCCCGGCAGGAATGGTCAGAGCATTGTTAAATTGAGGTTCAAGATTGTCATTGGCAAAGTGGCCTAGCTCTGAGAACTGGTTAGTATGTTCTAAGCGAATAATGAGCTGTGGAAGATTGGCGACATAATCTGATTTAACTTTTGTCAGAAAATAGTCTCTAGCGATAGAGAGATGATAATAAACTGTAGCAGCTTTTAATAAAATTGCCGGTTCAGCATCAAAGGTTATCGCCTTATCTGACTTCCCTTGAACAATTTTAAAATGCTCACCTTCAAAGCTGTCGTTTGAAATAAGATCTTTTAAAACGACTTTGCTTATCTCAGGTCTCTTACGTTCATTACGAACAAGCGCCTCGAAGCTTCGTTGGCCGACTTGAGCTAAGAGAAGAGTTGGAAAAAGAGCGATTGTACAAATTAAATTTTTCATATTAAAACAAAACCGTTGGATCATCTTTTGTATTATTTTTCTTACCAGCAGTCATTTCAATCACCACGACCGCCAGCGCTGGGATAAATCCGTATGGAGGAGGGAGAGCGATCGTTGCTACCGTACTGAAGGTTCTAACCCAGACTTGCGCTTTTTCCCAGAAGGTTTTCTTCGGACTCCAGATCTCCTGAAGACTTGCTAATTCATCGAGCTCGGAGGCAGGAATGATTCCCGTTTCAAAAGCTGCCACCATAAGATCTATATACTGAGGAGTTCTTCCGGCAAAAAAGGTATTTGTGGATAACAGGGTCATCTCACGACGAAGAAGTTTGACCGCCAAACGAAACCTTTCCATCGGGTCCAGCGTTATTGTTTCAATTTCATTTGAGCGATCATAAATGAGTATTTCTGCTTTGGGCGCCTCGAGACGAGTGCGAAGTTTTTTTATCACCTGCGCCATGAGCATGATCTGAATGTCAGAGTACTGCTCAAAGAGTTTTTGCCGCCGACTCAGCTTAAGGTTATTATCCTTGTGAGTAACAAACTTTGACCTTTCTTCTCTGTCCCTAAGGGGAAACTGAGTTCTAATAGCTTGAACTTTTCGATAGTGAGACTTTAGTCCAAGAGAGAATTTTTCGAGCTTATTGACCCGGGCCTGTTCGATACGATAGTAGGTATCATAGGAAATGAGCTTTTGTTCAAAGGCTTCAAAGAAGATAGACTCAAAATGGATGCTTTTAAGATTTTTATTAAATTTAAAAATCTCTCCATAAAGGTTTCTATAAGCTTCATCAAAACACGTATCCTTCGAGCGTCTTTCAAATTCCGCAATAGTTTCGAGTGCTTCTTGTAAGGTCTTTTTGTCTGGATAGAAAAGGTCTTTACGCTTTTTGGGTAGGTAGAGTTTTGTTGAGATCATCTCATTCATGAGCAGAAGAATACGAGCAACAGTATCATCGAATTTATTTTGGGTACGCAGATGTAGGATGATACCTTCGAACTCATCAAATTTTTGAGATCTTTTTCTTAATTTATCCTGGAGAGACTTCATTAAGACAGGAGCGCAGATGTTCTGCGGAGTGATATCAAGGAGTGTTTCGTCATAAAGACTTTCAATAATCGAACCATCTACGATTTTTAATGCTTTCGCAATTGATCTCTTATCTCTTCTAGAGGAGTAGTAAGTTTGTCCCTCACGGTCATTTGAGAGGTCAACGCCTTGAGCGGCGAAGGCCGAAGGCCCAATCAGAAAGAGGAGGATAATCAGATTTTTCAAGAAATTTCCCATAGTTTTCTCCACATTAGCATCACAAGATCAGCTGAACCTAGGGAGCGAGTAAAAAAGACAAGGTTGTTCAGGATGTCTTTTACAAAGGAAAAGAGCATAATAAGAATCTCATTAGCCGGAGCTAAACCTTTGAAAATACCAACTTCGATCCTAGGCCGAGGAAGCCGAATACTTAAGTTAGCAACGAAGGTCGCTTTTGAGGAAGCCACTTCCAGGCTAAAGGGATGGGAAGACGAGAAAGAGAAGCTTAAATCAAAGATAGAACTCTATCACGAAGTCGTTAGTAAACTCTCGGAACTCAAAGGCGCTAGTATGAAACTAGGTCAGCTCTTGGGGATGGATTTTGGAACGGTTCTTCCTCCGGAAGTGGCGAGGATCTTCGAGGAACTCCATCAAAACGGGAAGAATCTCCCATTCCCAAAAATCTTGCCCTTGATTGAGAAGGAACTGGGAGAAAAAGCTCTCCACTTTAAAAACATTCACCACTCTCCTCTTGGGGCCGCTAGCATCGGGCAAGTCCATAGGGCACAACTTCACGGCGAGGAAATCGTTTTCAAGATTCAATATCCCGGAGTCGCGGAGGCCATTCCATCAGATCTGAAACTTCTGTCGATTCTTCTCAAAAAACTTCCTCTTCTCCCCGGATTAAAAAAAATCAACATGGATCAGATTTTAGATGAAGTTAAAGAGCTTTTACTGGCCGAAGCCGATTATAACCACGAACTAAAGATGCATCAGCTCTACCTGGAAAAATTCCAAGGGACTTCCTTTAGGATTCCAAAAATTTATCCTCAATATTCAACTCAAAAACTTCTTACCCTAGAGTATCTTCCAGGACTTAGCTTTTCTGAATGGCTTAGGACCGAACCTACCGAAGTTGATAGACAAAAAATCGCCCGAAACCTGATAGAACTTTATCTTTCTGAAACTTTAATTCACGGCTTAGTTCAGACCGATCCTAACCCTGGAAATTTTCTGGTGATGGAAGATGGGATTCTGGGACTTTTGGATTTTGGCGCCGTCAAAGTGTATGATCGAAGTTTTATTGATGGATACCGCAGTATCCTCCTCGCCGCCTTTGATCAGGACGATGAAAAAGTCTTAAAAATAAGTGAACAATTGGGTCTTCTAGACCCAAGAGAGGATAAGGCAGTTAGGGACACCTATACACAGGTAATTAACTTTCTGGCAGCACCTTTTCAAGATGAAGAATGTTTTGATTTTAGCAATAAAACCTTTCTTGAAAAATCTATGGAGTTATCCTGGAAATTAGGAACTGGCCTTCGCTTTACCCCTCCTCCTCGACAGCTACTTTTCCTTCACCGAAAGCTCGGGGGAATATTTCTTCTATTAAGAAAGATGAAAGTGTCACTGGACCTCAGAGAATATCAGAACTATGTAAAGGCATCTTCAGTTCGGAGATGATCATTCTCGTGATCCTTCGGATGCTTTTTTCGACATCGCTATGAGAAAAATAGGGCAGAACTTCTTCGGAATTCATAAGACAGTTATAAATAAGACTTAGATGACTCACATGAGCAAAGAGGGCCTTTAGTGCCCAAAACAGATCCTCCTCGCTTGCGGTGGGAGCTTCTTTTCGAAGGATCTGAACTATCAATTTTCCTCCCGGTGGGCCGAAAGTTCCATCCTCTGTCCCTCTAGTAATAAGATTATGAGAGTGATCAGCTGACATCATGAGCTTGAAGTGGGTGCGAAAGTCATGGGAGTGCTCAACAAAGTAGCGAAAAAAATCCACCAGAGAATTCTCTAGATTACCTTCATTTTTTTGCAAGAGAATCTTAAACTCTTGAGCACACTGCTTGTAACCTGCCCGAATAATCTCTAGAAAGAGGTTTTCCTTACTATTAAAGTAGTAGTTAACCGAAGCCACATTAACCTCGGCTGACTTAGCGATTTCTCTAACGGAGGTTCCCTCGTATCCAAAATCCGCAAAAAGAACTCGCGCCGCCTGTATAATTTTATCTCTCGTCTCAAAGTCGCCCATGAACCTACCTCGAAGCACCCAAAGCCTCATTCGACTCTTCTTAAGAGAGGGCTGCCCTTTTAGCGAAGAAAGGAATCCGATTCACGAGTTTCATGAGATCGTCCAGAATCGCATATCCTGCGGGAATCCAGACGATTGTTAAAATCGTACCTGTCGTTAACCCCCAGGCCATGGCCATCGTCATTGGGACAAGCATGGCATCTGCCCCGCCAACCCCATAGGCCGTCGGAAACAGACCACCCATCGTAGTTAAAGATGTCGCCATCACTGGCCTTAATCTAATGGTTGGGGCCTGTATAAGTATGTCTCGTAAACTCATTTTTCCTTCGTCCTTCATCTGATTGATAAAATCGATCAGGATAATACCGTTGTTCACAATAATACCAGCAAGACCAATCACGCCAATCATTGCAAGGAAGCTAACTGGCCTTCCGTGGGCCCAAAAGGATACGGAAACTCCAAGGAGTCCAAGGGGAATGGTGGTCATGATAAGCCCCGGAGCTAGATAAGAACGGAAAATGTAGACCATAATGGCATAGATCCCGATGAGGGCGAGAATCA
Organism: Halobacteriovoraceae bacterium; assembly: GCA_040382195.1. Classification (GTDB taxonomy): domain Bacteria; phylum Bdellovibrionota; class Bacteriovoracia; order Bacteriovoracales; family Bacteriovoracaceae; genus Peredibacter. The sequence goes on along the minus strand of JBEIFX010000031.1, from coordinate 28 downwards.
TGGCGTTGGCAAGTGAGGTAAGAGACTC
>JBEIFX010000030.1:0-26287 GCA_040382195.1 Halobacteriovoraceae bacterium | reverse complement strand
CTTACATCATTTTTTTGATGACAAAGCCTCTGACCTTAAAGCTGACGATAGGTAGCCGGCGACAGAGATTTGGCTACTTCGTTCTCATTCTTTGCGCTACTGCTGTTCTCCTCTTTCCGTTCTTTGCAACACTTTACAACCTGGACATGAATTTTAATGCCCTAAGCAAAGAACTCCCGGGACTTCAGGTTAAATTAAATCAGAAGTTTTTATTCCTAAAAATCAAGCTCTACAATTCTTTTGGAATAAGACTTAATGTTGATCCTATAAGTTATATTGTTGGAAAGCTGGAAGGTCATGGAACTGATCTTCTTTCTCAGGTTCCAAATTATCTTTCACTTTTTCTTGAGTGGATGCTGCTTGTGCCGTTGTTTCTTTATTTTTTCTTCATCGAGAGTGGAAAATATAGACAAAAATTGCTGGAAGCTGTTCCTAATCCGATTTTTGAGAAAAGTTACGTACTTTTTTCTCAATTCAATAACAAGTTCGGCGAATACATCATCGCGAAATTTATTGAAGCGACCATCTTGGGTACACTTGTGACAATAGGACTTCTCGTTATTGGTTACCCATATCCTTTTATCCTTGGATTCTTTGCCGGTATTACAAACATTCTTCCCTACTTAGGACCGATTCTTGGACTTGTCCCGGCCATTTTTATCGGTTTTCTATCTCATGACACTGACTTTTCCCTCTTTGGCATGTTCTTCGTCTTCGCAATTGCCAACCTTGTTGATATGATTCTCGTGTTCCCCTTGCTGGTCTCTAAAATCGTTAACCTGCATCCCGTGGTAGTGGTTGTAAGCATTATCGTGGGCTCACAGCTAGGTGGAATTGTTGGCATGATAGTCATAATTCCTTTCATCGCATTTTTTAAACTTCTCTTTGAAGAAATTTATAAGGATTTATCGGTTCACCAATGAAGCTAATACAATCAATAATTCTCATTCTCTTTTTGGTCTCGGCTTGCTCTTCGGATAAACCAGACGGAAAAACAGAGGCGGAAATCCTATTCAAAGAAGCACAAGAGTTAATTGAGGCACAACGCTATATCCTCGCCACTGAAAAACTAAATCTAATCAAGACACAGCATCCGTACTCTTTCTATGCCACTCCTGCAGAACTTCTTCAGGCAGACGTCCTCTATCTTCAGGAAAATTATATTGAAGCGGCGGCAGCCTATCTCCTCTTTCGAGATTTTCATCCTCGTCATGAAAGAATGCCTTATGTGGTCTTCAGAATTGCCGAATCGTACTTTAAACAAATTCCAGATACCATCGATAGAGACTTAGAGCCTGCCTTAGAAGCATTAAAGTACTTTGATGAGGTTCTTCAAAAGTATCCAGACAGTAGCTATAAATTGACCGCTGAAAAAAGAATGTCCAAAGCTAAAAAGATGCTTCGTCAGAAAGACTTGTACGTAGCTGATTTTTACTTTAAGACGAAGGAGTATTCAGCCGCAAGGTACTGGTATCTCGATATTCTTGAAAATCACCAGGATGTTAAAACAAGAAAACGGGCGATGTTGCGAACGATCCAAGCTAGTTCACTCTTAAAGGAGTGGCAGCTATGTTTGGAATATGTGGAAAAGTTTTACCAATTGGTTGATAAAGAGAGGCAGAAAGAAATAAAATCTATTCAAGACCGTTGTCAGAAAAAACTCTAAGCATGGAGCCTTGATTGGAACACATTAAGTTAAATGATCTTCTCAAAAAAGCGAAAGAATCCTACCAGAAGAACGACTTTAAGACCGCAAGCTTGTTTCTTAACGAGGTTATTGAACAAAACCCTAATGCCTCAGAAGCCTTTTTTTATTTAGCTAACATCTTCCATGTCCGAGGTGAGCTTGGAAAGGCCGTGAAGGGTTTTCAAAGAGTCCTGGAACTTGATCCCCATCACACTGATGCGGCAATTTCCCTTTCAGTGATTTATAATGATATTGGTAAATACGAAGAAGCTAAAGCAATTTTTGAAAAAGCCAATTCTCAAGTTAAGAACACTGGTCATCAGGGTCTAACAGACCCTCATCTCAATAAGAAATTTTCTTTAAAGCATTACGAATTGGCCGAAATGTACCTCTCCTACGGTAGAGCAGAGGAGGCTTTATTTGAGTACAATAAGGCATCTGCTCTAGATCCTGACAATCTTGAAATAAAGATAAAAATTGCAAAGGCATATACAAAAAAAGGGTTTATTTCTAAGGCTTTTGACGAACTCAAAAGACTAAAGAATGAGCAGCCTGGTTATCTTCCGGCCCGCATTGCGATGGGCCTTCTCTACTACGGCAATGGAAATATTATTGAAGCACAAGCAGAGTGGCAGACTGTTTTGTCGAGAGAGCCACAACATGCTGAAGCGCTAATGTATCTTCAGCTCTCACGTTCTGCTACTGAGACGACCATAAATTAGTAAAAAAAAAGCCCTCTCTCGAGGGCTTTTTTAAATCAAATTACTGGGCTTCCAAAGGTCTAGAGTTACTCAAATTTAGTGAATTGGGATTAGAAACCTTAAGTTCACCTGCCTCAAGGGCAATGCTTGGCGTAAAACTGTTGTGACGAGCATCATCTGATGAGAAATTAACAATAAAAGTTTTAAGCTGCTTATACATTTCGTGTTTAACTGAAAGCTTAGAATCTTGAAGAACGATTTGCTTTCCAAATTTCTTAGTAGAGTTGATAACAACGGGTGCTTTAAGATTGGCAGACATTTCAGTTACGTTCGCTGGAATCGTTAAGATAGAGTAAAGCTTAGCAGCTTGAAGAGACTCTAGATCCAAACCATTTAAATCTGCAGGTAAAAGCTTCGCTATATAATCAGGTTTGAAAATCTTTGGTTCGATGATTGGAAAAGCAACCTTATCGTCCTCAGTTGATTGGAGCCAAAGGATAAGAGTGCTGTCGCCTGGATCAACGACGAAATATTTTTTGAGATTTTCAAAACCCAGTAGACCTTCATTAAAGGTGACAATGTCATTTGGGTTAACCTCAAGTTCCCCAAATCGAGTGGTTTTGATTTTCACGGATTCCTCCAAAATGAAATGGTAAGGTATTCTTACCATAGCACTATGATGGTATCAGTCAAAGTAATAAATGATCAAGGAGGAAAATTATTTCTTCTTCAATTCTTCGCCTAGACGCGCTATGTCGGACATGTTGGCCTGTACGGCTTCTGTATTTTGGTCCTGAATGGCCTGGTAAACTTCTTCTCTGTGTATTTTTGTTTCTTTGGGAGCTTTAATTCCCAGACGAACCTGTTTACCTTTTATTTGCACAACAACAATTTTTATATTGTCATCGATTGCAATGCTCTCTCCTAGCTTCCGTGTCAGAACCAGCATGGTTGATCCTTGTCTTTCGTGTCAAGAATTTGACTAACTTAATAAAGTTTTATTGCGCTGAGGTTTATTACAGGTCAGAGGAGAAAAGCAAGGAAATTTAGAAAAAAAGTTAAGAATATGTAAGATTTTCTTATTTGAGGAAGTCCATCAGGCTTGTATTCATGAGTTTTGAGCTGGCATTATAGGTGGCCTTAAGAATATTCTGCTCTTTCTGCAATTCGCTAAAAAGCTCAGTTACATCGGCATCCTCGATTTTGCTTTTCTGTGTTTCGTTAACTAATTTGATTTTTTCAATATTGGTCTCTGCGTTGGAAATGGTATTGGTAAAGGCACCAATTTGTGTCCTAAATGCCACAACGCGATCAATAGAAGCATCCATTCTTTCTAAAAGATTTTGAATCACTTGAGGATTGTCTGTTATCAAAGCATTCTCAAGAGACCGTAGTTCATCGAAGATACTGACGGGGACTTCTTGGGGGTCAGTGCTGGCAGGCTTCCTCAGCACCGCAATCTCTGGGCTTACTTCAAGTTCAGGATTTTTTAAATCCAGATCCGATTTCTCTGGCTGTCTTTTTTCTGATGAAAAAAACAGTTCCTTACCGTTGATATTAATTGGTACAAAAACATCTTTATTGATCTCAATATTGATCTTGTTGGTATCACCTTGGTATTTCCCATCCTGATCGAAGGGGCGTGTGAGGACCCTTTGACCTGCAAAAAGGTAGCGGTTACCTATTCGCTTGTTGGCGATACTTAGGAGCTGTTGTCTGATTTGGTGAATTTCCTTGGCCACCCCCTGGCGGACTTCAGGTGAATGGATAGAAGATGCCTGGCCAACCGCCAACTCCTTGGCCTTTGAAAGAAGGTCAGTGATTTCTTCCAAAACGTTTTCTGAATAGGAGAGTGAGGTTTGCGCAAAATTCAAGTTACGTAGATATTGTTCAGCATCTACATTTTGCGAACGAATAGAGAGTAGCTCAACATTACCAACCGGATCGTCTGAAGGCTTAGTCACTCGTTTAAGGGTCGAGCCCTTAATTTGGAGGTCCTCAACTTTCCCCTTGGTTTTACCAACGGCATAGTTGATGGAGTTTACAGAGCTATTTTCAGACACTCTACTCATAAATTACCTACGAAAGTAAATTTAAAACTGCTTTAAACATTTCATCCGATGCTCGTATCACTTTTGCAGAAGCCTCATAAGCATTCTGATATCGGACCATGTTCGCAGCTTCTTCATCTAGTGAAACTCCAGCGAGGCGCTCTTTGAGAGACTTTGCCTGGGCGAGAATTCCATGTGATTGCTCTTGATCAATTTTCGACTTTCCAGATTGAAGTCCAATATTTCCGACAGACTTTAAGTATTGTTCCTCAAATGTTGTCGTTCCGCCAGCGAGGACTTTTTCATGTTGAAGTTTAGAAATAGCAATTGCAACTCTGTTGTCGCCAGGCTTGTTTGCTTCTGCAGCGGTAGCAATATTATTAGCATCTTCTTCAATTTCGTCGGAGAGTGCAATGTATTCAGCAGCTCTCTTGAGATCAAGGGGCTCTTTAAAAAAGTTTATACCAGTAACTTTTTGTCGAGCGGCATTGGGAACAGGGTTACCTTGCCCATCAACTGGGACGGGATGATTGGCAAAACCTCTCCTGTGAATAGCATTGGTCGCGAGCACCAGACCATGAGCGAGCTCATCAAGCTGTTTCTCTAAACCTAAGACTTCCTCTTGACGAGTTTTAAGCAGCCCACCTAGTGATCCACTCTTAAGCTTATCAGTAATTGCAACTGAAGGTCTATTGGTGAAGAAAATTTCAACATCCCCTTTCTCAGCGGAGTTTTTGCCTTCGCTAACAACCGAACCTGCAGAAAGCTCTTGTACCATTCCTCCTGAAACTAAAGACCCCACTCCTTGGATGTTAACAATGTATTGACCACGATCATCAGTGTAAGAGGAGAGGGGGAAAAAATCAGCCAAGGAACGAACGGCACGATCTCGCTGATCTCTTAGATCATTAGCCATTCCGCCGGAAACCTCCTGAACGTTTATCTCTTTGTTAAGTTTACCAATAGTTTTTGCCAGTGAATTTATTTCACTCACTGAGAGATCGACTTTTTTGTTGATCGTCGCTCTGATATGATCTAGGTTTTCCTGAACACGTCGAAAGTCACCGATGACGATCTTAGCGTTCTCGCGTACAACATTACGAATGGTTTCGTTCTCTGGTTGATTAGATAGCTCGCGGAAAGAGTTGAAGAATCGATTGAGGATCTTGTTCATGCCTTCAGAGTTTACCTCATTAAAAAGTTCTTCAATGTTACCAAGCTGAAGGCTTCTTTCTTCGTTAAATTTATGGGATGTTATTGAGGAGTTGAGCTTTTTATCTACGAGTTCATCATGGGCACGTTTAATACTCTGTATTTCTACACCCGTTCCAAGAACGTAGTCTCCTTCGCCAAGAGTCGGATTTGTTTCAGTTCTAACTTCCTGACGCGAAAATCCATCGGTGTTAGCATTGGCAATGTTATGCGACGTCGTCGACATTGACTGCTTTGCTGCAAATAATCCCGATTTTCCAATGTTCAGTAAATCAGCGGCCAATCCTAGTCCCCTGTATTACTACCTATTTAAAGCTCGGGTTTGCCCGTTAGCTCCATAGGTCGTAAATTGTTTTTTTCCTGTAAATCCCTGTTTTATATCTCGCAGTGATAACATTGCCTTATTTAAAAAAACCTGGTTCTTTCTATTTTGCTCCTGGATTTTTTTTACAATATCTATCAGAAGGTCATGAAGATTTCTTAGTGCTTTTATCTCAGTGTTGCTCTCAACATCTGAGAAGACGGTTAACAGATCTCCAGCTCGCTCAATTCTTGTGGAAAAAAGTGAGGTTGAATTAAGAGTGTCAATGAGCTCTGAGCGATCTCGCTCCAGCTCTGAGATCTTTGATATAATCTCTTCTTTTAGGGGAAGCATCTTTTCAAGTTTATCGATATCACTTTCCAAAAGAGTGATGTATTCATCACAAGTTAAATCAAATAGTTCCTTGTGTAGCTGACAAAAGGATTCCCAAATTACGATTGTTCGCTGGTAGTAGAGTTTTTTTTCAGCGAGCCGGTTATCCATATGAGACCCCTTAAAATTCCGAAGTGAGGATTTTGTCGGCCAGGGCGTCGTAATCGACCTCATAGGTTCCAGCGGAAATTTGCGCTTTCAGGCGCGCGATCTTTTCAGAATTGTCTGGCTCTGGAGCACTCATTGCTGCTTTTTTAATTTTAGAAAAGTCCTTAATTCCTTCCGGGATAGTAACCTTGGCATCTCCGGAGGTTTTTTCCGTTAATTCGCTCGTCCGCTCCATGCTATTTCGCTGAATTCCATCTACGTTTCCACCGCTCTTGGCAGAATCGGACTTGATGTCACGATTTCGGGGAAAAAACGATGATCGGGTGTCGATACTACTCATTGATATTCTCCTTCGTCATTCCTTGACGAACTTGAGGGGGCTGGTTCTTTAGGTAGTGCTTCATATTCTGAGGCACTATTTGATCTAGGATGATTTTTTTTACTCCAAGACCACTGTCTGATTTTGCCATAAGCTGCGCACGTTCGTAATCAAGTAAGGAATTATAATACTCCATAGCCGATGAATCGGGACTTTCCTTCGGGACGGTCTTTCTCATTTCTGCCAGCATATGAGATGTGAAATTTGCTTCCATTCCCTCGGCAATGTCCTCAAAAGGTTTAACAGGATTTGATTTTTGAGCGATCGATAAAGCTTGCGCTTGTGGATTGATTTTCAATCGTACCATCCTGGTTTTCGTGGTCCGTCATCCTGACGAGACCATTAAAACAATTGTAGCATTTTTAAAGAGAGGGGTGGTAGAGAAAAAACCCCCCCGGAAAAAAGTTCCCCTAGGTCTAAATCAACTCGATTTCCGCAAGAAGTGAACCATTCTGCTTTAAGGCCTGGAAAATAGAAATAAGATCTTCCGGCTTTGTACCTAATGCATTCAATGCTTTAACGAGATCGTTTATTGTAGTGGATTGCTCCATCATTTGAACAAATTTATTACCACCACCCTCTCCACCCTTAATTTCCACCATTAAATCACCATGGCTTACCGCCGACTTTTTTAATACGATATCACCGCCGGCCACGAGGGTTCCAGTTCTTTCATTGATGACTATTTTCGCTGGAGCGTCTGCAATGACCTTAAAATTCTCAATATTTGCTAATAGCTCTACAACCTTCTTTTCGTAAAAGGAAGGGATGATGACATCTATCGTTGTTGCGTCTGAAGCAGTTGCATATTTGCCGGCCAATTCTTGATTAATGGTCCGCTCGACCCTAGCGGCGGTTGTGAAATCTGGATTATTAAGAGCTAGTCGTACAGCCCTTTTATCATTGAAAGACAGTTCAAGTTCTTTCTCTATCGTTCCACCATTAGGAATTCTCGCGGTAGTTGCCATTTTTTTTCCCCGTTCAAGTCCGCCAATTGAAAGCGAGCCGTTTGCCACAGCATATATTTGTCCGTCTCCGCCCTTAAGTGGGGTAACAAGAAGCGTTCCCCCCGCCAGAGAGGATGCGTCTCCAATCGATGAAATAGTCACATCAAGTTGCTGACCTACGCGCCCGAAAGGAGGAAGTTTTGCTGTTACGATGACGGCGGCGACATTTTTGGAAGTCACTTCTTTTTGAGGATTAAGACCAAGTGTTTGGAACATTTTTTTTAATGAGGTGTTAGTGATCTCACCACCACCGTCACCAGTTCCATTGAGACCAATAACAAGACCGTAGCCTATAAGGGGGTTTTCCCGGACTCCTTTAATGGTTACAAGATCCTTCAAGCGACTGGTATTTGCCGAAAGAGAAGAAGTCGAAAGAAGTAGGAGTGCTAAAAGTGTTTTCATATTATTGATCCCTTCCTAGGATAAAGACCCGTGACTCGAGAAGTTTATCAGAGTTAACATAATCATTTTCCATGATGTCCTTTCTAGAGACAAGCGCTTGGACTTGAATGGATCTTTTTTCCTTTTTGAAGATCACTTCCTTGCGTCCACGTAAGAGAATGTAATCTTTACTTATTTCTTCAACGACTGTACCAGATATTTTATCATAGATTTTCATATCCATTTCATTATCGGCCGGAGCGCCTGGAACAGTTTGAGCGCTTGACTTTGAAGATTCGCCACCTTCCTTGAGTTCTTTGCCGGCGCGCTTAGGCCTATCAGGAAAGGTGCGCTTGAGTTCAGAAGAAATCTGGTTACGAAGATTTTCAAGCACGTTAATGATGATCATATCACCAGTGCGCTTATCGTTATGATATGTAAAAAGAGAAGCACCAGAACCCTGGTTCGCCCAGAGAGAGCCGCCACTATCACCATCAACGAAATCATCGGCTTGATAGCGCTGAGGTCGGTATTCTCTTTTGACAGGAGGTTTGACCTGCCCAGATGGATCGCTTCCCAGGGAATATGTGACTGGATTTTTAACAGGACGTTTATCATCTTCAGGACGAAATCTGTCTCGTTCACGGTAGGCCGAATAACGATCCCTAGAAGATCGCTTGCGAGCAACTTCATTTCTCTCTTCGTTGTCTATTTGTCGATGGAGAGAGTTGACATAGTTTGCACAAGAAACAAAAAAAAGAAGTATACCCAAGAGTAGTGTTTTCATAGTTCTACAAGCACTTTGTTAATATCTATTACCTTGCCAAGATATTTCTTGTTTCTCTCAGGATGAAAAACTTCAACAAGTTGTCCCCAAGAGCCGTTGTTGCGACTAAGGCCAAATGTCTTTAGTTTCAACATTTTATTTTCTATAAGAACTTCAGTCCGTGTTCCTGCCCTTACGAGGTTTTCACCCCTCAAGTCAGCAGAGCGAAGAAGATCTCCAGGGCGAATAGGTTTGTTCGTCTTAAAAAAACGAAGTGAGGAAAGATCATCTATGAGGTCGGTATAGGGTATCGCTTCTACTAATTCTTCCTTCAGATGTGATACCTCAATTGGTGCGAAGGCTGGATGAAATGATGTCACACGGTAAGCCTTTATAAGTTTTTTAAATGAAGCAACGAAAGTCGTCTTTCTCGGTTGCCCCATCGAATTTTGGACGAGAAGAGTCATGGGCTGTTTTGATTGAAAGGAGCAGCCTTGACATTCAATTTGGTATGTATCGTCTTGAGATAATGAAATAAAATCATCTTCAGCGGAAACCTCGATACCTTCAAGCGTAGTTCCTGTTGGAAGCTTAACCTCTTCGCGGACCAGGCTTATCAAGTGCTGAATCTTTATGAGTGGTGGATAAACTAAGACCTTGGACCCTTTTTGTTTGAGGAGTTCTGCTAGCTGATTATTTGTTACTTTTCCTTCAATGCCCAGGAGGGTGTCTTCAACATTTTTTAGGTCCTCGGGAGAACATCTGGTATGAGCGGCAGATCTTGAAATCCTTGAAGACTTACTAAGGATTACAAGATGGGAGGGCAGGTGAATCTCACAAGAGAATGCAATGCCAGTTAGAGAAAAAATTAAAACCAGAAAACTTATCATCTTATATTATTCACTGTTTGAAGCATTTGATCTGCGACTCCCATTACCTTCGAATTCATCTCATAAGCACGCTGGGCCTTGATTAGATCAGTCATTTCATTCATGACATTGACATTAGAGGCTTCAATCGCTCCTTGCATAAGAACTCCAGACCCATTGTCCCCTGGAACATTTTGAATCGCTTGACCAGAGCCAGCTGTCGCGGCAAGTAGGTTACCGCCTTCTGAACGAAGCCCTGTTGGGTTGACGAATGTGAAAACAGAAATTTGCCCAAGGTTTATTGGTTCAACTGAGTCTCGAGTAAAGGCGTCAACAGCTCCGTTTTCAGCAATATTAATCCGCATGACGTTAGGTGGAACAACGATTCCAGGAAAAACTCGATGCCCTGCTCTCGATACAAGATTACCCTGGGCATCAACATTAAATGATCCATCCCGAGTATACTTTAGTTCTCCACTGGGAGAAATAATACCCATAAAACCTTCTCCGTTTATCATGAGATCATATGGATTGTTAGTCATCTGGGGGGAGCCTTGAGAATGAATTTTTCTAGTTGCAGAAACTTTTGCTCCAGATCCGACTTGTAATCCGACATTGTATTCCGTTGAACCTGATGACTTTGCACCTGCTTCCTGAACAGTCTCATAAAGCAAATCGTCGAATTCTGTTCGGGCTTTTTTAAAGCCTGTGGTATTCACGTTGGCGATATTGTTGGAAATTGTATTTACGTTTGATTCTTGGGCAGCCATACCGGTTGCTGAAGTGTGGAGTGCGCGGATCATATTTTTCTCCTAATTAAAATTTACCAAGTTCATTGGCGGCCTTCCCTGAGATCTGGTCATAGGCATTAATTGCCTTCTGAATAGATTCAAAATGACGGTGAGCCTTTATGAGTTCTGACATTTCTTCAATAGCATTTACATTTGAACCCTCGAGAAATCCCTGGGTGACTGTTGTTTGAACGCTGCTCCTGAGGACATTTAATTCATCTGGAGTGATAAATAAGGAGTTTCCTTCTTTTCTCAGCGCATGTTTGTCTCGAAATTCAACTACGGAAATTTTGCCAACACTCCCGTCTTTTGTGAGAATCTCCCCATCATTTGAAATTGTAATTTTAGTATTTGTCGGAACTCTTAGGACCCTAGACTCCGGCGCAGGGACTGAAGCAATTGAAGCGGGATCTCTGAGTCGATCTTCGGATAAATTCAGTGCTCCCAGAATGCGATACCCCTGGTCTGTAACAAGCTCACCTTCTTTATTGAGGGAGAGATTTCCTTTTCTAGTGAAGCGAACCCCAGTAGGAGTTAAAATCTCCAGAAAGCCTTCGCCTTTAAGGGCGACATCTAAGGGGTTATTTGTTGGAATGAGCGTTCCTTGCTCGAAGACAGTAAAGCTTCCATCGACCGACACCATGGAGTTTTCTGCTCCTTGCGTATGATAGAAATCGGCTGGAGAAAATTCTTTTCTCGGAATATCAATATCATCCACGCCTTTCGATAGGGCAGTTAGATGTTCTTTGAATACCAATTGGTCCTTCTTGAACCCTACGGTATTTGCATTAGCGACATTGTTAGCAATCGCCTCGACCTTTCTTTGTTGAGCGACCTGGCCGGAAAGTGGGACCCAAATATTCTTCATGGACTCCTTCATCCTGATGGAACGGGCAAAAATATGCCCCCATGGGAAATTTTAGCAATCTCGCTGACAGAAAACGAGCATAGGCAATTTCATCCCCTGAGCTAAGCGCCCGAAAACTTGTCTAAGGCAGATAATTTATGGGATGATGATGTTTATCAGTGTCAAAAAAACGACGGGGATCACAAATGGCAAGCGTAGAGAGCACAACTAATTTTGAAAAATCACTAAAAGAACTGGAGCAAATTGTTCGAGAATTAGAGTCTGGTGAAGTTAACCTCGACCAGAGTCTTAAGAAGTTTGAGCAAGGGATTGAGCTCTATAAAAAGTGTCGGGTGACACTAGAGGCTGCCGAAAATAAAATTAAAATCCTGAGCGATAGTCTCAAAGAACTCGACTATAAAGAGTAACGCTTTCATTCTTCACGAATTCACTTAAAATAGACCGAGAACTATTTAAATAGGAAGACTCTTGAAACGATTGATAAAAACTCTCGCTGTTCTGGCGATATTATTTTTATTTGGTGCCATCTCGGTCGTAGGTGTTTTCCTATACATTTCTTCAGATCTTCCACAAATTAATACGTTGAAAGACTACAATCCCCCGATGAATTCGCAAATTATTTCAAAGGATGGCGAGGTACTTCTCGAAATTGGCCAAGAAACTCGAGAAGTTGTTCCATTTAACAAAATTCCTGCTAGGGTGGTCGGAGCTTTTCTTGCAGCAGAGGACGATAACTTTTATCAGCATGATGGAATTGACTACTACGGTATCATCCGCGCCTTCATAGTAAATATGAAGGAAGGCCGTCTTGTTCAGGGTGGCTCGACGATCACGCAGCAAGTAGCAAAGTCATTTCTTCTAACAAAAGAAAGGACACTCTCAAGAAAAATTAAAGATCTACTTCTTGCAAGAAAAATAGAACAGAAATTTTCCAAAGATGAAATTCTCTTCCTCTATCTTAACCAGGTCTACCTCGGCGGTGGGTACTACGGAGTCAAGGCTGCTTTCAAGGGGTACTTTGATAAAGAGCTTGCAGAAGCATCTCCGGCTGAAGCCGCACTAGTGGCAGGTCTTCTTGTGGCCCCAGGAAGATATTCTCCTTATGTTAACCCACAATTTGCCAAGAGGAGGCAAAACTACGTTTTGAAGAGAATGTTTGAAACGAAGAAAATTACGGAAAAAGAATATGCTGAAGCTCTTAAAGAAGACATCAAGATGCGAATCCGTAAACTTAATGAAGTTAAGGGAGGGCATTTCACTGACTGGATACGACAGGAGGTTATGAAGTCGGTAGGAACGGAGGAGTTTTTAACCAGTGGTTTCAGAGTTACAACGACACTTGATTGGTCTCTACAAGAGAAAGCTGAGAAGGTTGTTAAAGAGAGGGTCAAGGAGCTCGACAAGCGACAGGGTTTTGGAGGAGCTGTAAAGCATCTCGCCACTAATGTAGAAATAAGGTCTTTCAGCACGGATCAGCGTAAAAAGATCATGCGTGATCAATCGAGCTATTTCATGTTCTCAAAAGATGGAAAAAATATTTTTGAATTTCATGAAGATGAAGATTCTATAGAAAATAATCTTTCTTATTATCAAGAAGAGAAAGAAAAAATCAATGAGCGTTTTAAAAGCCTGGTGGATATTGGAAATTCACCAACTGATTCTTTCCTTAAATTTTTACAGGAGGGTAAGTCTTACCAGGGTATCGTTCTGAGCGTCGATGACTTGAAGCGCACTATTTTGGTTGAAATTTCGGGCACAAGAGTGATTATACCAGAAAGTGGTTTTGACTGGGCACATGAGAGAAAATTCAGTGAAGATCCGATCTATTTCAATCCAATAAAAACACCATCAAAAATCGTCAAAAGAGGTGATGTGATATTGGTTCAAATACAGGCCAAGGCTGTGCCGCATGATCAACTCATTCACCCAGATTTTTTTAAGAAATATAAGGATCCTTCCCTGCGGAGTCTCGTTTCAAAACAAAGATTTATTAAAGCACAGCTCGATCAGGAGCCCGAAGTTGAAGGTGCCTTGCTGGCGATTCATGCACAAACTGGTGATATCCTAACGATGGTTGGTGGTGTTGATTTCCAAAAGTCTCAATTTAACCGTGCTATTCAGTCCTTGCGGCAGCCAGGCTCAGCTTTTAAGCCTTTTATCTACGCGGCCAGTTTAGAGAATGGTTTTACTCCATCGAGTATCTTGATGGATTCACCTCAGGCATTAGGAGGTGTTGACAATACATTGAACTGGAAGCCTCGCAATTATGACGGAGAATTCAAAGGTCCAATGACACTAAGAAACGCCCTCGAAGTAAGTCGAAATATTCCGACTGTTCGTCTTGTTCAAGATCTCGGTGTAACGAAGATTCATGACTTTGTTAATCGATGGCATATAGATGCTGAAATACCCAAAGACATGTCACTTTCCCTTGGTTCTTTCGGAATTAGTCTGTCAGAGTTAACAAAAGGTTATGCAGTATTTCCCAACGGAGGTAAAGCTGTCAGGCTTCATCACATCACCTCCATAAAAGATCGTACTGGCAAAAGTTATCCAGTTCCTACTGCAGATCCTGCCTGGCCAAAAGAAAAAGAAAAAGTTGAATCGCCAACTGATGGGTCAACTGTAAGTAATCCTTTTCTATTTTCTCTTAATAACACTCAAGTTTACGATCCGCGCCTCGCCTACATCATGACAAATATTTTGCGTGGAGTGACTCTTTATGGCACTGGGTCTTCTGCTGGACGTCTATCCACTAATATTGGTGGAAAAACTGGAACAACAAATAATTATATTGATGCACTCTTCGTCGGATTTTCGTCAAATGTCGTTGTTGGTACTTGGGTGGGCTTTGATGATAATCGTCCTCTAGGTTATGGAGAGACAGGGGGAAAAACGGCCCTACCAATGTGGATTGATTATATGTCTCTGGCAATTCCGAAATTTGGAGCTCCGGAGTTCACTATTCCAGAGGGCATCACCACCATGCTTGTCAACAAAGAAACAGGAAAACCCATGTCATCAGGATCCACTATTGGGTTCTTGGAAAGTTTTGTTACGGGCTTTGATCCAAACTCAGATACATCTTCAGTATTTGAACCGGGAGAAGAGACAAAATCGAAAGCCTCTTCTCTGGATGATGGAGACTATTGGGAAAACCAATGAGCGCCTCTCTTTTAGAGAGAAAGTTAGTTCTTTCCTAGTCTTAAACAAGAACTTCCTCTCAAGATCTCAAATCCGACCTTCTGACTCAGGTCCCGAATCCATAAGTTGTCAGTCATTTTTGTTTTAAATTTGCCGATACAATAAGCGGAGGTTTGAATGCTCTATGGCACTGGTCATTCCCGCTACTTTTACTACGTTCTCGGGAGCGTTCTGTTTGTGCATTTATTTTTTTTGGCGATTCGGCTCAAACCATTTACCCATCCGATTCAAAAAAAACCACTCGCCATCAAACTCAAAATTATTAAGGAAACTAAGCTCAGTGATATTTTAACAAAGAGACAGATTGTTCAAAGTGAAGAATCCGAGAAATTAGAGAAAAAAAAGGACGCTTATTTAAGCGATAGGGATAGGAGCTTTGATCGACAAACGAGAGCGAAGGCCGTTGATATATTTAAGAAGACCGCAAAAGGATCTCGCTCCCTTTCTTCTATGACCAAAGTTTCTCAATCTAGGATTAAAAATTTGAAGCTTTCGGATATTGGGATTGGCAATCAGCCAACTCAGCTCATGGCGGGCCGCTCTCCTTCCTCGATAACAAAAGAGGGGACAGAAAATGGAAATATTAAAGATTCAGGGTCATCCGCTACAAATGATTATGTAGAAGAAGTAAAACTCGGGGACTTTACTCATCTAAATACTGTTGAATACAAGTATTACGGTTTTTTTCATAGGATAAGGCAAAAACTTGAACAATTTTGGGGAAAAGGCATCCAGGAAAAATCTATGGCCCTCTTTCGGTCTGGAAGAACCATTGCTTCTCAGGATTATGTGACCTCACTTCAGGTAACTCTTAACGCTCGTGGAGAAATTGTAGCGGTAAAAATCCTAGGGGCTTCAGGAATTCGTGAACTGGACGATGCTGCAGTGGAATCCTTTAATCAAGCAGGACCTTTTCCAAATCCTCCCAAGGACTTACTCGTGAACGGAGAAGCAACAATTCAGTGGGGATTTGTCGTTAAGTCATGAACAAAAAACCCGCCATTCGGCGGGTTCATGTGTGTGAATTTAGATATGCTTAATTAGTTGATCGCAACAAATTCTTTAAGCGATCAATTCCTTCCATGACGACGTAATCAGACCAAATAGAATCTAGCTCTCTTATCGCCTCGATGACTTGAAGTGCTGCTTGATCTCTTGAAATTTTTTGAGATTCGGCAAATTGTGAAATAGACTTGTTAAGCACCTCTATAACTGGAGAGTTACAAACCTGATTCAGTCTCTCCTCAAATGATTGGTTAACTTTTTTTTCTTTGCTTTTAATAATGGCAGTATTGAGAAGCTGAATCGATTCCATTAAAAAATTTCCTCACCAATGTCTGTGTTCTAGGTGGGGCAGTATCTATAAACACCATTAGTTCGTAAAGATTGTTTTCTTCTTTTGAGAAAAAATTTTATGCTTAAAAAGGAGAATGCGAAAATTTTGAGCTAGGCTAAATAAAATAAGAGGAAGAAAAAGCCACGCATTAAATCTGCGTGGCCAAAAAAAATTAATGAGATGTGTTGCAAAACTCTTGATACTGCTCTGCCGTTAATAAATTATTTAGTTCGGATGCATCTTGAATATTGACTTTTATTAACCAACTTCCGTAAGCGTCTTCGTTAATTTTTTCGGGAGATCCTTCTAGGTCTGAATTTCTTGCCACAACTTCACCAGAAACTGGTGCATAAAGATCACTCACAGATTTTATAGACTCAACCACACCAAAAGTTGAACCTGCCTTCAAATGAGTACCCTTTTCCGGTACTTCTAAGAAAACAATGTCCCCTAAGGCAGATTGAGCGAAATCAGTAATACCGACAGTTACAGTATTATTTTCAATAAGGGCCCATTCGTGATCTTTGGTGTACTTTAGGTTAGCAGGAATCTTAGTCGCCATTATTTATGTCCTCCGGTTACAAATGTTTTGTTTAATAGTTTAGCGGTATAATACTTTTGACGGATATCGATTAAAAATACTTCATCCTTTGGAACTTTATCAATTTCTATGAGGGCCAGAGCAATTCCTTTGTTTAAAACAACTGACATTGTTCCACTAGTAACGGATCCTATTGGCTCATTATGGCTGTTGAGAACGGGATAGCCTTCTCTGGGAATGCCCTTATCCAAAACAAGCTTAACTAGTTTATATTTAGAGGGTTTGGAAGCGAGCTTTTCTTTTCCTATAAAGTCTTTTTTAGAAGTCTTAACGGTCCAGCCAAGACCAGCATCGTAGGGAGTTAGCTCCTCACTAAGTTCATGACCATAAAGAGGGTAACAAACCTCAAGTCTCAGCACATCCCTGGACGCAAGTCCGCAAGGCTTGACTTCTAGTTCAATAAGTTTTTGCCAAAGTTCAACCATTGTCTCGTGGGCCCCAAAAATTTCAAATCCATCCTCGCCGGTATAGCCGGTTCTTGCAATAATGACTGGCCTTCTTTTGAAAGTAGATTCAATCACCGAGTAGTATTGGATATCTGGTAATTGATCCATAAGTGGCTTAAGAGTTTCAAATGACTTTGGTCCCTGTACAGCCAGGAGAGAGAATTCCTCGGAGCGATTTTCAAGGCGACAATTAAAGTTTTTATGGTTTTCTTTAAACCAAGAGAAGTCCTTTTCGATGTTGGCTGCATTCACACACACCAGGACTTTCCCTGAAGATATTTTATAGACGATCAAGTCATCAATCACTGTTCCATTTTGGCGACAAAGGGGAGAGTAAATAGCTTTTCCTAAAGGCGCAAGGAGGATGTCATTGGTAACCAGGTGATCGACAAATTGTTCAGCATCAGGGCCCTCAACAAAAAATTCACCCATATGACTTACATCGAAAACTCCTACAGATTGTCTTACGGCCAAGACTTCATCTTTTACAGAAGTATATTGAATGGGCATGTCCCACCCTGCAAAGGGGACAATTTTAGCTCCAAGTTTTACATGCTCATCATGAAGGTGAGTCTTAAGAGTCATCATATTATTTTCCTGTTACCTGATTTTCAGTGGCCGAAATTAAATTCTCTATTAGTGTGATGACGGTCATCGGTCCCACTCCCCCTGGAACTGGAGTCATAGCCTCCACAAAATCTTTCACGTCCTCCTGGTTCACATCGCCCGTAAGACGTCCATTCAAGATATTCATCCCGACATCAATAACAATCGTCTTTTTTGTGGGGTCAAAATAGCTTCGATCTAGAAAGTGAGCTTTTCCAATAGCTGAAATAACGATGTCTGCGTTTCTCGTAAATAAACGGAGATTATTTGTCTGTGAATGAGCCATAGTCACCGTAGAGTCAAAATTTGAAAGAAGCATGGAAAGAGGTTTTCCAACGATCAAACTTCTCCCAATGACCACAACGCTCTTTCCCTTCAACTCCACATTATAGTGATGGAGAAGATTGATGATCCCCTTAGGGGTGCAGGGCAAAAGAAGAGAAAGATCGGTGGTCCCTAAATAAATCTTCTGAGTATTTAAACCATGAAAGCCATCGATGTCTTTTTCTGGATGAACCAAATTTGACAAGGGAAGATTTTTTAAATGCGGGGGAACGGGTAGCTGAATGATGATGCCGTTAATGTTGGGATCATTATTCAGAAATTCAAGTCGTGTTAAAAACTCCGTTGCACCTATGAACTCCGGCATGTGGTCAAGTTGAAATTTCGCCCCAATTTCCTCGCACATTATTCTTTTATTTTTTACATAACTGAGACTGGCCGGATTGTTTCCAACAAGAACCACACACATTGATGGATGTACACCTTGAGCTTTTAAGCCTTTACATCTCTCTAAGAGCTTATGCTTGATGCTTTCGACTACAGGCCGAGCAGCTAGGATTTTTGCCGTCATAAATATAGTACCAATATAATTGTTCACAAGTAAAAAGTCCTTTCTTATTTAAGAGAACCACAGTATCTCTATGAGAATGAGAGCTCTATTTTATATTGGTCTTGGGATGCAACTTTTTGGTCTCACTGCTGTGGGATTGTGCTTTGTTTCTGGAATTCGCCAAGGTGATTACGGAAGGTTAGAGCTTCTTCAGCTTGTCATAGGATCACTTGTTTTTTATATCGGTAATTATTTTAAAGGCCGTTCTGCTAACTAGACGCCCCCATTCCTTCGTGTGTACAATTTCCGTAACTCTTAAAATGAGGATTTTTCCTTGATCGTTCTAGCCATAGACCCTGGTTCTGTCACCGCAGGTTATGCCCTCCTGGAAAAAGTAGGGAGTAAAATTCAGTATCTGGATTCAGGTATTTTGAAATTTAGGGCCCAGGATGAGTTTTTGCATAGGGTAAAGGATATCTTCGATCAAACACAATTACTTTTGGAGAAGTATTCTCCGGATGAAGTGGCTTTCGAATCCCTGATTTTCGTCAAGAGCCCAACTGCCCTAATAAAGCTTGCCCAATCTAGAGGGACGATGCTAGCGGCAATTTCACAAAAGTTTCATCAGAAAATTTTTGAGTATTCTCCAAACTTAGTAAAGCAAACGGTGACCGGTCACGGCCATGCTGATAAAGAAGGAATTCAGAAGTTCCTTGAAAGATTTTTGGGGATTTCTGAATTTAAAACCCATGACGAATCTGACGCCGTAGCTATCGCGCTGTGCCATCTGTTAAACAGAGGCAATGTCGCTTTAAATCCCAACAAGTCCCAAAAGCCCAAGAAGATGGGTAATAGTTTAGCGTCATCTCTTGCTCACAAAATAAAGGAACCACGGCTATGATCGGATACATATCAGGAACAGTTGTTTACTCTGATTCGCAGAAATCTCTTCTCCATACCAACTCTGGAGTTGGATATGAAGTTTATACGTCAGCTCCCTTGGTGCCCAATAAAGAAGTGGCTATTTTTATTTCACACATCATCAGGGAACAGGCCCAGGATCTTTACGGCTTCGAGACGATTGAGGATAAAAAGTTTTTCGAAATGCTTATGAATGTGAACGGAATTGGACCGAAATCTGCTTTCGCGCTCATTTCTCATGTCGGTGTTCAGCAGATTATTTCAGCGATTACCCTTGAGAACATAGACATTCTAAAGTCTGCTCCGGGGATAGGTAAGAAAAGTGCGGAGCAAATAATTTTATCTTTAAAAGATAAAATTTCAAAACTTGAAATAGGCTTTTCTCTGAGGGAAAATCCAGTCAAGAGTGGGGTTAAAGTTAAGAATGAATCAAGGATTGATGCTCATTTAATTAAAGAAACTCTCGCTGCTTGTCAGGGCCTTGGCTTTAAAGATCAGGATGTTCTTCCCATGATTCAACGACATCTCCAAGAAGGGATTGTTAAGAAACCCGAAGAGCTCGTAAAAGTTATACTTAAGGAACTTAGGTAATTCTCATGGTTGAAAGATTGGTAAACGCCGAGAGTTTAAAAAACGACAAAGAGCAGGAGGCACGACTTCGTCCACAAACGTTTTCGGAATTTATAGGGCAAAACAGAGTCGTAGAAAACATTGACCTCATGGTTAAGTCTGCCCAGGTAAGAAAAAGTGCGATGGATCACGTTTTACTCTCTGGACCTCCCGGTCTTGGTAAAACATCTCTTGCGATGTTGATAGCTAAGGGACTCGGGTCAGAACTCCACGTTGTCTCAGGCCCGGCCATTGAAAAAAAAGGAGATCTGGCTGCGGTACTGACCAATCTTAAGCCACGGGATGTTTTATTTATTGATGAAATTCATCGCATGCATATTACAGTGGAGGAGATTCTCTACTCTGCGATGGAAGACTTTCGTTTGGATATTTTAATCGGCCAAGGAGCCTCGGCTCGGACTATGCAAATTGACCTGGCACAGTTCACTCTTATAGGAGCCACCACTCGCTCTGGACTTCTATCCAACCCTCTTCGAGATCGTTTTACCGCTCATCTAAATTTTGACTACTACGAGCCCGAAATGCTGGCAAAGATCGTTCTTAATAATGCTCATAAGATGGATGTCAAACTTTCTACGGAAGCAAAGATACAAATTGCCCAACGCTCTCGAGGTACTCCAAGAATTGCCAATAGAATTTTACGCAGAGTCAGGGACTTCGCTCTCGTTAATAAAAAAGAACAAGTCGAGTCCTCTGAAGTTAAAAGTGCCCTGTCTCTTCTGGATATAGATGATTTAGGACTGGATTCCATGGACAGAAAAATTCTCTCGGTCATGAAGCACTACTATCAAGGGGGGCCCGTTGGAATCGATGCTCTTGCGGCCACTCTAGGAGAAGATAAGCAGACCATTGAGGAAGTCTATGAGCCCTATTTATTGAAGCAAGGTCTTATCTTAAGAACACCCCGTGGCAGGCTCTTATCTGAAAATGGCATGGCCCATATTTCTTAATCGTTGACGACCATGGTCAAGTTTTGTACATAGAGCATAATTTTCTATCGTACAAATTAATAAAAAGCATTTATAATTGAACGACTAGGTACGACTTTTTATAAGGTTAGACATGATTTATCAACGGACCATAGCTAAAGATGTGAAAGTGACAGGGATAGGTCTTCACTCAGGTAAAAAAGTCTCGATGAAACTTATTCCTGCAGAAGCCGATTTTGGAATTCAATTTATTCGAACAGATGTCGCTCATTCCTCTCCTATGAAGGCCAATGCCCTCACTGTGGGAACTACAGAAAATGCAACAACCCTAGGATCAGGACCTGAGGCAGTCCATACTGTTGAACACCTTCTTGGTACTCTCTATGGCCTTGGTATCAATAATTGCCTCATCGAAATAGATGGGCCTGAAGTTCCAATCATGGATGGTTCAGGGGCGTCATTTGTTTTCCTTCTCAAAGAGACAGGAATCAAAAACCTCAACAAATCAAAAAAATTTTTAGTTATCCTCGACACGGTTCGTGTAGAAAAAGATGGAAAATGGGCGCAGTTTGAACCGGCTCAACATTTGATTATTGATTCAACGATCGTCTTCGCTCATCCTATCATAAAGACCCAGCGTTTTAGCTTTGAGTTTTCTTGTGAAAATTTTATCAATGATATAGCTCGAGCACGAACCTTCGGGTTTGCAAAAGATGTGGATCATCTCAAGAGAAAGGGGCTCATAAAGGGAGGCTCTCTCGATAATGCTATCGTCCTTGATGAATACAAGGTTATGAACCCAGAAGGTCTTAGGTTCTCCAATGAATTTGTGAGACATAAGATTCTTGATGCAATTGGTGATGTGAGCCTACTTGGTTACGAAATAGCTGGTAAGATCACCACCTATAAGTCTGGGCATAACCTTCACAATCTTTTATGCCGCAAGCTACTCGAAACTCCTTCGGCCTATGAAATTGTATCTGTTTCAGCTTTGAAGGCAGAAGTCCGTGAAGCTCATAAGCTTCCTCAGTTCATTTCTGTGACTCACTAAAGAGTTTTTTCGTAGATTAAAAACTCTAATTTGGTTTTCGGTAAACCAAAACGGGGATCATCCTCTGGAAACGGGGCTTTTTTGCCTGTCCAGCGGAAGCCTCGTCGTTCATAGAAAGCGATGAGTTCTTTTCTGTGGTGGATAACATCCATCCTTATGAGAGAATGTCCCCAGAGTTGGGCAAGGTATTCGACCTGATTAAGAAGGATCTTGCCGAGACCTTTATTTTGAAGTTCCGGCCATACCGTGAGCATTCCAAAATAAAGAGCATCTGGTTCTCGACGAACATAAACGCATCCCAGTAGCTTGTTATCTGTAAAGGCAAGTTCTATTTGTGACAAAGGGGAGGCGACCATCTCAAGGAGCTTTTCATGGTCTGTTCTCTGTCCCCCGAGAAGTTCTGCCTCGGTAGTCCACCCAACCTTAGAACTCTCTCCCCTGTAGGAGGAATTAACAAGATTGTTGATAAGCTCTAGATCTTGTTTGTCTGCTTTACGAAAAGTTACCATACAACTATATTAAATATGAAGCAGTGCTTCTGTCGTCTTGTAATTTCACATTTAGCTCCTTTATAGCTACCATAAGGATGTTTTATCTGGAGGAGCGAGTGCGCCTGATTATTTTTTTGATCTTATTATCAGTAAACTCCCGGGCTTCAACTTGGGTTCAGCTTCAGAGAGGGCAACATTATGAGCTTCTTCAAGACTTCCAGCTACAACAATTAGAACGAAGCCATTCATTCATAGATTTTTCAAAAGGTGAGAAGTACTTACTTAAAGAGATGACTAATATTGAAATCCTCGGAGCCCTCTTTACCATTTTCATTTTTGATTATAAAAATTGCCCAGGCACAGACATTGCCACAAAGCTAGAGGTTATTTCAGACAAAGAAAACGATACGCCGAGAGAATTTCGCTCTAAAGTTGAAAATTGTGAACTTCGTATTTATATCGAAAATAACGACTTAAAATATCAAAGCATCTTCGAATAAGGAATCCCATGAGATTGTCTCAAGGCTATTGGCAAACACTAAAAGAAACACCCTCTGATGCCGATGTCATTTCACAACAGCTGATGATGAGAGCTGGTCTAATTTATAAGACAGGGGCAGGACTTTATACCTACTTGCCTATGGCACTTAAGTCTCTTAAGAAGATAGAGAATATAATCAGGGAAGAACTCGACAAGATTAACTGCTTTGAGATTTCCATGCCTGTTGTGACACCTGCTGAACTATGGCAGGAAACAAGCCGTTGGGATGGAATGGGTGGACAAATGCTAAAGGCAAAGGATCGGGCAGAACGTGATGTTTGTTTCAGTCCCACCAATGAAGAAACAGTGACGGATCTGTTTAGACGAACGGTAAGTTCATACAAGCAACTTCCAGTTTGTTTGTATCAAATAAACACAAAATTTCGTGATGAAATTCGCCCACGTTTCGGTCTTCTCCGTGCCCGCGAATTTACGATGAAAGATGGTTATTCTTTTCACCTGGATAAGGCTTCATTGGATAACTTTTACAATGATATCTATCAAGCCTACGAAAATATCTTTAAGCGTATGGGTCTGGAGTTTATCGCCGTAGAGGCAGATGGAGGGGCCATGGCCGGAGGTGGTGCAAAGACTCATGAGTTTCAGGTCGTCGCTGATAACGGGGAAGATTACGTTGTAACTGTTCCTCGAACCAAGTTTGCGGCCAATATTGAAAAGGCGATTACGAATAGGAAAAACATATCTTCAGCTCCTGAAGCGTTGTTAGAGAAATTCTCTACTCCTAATCAAAGGACTTGTGAAGAAGTTTGCCTTGCTCACAACCTTCCCATCACCCAAAGCTTAAAATCGATCGTGATGAATGCAGTTATCAATGGTAAGGTTCAATACTTTATGATCATGCTTTTGGGTGACGATAGCTTGAACGAAGTTAAATTTAAGAACAAGGTAAATGCCGAATACATCAGGCCTGCTCAGCAGAGTGAACTAGATCGCCTCGGTCTGGTGAAAGGTTTCATGGGCCCAACAACTACGGCAGAGCTTAAAATCATCTTTGACGAGTCTATTAATATGAATAATTCTTATGTGGTGGGCGCTAATGAAGCGGAATTCCACATGAAAGGTTTTGTACCTTCTCGGGATACCAAGGCGAAACATTTTCGTGCGGATATGAGACTTGCCAAGGAAGGGGACTTTATTGGTGATGATCAAATAGTTTTAAAAAAAGGAATAGAAGTCGGTCATATTTTTCAGCTTGGCGACAAATATTCCAAAAGCATGAAGGTGACTGTCCTGAATGAAAAGGGTCAAGCCGTTACACCTATTATGGGTTGTTATGGAATTGGCGTTACTCGAGTTTTGGCATCTGCGATAGAGCAGAATAACGACAAAGATGGTATTATCTGGCCTGCTTCCATTGCGCCATACGATGTCTACCTATGCTTTATTGGTAAAACTACTGAAATTAAGGATTTGGCAGAAGAGTTGAATAAAACTCTTAAGGCCGCCGGTCTGGATAGCATCTTCGATGACAGGCAGTTAGGCCCGGGTCAGATGTTTAAAGATGCTGACCTCATTGGTCTGCCGGTGAGGGTCACTCTTGGTGAACGAGATTATCTGGCTACAGGGGAAATTGAGGTGAAGATTAGAAAGACTGGAGAGACGTTAAAAGTTAAGAAAGATGAGTTATTGACAGTGCTAAAACAAAAATTAAAAGAGCTAGGCAAATGGCTGTAGAGTTTGATCTTATTTTTGGTCTCCATAGTATAGCCGCAGCCCTCTCTAATAACAGCAGAATCCATCATAAGTTGGTGGCAACAGATGAGGGGCTCAGTGAACTTCAGAGGAAACATCGAATTAACCCCAAAAGTATTAGTATCAGAGTGGAGCTTGTTTCCTCCCATGCTCTCCAAGAGCAGGCCAAAAAACTCTGTAGTCACATGGACCTGGATTTCACACGCGTTCCCTCTGGAGTCTATCTTCAAACGTCCCCTATTCAAACTTTTGGGATTCAGGATTTTTTAAATAAACCCCAGGTCAGGCTTCTGGCCCTCGATCAGATTACTGATGTCCATAATGGAGCCGCTATTTTGAGGACTGCCTGCTTCTACGGCGTGCATGGTGTTCTTGTACCATCGGAAAAATCTTTTGGTCTCACCCCGTCATTTTATCGAATAGCATCTGGTGCAGTTGAATATGTTAACCTCATCAGAGTTAATTCATTAAGTCGTGCCGTCGGACAGTTAAATGAAGCTGGATTTCTTACAATTGGGCTGTCTGAGCATTCCAGTGAGAACTTGACGTCTTCCCAACTTCGATCTCTAGAGAAATTATGCTTGCTGCTGGGCGCCGAGGAAACAGGGCTTTCCAACGCCGTATCACGACTAGTTCAAAAAAATTTGAGTCTTTCCTCCCAAGGAGAAATAAAATCCCTGAATGTTTCTTCTGCTGCATCAATTGCTATGGAAAAATGTTTTGGCATCTGATTGAAAAAGCTTGAAATAGTTTAGCCAGCACATTATAAATTTCAAACTCACGATTTGATCGTTGAAGTATGGGCTGCTCTAGCTCAGCTGGTAGAGCAACGGTTTTGTAAACCGTAGGTCGCAGGTTCGATCCCTGTGAGCAGCTCCATTTTCAATTGGGCAAACCTTCGGGCTTGCGTGAGGAATCGGCGTGGTTCCCGAGTGGCCAAAGGGAGCAGACTGTAAATCTGCCAGCGTCAGCTTTCGGTGGTTCGAATCCACCCCGCGCCACCATTTTATTTTTGCTTGCGGGCGTAGCTCAGTTGGTAGAGCGCCACCCTTCCAAGGTGGATGTCGAGAGTTCGAATCTCTTCGCCCGCTCCATTCTTAATATGGAGTATTCTTAGCCTTCAAGAATCAACGCTCTCGTGGCTCAGTGGTAGAGTACTTCCTTGGTAAGGAAGGGGTCGCGAGTTCAATTCTCGCCGAGAGCTCCATTCTCCAAGGTGAAAAGTAAGTTTTTTTTATTGTCTTTAAAAGTAAGGTAGAGCATACTCTACCCAGTCAAAAACATACAATAACGTCGAACTCGTAACTTTTGTAAGGAGAAGCCCCATGGCTAAGGAAAAATTTGATCGTAGTAAGCCGCACGTCAACATCGGTACTATCGGTCACGTAGACCACGGTAAAACAACACTAACAGCTGCCATAACAATGACGATGGCAAAGATCTATGGTGGTGCTGCCAAGTCATATGCTGAT
>JBEIFX010000029.1:0-27082 GCA_040382195.1 Halobacteriovoraceae bacterium | reverse complement strand
TCCACTGAAATGATTTCTCTAACTCACAATCAAACCTTGGTTAAGCTAATCCTTGGGCACAAGAGTCGGGTATTCGAGAGATACGTTCACCTTGAAGGGGTGCTTGCCAAAAAACTCACCAAGGATCAAGAGAGCATTCTTCTCGACTTCAGTAGCGAAGTAGAAGCGGTTTAAAACTTAAGAATTCTTAAGAACCCATAGAGCAAAAAAGCTTCAGTTGAAGCTCCTGAAATTTATGCCAAAATAGAATAAAACGAATTTAAAGGAGTTTATCTTGAAGCTAGGATTGCTGTTGCTGTTTTGCCTTGTACCTACCGCCTTCTCTCAGGTTTTACCAGATGCTGGGGTTCAGATCAACAATGACACTCAGGAAGTAAAGACCAACGAAGAGGCTCCTCTTGTTCCAGTTGATAAGCCTCAGGGAGAACAGTCAAAGTACAAAAGAAGAGTAATTGATATCTTAGCCATCCCTCACGAAAGGGAAACATACGTTGGTGCCACTTATGACTACTCAAGCTCGACCACTAAACGAAGTGGCTCCGATGACCTGAGAAGAAAGAACCATGAATTAAATATCGGGCTAGAAAGGGGTTTTACTGAAAACATTTCTGGTCAAATTCAATGGGGTTATCTGCTCTCGGATACAACATACGCAGGCTCAACCAATCTAGGCAATTCAACCGGCATCTCCGATCCTTATTTGGGGATAAACTACAGGGCACTGGATATCTCACGAGACAGGTTTGATTTGAATATTAATCCTTACTTTTCACCCACTCTTCAAGATGCAACAAGCTCAACTGGAAGCAAAGACGGAAACGGCTCCCGTGGGTACTCGTATGCTGGCGTTAAAACTGGCTTAGGAAGAAGAGATGGACCAACATCCTGGGCGTTTTCCGTAGACCTCTTTAAAGCGTTTGATGGCGAATATCAGGACGTGGAAACGGGAGACAAAACCAAGACATCATCTTTTCAAGGTATTGATTTTTACTATGATTACATGAAGTATCTCTCTCAAGCCTTTGCTCTTAAGGGGCAACTGGGATTGGCTGTTGTCGAGGGCGTAGAGTACAAATTTTCAGACGGCACATCTTCGCACACAAACAGCAAAACTATTCTCTATGGTTCGGTTAAGGCTTTTTACGAGACAAGACCCAACATTTTCCTCACTTCAGAGATTGGCTTATCTGGAGCAACTGACGCTGGTTCCTCGAACTCTTATGACAGCAATGGCGAAGCAATCAGCACTAACACTAGTCGATTTACTTTTTCCCTCGGCGTGCTGGCGCAGTTTTAGATTCTTTTATAGACGAAATAGCTCGTGCCTCAACTTCTCTTCTGAGAGATACGAGCTGTTTCGATCTGTTGACTTTGATTTCAACTATCTCTTCCCGGGCTGATAAAAATCCCCTCAGGTCAGAAACATCGGAAATCCTGCGCTGATTGACTTCCAGAATGATGTCGCCAGGTATGAGATCTAGGTCATACGCTGGAGTCTTCTTAATGACATGAGTAATGTATACACCTTTATTCGTCATCATTTCTTTCTGCTCATTAATGGTGAGATCTCTGTAGTACGCCCCGAGCGTATAAACAGTATTCGACTTAACAAAAAGTGCTGTTGCCTGTTGGTAGATGTGCTCTTTCGACTGCATTGGGACCCAGTCTGTATTCTGAGTCGTTGTGGTGGCAGTCCCGACCGCAGAACTGTAAGCGGAGCCGATATAGGAGTTGTTTCTATTGTAAACATCGCTTCTTGCATAACCGTAGCCTACTGTATTCGAAGTTGAGGTTGTAGTAAGTGGTAGGTAGTAGTTGGTGTACTCAGTATGCGAGAAACGTGTTGTTTTAATAACTAGGCTTGCACCTTTTTCACGAGCCAACTGTAAGGCGTTATACTCATGATCCAACTCGCCCTGAAAGACCGACATACCCAATAGCACATACCCCTCGGAAAGTGCTTTGTTGTAGGCTCCGGTAAAGTCATCAACCTTAAGAACATAGGGATCGCCACTGACAGGCTCAGGACTGGGCACCTGTGCTATATCAACGTTTGATTTGTAAAAGTATGCGTGCTGATTGGTTGCGCACGAAACGAAAGAAAGCACTACAAGGATCGCAAGGGTCTAATTCATGACTTTAAATCTCCAATGAGTTTGAGACATATCCTTATCGGAAAAGTTGGGTATTCCCTTTAATGTTGCGGTCCTTGCTTTAACTGTCCGAAAACTTTAAAAATAATAATTTCAACAGCTTAGATGGCCAACCCCTTGACGTACTTAAGAACCCTTACTGGTTCACCTCTATGGAAAAACAGAAACTCGCCGGTCTTTAAAGTTTGAGCTCTCACACTCGCTGGGATATGACCAAGCGTCTGGGTGTAATTCAAGATGTCGGGTATCTGAACTATCTTGGTTGAAATCAAGCCTGTATTCAGATCCCCTAATAATTCTTTGCTAAGACTTTGGGTTAAAAAAAAGATGCGCAAACCATACGCTCTATTCATTGCTAAAACTTTATTTAAGAGAATCGCAAACGACTTAATTCTTTTTTCTTTGCCAGAAAAAAGTATGTAAGCCTCATCGAAAACCAGCACCGTTTTCAATCTTTGCTTTGACTCCTCGTCAGACTCAAGCCAGCGCTCGAGAAGTGATTCTATAAACTCAAGATTCTGGACGGAGTAATCAGACACAAATTTATGCCCCTCAAAATCCTCGGGTTTAGTTGTAAAGATTCTCACCTCTCGAAGAGAAAGACTTTTTAAAAATCGTTTTACTAGCTCTGTTTTTCCAGCGCCCGTTGTCCCTGTAATCTGAAAAGCATTTGCCTCCTCGAGAGTCTTAAAAAAGCCGAAATGAGCCGGACCCTGAACAAAATCAGCAAGAGTTAAGTCAAAACCCTTGAGGGTAGTAAAGTTTGTTATCCTTACTGTAATCTTATCTCTTTCTAAACATATATCGTTAAATTCTTCACCGAGGCTGTCATTAAGAACCGGTAGAATTTTTTCCATCAACTCGCTTCGTGTAAATCTGAGACAGATAGACGTTGCCACTATTTTGCTATCAATGAAACTAGCTCTCACCCTGGTTAAACCAGTAGAAATCCTATGGGTATCAAGAATATTCGAGAGAGCCCTCTTTCTAGAAAGGGCTCTGAAGAAATTTGAAATCACGGGATAACCTCAACTAGCTTCATGGAGATTTCATTTTTCTTGGTTATGTAAAGCTCGACTTTTGACTTAACCCTCTTACCCTTTAGCTGTGTTAGATCTAATGAAGTGGAAATCTTGAGATCATCCTTCTTTTCTCCAAAGTCCCAGTCCTTTTTAATCACCTCTACGAGCACTGAAAAATACTTTTCGCCTTTTTCATTCTCTTTCTGCTTGGAAACATCTTTAATAATCAGCACCGTTTCTAAAATCATAGGAGCCTCCTTGTTTTTTGGTCCTGAATATTAAATGGATAGGTTTTTTTGAAAAAAGATATTTCTCCTTCCTGTTTATAAGTCTTAGCAATAAAAATCTTTATCGTTTCAAGGATAAACCTTTGGCGAGTAGCTCGGATTTCACTCTTCGCTCCGTCCTTTCCACGCAAGATTTTAATGCTCGCTTATTTTCAACAGGAGGAAGAAATGAAATTTCTAACGATCAAAAACACTAAAAATAAAATCCTTTACTCGGTAAAAATCGAAGGAGACACGTGTGTAATCTATCTCTTTGATGATGTATCTGAGGGAAGAGTTATCCGAGCCATTCATTGCAAAAAAGAATGGTTAATTAGAAAACTCTTGGGGCTACGCTAAAAAGGAGGCAGAATGCTTTTGTTTGATGCGATTACTTCTCTTGTTTTGATTTCATTAAAGGTGATAGCTGTCTTGGCGATAATAACCGGGGTTGTCTCACTCGTTGCGGTATCTGTATTAAAGCTGTTCCAGCTTGCTAAGTTGGCAACGGGCAACATGATCTTCACCTCGGTAGATGAATATCTGTATAAGGCAAGTCCTCGATTGGGGCTCAACCCATACTTGCTTTCACGGCAAATAAAATCCTTTTTTGGCGTCAAGTTTTGCTATCTTATCCCTGGTCGCTTTAGTTTCAGAATTTTCAACACGGCTTTAATTTCAAGAGTCAATCTAGTGAAAGCCACCACCCTTCTTAGTCAGCGAGTAAAAGAATTTAAATAATTACTCCGACGGCGTTGTATTACTGGATACAACGCCTTTCTTTTCGTTTGCAAACCGAGCAAACTTCGCTTCTTGTTCTGCAAGAAGCGAAGCTCGCTCATTCTTTTTAACACGTAGCTTGTCTTTGTTTCTCTCAAGTTCCGCCATTGCTTGATTAAATTCGTGCTCACTTTCAGCCTGAAGAAAGAGCTTCTCCAGCTTTCTGCTGATGGACTTTTTGCCCTTGCCTGACTTCTCAATGTAAAAGACCTCGCTTAAGCTAATCCCTGACTTGCGGGGCTTAAAAACCTCAACCCAGAAAGGGACTTTAGCATTAGTTTTTGAAAGATTATGATTCTCGTACGCTTTTATCGTTCTTGCCGTTTTTCGATAAGCTCTTTTCGCACCCCCAAAGCTTGAAAGTATTGCCTGACAAAGACTTTCCTGGTTTATTGATTCATAAAAGTGCCTCGTCCATTTTTTTGCCATTCTGGTAAACAGCCTCACTTCGACACGAGTTATATCCCTTCCATCAAAACGCTTCTGGTATATCTGATTCTTCTCCGTTGTTCCGTTCATTACTTCCTTGCTTTTGTCATATATGCAGACCTCCCATTCAAAACTATGTTTTACTGCTCCCTCGTTAGCTATGTAGTGAGTCCCTGAATTTGGCTTGTTCCCGTTCATAAAGCTCGGCGGACGTGAGTGCTTGAATGCAAAGAGTATTTTATTAATATCTCCGACGACTACATTCATGGACCCTATTAAATCTTTTGCTACGTGAATCTCCTTAAGTATCATTTGTGTTTTAAATTTTTCGCCCATATCAAGACAGAGTGCCTTTATCTCGTTAACTTGGTCCTGTATCGTCTTTCCGTCTCTTATGAAATAAGAGCCCTGAGCTTCTACGGCTATGGTTAACTTGTTCTTTCTTTCTTTTTTTACTTGAAAATTAAGCTTCTTGTGTGGGTAGGAAAATTTAATCAGATTTGCTCCGTTGCTAATAATGTCTATATCAATCTTGGGGATTGATAGATATTTAAGGATTCTCTCTTTTCCATAATTCAAATGGTCATGAAAATCTTCCCCGAGATTTTTTTCATCAGGGGGAGCTATTTCGCCTTTAAAAACGAGATAGTCTATCTGAGGAGCAAAGCTCTTAATTTTCGGAGCCATGTCAATTCTCCGAATCCTCTCTCAATAGATACTCAAGCCATTCCTCTGCTTGCACACTAGCTTCTTCAAATGAAATTCTGTCTTTCTCAAATCCAAAAGTGCAAACTGCAACATCAATTCCTTGCTTGGTATCAACTAGAGCTAATAAGCGACCTCTCCATTCAATTACAAAACCCAACTCTTTCAAACTTTCATTTTGAAAATATACATTCATATTGATTCCTCCTGATCTCTACTGGAGAGATACCCACTAAATGGAGGAATCTTAAAAAAACTGAAAAAAACTTATTTTCTGGTAGCAAACGATGATGGTTTTGCTATCCATGGATAGGGTAAACGATAATTTTATTTTTTTATTTTTCTACTCTAGGTGAGTGTTTTGCTCTAAGCACTCAATCTGATTCAGCTATAGCAATTCTCCTAAGAAAAGCTACCTTTGGATAAAATATTTACGCTGTGCTAAAATCTGTATTGAAGAAAAATTAGTCGACACTCGTCGCTTGAGCATTCTGAAACCAGAACATCCTCTTTGTTCTGATCTCCCGAAGAATCTCCCTTCATACCACCCCTCAAAACTTAAATCCTTCTCATCTAAAACCTAGCCGTTCTCATTTAATTCTGATACTTTATGGCTACGGGTGGGACAGATTTGGACGTCTCCTCCAAATAATTTTAAAAAGCCCACCTTAAGTGGGCTTTTTTTATTACATTTCGGCTTGAGGTATCTATGAACAAGCTCCTAATCACCATCATTTTCTCCTTCATCTCTATTATCCCCGCCTCAGGTAAAAATTGGTCCATCAATCAGGCTCACTCTGAAATCTTATTTCAAATTCCCTATCTCAAGTGGTCCGAGGTGACTGGAAGATTCAAAAAGATATCCGGTACTGTCACTCATAATGAGCTGACGGGAGTTCCTCAAAAAGTTCTAATTGAAATAGAGACGGCTTCAATTGATACGGGTAATGCGATGAGAGATGGTCACCTACAAAGCCATGATTTTCTTCAAAGTAAGTTCTACCCTCTTATTGTCTTCAAGAGTTCAAAAATCACCCGGCTTTCAAGTGCAAAATTCGATATTTTAGGAAGCCTCACGATTAAAAATGTTACTAGACCTCAGCGCCTTATAGTCAAGTCTTCTGAAATCATTAAAGATACCTGGGGATTTGAAAACCGATTTGTTAAATTTTCCACCGAGATTAACCGTAAAGATTTTGGTTTAAATTGGAATAAAACAATTAATGCCCAGGAATTTTTAATTGGTGACGTGGTTAAGGTGATAGGCTCTATCCAGCTGCAACCTAAATTGACTCCCCAAAGTAAGCACATGATTCCAGATACCGCCTATATCAGGGATCGAGAAAGACTTTCTAGAGGAGAGATCATTCAGACAGATTTGAAGAAAAAAATGATTCCACAGGCCAAACCAGATAAAAAAGATTTTTCGGGTGAATTTCAGGTAAAAAAAGTCGAACCTAATGAAATTTCAAGTAAGCACCAAACGACTTTTTGGTGGACTTGTTTTACGATCTTAGGATTTTTCGGCTTTGTAGGCGTGACCATGGTTGGTTTTTACCTGAAAAAAGCCCTCGTAAGAGTCTATACGAATCAGTACGATGAAACTGGGTCAATCGGGTTTCTCTCCGATTTAATGATGATTAGCTTGGTGTTTCTCTACTCATTAACCTATTGGTTTTTGGGCTGGGGATACCTATAAAAGCCAAAAGATATCAGAACCTTAGTTGAATTTCACTCATAGGTCGATCATTCGCTTACCGTTCTCTATAAAATTTACTATCCCTCTGGGTCCCAATCCTCAATTCTTTTAAGATTACAATCATGAAAACACTTCTTTATCCTCTGCTTACATTGAGTCTTCTTGCTTGCGGAAAACAAACTCCCACTAGGCGAATCTTCCTTGATCAAAGGGGTGATGTCTCAATTGTTATGATGGGTGTAGAAAATCACCAGGAAATAAAGAACATGGCCCAGGATCTCAACCTGGATGTTTCTGGAAATGAAATCTTGTTGATTAAAGGTAATGCCGAAGAAATTGAAAAACTAAATTTTTCTACTGCTTCTGACTTTGACTATATCATTGATGAATCAATAAGAGTTGAAAAACCTACCCCTTTTTCTCCCGATCAACTTGGTCTTTATCAGGCAAAAAAAGATTTTGGTATTCTTGAGTTCTGGAAAAAAAGACCTTTAGCCGATGGCCGCGGAGTGAAAGTTGGGATTATCGATGACGGTATCTCCCCCCATCAAGTTGGATTCATTTCCACCTCTACAGGGGAAAGAAAATTTTTAAAAAAAGGTTCTCAATCATCCTTTACCACTTTTGATCTAGTGGAAGTTGAAGGAGGGCTTGAAGCAGTAGTGGATGAAAATCGTGAAGCTTATGAAGGTAGTATCGATCTAAATTCAGATGGCGTAAAAGAGATCTGGAAAATTTTTGTGCCGCAGGGATCAGAGAAAGTCTGTATCGACTTGAATAAAAATCTAACTTATGAAATTGAAGAATGTAAGGGCAGCTTCAGCTCCAGCGGAGAATTTTTCAAAGGAAAAGATCCGCGAGTTGTTCTTTTAGTGGAGCTTGATCTTTCATCAAAGAAAGTACAAGTTCTGCAGCCAGAAAAAGGTGGAGACTCACACGGAGAAGGCGTGGCCTCAGTTCTTGCCGGTCATCGGATAGGAAACATTCAAGGCTTTGATGGTGTCGCTCCTGGTGCCCAGATTCTAGACTATGATCTTTCTAATATTACTGATAAAGAAGCTGAAAAAGATTATACCCTCTCAACTTTCTTAAAATCTATTGATTGGATGGGAAGCCATGGGGCGGAAGTTGCCAATGTCAGCTACTCACTCTTTTTTACATCGACCCAGACTCAAATCTTTATGAGCAAGGCGCTTGATAAGCTCATCAAAAAATACAACATGGTCGTTAGCTTCTCTGCCGGAAATAATGGACCGGGCCTCGGTTCTTTAAATCGTCTTGGAATCTACCCGTCCTCAGCCTTAGTAGCAGGTGCCTTTATCTCTAAGGAGCTCGATGAGCGCGTTCACGGGAATACCGGAATTCCGGATGAAGGACGAGTTGTCTACTATTCTTCTCGTGGTCCAGGCCTGGGAGTTGGGCCTTTACTAATCTCCCCCCTCTCAAGTCTTGTTCATTCATCCCCAGACAATGGCCATCGCGCTTTCAGCGGAACCAGTTCTGCCGCTCCGGCCTTGGCAGGAGCTGCCGCAGTACTTATTTCTGCCATTAAGCAGGAAAACTTAAAAGTTGAAGCTTCGGCCGTAGTACATGCTCTACGGCTCTCAGGAAAACGCTTGAAAGCAGAGCCCTTTATCTTCCAGGGTTTTGGACTTCCTCAAGTCGATAAGGCCTTAGAGATTTATCGCCAGCTTATTTCAGGTCAGCTTTTCATGGATGTGAAAGTAAGTATAGACCGAGGTCATCAAGATGGAGTTGCCCCCAGAGGAGTATTTCTTCTGAATTCAAAAAATGAAACTGTTATCAGCAGGAAGATCTCGCTAACCGGAGCTCTTCCTGAGATGGCCCCCGAAGAACAGAAAGTGAATCTACTTATTCCAGTTAAAATCGTTTATCCTCAAGGGATTCGAGGCGCTCGAGAGCTCTGGATTTCA
This sequence comes from Halobacteriovoraceae bacterium, assembly GCA_040382195.1. Taxonomy (GTDB): domain Bacteria; phylum Bdellovibrionota; class Bacteriovoracia; order Bacteriovoracales; family Bacteriovoracaceae; genus Peredibacter. The sequence continues at coordinate 18,094 of JBEIFX010000029.1, read as the reverse complement.
TCTTCCACCAGTAACTTTTCAGTTGATATTAACCCAGAGGAAATCCTTAAAGGTCAATTGGAGGGTTTTGCAGAGATAAAAGTTGTTTCCTCTCTAGACCAGACACTTCTTACGGTGATCCCTGTCACTGTCGTAAAAGATGAAAACGTTCTCAATAATCCTAAAACAATTCTTAAGCTCACGACCCACCAAGGACTGAGGTTCCCCCTTCAAGTTCCACCAGGAGTCAAGGGATTCAAGGTCAGTGCAAAAGTTTTGGAGGGCGATGAAAAAGGGGCGATGCTCTCTATCTTTGACCCCAATGGGATCCGCACCATTCAACAACGCCTATCCTCTGATGTCTGGGTCTCTACAGTTACGCCGGGTTTTTATCAAGTGGGGCTTGCCATGACCGGAGGTACATCCCGTGAATTAGTCGTGGAAATCCTTGTTGAAAGTCTAAATGTAACGCTTCGTACGCGTTCGGCCAGTGCTAAAGAAGCAAGCATCCTAGTTACCAATAACTCAAGTCCTTTGAGTGCCATCCTTTCGCTCACTCAGGTCTCAAGTGTTGCGGGAGTGGCCGTTTTAAATTCCAAGGACCTTAATAAAGGTTTGGAACTGGTTCAGGAACTAAACCAAGGTACATATACGATCGATGTTCGCGGAACGACGAATGCTGATCTTTCTTATATCTACTCTACTTGTAACATCAGAGAAGAATCCCCGGACGGTAAAATTAAATTAAAGACGGGTCTAACGATTAGTGTTCCCATCGAGGGTCTCAAAGTAACTGTTCGGTGTATGCCTTTTGATCTAGGCGCCGAATTCGATGAGCCACACGAATGGGAGATGCGTCTGTTGAGAAAAGGAACTTCAGAGTCGCAGCGTTTGGATATTTTGCGAGATCAGACAAAAGAAACGATCTTTAAGGACTTAGCACCAGGAATTTTCGAGGTAAAGATCACCGATCCCTTTAATCAGAATAGCATTGAGCTAGGAACAGTAGACCTTCGATAGTAGGATGGACCATGGTAAAACGAATTTTTCTCTTCTTTATTAGTCTATCAACCCTGGCCCAATCTCCTCAAATGCCTACGGAGGTTTTCAAGGCGAGCTGGAAAGATCTTGAGACCCCCATTGGCCAATCATTTTGTCTTGAAGAATTAGAAGATAAGTTTTTTCCCAAGGAAGGAATGAGCACTTCCATTTCCTGTCTCGTAAAATGCTCAAATGCAGCAGAACGAGTTCATCAGTTAAGTGAAAATTTTATCCCAAAAGATCAAGGCATGAGAAAAGGCGACGGGAATCTTTGGGCCTCTCTATCGACAACTGTTAAATTCTGGGCAGAAGAGACATGCTTTCATTTTGCGGCTCAAGAGTGTCAAGGACTCAAGAAAATTGATACAACTGAACTCGTAGGAGTCAAATCTGGAGAATGGCTTTTTTCTGGTAAATTCTCCTGCGGAAAATCCCAAGAGATTATCTACTCACCGTTTGATCCAAAAATTAAAAAAAAGAACATCGATGCAAGATCAAATAAAGCCTTACAAAAAAATTCTGAATTGTTATCTTTAAGTTCTGACTGGCGCCAACCCTTTGGCCTGCACTTGCGCCAAAAACCGGCACCCTTGAAAGACTGCAGTAAAAAGGTAGCCGCTACCTTTTGCTATGGGGACTGTATTAGTCTTAATGGGGAGAAAAATCGAGAATACTTAGCAAGCCCATCACCTCTTGGAGTAGATACCTATGAGTTTTGCATGGACTCTCTAGTAGAAAAAATAAAAATCCAACCACTTCCAGCGAATATCCTGACTCATCTGTGCGAAACTCAGATTCTATCAGAGCTGAAAAAAATAAGTGCGACGGGGCTTACGTGTGCTTCCTCGAGGCTAGAAACGAGCTGTTCCGATTTAAACTTATAGAGCATAAAAGCTCTTTGATGACATTCATTCAAATTGCCTCCCAAGACTTCCGACAATCCTACCAATAGCGTATGGCACGGAATAGTCACGACTAATTGAATAGTAGACAGCGTGCCTAAAACCTAGTTTATGAAGCCATTCGTGCATAAGGTTTGAAGCGACCTGGGCCACTGTATTTGTATTAAAATACTTTGTATTCACCCAAATTTGAGTTGAATTTGAATAAGTATAACCGATAGTTGTCGTCGGAGCATAGTATGTTTCAATTCCCATATCCATAATATTATTCTTAATAGGTTTAAGCGTCTCAGCACCGTCGAGGATCATTTGATAAATTTGAGCATTGCTAAAGCCTCTATTATCAACAAATGTTTTAATACCATTATAGCTGTGGTTAAAGACCTTGCTGCGAAAATCTTCTGTCGCAATTACTTTTTTTATTAACTCTAGCGCCAGACTAAACTTTTCTTCCTGGCTTAGGATCATATTTATGAAAGAAACATTCGTATCGAAAGTAAACGCCTCGTCAGGTAATCCTGATGCCGATTCAATTGCAGAATTGATTCCTTCAATTTGTTCTGGCACCATTGGGAAAGTGCAATCAGTGGAAGTTTCTGACATTTCCAATTCGGTAGAACTGGAGCAGTTATTTCCACTTTTATTACAGCCAATTGAAAGAAGTGAGAGAGAAAAAAAAAGGAAAAACTTTTTCATCATTGCTAAACCTTCCTGGTTCGGATTTGATGAAAAAGATCGTGACACACACTAAATTAGTGTTCAAAGTAGGCAAAAAAATCTTCTGCTGAAGAATTTGGTGAAAAAAAATTCTATTTGGAAAGTTTTTTATCGACTTAGTTTTTTTAGCGGTAAGGAAACCTTGAATGTGGCACCTGCACCGGGAGCACTTTCCAAAGCAATCGTTCCTTCATGGGCCACGACGATTTGACGACAAATATAGAGCCCCAGACCCAGCCCTGAAATCTTTCTTGGGTCCACCGCACGCTCAAAGCGTTCGAAAATTTTTGGTTGAAGATGATATGGGATGCCTTCCCCCTGATCTTGAATTTTAAAATTAATCTCACCATCTCTTTCGACTAAATGAATATCAATCGGTTTTCCGTCTCCAAACTTTAATGCGTTTGAAAGCAGGTTTGAAAAGAGTTGCTCAACACGATTCTGGTCCCAATAACCAACTAACTCTTTATCAAATCGAAAGTGAACATAGTTACCGGAAATGCGAATGTCGTCCTTTAACTTTTCGAGAACATTCTTCATTAAAGTAACGATGTTGGTTTTCGTGCGTTTAATGTGGAGTTTTCCTAGTCGCAACCGAGTGACATCCACAAGGTTATCCATGAGGGAAGCTAGTTCTCGACTTGAGGTTTCGCAATCAGTAAGGCTTTTAACAATTTTCTGAGGAATTTCAGAGTGTAGTCTTTTCATTAGTTGGAGCTGAAGAAGGATCTTGGTAAGCGGAGTTCTAAGTTCGTGTGAGGCAAGACTCAAGAACTCATCTCTGATGCGAATAGCATCTTCGAGCTCAGTAAGTTTTCTGGTAATTGAGATATCCCTAATAACGTAAATAAATCCTCGTATATCTCCTGACTCCGACTTAACTGGAGAGAGAAGAGTACGCGCATAGAATCTTGTACCGTCATTTCTTATTCTCCATGAGTTTTCTTGGAAAAGTCCGAGAGGGCCTCCTGCAACTTTTAATTGGAGTTCAGGCTTCCCCACTAAAACATCTTCCATCGTGAAGAAGGTTGAAAATGGCTTTCCTAAAGCGGACTCCTTTTCCAGACCAAGAAGATTATAAGCTCCAGAATTCCAACTGGTAATTACCCCTTCAAGACTCAGAGAAAAAATCGCCGTATCTTCCAGAAGGGCGAGACCTTCTTCAGTCAGGTTGAAGTCATGATCATGTTCTTTTTCATTAAGTAGGGTTAACATCTTTGACTCCATTCTTTGCGTCAAATTGATGCCATTGAATTTTGTGCGAGTCAAATTTAAATTGAAAGGCCAGGTTTCCCTGGCCCAAGATATCTTAAGTTTCTTAAGAGAGGATTAAGCTTCGCGAATTACGTACTTGTCTTTACCTTCATCCACCATTTCTTTTAATTCCTTACCGACCTTAAAGAATGGAACTTTTTTCGGTGAAACTTTTACAACTTTACCAGTTTTCGGATTTCTTCCTTCATACGCCTTGTAGTTTCTATTAGCGAAAGAACCAAAGCCTCTTATTTCAATGCGCTCATCATCGAAGAGGGCCTGGATCATACTATCAAAACAAATGTTGACGATTTTTTCTGCTTGATGATGGGGAAGATTTGCTTGCTTTTCAATGACTGCAATTAGGTCAGCTTTCGTCATAGGAACTCCTCTTTAACGGGGCAACAATTTAGATTCTTAGAATTTATCGTCTTTTTCAAAAATTAGTTTAGTTCGCCAGAAACATCAGGCTATGGCCTAATTATCTTACACGCAGAAAGCCTTCTAACATATTGAAAACACCCAACCCCCCTCCTTTTAACGAGAAAGAGAGACTTTAAATATAGAATGACCTTAAGAGAAAAGTGGAAAACAACGATAAGTTATTGAGGATCAAGGATTATGTCTTCGAGCAATTTTTTAATAACAAGGATCGTTGGGCTTTTATGCCTGTTCTTCCTCTTTTCTTGCCAGGACACTATTCCTCAGCGCTCTACTATCGCTCCCGGTTCAACTGTCAATACCACTCCTACTTGCCCTGAAGGGCAGGAACTTGTGACAGAAAACCAGGATGGAACTCTCAATCAGTATTGTAAGGACAAAGCGATCACTCGTCCTGACGGTGCTGTTTTCTGGAAAACAGATTTTTGTGCCTGTAAAGACGGTAAGCCAGTTACCTTTGGTAACTGTTCTTCTTTCTGCTCTGACAAAAATACAAGTGGCGCTGAGAGGCTGTATGCCAACTTCAGGGTCACGGAAGCCATTTCGCTCGGAGGTTTTGGAAACATCGGCGGATGGTGTAAAGCCGTTTTACCAGGAGATACTCAAAACCCAGAGTGTGAACTTCAGGCAAAAGATGATAAAGGAAACATCCTGAGGCTGAGCGTAACTATTCCAACGGGAACAAATTCAATAACTGCAAACATTCAAGATCTGGGATTCGATAAAACTTATGTTCTGACTCTCGTTGAGAGGACCTCTGGAGTCAAATCGGATTCAATTCAGATTATAAAGTATTCACCCAATACCAACATTGCTCTTTTAGGCCCCCTAAAAAACGTTCCGATCTCACAGTACTCCTGTTTAATTAGAGAATATTCGGAAGATGAAATTGGTGATATCTTTTATGATTATGCCTACCGGCAACATTTCTATTTCATCCCTCGCCTTCCACCTAGACCGATTCCTGCAGGACAATCACTCTACATCTGCCATGATATATTTAATCCTGCTTACGGCACGATTGACCAAGAACTTTTTCCTCGATTCGAACAACTCGCAGGAGTATTTAATCTTTGGGACAATACCGATCCGCGCTTCTATGACAACAACGGCAATGGAACCATCGACGTTAATGAGATTATCGTTCAAAAAACAAAACTGTTTGGTGGATCAATCCCAAGTAGCACCAATTTCTTTCAGATTTTCTCCTGGTTTGATGCTCCAGAAATTATCGATGAGAACAACAAGCCTGGAGATTATAAGGCTAAAGAATTAGGCTACTTCATGGCCCCATGGATTGATCAGACAACCTTCAGGTCATATTGCTTAAACTCCAGCCATTACAACAGCACTAACCCTCTTTTCCAGGCCATGCGAGACGTTATTGGCGTTGATACAGAGGGTCTCTATATAGGAGAGAAGTCTCCAGAGGCTGTGACTAAAAATGATGGATCAACCGGTACAGGGTCCCCTGATTATATTATGATTCGTGAAGAAGACCTAAAGGCTGTGTGGTTCTACTTGAAAGATGGGGTGCCTACTACTCCAACAGATATTACTGTCGCTAATAACGCCATCTTTTTTTATTATCCCATCAATAAGGCATCTCCTTATGTGAGGACTTCAACCCAAAGAATATATCGAATCAGAAGTGCCTCCGAACTCAATAAAATGCCCAAGGACACAACTCCTGGGGGACCACTGCCTAGTTATCCGCCCCATGATAAAAAAATCGGATGCATTCCGAAGTTCTAGGTCCTGTTCGATTTTATATTTTTCATGATGACCTCAAAGGCGGGTCTCAGCTCGGGTCTAAATAGACGGTAGAAAAGACTGATTGAAGCTGCAGAAAAGACAATCGCAATAAGGATATTTAGAAAGAAACGCTTAAAAAATCCCCATTCCCTTTTAAAAAAAATTTTCCTAAACATCCATTGAATGATGAACAAAAAGGCCCAGATTAGAGCGTAAATTCTAAGCTGATGTTTTTTTAAATAAATGTTCAGCCCTGCGTGTATCGCTTTTTTGTCTCTCAAAAGATCGACAATGCAATTTAAAACTCTGGGATGGCCTTTAAGATATTTGTGCACGAGAGGAGTCTCCGAAGCTTTTTTTAGCACCAGGACTTTGACATTTTCAGAGGAAACCTTAGCAAGTGGATTGTCTTTAAAAATGTCGATAAGCTCCTTTGCGACCTTCTCATCCATGAGGATCTCCAGACGTGGAGAGGAATCTTTTTTGCCCAAGGATGTTAAAGAATTTAATTTATGAGAGTTGTTTGTCTTTTCTTCTTGGCCGTCAAAGACAATTTCATTCCCTTCCTGGCCGAAACCAGGAAAAGGAAAAATAAAAAAAATTATAAAGAAGAGAATATGCCTCATGCTGCTTTAGAAGCAGTGAGCCTTTCGTAAAACGCTGTCATCGGAATTGCGATGAAGATCGTCGAATAAACACCTAGGATAACTCCAATTGTCATGGCAAAAAAGAAATCATGAATAACAGATCCACCTAAAAACAGCATGACCAGAGAAACTCCGAGAACCGTGAGTGACGTGATGATCGTTCTGGACATAGTTTCATTGAGTGCACGATTAATAATTTCAGTCGTAGAAAGATCTGGATGCAATGTTTCAATCTCACGGACTCGGTCGTAAATAACCACGGTATCATTAACAGAGTACCCAATAATAGCGAGAAGGGCCGCAACGATTTGAAGTGAGAATTCTTTTTGAGTCAGTATAAAAGCGCCGACAATGATCGTCACATCATGAATGAGGGCGGCGATAGCACCTGGTGCAAATTTGTAATCGAAGCGCAGAGCTAAATAAATCATGATAGCAAGGATGGCCCAGGCAAGGGCCTTGAAGGCCGAAGTCCGAAGCTCTGCCCCAGCCTTTGGTCCAACAATATCATTTTTAAGGATTTCAAAGTTCCCCTCTCCAAACTTGCTTGAAAGGACAGAGTTCACCTGGTTAGAGACAGCGTTCAGGTCGCCTTTATCAGATTCTAGTTTGAGGAGGAACTCATTCTTAGTCTCTTCTCCGATACTCTGTAGCTGAGAAAGAGGTACTTGATTCTCTTTCATGAGATTTCTCAACTCCCCTAGTTCAATCTTTTGGCCAAACTTCACCTGAACCTCAACCCCTCCCCTAAAGTCGACTCCATAATTAAGTCCTTTTGAAAAAAAACCGGCAATACTTCCGATAACAAGTAGAAGGGAAATGATCCCAGCGACTTTGAACATTCCAACATAATTAATATCTCTTTTGGTGGCCATAAATTTAGTCCTTTAAATTAAATACTCAACGTTTTTCTATTGCCCTTACCAACGTACATCTCGAACAAGACTTTGCTTACAAAATAAGAAGTGTAGACGGTGGTGCAAATACCAATCAGTAAAGTGACTGCAAATCCGCGCACCGGTCCAGTTCCAAAATTTAAAAGACAAAGACCGGCAAGAGCGGTTGTGATGTTAGCATCAGCAATGGCCCAAAAAGCCTTTTCAAAGCCAGTTCTGACGGCTTCAAAAGCTGTCATTCCAGAGCGCAGTTCTTCACGGATACGTTCGTAGATGAGAATATTCCCGTCAACCGCCATCCCTACTGTGAGTGCAATGCCTGCAATCCCGGGAAGGGAGAGTGTCGCACCGGCCAGGATGAGACAAGACAAAGTAAAGAGGACGTTGAGAATTATCGTCACAGTCGCAATGACTCCTGAGAATTTATAATAGAAGCACATGAAGGCCAGAACAAGGAATGAACCAATCAGTGCTGCAACCTGGGCCTTTTCAATAGCATCACGTCCAAGAGAGGGTCCGACGACTCGCTGTTCTTCGAAAATAAGTTCCACCGGTAGGGCACCAGCTCTCAAAACGAGAGCAAGATCCCGAGCTTCCATCATTGTTGTGTTATAATCTCCGGCCCCGAGGGTAATCTGGGCAGAGCCTCCAGCAATCTTTCCTTGAACAACTGGTGCCGAGTAGACATTTCCATCGAGAACGATCGCCAGACGTTTACCGATATTTTTACCTGTGATTTCCTCAAAGATCCTGGCACCCTGAGGTTTAAACTCCAGTCCTACATAAGGTCTGTTCTGCTGTTGATCAATTCTAACAATAGCTTCCTGAAGTTCATCACCAGTAAGACTTGTAGCGGCTTCCACAAGATAGGGCTCAAGTTTAGTAACTTCATTGGTATTTTTATTAAGTGTTTTAGAAAAGGCAACCTCAAAGCCCTTAGGAAGATCTGAGGCAAGATGAGTATTAATCGCCTGAACATGGTCAGACCAACGCTGACCTTTTTTGTACTCAATCCCTGCCTTTTTCACCTTCTCAATCCACTCTGTAAGTGTGGCAAAAGGAATTTCATCGTTAACAAACTTAAACTCAAGCTTGGCGGTGCGACCGATGAGATCCTTAGCGCGGGAAATATCTTTTACTCCCGGTAACTGAACGACGATTCGGTCTGCCCCTTGAGAAACAATCTCCGGTTCAGTGACTCCGAATTCATCAATCCGGTTGCGAATCACTTCGATGGATTTTGAAAGAGCAGTTTGTTCAATTTCCACTAAATATTCTCTACCTAAACCATACTGAAGATTCACCCCTTCATCTTTTGTAAGTCGAAGTGGATAGCCAAAAAACTCTTTAAGTTTAGCCTTGGCAGAATCTGCATCACTCACTTTGGCAAGAATGATTGAGTGCTTGGGATCCTTGGCATCAGAGGCATCAAGAGTACCGATACTGGACTCAATCCCATTATCTTTAAGGACTCCTTGCGCCTTTCTCGCGTAACCAAGAACTTCGTCACGATAGACTTTGTTGAAATCAATCCCTAGGACCATGTAAAGTCCACCCTGAAGATCGAGACCAAGATTGATCTTTGATTTTACCGGAAAAGCACTGTCTTCATTAAGATTAAAGAAAGTCGGTATGACCGACATCAGGGCCCAAGCGGCAAGAACAGATAATATACTGAAACGAAACAACCATCCTCTGGCCATGTCACACTCCGTGTCTTTAAAGGGTCTTTCTCAAAGTAAGTAAGAGAAATCTTAAACAATTTCAGTGATTAGAGCAATGAGAGAAGGGGCCTTTCATGCCCCTATTTTACGAAGGTGTCGTGTCTTTCTTTGGAGTCGTCTCATCAACAGGTTTTTCACTATCCTGCTGGGTAGCGTCAGCGATAGGTTTGGTCCTAGAGTCCTCAGAGTTTTGCAATTCGTCGTCAAAACCTTTGGCAGCATTTTGAAATTCACGAATTCCCTTCCCTAGACCTTTAGCCAATTCCGGTAACTTCTTTGGCCCAATGAAGATCAGAGCAATAATAAAGATAACAACTAATTCTCCAAACCCCAGACCAAACATGGGTTACTTCTTTGGCTCAGTAAACAGGGCCGTGGCCGATCCCCCGATGTGAGACTTAAGAACCTTCATTCTTGTGCCGCCATCGATTTCAATGGTCACAACTTTATCAGCAATCCCAGTCACTTTACCAAGAATTCCTGATTTCGTGTAAACCTCATCTCCATGGGAAAGTTTATTTAAAAACTGCTGTTCCTCATCCATCCGCTTTTTCTGTGGACGAATCATAAGAAAATACATCACAAGAAAAATAAGGAGGAAGGGGATGAATGAAACCCAAGCAGGCTGAGCTGGTGCAGAAGCAGCTTGAGCATGAGCAGTCGAAATAAAAATATCTAACATGTTTTTCCTTTTTTATTCCCATTTATTGGAAGTGTAATTGTTATAAAATGTCCGGTAATAATCGTCAAACACTCCTCGAAAAATAGCTTCACGGGCCCCTTTCACCATTTGTAAATAAAAGTAAATGTTGTGATAGCTGATGAGCTGACCCGATAGGTATTCGCCGACGTTAAAAAGATGCCGAATATAGCTACGGGAATAACGCCCGCAAACCTGACACGAGCATTCTGGATCAGGGGCCAGCTTATCTTCAAGGAAACGAGCTTTTTTAATATTTAGTGGGCCATGCGTCGTAAGGAATTGACCATTTCGAGCATTCCTCGTTGGAAGCACACAGTCAAACATATCAAGCCCTGCTTTGATGCCATTGAGAACATCCAACGGCTTCCCTACTCCCATAAGATATCGGGGCTTCTCTTTGGGCATGCTAGGCACAAACTTTTTACAAAAATCGACCATCTCATCATTCTTTTCACCAACTGATAGGCCCCCCAAAGCATAACCATCAAAGCCCAACTCCCTAAGCCCCTCCATGCTCTCAGTGCGAAGATCAAAGTGAAGGCCCCCTTGAATAATACCAAAAAGGTGCTGGTGAGATTTGAGCTCCACACTTTTGCAGCGCCTGGCCCAGCGGTGAGTGAGCTCCATGCTAGTTCTTAGAGTATCTTTTGAGGCAGGAAGCTTGGGGCACTCATCAAAGGCCATAACAATATCAGACCCCAAGGAACGCTGAATCTCCATGGACTTTTCGGGTGTGATGAGGTGTTTTGTTCCATCGATATGAGACTGAAAAGTCACTCCTTCTTCAGTAAGCTTATTGATATCAGAGAGTGAGAAAACCTGATAGCCGCCAGAATCAGTGAGAATTGGTCTTTGCCAACTCATGAATTCATGAAGGCCCCCCATTTTTTCAATCAGCTCTGGCCCTGGTCGCAAGAAAAGATGATAAGTATTTCCCAAAATAATCTGGGCATTTAATCGCTCAAGGTCTTCCTGCCAAAGTGTTTTCACTGACGCGCGGGTCCCAACGGGCATGAATATTGGAGTCTCGATCACTCCACGAGATGTGTAAATCCGGCCCGCACGGGCCTCACCTGAAGTTGCTTCGAGCTGAAAAAATGACATGAAATCTAAATATCCGAAATGTCCTATTACGTCTAATGAAACTATTAAACTGAATTCAATAGGCAGTTATTTCATCTTATTTTCAAAATCACTTTCATGGCATCGATCTGATTTTTAATCGTAAAAAAAGTGAAGTAGAAAGGATATAATTTTTTTATAAACCAAGAACTGCACCTTAAGCAAGCATTGAGAAAATAAACATGATGATTTCAAGCCTTTTTGCGTCTCAAGATGAGCATCCCGTCCCCATAGGAGAAGAATCGATATCTTTCCTGAATCGCCAGACGATAGAGTTCAAGTGTTTTTTCTCTACCAACGAGAGCACTCACTAACATAATAAGGGAAGATTGGGGAAGATGAAAATTAGTCACCATTGCATCGATGGAATGAACTTCTTTTCCCGGATGAATAAAAATAGAAGTAGATTCCCAAGAACCAGGAGATAAAAATTCAACTCTTCCCTGATTCCAAGAACTTTCAAGGGTCCTGAGAGTCGTCGTTCCAACAGCGATCCGATACTTTGCATTTTGAATTCTTCTTAGATTTTCAGAGTCGATGCTAAAAAATTCTTCGTGCATTTTATGCTCAAGAATATTTTCTGCTTTAACCGGAGCAAAAGTGCCTGCCCCAACATGAAGGGTGATGGTAGCGAGATCATGTCCTCTTGACTGAAGTTCTCCTAAAAGCTCAAGAGAAAAATGAAGTCCTGCCGTTGGAGCGGCGACGGAGCCTGTTTCTTTGGCAAAAACCGTTTGGTAGGTTTTCTTATCCTCCTCATCCGATTCCCCGTTCCGGATATAGGGAGGGATTGGAATTTTTCCAATCCGCTCAAGGCGACCAATAAGGGCCTCTTGGTCAAGGTTAAATGAAACGCCAAAAGTCCCGTCTCCTTTAACCTCTTTTAAGGTGCAGGTGAGATCGTCGAAATGAAATGTATCCCCAAGGCGTCTTTTCCCTGATGCCCGGATCATCGCTTCATAAATTCCCTCCCGGTGAAGAAGTGAGAGAATGAAGACCTCGGCCTCGCCGCCTGAGGACTTTCTTCCCAAAAGACGACAGGGAAATACCTTAGATCGATTAAAAATCAGAGTAGAACGAGGAGGGAGAAACTGATGAATTTCTTTGAATGTCGAATGGGTGATTTTGTCGTTCTCCTCATCATAAACCAAAAGCCGTGAGGAGTGGCGGTCTGCCACTGGTCGATCGGCGATCAGCTCCTTAGGTAGGTCAAAATCATAGCTTTTTAGCTCTAAATCAATCATTTTTTCAATCACTCTTTAAATTTTATACAACTACAGCTAGGATGATAAAAGGGAGATTTGTGCCATGAAAAAATTCCTTCTGTTCATCTTGAGTCTTATCACCACTTCCCTGGGAGCGGTCTCTCCGGCAGAAGAGGCCATTATCCTTAATCAGGAGCTTCAATTTCTTCAGGAATCTGTGGCCCGGATCCAAATCAACACCATCTCGGTGGATGATGAATCACAAAAAAACCGAGCTCTTAATCGTCCGAGTCTTGAGCGCACTTATTTCGGAGAAGATTCCCAAGAGGATCGAGTGAACACAAAAACGGCTGGGCCAAGACGTCGCAGTCTTTAAACTGAGAGAAGTCCGAATTTTTTTCCATAGTTCTGAACATTTCCAATGAACTCATCAATAAAACTCTTTACCGCTTGAAATAAGGCAAAGTTTTCTATGACTTCCAAAAGAAGCATGAAAACATTCTTTAAAATATTGATCATCGGCTCTAGGTTAAGCTTTTTAAAAACAAGATCCAGAACGGAAGAGGCTTCGAGAACGTCCTTTCCTTTTACAACATAAAGAGGATTCTTGATTTTCATGATAGAAGCTCCCGATGAACTGCTTGAGTCATCGTTAAAAATTGATTCTGAAGATCCTTGTACTCGTTTGACTTGAAATGGAAAACAGACTTTCTTTGAGCAAGAGACTTACCGAACTGAACTTTATTGGTAAAGGGCTCATGGACAAAACCCTCACCAAGTGTGGCACGGATTTGCTCAAGGTCACTTGTTGCCTGCTTTCTTCTCGTATCAAAGAGGTTTGGGATGTAGCCCAGGTTTTTAGGAGTGGAGGTGATTTCCATCTCAGCGATGTCAGAAACGACTTGTTGGATATTTTTAAGTCCCTGCTCAGAGAAGCGATCCGGAACGAACGGATAGAGCACACCATCCACAGCGCATAGAATATTAACCACCAAAAGACCCAGTGTGGGCGGACCGTCAATAATAATAAGGTCATACTGTGACCGAAGATCAAGCTTTTCAATAAACTTTTTTAAAACAAGTTGTCTGGGAGCATTGATACCCGCCACAGTCAGCTCAAAACCTGATAGCTCTTGGCCAGATGGAATGAGATCAATCCCCTCTTCACTTTTAATAAGGACATCATTAATAAATGTTGGCGTATGAAGGGCCTTAAGTTCTTTAACTGAATTAAGAAGAAGATGGTGGATATTTTTTCTGGACTCATCAACAGAGAGATCAAACAGAGAACTGAAGTTACCCTGAGGATCCATATCGATGCACAAAACTTTCTTTCCCTGATGATGAAAGGCATGGGCAAGATTAAAGGCCATGGTGGTCTTTCCAACACCTCCTTTTTGATTCATGAGGGCGATGATTTTTCCCTGTTTTTTTGAAACTTCTTCAGTCGACTTAAAGAAAGAAAACATAGGTCGCTCTCCCTTATTTGCCAATCAATTTGGGCAACAATTCACACAATGGGATTATTTTGCCTCTCGGGAAAGTCTTTGTAAACCATCGGATTATAAAGAGTAGCTCAGGTAATTCCGACGAGCACAGTTGGGTAAGTGAGACAATTGAACTATGAAACTCCCAAGTCTAAGGAATTTTAAGAAAACTCCCGATAACTCTCAAGAAGGATCGAAAAGGAAGAGACCATGGTCGGTTTAAAAACTTTCTGGATTATCATTTTTTCCCTATGGGGACTTTCTGCCTGCGTGCCGATGGCAAAGCAAACAGATTGCGGAACGAACGAAGCATTCAATGCTGGACTCCGCACCTGTGTTCCGGTCGTCGGAGGCCCCACTGCTTTCATCGATGTTGACACCTTCTCCCCTCAAAGCACGCTTTTTCTTAATAAAAATGATTCTAATATTCAATCTCTTTCTATAACTATTAAAAATCCCTACGCTGAAAAATACTCTGTTCAATGGACAAGAAGATATAACGCTCTAACAGAAACTCTCTCTTCTGCTATGACCTCTGGGGCCAAAAGCGAATACAGATTCATCCCGAGAAGCTTTGGAGCTCAAATTGGCACCCATCTTTTTGAGGTGCTTGTTAAAGATGCAAGAAATGCTGTGGTAGACGAGCATGTGTTCTCTGTAGTCATTACTGAAGTTCCTAAACCAATCCTTACGGCAGTTGATCCTGTTGATTTCTCCTCTGACATTACTCCCAGGGATTTACCTAAAACTTTCAAAGTCACGATATCCAACAATAAATCTGCAGTTACTAGTAGTTTTAAAACTGAATGGACTGTGACCCGTATGGGATCGACTGTAGCGACAAAATCAGAACCCTTTACCAACAGGGACACGAACGCCGTTCACACATCAAGTTTTGACTTTAATCCAGCGACATTAGGAATAGGAAGCTATATTCTTACCGCTCGGGTGACAAACGGAGCAATTAACCAAATGCCAGAACTCTTTGGTGAGAGGCAGTGGTCCATTGCAGTAAAGCATCCTGCTCTTTCCAAAATTATCGCCCAAAACATTTATAAGACAGGCCCAACGCCTTCTTTTACAACGACCTCTGTTGCCTACAACCACATTCCTTACAATGAAAAAACGGCCTATAACTTCATTCCGATGACAACTCCTGCTTCCACTGCCCAAGGAAATTACTGTATCACCGTAGAAAATGGAACGGGCACTTATCCCAATGACGGAAAATTCGTTCGAGTGGATTTTTATGTTGGTGGAAATAATGTTGTATCTGTAAAGACCTCTGAAAATAATGGCACGATCTGCTTAAGTGATGGAGGGATTGACCTCTCCAAGGTGATTTTTAAAAACTCTACGACTTTAACTGAGTCTCAAAATCTTGTTGCCCAAGTCTACGACGAAGCATCCGAGGAGTTTTATTCAAACGCCAACATCACCCTTCCCAGTCCTGCGACCTATCCCATCACCTGGAAGTTTGACGTGAGACCTCAGAACAGGCCACCAGCCGTTTCTTTTGGGACCATAGCAACCGTTGCTGCTCCCACAGTAAGTCTTTGTTCTGGTACTAATTCACCATTAAATTGTGAAGTCAATTCTGATACGTCTTTAACAGTAAAAATCAAATTAGATAATGATGACTTTTACTCCATTCCTGCCAATTTAAATAAATTTGGCTACTCTTTAAAACTTCTAGGAGATAATGGAAGTCTTCTGGATGAATGCCCCCGAGTAGGCGAGACAATTCCCTATGCTTATAATGACGGCTTTAGCTGCACCTTCAATATTAAAAGCTATGGTGCCACTGGACCCATTAATCTAGCCAATATCAATTACCAGATAAAAGGAGAGATTTATGACTTTGACTCTCCTATTACTTCAACTCGCTCCACTTCAACTGCCCTCATCTGGAATTTTGCTCAAGGAAAAGTCAAGGAAGTTAATAATTCGCTAGCAGTCACAGCTTCCGTCGGGGGTACTTCGGCCCAACCCGTAAGTGAGGGGGCAAATCTTCCTCTAACTCTAACCATTACTGACGAGGAAAGAGACCACTTTAATTATGCCATCAGATATTGTAAGACCAATGACTGCAGTTCTGTTTCTCTTCCCATCTTAACCGGATTAATAAATCGCACCTCTGACACGAATCCTCTTGATTTAAACCTGAACTACACCCTTTCTCAAAATTTTTTACATGACACTCCTTGTGCCAATATTGCCCGAGATGCAGATTGCGAAGTAACATTTCAGGTCTCAGTTGAGGATGTTCCTAATAATGCTGGCTTGAAAAAGACTGCTTCGGTGGAAGTCAGCAGTTTCATTAAAAACATCAACCCAGTTCCTGTTTTTAATACTGCAAGCTCTAGCCCCCAGACAAATGACTTAACTCAAAAAACATATGAAGTTTTTGTGGGGGCACCATTTACCATTAAAAATTCAAACTCCTTCCTCTCAGATCTCTCAATTTCTACTTCCGAAAAACCCAACCGCTACCAGTGGTTTGTTAGGAAAGAAAGTGACACGACTTGGGAGAAAATCACCGGAGCGACTTCCTTGAGCCTCACCTGGACCCCTTCATTATTGACAGTGGGGGCTTCCGGAGAGCTTCGCTTAAAGCTTTGTGTGGAAGATCAGCCGACCAGTGTTAGGGCAGAAGTGCATCCCACTCTATCACCGTGTACAGATGGAATTAATGGTTCTGATGCCAGTAAGCACTGGAAAGTCAAAGTGCTCAACAATGTGGCAAAAATTCATGCTCTCCCTTCTGAACTTTCTAAACTCGAGACACAGGCGGGAAAAGAAACCGCCTTGTGGCACGAAGCTTCGGGCGATATCACAGCCACCGGGAATCCTGCAACAGCCGTCTATGTTGCCATGATCGGAAATGATAAACAGATTCATGTTAAAAAAGTTCTCACAAGAGACAGAAAAGGCATAGACCGCATCCATGAAGAGCAACAGGCCATTGTCTCATTTCCAGCTTTTAAAACTGCTTCCGCGGCAGAAGTTAAAAATTTATCTATCACTGGATATGTAAGCACTGATGGAAAAATAAGAAATCTTTACATCTCTTATCTTGCGTCTAAGTCTGGAGTAAATAACAAATTTTACCCACAAGTCAGGCGCATTGATATCTCTCCTAAAAGAGACACCAACTCCATCAATTATCACCCGGGGATGATGGGGTTCTCATATAACTACCTTACAATGTCGAGTGAGTGTTTGCCTTTCGAGGCCAATTGTGAACTTAACCCAGTGAGTGGAAACCCAGACGTACCTCGATTTTCATTTGACTTCACAGGACAAAGCAGTGGTCTCTTTCAACTGAAGACAACAAACCTCGGAGATTTTACTATCACTTTTGATACATTTAGTAATGGTATCAACAGGATTTGTAGCGGCTGCAGTGATGCGACGAGGGCCCAAGGTCTAGTTGATATTATCAATAACTCTCAGGATTTTAAACTTGCGGGCTTTTCTGCAAAAAAAGTTGATCCTACTCAAGGTTTGGTGGATATCGATGGCTCTCTAGAGAATGACTATTTTGACGCTTCAGAGGATTTTGGAGATTCCAGTGTTGCCAATCAAGTTGGAAAAATCTTCGTGGCCAATGGACGTTGGCACCTTCCTTTTATTGCCTCTGGGGCTGGAAATAAAATCCATTACTACAAAGGCGACGCGGGAAAGTATATGAAATCAACGGGTGGAATACATAGTACTCCGGTAGTGTTAAATACCGATACTGCCTCAATATTTGACAATTACTTTGACGGTACAAATCTCTGGGTTGCACTGGCCACTTACAGTGGTAGTGTCGCAAAACTATATCAGCTCAACAGTACCCTCGATGCCATTGAAAAGGAACGCACCATCTTCTCGGGCTTCTCGGTGACTGATATTCAGGTGTCAAGCTCTTATACAGAAAATGTCTTTGTAGCAGCAAAAACATCTGTCCCAGAGGTCAAATACAAAATCGGTATGTACAGTTACAATCTCGATTCCAGCACTGAGCACAATATTGACTCGCAAATTAATTTCGCTGACGATGAAACTCTAAAATATGTTACATTGTCAGAATTTAGTCACGTTAAAATAGTTCCTTACGGTGAGGAGGCTCGGGTCTTTTTTATTCATAAGAACTCAACTGATGTTGACCTACTTAATTACAAGCTCTACGTGGCAAGATTGAGAAAAAATCTTTTGACCACAGAAAGCAATGAC
>JBEIFX010000028.1:0-27396 GCA_040382195.1 Halobacteriovoraceae bacterium | reverse complement strand
CCTTCTCGAAACGTGGTTTAATGATGTTATGGTTGATTTCTGTAAAGTAAGTCAGCATCAGCTTCTAGTCGAGGTCAACACCCTGGATAAACTCAAAGAAAAGCTCCATAACGGAAAGTACGATGTCATCTTTACGGCCGAGAACATTCAAAGCGACCTGGTCACCTCCCTTAAACTGTTTGAAGAGAAAATGGTTCTCGTTAGTAAGCAGGAAATAATCCCCAAAAAAGCTTCAGACCACCCGTGGATTGTTTACTCAGAACAGGACCACCTTTTTCATCTCTATAAAAAAAGATCTCAGAAAATCATCGTCGTTAATTCGATTACTACGATTCTTAAACTCGTTAAAAAGGGAGTGGGTCTTGCTATCGTTCCAGACCATACGGTGGATGATCTCAACCTTAAGTCCTATGAGCTTAAGGGACTTCAAAAACAGCATGTACATTTTTCGAGCCTGAATTTTAAGCACATGCCTGAACACCTTAAGGAACTGGTCGAGGTTATAAAGAAAAGAGCTTCAAATTCTCGCTAAAATTGGCAGGACATTTTGCCTTTTAAAATTTTTCCATCCTCACAAAGAGTTAGCTCCGTGTGAGGACCTTTAAGATGAGCCTTCACAGGGTAAAGTTTTTCTAATACTTCTCCTCTCGAAAATCCACTCTGTTTTTGAATGGGCCATCTTACTTTGACCCCCGCGATCTCAATATCGTCACTGACTCCAAAAACTATTCCACTCTCATTCTGAGAGGGTAAACCGCCTTGGATCGACTCATTCCAACGGCGCTGAATAACTTTTCTGTCTTTCTTCTTTGTGTAGAGCATCACCATGGCGCCAATTCCGTCAGAATTCGATTTTATTCCATCGAGATGAATGCGGAGACTTTTTTTACTTGAGCGATCTGTGTTATTAACAAATAGGTAAAGGCGCGGAGGAATATCTGAACGGCGAATATTATTTTGTGCAGTAAGAATGTCGGGCAAACCATCCCTATTGACATCGATAATGATCGTTCCAGCTGGATTTACGACGTCAATCCCGACTTGTGAGGCTACGTTAAGAAAGGCTTTCGTTTCATCTTGTTCAAAGAGGACCAGACGTGAATAAGGTGGGAAACCAGAATTGTCGACAAGAATATCAAGTCTGCCATCAAGGTTATAATCAACCCAAACACCACGGCGGTCACCTTGGTTCCACGATTCGGAAGTAGAGTCACTAACATATTCAGTTCTCAAAAAATACGGAGGATATGTTTCCTTTGAACCAGTCAACACACTTGAGCGATCTACGGATTCGATGTCATAGGCATGAGATAATTCCCCTAAAAAAATATCCATAAGTCCATCGTCATTATAGTCATTACACGCACTAAAAAAGGTACGACCTCCACCCGTGGGAATAAGACTTCCATCAGGATCAGAGCCATAATTGGAAATCGCACCAACATCTTCAAAAAAGCGATCCCCGCTTCTTGAATCACGCAGATTCATCCAAAGCTTGTTTTTATATCCGGCAGATGAAACAGTCATAATATCAGGCCATCCGTTCTGATCTACGTCGCAGGTAGATGAACCATATGTTGGCCGAGCATTAGGTGGAAAAATCTGATCAGGTGCCTTATCGATCTCTCCACGTAGAAGAGAACTAACATCAATAAACCTTCCCTTCTGATTTCTTAGAAGGCGATCGGAAACTGGAAAATGCTGGCCATTCCTGTTATCAAACCAATTGGAAACAAAGATATCAATCCATCCGTCTAGATCAAAGTCGATGAAAGAAACACTGGAAGTGGGCTCAATAGGAAGATTAATCGCACCAGAAAGTTCTTCAAAAGAAAGTCGTTTTTTTTCAATCTTCCCCTGATAAATTCTGAGGGGTATCTGACTCACTTCACTGCGTTGATTCAGGACTCCGGAGATGAGATCTGGAACTCGGTCCTTATTGATATCAACGAAGGCCATAAAGCTCGCCTTAAAATCCGCAGGAAGAGGGTCGTGGCCCCAAACCGTAAATCGAGCTGCTTCCTGGTTCCAAATAAAAAACTTTGGCCTTGAATAATAAGTGGGAAGAATTACCAGATCCGTATAACCATCAAAGTTGAGATCTATCGCATTGAAAGAGACTGCAAAAAGCTCCTCTAGACCAAGGTCTTTAGTTCGATCCAAAAATAATTCATTATCTTTGATTGTCGGACCTGCATTGAAATTATGCACCTTGCGCGAAAGGGAGTCGAGCTCTTCAGAGAGACGAATGGATTCCTCGTCTTCGCTTTTTTCAACTCTGCCTGCACAAGATAATAGTAGTAAATGGGCACCAAATAGTGTCCATCTCAAAATCTTAGAAATCAACGATGTCAAATCCAAAGCCATCTCGCTCACTAACGGCCTTAGAAATCTTTGGCAGGAGTTTGTCGTAACTCGAGTTGAGCCGTTTATAATTCTTGGTAAAAGTTTGACGACTATCTCTCATGATCAACTCTGTGAGCATGGTCACATAGTCTTTGTCTGACTGAGAAATGTCAGCTCTATTTAGAATCGAAGTGGTTCGAGAAAGCACAGAAAGCTGAACATAAAGTTCGATCGCCATATTAGCAATTCTCATCTGAAGCAGTTCATTTCCGATGATGTTCTTTCCGAATTTCATGATTGTATTTTCAACAGCAATAGCAAAATCTTTGAGCGCAGTGGAGAAATGATTTCCATGTCCCTCCATTGAAGGATGTACCTTGGTGAGAGTCTTATTTCCAAAGCGGCGGCTCATCCTTTTTTTTGCAAAATCTGTCAAAATTCCTACCGATTTAATAGGGTCCTGAAATGCTTTCGAAACATCAGCAATCTTGCCAAGTTCCTTAAGGTCGTCAGAGGGTCCTTTGATTCCGGAAAGAGCGGTGAAAATACGAAGAATTTCATTCGTACCTTCAAAGATCAGATTGATCCGGCTATCTCGCATAATTCTTTCATAAGGATACTCCTTCATATAAGCATTCCCTGCGGCAATTTGGGTAGCCTTATCAATCGTGTCCCAAAGTTTTTCCGAACAATAAACTTTGCAAATAGCCGATTCATGGGAAAAGTCACTCATTCCTTGAGTAATCTTGCCAGTCGTCATGTAAACAATCGATTCAGAGGCATAGATATTGGCGGCCATTGTAGCTAGCTTCTCTTGAATTAGGCCGAAGTTGTCAATGGTATTTCCAAATTGCTTTCTGGTCTTTGCCTGTGCAGTTGCCAGCTTTAAAATAGTTTTCATGCCACCGACGGAACCAGAGCCCAAAGAAAGTCGGCCCGTATTCAAAACGTTCATAGCGATCTTAAAGCCCTTTCCCGGTTCTCCAATAATGTTTGAAGCTGGAACTTTAACATTGTCAAAAAAAACAGCTCGAGTTTCAGAGGCACGGATCCCCATTTTATCCTCTTTTTCTCCAAAGGATATTCCCTCTCTTTCCTTTTCAACAATGAAGCAGGATATTTTCTCTACTTTTTTACCGTTATCTTCATGTTCTGTTTTGGCAAACACCGAATAGAAGCTTGCAAGACCCCCATTGGTGATCCACAGCTTTTGACCGTTAATGGTATAGGTACCATCATCGTTTTTGGTCGCTTTTGTTTTAATTGAGTAAGCATCTGACCCTGATCCCGGCTCGGTCAAACAAAAAGCTGCAATGACCTCCCCTGAAGCAAGCCTCGGTAGCCAGAATTTCTTTTGCTCATCATTTCCTTCATTCAAAAGTGCCTTGAATCCAATTGACTGGTGCGCCCCAAGGGTAGTGGCTATGGCACCATCAATCCCCGCAACCTGAGAAAAAACACGGGCATAAAGAGTGGTATCGAGTCCAAGACCTCCAAACTCCTCTCCAACTCCCAAACCGCAGAGGCCCAGCGCCGCAAGGCCATCGAGCACTTCTTTGGGAATCTTTGCTTCTTTATCAAATTTTACTGAATCAATATTTGAAACACTAAACTTATCGACAGCATCAATCATCGCCTTCGCCGTTTCGACCTGAGATTCATTCAAGTGAGGGAAGGGAAAAACTTCGTCTTCAAAAACTTCTCCATAGAACATGTGCTTAACGATCGATGGAATTTCTTTAGAACTTTCATTTGCTGACATAGCTGAGCCTTTTTGAAAAATAAACTTGTTACGGATCAATTATAAAGGTGTGACCGAATAAAATACAGAAATTCCGGATGTTTGAACTTGGACACAGAAAAAGAAGACTATTCTAATCAGTAACCATTTGTCCGATCATTTCACTTTAGTGTTATTCATCTTCACAAGTGCTTGCACATCACATTATTTTTGATGACAATTAATTGATGATAAATAAATTCAAAGACTTCCTGAAAAAAATTTCCCGAAAGAATACTGAAGACTTTTCTGATCAGGAAGAAGTGTCCGATGAAGACGATAGGACTAATGTCTCCTCTCAAGCTGATGAAACTCTGGTTACAAGTTTATCGTTGAAAGATAAGTTTACGCAATCTTTCACAGGTCTACGACTCAAGTTAACGAAGTCAAAGATTAGCCAATGGAAACTTCCCGATGGGATGAGAAATAAAAATAAAGAAAACATTTTCTCTCTCTCTCCCAACATCAGTCGCAGCATCGAGAAACTACTTTCTCGAGAAGCAAGAGATACAATCCATCAAATCTCCCTGGTTCTTATCATTTCACTCTTTACCTACACAATGGGTAAAACCACAGCTCTCATTCTTAAGGGAGCCACTGTTGTTAATTCTGCTAAAAATTATAATGCTGAAATTGATCTATCAGAAGACTTTAACGTAGGGTCTATCAGCCAGGTCCGAAGTGTTAACCTCTTTAGGACAAACACCGGACTTTCCAAGAAAAAAAAGGTTGCCGATACTAAATGTGAACAAGCTCAACAGGCCAGCAATCTTCCTATCAAAATTATTAACACTGTCGTTCTTCAGGACTCAGTTAAATCCCTGGCTTCAGTTCAAATTCGGGGAGAGCGCACGATCCAGGAGGTTCGAGAGGGGGAACAAATCTCAAATCTGGCGAAGATCTTTAAGATTTCCCGGCTTGAAATGATTGTTAAAAATCTTGAAAATGACATATGTGAATCCATTATTTCTGAAAAGGGCCGGGAGTCTGTCCAATCTCAATTTACAGTAATGAGTCCTGCAGAAAGTCGAGCTTTTAAGGCCAGCAGGAAATTACCTGGAATAGAGAATGTCGGAAACAACTTCAGTATTTCGAAGGCTCTTCTTGATGAAAAGATCAAGGATATTGCAGCCGTTCTTTCTCAAGCCAGAGCAATTAAAATTCAAAATCCTGATGGATCAATGGCTTTCAAACTTACGGAACTAGACCCTCAGGGCATTTTCCCCTACCTAGGGCTTCAGGATCAGGACATCATTACCAGTATTAATGGTAAGCCGATCTACGACATGAACGAGGTCATGGGAATATTTGCTAAAATAAAAAATCTCGACAAGCTTCAACTAGGAATCCGCCGAGAAGGAACTGATTCAAATTTAGATTACAACATAAAAAAATAAGGACGAACGGTAATGAAGACAAGACTTCAAAGAAAACCCTTGATGAGTTCTCTCCTCTTTGTTTCTCTTCTTTTGGGAAATTTTGAGGCTCGGGCACAATTTAATAAGTACCGTTCACAAACAAGATTCAATACCAATTCCGGAAGTGATGCTGTCCCCTCTTCTCCAGAAGCTGCCACTAAGGATGGAGATGAATCCATGTCAGCTGAAGACGCTGCGGCAGCACTCAAGGCGGCTGAGAAAATCGAGAATGCCAGCAATACTGAGCTGAATGATACTAATGACTCTGCTTTCGAATCTGATGATGAGGATGATGCTAACCAAACGACCTTTGGCTCTAGGCCCTCCAACGTTACAAAAAGCTCAGCGAGCAAGGATAATAAATACGTTAACCTTAATCCTGAAACCGCCTTCGGTCCCGAGATTGTGGAAAGCTTCGATTTCCCAGACACAGATATTATGGAAATCACCAAACATATGCAAAAGCTTACGGGAATTAATCTTATCCTCGATAAAGATGTGAAGGGAAAAGTTTCTATCATTGCTCCAACTCCGATAACTGTCGGAGATGCATG
Source organism: Halobacteriovoraceae bacterium (assembly GCA_040382195.1). Lineage (GTDB taxonomy): Bacteria > Bdellovibrionota > Bacteriovoracia > Bacteriovoracales > Bacteriovoracaceae > Peredibacter. The sequence goes on along the minus strand of JBEIFX010000028.1, from coordinate 21,298 downwards.
GAAAGCCTACCTAGCGGCCCTAAATATGGCCGGCTACTCCCTCATCAAAACTGGTGCCTTCTATAAAGTAATTAATGCTCGTGACATACGTTACACTCCAACCAAGATTTATACAGGTAACTACACGCCGGATACGGAAAATTACGTCATGAGAGTGATTTCGCTTAAGTCTGTTTCTGCAGCAGAGATTGCGAGAAATTTTCGCCCCTTCATGTCCCGCTACGGAAGAATCATCGATATTAAACAAACAAACACGATCATTATCGCTGACACTGGCTCAAACATAAATCGACTGGCAAAAATGGTTAAGTTTCTAGACATACCAGGCCACGAAGAGTCACTTCAGATTGTGAAAGTTAAAAACTCTTCGGCCCAGGAGATTGCGAAGCTCTTAGATAATATTTTAAAAGGTGGCGGGGGTGGAGCAACCTCCAGAACCGGCACGGCAACGGCCCGCTTTTCTTCCAGCTCATCTAGCACGGAATCGACCTCTGTTATTTCTCGAATCATAGCCGAGCCTCGGACAAACTCAATTATTGCCATGGCGAACGCTGAGGGGGCAAAACAGCTGAAGGATCTTATCAATAAGCTGGACGTTAAACTTGTCTCCTCTAGTTCTAATAGGGTTCATGTCTATTACCTTAATTATGGTGATTCAGAAGAATTGTCCAAAACACTCTCTAGCATTGTCAGCGGAGCAGCCCAGTCGGGAGCGGGTGCACAAGGTGGAGCAACCCGTTTCACTTCGTTTTCCAGCGGCGGCGGAGAAAATCCTATTTTTTCGGCCGAGGTCAAAATTACCTCTGATAAAAATAATAATGCCTTGGTTGTCACCGCCTCTCCGACAGATTGGTTGACCTTAAAGGACGTAATTGGACGACTTGATATTCCTCGAGATCAGGTTTATGTTGAAGGCTTGATTTTGGAAGCAAACGTTTCGAAGAACAAAGCCTTTGGGGTTGAATACGTTGGGGCCTATGGTCAGGGGAATGTTCAAAGAGCAGGATTTACAACTCAAAGTTCTGCACAAAGTGGTCTTTTGGGTCTTCTGGCATCAGGAGTTCCTCAATCCCTCGGGGGCTTTGTCGCAGGGGTTGGTTTAGGGCCAAGTAGAACTGTGACAACAACTGGCCCCACTGGAACATCCTCGAGTGTGCGTGTGAATGCGGTGAATGCCCTTATTAAGGCCATTGCCTCTCATTCCAGCACGAATATTCTGGCCACTCCGCAAATCCTTGCTCTGGATAATACGGAGGCAACATTTGAGGTGGGTGATACTGTTCAGGTTAGAAACTCTACTATTGCTCAAGGGGGCGTTCAAAATTTTAGTTCAACTCCTCAAGAGGCTAAACTCTCACTTAAGATCACCCCTCAGATCAACAAAGTAACGAGGTTTGTTAAGCTCAAGATCAATCAAAAGATTGATGACTTTAAGGCAGGTCAAGGGGATCCGAATTCCGGAGTTGGTCTACCGACCACAACAAGGACTGCGATTACTGAGGTTATGGTAAGAGACAGAGATACGATTGCGATGGGTGGATTACTCAGAGACCGAGAAGTTGTTACGAATAATAAGGTACCTCTTCTTGGTGACATTCCGGTACTAGGATGGCTCTTTAAAAATAAGAGTCGTCAGGTTGAGAAGGTTAATATTCTCTTTTTCATGACTCCCAAGATCCTCGCTCCCTACGCCAAAACTGCTTCTCTTAACACAAAAGGCGTCTTAAATAAGAGAACTCAAGGGATGAAACAAATGTTTGATGAAGATCAGGTTGATCCAAATGCAAAAGTCTCAACTGACCTTAATGCAAAACTGGATGAGCAAATTGCAGGTCCACTTTACGATCTGACAGATGCTGATCACTACAAGAACCTCAACAAAGAAGATAGCGTGCCAACAGAGGACCCTAATGCGCCTGAAGATGATGAAACTCCTGATTATCAGGACATCCGAAAATCGGTGGAATAGATGGAACAATCAAGCAGTCTCTTAGAAAGTATGGAGCTGTCGAAGGAAAAGCTTGGAGAACTCCTTCTCCAGCATACTTCCTTGACTCGTCTTCAGCTCGAGGAGGCATTGGATCAACAGCGTAATGAAGGAGGCCTCATTGGTGCCATCCTCCTGAAACGCAACTTCATCCATCCTCATGAACTCATCAAAGTCGTGTGCCTTCAAATTGGAATACCTTATCAAGTTGATGTTAAAGTAGAAGAGATTGATGCAGGAGTGGTGAAGGATCTCTCCATTAACTATGCTAAACATCATGAAGTTCTTCCTTGTCTTGAGACAGACTTTTCAGTCACCGTTCTCATGAGTAATCCCTTCAACTTCAATGTCGTAAATGATCTTTCCATGATCTACAAAAAAGAAGTTAAGATCATCTGCACGACGCCGCTCAAGATTCAGGACGCTATTAACAGAGTTTATGAAAAGGCCAATAGAAACATAGTTGACTCCATTGAAGATGAAGAATTTGAAGAAAATCTAGACCTTGAAGGCCCAATTGATATTCTCGATGCTACGGCCGATGAAGCTCCTGTCATACGCTTCGTTAATTCGATTATTTTCCGCGCCGTTAAAGAGCGTGCCTCGGATATTCACATTGAACCTTATGAAAGAGAAACTGTTTACCGCTTCCGGATCAACGGGGTGATGACTGAAGTCCTTCGACAACCTAAAAAAACTCATGCTGCAGTGTCTTCACGAATTAAGGTTATGGCCCGTCTAGATATTGCTGAGAAAAGGCTTCCGCAAGATGGTCGGATCAAAATCAAGATAGCCGGTAAGGACATTGATATCAGGCTTTCTACAATTCCTATTCAGTCTGGCGAGAGAATCGTCATGAGGATTCTCGAAAAAAACAATACAGTCCTAAAACTAGAAAACTTAGGCTTTCGGGGAAAAGTTCTTGAAGGACTCATCGATCTTGCTGGTCGTAAACACGGAGTTCTTTACGTTACGGGTCCGACAGGGCACGGAAAGACCACCACTCTTTTTGCCTGTCTTGATCGTATTAATTCTCCGGACAAAATGATTATCACCGTCGAAGATCCTGTAGAGTATGAAATCCCTGGCATTTCTCAGATTCAAGTGAACCATAAAATTGAGCTCTCTTTTGCAGTAGCGCTCCGTTCGATACTACGTCAAAACCCGGATGTCGTCATGGTGGGTGAAACTCGGGATAAAGAAACGGCTGAAATGGCGATCAATGCATCTCTAACTGGTCACTTTGTGCTTTCCACTCTTCATACTAACGATGCAAGCTCTGCACCGACCCGTCTCATCGACATGGGTGTACAACCTTTTCTTATATCGTCTTCACTTGTTGGGGTATTGGCCCAGCGTTTAATCAGGACTCTATGCAGCTCTTGTAAGCAGAGAGTGAATCTTTCTGACTTTGAGAAGGTCATGCTCGATATTGATGAGGTTCCTGATCACACGACTACTTTTAAACCCGTAGGGTGCCCGCGCTGTTCAAATACCGGTTATGCCGGAAGAACTGTTGTCTCAGAACTTCTTCTAATCAATGATGAAATAAGAGCACTCATCATTCAAAAAGCTGATGCTGCCACCATTAAAAAAGCGGCCATCAGGTCGGGCATGAGAACTCTTCGCGGAGATGCTCTCGACAAGATTTTCGAAGGGATTACCTCTGTTGAGGAAATCATGCGCGCTGTGAACGCGGAAGAGACAGAATAATATGCCAATTTACGCCTACAAGGGAATGGACCGCTCAGGAAAGGAAGTTAAGAATACGATTAACGTTGAGAGCATTGTGGCTGCCAAGCAACGGGTAAAAGCAATGGGTATCATGCTGATCGATATCCGGGAGCAAAAGGCCCAGGGAACATCTGGAGGCCCTACCCTCTTAAGGATTGGTGGATCTGTACCCGTCGATGATCTTGCGATGATGACCCGCCAGCTGGCCACTCTAATAAAAGCAAAGATTCAGATCGTTGAAGCCTTGAGTGCTCTCACTGATCAGGTTGAGAATGCGAATCTTAGGCTCGTCCTTTCTGATCTGAGACAGAAGGTCAACGAAGGAGCAAGTCTCGCCAAGGCCCTTCAGGATCATCCGAAAGTTTTTAACTCAATTTACGCCAATATGGTAGAGGCGGGAGAAGCTTCTGGTACTCTCGAAATCGTACTCGTGCGTCTTGCCGACTTCACTGAGTCTCAAGTCAAACTTAAAAATAAAATTAAAGGTGCCATGACTTATCCCGTGATTATGGCCGTCTTCGGCTTCGTCATGATGAACGTGATCTTCATTTTTGTAATTCCGAAAATTGCAAAGATATTCATTTCCATGAAAAAAGAACTTCCAATCATCACCAAAATCTGCATTTGGATTTCCAACTTTCTGGTGAACTATTGGTGGCTCGTCATCATTGGAATCATAGGGGTTATCTATGGCGTCATGAAATACATCAATACGAGGAAAGGCCAGTTACAATGGCATGCCCTGCAACTTCGCCTTCCTATTCTGGGAATCCTGATTAAAATGATCAATGTTAGCCGGTTTTGCTCAACATTAGGAACTTTACTAAATTCAGGAGTTCCCATTCTTGCCTCATTGAATATCGTTAAAAACCTTATTCCAAATGTCCATATGAAAGACGCCGTTGAAAAGGCTCGTCAATCGGTTTCCGAAGGGGCTTCACTGGCACAGCCTCTCATTCAGAGTGGCTACTTTCCTCCTCTTGTGACTCACATGATTAAGCTGGGTGAGCGTTCTGGAGAGCTTGAACCCATGTTAAAAATTATTTCAGAAAACTACGAGGATCAAGTACAATCTAGGATCAGCGGATTAACTTCGGTGCTCGAACCCATTATGATGATTTGTCTGGGTATTGCGATAGGATTTATTGTCTTCGCTGTTGTTATCCCAATGATGAACATGAATTCGCTTCGTTAAGGAGATTATATATGTTTTCTATTACCCAAAAAATTCTCAAGTCTGAAGCGGGAATGAGCTTGATTGAGATTCTAATTGCTTTAACCCTCCTCGCCCTCGCGGGAACATTCGTGGGCGGTCGCGTGTTTGAACAACTCCAGGAAGGAAAAATTTCATCTGCTAAAATACAAATTAAGTCTCTTTCTGATCGCTTAAAAGAATTCCGTCGTGACTGTAACTACCTTCCAGATACCAACATGGGACTTGATGCTCTAATCAATAAGCCCGAGGGAGGACGTGACTGCAAGCGGTATGCTCCGGGCGGATATATCGAAGGAGGGAAAGTTCCTCTCGATCCTTGGGACAGTGAATTTATTTATGAGTCCGATGGAAAGACTTTTGAAATTAAGTCCCTTGGTGCTGACGGCGCTGAAGGCGGTGAAGATTCAGATGCCGATATCAGCTCCAAAGACCTTTAGTCTGTTTAAAAACGATCAGGGTTTCTCACTCATCGAAATCCTGGTCGCTCTCGTATTAGCGGCCCTCATTTTCCTGGCCGTTCCTTCAAGTGAAAATGTTCAGAAACACCGCGATCTGCAGACCGCCATCGAAGATCTTGATAGGTCTGTTCGGTTTGCAGGTAATGAGGCGGTTCTTCGTAACTCTGTTGTTCGTCTTCGCATATCACTTGATAAATCTCCAGTGGAGTATACGGTGGAATACGGACCTGCAGGAAACCTTCCTCTTCCCGATATGCCGGAAAGCAAAAGAAATCAGAGTCTGGAAGAAATTAAGGCAGAAAATGATCAACGCACGGCCCTTGATAGACAATTTAATAAGGTTGAAGAGTTTGAAGATATAAAGCACGAGATTTCTCCTAACGTGAGCATCCTGGGAGTCGCAAGCACATCTTCAAAGCAACTGATGAAAGAAGGAGAGGCCACTCTCTACTTTTATCCCACCGGTGAAAAAGACGGTGGTCTTATTGTCTTCTCTACCATAGAAGAAATTGCTTATCTCGAGATAGCTCCTTTTCTTTCAGAAACGAAGAGCGTTTTTGAAGCTCTGAAAACTTCTGGCGTTGCGAAATTGGAAGATATCCTACAAACTAAAATGGATGAGGTTTATAAAGAGTGGCTTTCAAGATAATTAGCAATCAACGTGGTTTTTCCCTTCTCGAAGTGATGATCGCTATCACTCTCTTCGCTTTTTTCATCACTGCCTACCTGACTGCACAAGGATATAACGTCGACGATTCAAGATTGTCCGAAGAACAGCTCATCTTGCAGCAACTGGCAGAAAAGAAAATCAGTGAACTCATACTCAATCCACCAAAGTTTTCCAACGCCACTGCGAATCTTTTAGAAACCAAGACATTTGAAGAAAAAGAATATAAAAATTATGAGTATACTCTCGAGATCAAACGTCTCTCGGTTCCGGACTTTGCCCAACTCTTTGCTCAGAAAGGTGCAGCCTCAGAGGAGGCCATGGACTCCTATGAAGGTGACTACTTCAGTGAAGGGGCCCAAGGACAAAGAAACAGCTCAATTGAAAAAATTGTCTTTGAAGAACTAAGAAAAAACCTGGAAAAAGTTCTTTGGCAAGCCAGAGTCACAGTAACCAATAAAGAAACAAAATACAAATTCACACTTTCTACTTTTTTAACGAATTATAATGAACGAATCCAACTTAATATCAGCTTCTAACGAGGCTGGTTTTACCCTTTTAGAGATCCTCATTGCCATCACTTTGCTGGCCTTCATCACTATTGGAGTCGTAAGTATTACAGATGATGCGGCAAAAACTATGGAACGGACAACAAATATCAATGAAAATAATCTACAGATCGAAACCGCGATGAACCGCTTCGATTGGGACTTTTCTCAAATTTACTCTCCTCTCTATTTCTCAACGACATTAAATATGAACCCCAATCAAGGAATAGTCTCCGGAGATCCAGATGGCGTTCAGGATGGGTCGACCGTACCTGGTAATACAGGAACTGCGCAGGCTGGACAGCAGATTAATCCCTATCTTCAGCAATACTACGAGTCCCTGATCAATCGGTTCGAAAGAAATGAACATTTTATGGGAGTCAGTAAAGAAGGCCTTCCGATCCCAAGGTTTCACAATCCAGATAAGGATGTCTTCGAATTTTTTACCACTTCGAACCGCAGAAAGGTTGAAAATCAAAAGCAGTCTCATTTCACATGGGTTCGCTACTCATTGACGGATCAGGAACAAACGGAAGAGGAAGAAAATAATAATCAAATTCCTAAAGGACTAAAGAGTCTCATCAGGTATATCTCTTCAGACGACCCTTATACTGAGAAACGAATCAATATCGAGGACGTGGAACGGGTTAAGGGCGCAGTGTTGCTAAGGAATGTAGAAAAACTCGAATTTAACTTTTGGGATCCGCAGCGGCGTACCTGGGAGACTTCTCTCCGATCAGTTCAAGGGGGCGAGAATCTCATACGAGGCGTGAGAGTTCTTGTGTCCTGGTATGATTCCTATGGGACAAAACGGACATCGGTCAGAGTATTTAGAACAAACTGGCCGATGGTGACTCCGGTTGATCAACCTGGGAATCAAGGAATTGCTGCACCTGTTCGCCCAAACTCCACCAATCCTGAATCTGAGAGAGACGAGTGATAAACATTAAAAAGGATTTAGAAAAAATTCTCAACAACGACAGTGGTGTCGCCCTGATGATGATTATGACTGCGATCATCCTCCTCATGGCAATCTACGGAGAATTTACTTTCGAATCAAAAATTGCTCGTCTTAAGGCAACAAATATCCTGGATAAATCCCAAGCGCGCTTACTTTCTGAATCAGGTCTTCAACTGGCGATGGCCAGACTCAAGCTTTACCGGGAAGCTTACAACGCCGTTCAAAACAACGCCGATGCCAAAAACATGGTCAAAGAGCAAATTCTCAATCAACTTTGGGAGGTGCCTTTCATGTATCCGATCCCTGTTACAGAAAGCGCCAGTGCCGCTCTAAAATCGACCATCGAGAAGTTCTCAAAAGACACCCTCCTCGAGGGCGAGATGAAGGTGACGATCCAAAATATCTCCAACCGCCTGAACCTCAATATGCTTCGAATAGACATGACCAAATATAATCCTGATCCCAATCAAGACAATGGCCAGGATGAAACTTCCATTCTCAACATGGCCGACAATGCCATTATGAGTGATGTCTCTGTCGATCAGTCCCTCTACTTCCTCCTAAAAAGGCTAGTCGATGATAAAAAAGAAAAAGATGAAGCCTTTAATGATCGATACTCAAACATCAACTACCAGGAAATGATCACGAATCTGAAGTACTTCATTTCTGACTATAATTCTATGTCCCAGGATCCTCTTGCGGCAGATGCTGAAAATGCATTTCAAAGAATTCCTCTTACCTCGAAGTATGGTCCTATGGGATCGGCAAGTGAATTATTCATGATACCTGGATGGAATGATGAACTCATTGAGCTGATCCAAAACGAATTTTCCGTTTATCCGGCGGCACAAATTGACTTTAATAAACTTACGGCAAACATGCTCAGGATTCTGATCCCGGGACTATCAGATGAGGATGTTAGAGAATTCTTCATTTGGAGAGACGACCCGGATCAGCCAAAGTTTATTAATTCAAAGGCAGAATTCAAGCGCTATATTGTTGAACAGGAAAGGCTCATGGGTGATACAGCCTTTGATGAGCGTATGAAACTCTTCGAGCAAAAGGGAATTAGCTTTGGAGCTAATCCAAATCTTTTCAAAGTCATTTCTGAAGGGACTTACAATCGCTCAACTTATCGTCTTATCGCCTACGTCTTATTGCCAAAAAGTGAGCAGGTCGTTCCGTCCCCGCCCAACCAAGGTGCCCAACCTGGAACCACAACGAAAAATCCTCCAGCTGGTCAAACTATGACGACTTCTCAAAATCCTGGTGGTGTTACCCAAGAGCAAAACGCTCAGTTACTGGAACCTAGGGTCATAGAAATACAGATCAACTAACTCTCTCCTTCCAGTATCAGATTTATGTAGGCGTAATTCAATGGTTCTGGTTAAAATAATACTATGCATGTATTGGCCATTGATGTTGGAACTTATAGTGTAAAGTACCTATCTTCTTTTGTTGATCGACGTAGGATCACTCATGTTGATATGAGCGAAATCACGCTACGGGATTTTATTGTTGATCATCCCGGCCAGACATCTGAAGAGTGCACTCAACTCATTATTCAAGAAATTATCGACTCAATCGCTCGACCTGATACCAAAATCATTTTTCAGGCCGATGAGAGTATGCTCACCACCAGGTATTTGACACTGCCAGTGAAAAGTAAAAAGAAAGCTGAACTCATGCTCCCCTATCAGCTGGAGGAGGATATTCCATTTTCACTTAGCGAAATTCATTACGCTTATCGGCTCGAAGGACAGAAGTCGCAGCATACTGCCTTGGTCGAACTCGTCAAAGTAGGAGCATTTGAATCTTTTTACAACTCACTCCGAGAAAAAAATATCCTCCCTAATATACTTTCGACTGATACTTCCATAATTGAGAATTACTTTAATCTCAATCCAATGGCCGGGCCTTTTTGCATTTTGGATTTAGGGCATAAGACTACGAAAGCATATTTCTTCTATAACTCCCGCCTGCTCATGAACCATATTAACTACACCGGTGGTCATCACATTAACGAGATGATCGCAGAGACCTATAAGATCGAATTAGATGAGGCAGTCATTTATAAACATCAGAACGCCTTCTTCTTAACCTCATCGCAGTATCAAGAAGTTGAGCCGTCCCAAAGCGATTTTGCAGCGGCGATGGAAAGAGTTTTTTCGAGTCTTGTATCTGACTTCCTTCGTTGGAAAGTTGGATTCAAGGTAAACTTTGGATTAAATCTTCAGCATGTCTTCATCTGTGGCGGATCATCAAACATAAAAAACATTAGCAACTATCTGACAGAAAAGTTTGATGTTAAAGTAACCCTCTTCGAGAGCTTTGATAAGATTGAGGCAGAGAAGATAGATCTTAACTCTAAGAATAAATCAAAGTTTGCGATTGCGAATATGATGGCGATTGGTTTTCGTAGAAAAAACCGCTTCATCAATCTTCTCACCGGTCGTTTCGCGCAAGCATCGACCTCAGAGGTCCCGCTATTCTCGTTTGCTTTTATCGCAGTGAGAGTCGCCACGGCCACGGCGATACTCCTTCTTTCTTTGTTTGTGGAGAGATTTTTCATCGAGCGTGATATCGCTGGTATAAATAAAAAAATTACGGTGATTATGAAGAGCGATGAACTACAGGTGCCTGGAAGAGTCAGACGTCAAGCCGTGGCTAACCCTAAGCCTGTTTATGATTCTTTAGTAAAGAAGCAAAGAGATGTCAGACAAGAGATATCTACACTTCAATCGGCGATAGGGATTAAAGCCCTTTCTCCCCTAGTCACTATCAGTCAGGTGGCGTCCTCTTCAAGCGGAGCAACGCTCATCGAGTTTAAGTCAAATGACACAGGAGAGGTCACTGCAGTTTTCACCGCTGAAACTCTGGAAGAACTCAGGTCGCTTAAAAGTCTTCTAGAGTCCTCTGGACTCAACAGTGTTCAAGCATCTATTGATTCTTCGAAGCTTCATCTAACAATCTCTGCACTAGGATTTTAAATATGGAAGAGATTAACACCGGAAGTTCGATACCCCTCTTTAAAAAAATTGATCGAGCCGTCTTTGATCGCATCTCTAAGTTTAAACTTTCTCCGGGATACAATAATCTCCAGGATTTTTATAACGGACTGGATGAGGAACAGCAAAAGCTGTTCAAGGCTGCCGTGGTGATTGTAATATTCGTTGTTCCTGTGCTTCTTTTGGGACTGTTCTGGTGGCAGAACAACTCGATAAGAAGCAACCTCGAAACTCGGATAAATCTGATTACGAAGGCCAATGAAATTATAGGACAGAGACAAAGCCTTCGAAACATCTCTCCGATGATACTATCAGAAAATCCAATTGATGGAGAGTCCATGATGAATTCTCGTCTGTCGAATCTTCTGTCTGCCACCGGGGTTGATCTTTCAAAGATTACAGTCAGTGATTATACTGGTGAGCTAGTTTCAGGGAATATTCAACGGAGTGAAGCAAATTTCAAGTTTTCAAACCTTTCGACAGATGAGCTCATGAACATTTTCAGCAGTATGATCCAGCGGGAGAAGTTTAGGATTCAGTCCGTCGATATTCAAAGAAACAACGAAACAAATCTACTCCATGGTAATTTTCGAGCTGTTCATCTGGGTAACGCTCAGAATTTAGAGGAAGAGTAATGGCAACGATGAGTGAAATCCAATCGCTCGAACAGATAAGCTACAAAAGTCGAATCAAATTCTTCTTCTACCCTCTGATTTTCGGCTCTATTTTTATTTTCGCCTTTTTGAATTTTTACCCTGTTAGTTCTCAGTTTAAAACACTCTTGAAAAAAAACCTTCAAGGAACTGGTTGCACTCCTGATTTTGACCAAATCAGATTTGAATGGTTCCTGCCTAAAATTATCATCTCTGACGTGTCTCTACCTGCGGCCTGTCTTGGTCGCGTTGGTGATCCTCTCCAGCTCAACTATCTAAATCTAAACTTTCACCTTATTAATTTTGCTCCCCTGGGTATTCCCTTTAAAATTGAAACTGAATTGAATTCTCAGCCTCTGGCCCTCTACTTTGTCCAGGGGTTCGGTAAACGACTCATACGTATAAAGGATCAGTCCATCTCTCTTTCCAGGATTCAACCTCTCCTTGGCGGAAAATTTAAGATGTCAGGGAATGTCTTGCTGGACTTTTCAGCTCTCGTTAATAACAGCAATTCACTTATGGAGCTTTCAATTAAGGGGCGTTCCACTGATTTTCAAATTCCATCTCAAAACATTGAAGGCTTTACGACACCAACCTTAAAAGTAAACGATTTCTATCTGGAGGCAAATTCCGAATCCCCCTCAAGAGTCATCCTAGATAAAATAATTCTAGGAGACACAAGCTCACCGATGCGGGCGAACTTCTCAGGAAAAATTATGTTACTTCAAGGAAACATCAGCTTCTCCTCTCTAGATCTTCGAGGTGAAGTTGCTTTTACTGAGAACTTGAAACAGTCAGTTCCCCTCGTAGAACTTTTCTTTCAAAAGTATGAACAAAAAGATGGTTTCTATCAGATCCGCTTAGGCGGTACACTAGGTCAGCCAAAACTTATGGCCCCTTGAGGTTTCTATGCTGATGAAAGCTGTCGAAAAAGCGCTTAGAAATTCTTGTCAAAATAGCGAACTCTTTCAGGTTATGAACTACGCCGTCTTTCCAGCGGGGAAACTTTTCAGGCCTCGTCTTATTGAAGCCTTAGCGATTGATCTTAATGGAAAGATGGAAAAAGATCACTTGCACCTTGCCGCCGCAGTCGAACTTCACCATGCTTACACCCTCGTTCATGACGATCTACCTGCAATGGATAATGATTTAATAAGAAGAGGAAAGCCCTCTACCCATGCCCAATTTGGAGAATGGAAAGCCATTCTCGCTGGTGACGCCCTTCTCATTGCCTCTTTTCAGGAATTGGCCAGGATAAAACATGAAAATTTTAGACAGATCCATCAGCTCATGACCTGGACTACTGGTGCAAAGGGACTTATTGAGGGACAATTTAAGGACCTGGGTGCTGATGGAAAAGTTGAACTAAGAGACGTCATAAGAATTCACGAATTAAAAACGGGAAGACTTATTCAACTCGCCACTCTCGGGTCCTATCTTCTCTCTTCAACTAATCATTTTCATGAGAAGATGATTTTTTTTCGACTCGGTCGAGAAATAGGTTTAACTTTTCAACTTTTAGATGATTTAAACGAGCTAATCTTTACAGAAGTCTCCGCACACGAAACGGCTATCAATCCTTTCCTACGAAGCTGTGATATGGCCTTGGTTGAGCTTACTACATCATTTAAGAAGCTTTCTGATATCATAAAAAGCTATCAACTTTTACATTTAAATAAGATGCTCAATTGTTACTTCAAAGAAAACCAAGAGAAACTACTAGACAATTTTCAACACCTCGAAAGAAATGTCGTGGGTGATCACTTAAAACTTAGAAACTGGATCACCACTTTCGCTTCGACTTTATCTCTCGAATAAGAGCAAGAGCATTTTCAATATAAGGTCTAAGCTGTAATTCCGGAGCGTCTTCAATGTCGCCGGAACTTTGAGTGACATCACTTTGTTCAACAGGAGAAGATGACATCTTTAATTTTGCTTCAGGTATGCTTAATCTCTCTTCAAAAAGTAGCTTCTTAATTTTTAAAATCGCTTCGATGTCTTTTCTGTCATAGATTTTTTGACCGGAATCAGATGTGACGGGATCGATTTCAGGAAATTCAGTTTCCCAATACCTGATGACGTAAGGCTTAACCCCAGTGATCGGGGTGAGCTCTTGAAATTTGAAACTAGACTTGTTAGGAATCATAGGAAAATGACTCAAAAGAAAAACAACTAATCGTCGTCATTCTCATCGTCAATATCATCGTTGTAAACAGTGTCATCTTCATTGTTAAGAAATGAAGATAGAGCACGCGGCTTAGCTTCTTTTATAGGCAGATTCTTATTCTCGTTGCCATTCTCATCAAGACGGTGGGAGTACCTTTCAGTAATGTCCTCTTTAAGAATTTGAGAGGGCTTAAAAGTCAAAACCCTTCTTGCGCTGATATTCATGGCCGTACCGGTTTGAGGATTTCGACCAACACGAGTTGCTTTATCCCGAATGCTAAAGTTCCCAAATCCAGAAATTTTAACCTTCTCACCCTTTGCAAGCGTGTCCTTAATGACTTTAAAAACAAGGTCCACCAGTTCTGCTGCCTCTTTCTTAGAGAAACCAGCTTCTTTGTAGATACGCTCGACTATGTCTGCCTTAGTCATGCTCATTGAAAGTCTCCCATGAAGTTTCAAAAGCTTATCGCCATTTTTTTAGAATTATTAATAGGTTAGCAGTAAACGCCATTAGTTCAAGAAAAAAAAAATCCATTTTCTCGAAATTTCAAGAATTTAAACAGTTGAAAACATTTTTTGTTTATTGAATTGACAAAAAAAAGGGCCCAACAAGGGACCCTCTTACAAGAGAATTACTTAGTCGCTTCAAAAATTGCTTTGAAAGCATTGAAATCGTGAACAGCAAGATCTGAAAGCATCTTACGATTGATAGTGATCTCCTTCTTCTTTAAACCAGAGATGAATTGGCTGTAAGAAGTTCCGAGCATCCGAGCACCAGCGTTAATACGAACGATCCAAAGCTTGCGGATATCTCTTTTAAGAAGTCGACGCCCAATAAAAGCATAGTGAAGAGCACGACGAACAGTCTCAGAGGCATGCTTGTACTTGGTTCGTCGGTCGAAATGAAAACCTTTGGCAAGTTTAAGGATTTTGTTTCTTCTCTGGCGGGCCTTAAATCCGCGGCGTACACGTGACATAATTTTTCTCCTCTTCGATCATAGGGGGGCCTTCGCCACTTTACCCTATTTCTCTACTCTCGATGGTTATTAATTCTGGTTGTTAAACTAGGTATGGAATACAAGAAGCAGCATTATGGTAATCAGCAGGATTTACATATCCTGGAGTACCTTTATCTTTCTTCGCTTTCTTGGATTTATTAACAAGTAAATGGCGAAGGTGAGCTTTTTTATACTTAATTTTCCCAGTGGCAGTAACTTTAAAGCGCTTTGCAGCCGCGCGCTTAGTCTTCATTTTCGACATACATCGCTCCTAAAACAAATAAATGCACTCTTCAAAAGAGTGCACGAAGTTATCATGGGATAACCAATAGATAAAGTACTATTTATTTCTTTTTACCAGGGGCAACCATAGCAATCACACGGTTTCCCATGAATTTAGCAGGGGCCTCTATAACAGCGCCTTTTTCCACCACGGAACGAACAATCTCATCAAATTTAGCGAGACCAATTTCCTTGTGCGCCATTTCACGTCCCCGAAATTGCATCAAAAGCTTCACCTTATCCCCCTGATCAAGGAATTTTTCAATGTGGGTGATTTTAACTTCCAAATCATGCTTCTCGATATTTGGTCGAAACTTCATTTCTTTAACGTCAATCACAACTTGCTTTTTCTTGGCCTCGGCAAGCTTCTTCTGAATTTGGTATTTATACTTTCCATAATCCATCATCTTCACGACAGGAGGATTTGCATTGGGGGAAATCTCGATTAGGTCCAAACCTTCAGAGTCGGCCATGATTCTTGCCTGAGCAAGAGTCACTACACCGTAAGCTTTTCCATCATCGCCAATTAATCGAATCTCGTGTGCACGGATTCTCTCGTTAACTCTTGGTTCCTGAACTTTCTCGCTTATAACCCACCTCCATTACTAAATTGGGCTTACTAAATAATTCAAAAAATACAATGCCTTGTATGACATGACAAGAAGTCATTCTGGGAAGATCACTTCAATTGTAACTGAAAGTCCAGGAACAAGCCTTCTTCGAATACAGAGAATAAAGCCTCTTTCCAGTTGTTTTTCCTTGAGTTCACGCTTTTGATCTATATGTGCCACTAGGCCCAGGAGTTCCTCTAACGTTACGCCTCTTAATGGAGCTTTCCAAACTTCAGAGGCGATCCAATCTTTCAAAAGAAAAGGTGCCTCGAGCATCTTTTTTGGGCCAAGGACGGGTCTGGCAATAAGGCAATGACCCTTTTCCAGAAGAATCTCACGGGCCGAGTGAGAGTAAAGAAGATATACGCTTTCTTCCGCCAATTCGTAACCCAGAGATTCTAGGTCGTGATCAATCTTCAAGACCTTCTCTACCCAGTCCTCACCTAGCCCTACCGATGGGAGAGCGAGCCAGCGGATATTTGGCAAAAGAGCTTTTTCAATCAAGGAAGTGCCTTGTTGAACTTGAGATTGATCGCCACCTGATCGTTTAAATCTCTGATAAATTTTTCAACAGATTCATCAAGTTTAAACTGGTCAATCACTTTGTAGGTTCGGTCGTCATTGCGATCAATTATTTTCTGATTCTGATGGTAAATTAAGGTGTCTTTAATGATAGGAACAGCAAACGACTCCGGATACTTGATGACTCGACCATGCTCTAACTCCAGATAAAAGAGTTCTTTTGAGACCTGAACAAATCTTTCCTGCGTGAAGTTTTCCTGAGACAGATATTTGATCGCAAGACTTGAAATATAGTAAGCCTCATAAAGGTATGAGAGGGCTGTAGAAAATCGTCTGACTTTAGTTGCAACCAGATAGAGTTCCTGGCTTGATAGCTTCATGCACTCTTCAAGAGACTCCATGCGCCTTCCAAGAGCAAAGGAGATTATATTTAGCGCCTCCTGAATCATCTCTTTAATTGTAGGGAGGTAGAACTCGTATTTAAGTTCTTTTCGCTTCATCATGAGAAAGCGCGTGAGCTGGAGACCGTCTTTAATCGAACCATTCCAGACGTTAAACCATGTAGCATTGATAATAGCCGGAACAAGAAAATGGTGAAGAATCATATTCTTGTGAAAAAGAACCTCCACTCGTCGCTCACCCTTAATAACGTAGTAAACTTGATTGAGTTTTTCTCGATTAAGAACTTCTATTTTTTTGTTCCCGATGAACATATCAAGGGCCGAACGAATCGAATCTGGAAAGTGTTCGCCCTTGAGGCTTGGCGTAATGGGGATATTTAAAGCCGTACAATACTCAATAACATCGATAGCGCGGTCCTCGATCTGCTTCCAAGTAAGGGCACCCGAAGGTTCATCCAGCAAGATTAGTGCCAAAAGAGATGACGGAGTGATGGGCATCCCTCGGCCAACGGCCTTAAAGTTCTCAAAGGCGAGGTTCTGAGTAGCCTCTTTTAAATCACCCTTGTACCCGTCCATGATGATTGGATCACCGAAGTGAATATGGATCGTTCCGAGGCGTGTATTGATAAGTTTAAAAAGTTTAAAGAGTTGTGTCCCCTTCTCCGGGACTTTTGTTCCACCGCCAGATTCCCGGGCATGGGCCTTTTCCTCTGGGATGTGTTCGTGAGCGAGAGACACCGGCACGAACATCAGGGGTTTTTCTTTTAACTGAGAATGGGCTTCGAGAAGCATCTGGAAAAGACCGTACTTGGGTTTCAAAAGTTTTCCCGTTCTGGTTCTTCCACCTTCGAAGAAAAACTCCACGACCTGTCCGGTCTTGAGCAGGTAATAAATGTAGCCCTCAAAAGTGATCTTATAAAGCTGATCGGCAGTGAAAGAACGGCGGATAAAAAAAGCCCCAGCTTTACCGAAAAACTGGCCCAAAGGGAAAACATTTAGATTAATACCGGCTGCCACCCTTAAGGGAACTTCAAACTTTTTATACATTGAATAAGTCAGAGCAACATAGTCAGCATGGGACTGGTGATTGGGCACAAGAATAATATGATTTTTTTCCCTTAACGAGTGAAAGTCCATCCCGTCAGGAAGTTCAATGTTCACCCCATCGTATAGCTTTAAAAATGTGGCATCGATAAAAGTGGCAGCTGTCTTAACTAAGGTTGGAGAAAACTCTCCATGAATTTCCTTAAAAAGTTTTTTAATTTTGCCGGCGTCCTCAGGCCTATTCTGAAGGAGCTCCTGGACTTTTGGATAACTAAGAACTATGTCTAGAGCATTTTCGGAAAACAAGTTCATCCTATTGGTTAAAAAGACCGTGAGGTTTGGATTCCATCATACCACTCGCAGTCATCTCCATAAAATGGGCATTTTTGTGAACGTCTGCAATTGTGTTGGCATTTAGGTAAGTCATACCCGAGCGAACACCTCCAGAGAGTTCGTGGACTATATTTTCAACCGAGCCCTTGCAATTAACCCAGCGCGCTTCACCTTCGGCCGCCATCCCTTGGGGAAGTTCACCTCTCCAGGAGACCTGAGCATCTTTTGAGGCCATTCCTCGGTAGCGCTTTCTTCCACCCTCTATCTCTCCTGGAGTTTCAAGACAGCCTGATAACATTGACCCCAGCATGACAGTTTGCGCTCCGGCAGCAAAGGCCTTGACGATATCACCGGAAGTTTTAATGCCTCCGTCGGCAATAATAGGAATATTGTGTTTTTTTGCTTCGGCAACACACATCGCAACTGCTGTTAATTGCGGAACTCCGCATCCCGTGATGATTCTTGTGGTACACATAGAACCCGGCCCAATTCCTACTTTCACAGCATCAGCACCATGATCAATTAATCCTCTGACGCCTTCGGGAGTCGCCGTATTTCCGGCAATAACATCGACCTTAGGAAATTTTTTTTTCACATACTGAAGAGTTTCAAACATCATCACTGAATCACCGTGAGCAATATCAATAGTAAGTATATCAACACCTGCTTCAACCAGAAGATCGGCTCTCTTCATTCCATCCTCTTTTACCCCAATCGAAGCTGCTATCGGTAGACCGAGCGGTCGAATTGCTTCTTTCATTAGTTTTACTTGCCGAACTTGTTCTTCAGGACTCATAAAGCGGTGAAGAATTCCCAGGCCCCCGAGCTCGGCCATTTTGATCGCCATTTGAAATTCTGTGACTGTATCCATATTGGCAGCAATAATAGGAGTCTGGAGTGAGTAGTTTTTTGTTACCTTTGATTCTAGACTGGGAGCTCGCCTTGAATTCATCTCAGAATGCCTTGGCATGAGGAGGACATCATCAAAAGTAAGTCCACGTGATCGTTCCAAAATATCCTGAGCAGAGAAAATTAATCCCATTAAAATATCCTTGTCACAAATGTTAAGTGTCACTCTATGATGCCAAATGATTGGTGGATTGGAAACTCTCAATATATTTTTAAATAACTGAAATAATTCAATGAGATTAAAATTACCGATTGGCAAAAATATGGATGCGACCCGCTGGCCCCAAACTGATTATGGAATCGACCTCTTCGGCGGAAGCTTTATTTCCCTTTAGTGGCACAAATGAGCATGAAATTCTTCGAAGTTCCTCAAAGTGATCCTCTTTTTTTACCAAAACCAGTAGAAGATCAGCTCCTGATTTTTTTAAAACAAAAAGGAGCAGACCTCCGACTTTTATCTGCTCATGGAATGCCATTGGGAGATCTCCTGTACCAGCAGTAAAAACACCTTTATCATAAGGGGATCCAGGGGGATAACCAAAAGCCCCATCGCCACTTATCACTTGGATATTTTTAAAACCTAATTTTTGTAGTCTCTCAGAAGATTCACGGACTAGTTTGGGTATAATTTCTATGGTTACAACAGAATGACAAAGACAGCTCATGAGGGCCGCATTCCATCCGCTTCCTGTTCCAACTTCTAAAACTCTATCTGTTGGGTTGAGTTCGAGAAGATCTATCATCATAAGGACAAATGAAGGTTGAGAAATAGTCGAAATAAAATCTTTATCTCGATAAATCTCTAACGGATCATCTTTGTACATCTCATCAATCGAATAATTCCTATCGATAAAAAGATGACGAGGACAATTTAAAAAAGCCTTCTCCACTTGAGGTGAAATCGAGTATTTTTTTTTTGATCAATTGAAGTAGTTGGACCTGTTCCTTCATTTTATAAACCAGATATTGAGTGACCATAAACTCCATATAACATTAGCTGCAGAAGTGGTTCACCATGTTTGATTGTATCATTGTAAGTGGAGGGCCTGCGGGTCTACAGGCCGCACTGACCCTAGGACGATGCATGAAGAAAGTATTAATCTTTGGTAAAGGAAATCAGCAATCGAACTTGCGAAAATTTTAAGATTATAGAGCGATGATAAATGTTTGTGTAATGGTGGCCAAGCTTTTAAAATCCAGAGACATTGAAAATCGGAGGGATCTTAAAATTAATGAGAATAACAAAAAAGAGTAACACCCGTTGGAAGAGATGGAGAGCTTCAGGAAGTTGTTTTCGAAAATTAACCCACCGAAATACCTGGATTTTTCATTGCAGGAAATATCCTAAGAGATATTTAACTGGTGATTAAGGCTGTTTCCGATGAGACACTAGCCGCTTTTGGAATCAACAAATATTTGAGTAAGTATGCGCCGTCTTAAGACGGCGCCAAAAATAAGTTAGTCGTGTTTAGAATTAAAATTCTCGATAGCGCTCGCCATGAGATAAGAGTGGGCCCGAATTTTTCTAAGCGCAACGACCATATCTGAATAAGTCAGAGCAGTGACTGGAAGGTAGACCCCCTTAGAAATACGATCAAGGTGCTTCTCTCTCATACTGTCGGCCCATAGCTGTAGTTCATGAGATTTCGATTCGATCCTAGTCATGTCGAGAGCTTCCCCATTATCTAATCCCACGCCAACAAGCTGGAAGAAGTCCCAGACCTCATCGAGGAACTGGAAGAACTCCTTACGAGATTCTCCTTCAAGCTTTTCATTACCTTTAAAGCGGTCGCGATAATTAGCAAGACGCTCGATGTAGTCAGCAACAGACTCGAGTTCATCGGCGATCTTAATCATTGCCTGAACCTGCTCTGACTGATGGTGTGACATGGGTTTTTCCATCACATAGCAAAGGAAAACGGTAATCTCTTTATGAATGTTATCAGTGATCCTTTCATAATCGATGATTTTCGCAAGTTTTTTAGGATCATAATCTTCGGCACTCCAAAAATCTTTATTGAGTTTGTACATGCGTTCAGTGATTTCCTTCATTTTTCTTAGCTCAGACTCTGCCTGGGCAAGTGAAGCGGCTGGAAGCATGTTGACCGGGTCTCCTAGGACCAGAAGATGTGGAGTCTCCTTTTCTGCCCTGTCTGGCGTAATTTTCGTCACAAATTTGGCCAGTTGGTTGATAAAAGGTAAGAAGAAGATTGTGGCACTTACGTTAAAAAGCGTGTGGGCCAGAGCGATATGCTGCGCTACATGAGGGAAGCTGCCATCTGGTGCAGCAAAACGTGGATCAAGAGGAATGAGAAAATCAATTAATTTAAAATAGTAAGGAAGCCACATCAGCATCACCGCTACACCAAAGATGTTAAAGCACGCATGAGCCCTGGCAGCTCGTTTGGCGTTTACCGTAGCACCTAGTGAAGCAAGGATGGCCGTGATGGTTGTACCAATATTTTCTCCAAGAACGAGGGAAATAGCAGTGTGGTAAGGAATGACTCCAGAAGTCGCCAGGGCCATGGTAATTCCCAGCATGGCCGAAGAACTCTGAACGATCATTGTCAAAAGACAACCCATCAAAATAGAAGCAATGTAGGCTCCGTAATGTTCCCCAGAAAAATAAGCAATTGAATCCAAAAAAGCCTTATTATCTCTTAGAGGAACGAAGGCCCCAGACATAATTTGAAGGCCCATAAAAACGAGTCCGACTCCGAGAATAGCCTTACCTATGTGCTGCCATTTTTCTGATTTAGAAAAAAGGCCCGGGATAAATCCTAGTCCAACAAGAAGAAGT
>JBEIFX010000027.1:0-28701 GCA_040382195.1 Halobacteriovoraceae bacterium | reverse complement strand
ATCTAGACTCCTTTTTTCGAGAATTATTGAAGTACCAAGATATGGCGGATTTTAGGACTTAATTTTAGGGTTTTGAAATATCTATAGAGTTTGAATTTCGATAAATAAGATAAATGGCGCACTGGACAGGAGTCGAACCTGTGACCTACCGATTAGAAATCGGTTGCTCTATCCAACTGAGCTACCGGTGCGCATAGTTCTGAACTTAAAAAATCCATTGATTCCAAGGGGTTTGTCGTTCAGTCATTTAAGAAATCACTTTAATGTCCCTAATGAATCTTGTCAATCGAAGGAGTTAGCTTTTTGTGATAGCTTTTGCTCCTATGACTATAAGGGCACGGATTTTTAGGTCCTCAAAACGGCATTTTGACTGCCAACGAGAAGACAATAAGACCATCATTCCAGCGATGGCCCTCGCCACAGTACTGAAAGAAGATCATCTTGTGGTGGGAGACTGGGTTGAACTCTCTCCACCACCCCAGGGGGGTGAGGAATGGAAAATCGAAGCTGTTAAACCAAGAAATAATTCGGTCTTTAGGAATCTTCCCCGTGAACAAAAAAAGAAAGTCATTGCCGCTAACGTAGACGTTGTACTTATCGTTGTGAGCGCCGGAAAACCTTCCTATAAAAGAGGCCTCGTTGACCGCTACCTTGCACGTTCCGATTACTGGAATATTCCTGCCTTTTTGGTGTTCAATAAGATGGATCTTTATGAACCTTCAGAATTCGATTTAAATTTTGAAGCTGATCGACTTAAGTGGCTTAATGTAGAAGTCTTTGAAGTTTCAGCTGATAAAAAGGACTATAAACCTAAGTACCTCTTCAAGGGTTATGATGACCTTAAGCTTGGTCTTCAAGGAAAAACGGCAATTCTCCTGGGTCACTCGGGAGTTGGAAAAAGTCGCCTTATTACCTCTCTGTCCAATGGTAAAGTTGAACTTTTGAGTGGTGAACTGGGCAAAGTTGGAAAAGGGGCCCACACTACCACCTGGGCAGAGCTTATCGATGCTGAGGAATTTACTTTGATCGATTCTCCCGGAGTCCGTTCTATGTCTTTAAGTGATCTTACTCAAGAAGAGCTTCTCTATTGTTTTTCTGATATCAACCAATGGTCAGCCAAGTGTAAATTCTCAAGTTCCTGTGCTCATGATGAAAATTCCCGAGGGTGTTTTTTCCAAGGTCTTGATATAAACAAAAGAGAGGACAAAATGATCCTCTCTCGTCTTGAATCCTATAAAAGAGTATTAGAAGAAGTTTCCAACGTTCCTGATTGGCAGAAAAAAACCTAGGCTATTGTCGGCCCATTGTTGATCTTTCCCAGTAGCCATGTTGCTCCTCATGAGAATCTACGGATGAAATACCACGGTCGTTATGATAAGAGGCACAACTAACCATCAGTCCTAGGACGAAAATGAGTGCTATTGTTTTTGCCATTTGGGGCCTCCTGGATGGGAAATCATCTCTGCCCTCTTGTCGGACTTATCGGTTTAAGTCTTAGGAAAATATTTCCTCATACATAACCAACGTTATTTCGATTATTTAACTTAACTTTAAATGGATACGTCACCATCATTAGGGCCAATGGGGATTCGGCGATTTTTTGGCTTAACTTCGACTTCCTTAGTCTTTAGAAATGGGAACTGAACCAAAAGTTTTCCATCTTTATGATCCATCTTTACTTTGGAAGCATCACAATCAGAGGGAACACTCAGGCTATTACTAAAGTTTGATAACGTTACGGCGCCTCCGACTTCGGATTTAGCCTTTCCCTGAATGGTGATCAGCCCATTAGAAATATTTATGTCCAATTGCTGCTCGGGATCTTTCGGAGTGATTAATAAGGTTCTTCCGGCCTTGCTTTCACTCCATTCCATTTTGAATTGAGCATCTCCGCTGATGGTAAGTGAGGAAGAAAAGCCTGAAAAAGATTCTTTCATCATCTCCTCCATCATCTTTTCCATGTCACTAAACATATCTTGATCAGAACCTAGGCCATGAAGGAGCTTGTCTAGTAAGCGCCGATGCATTTCTTCGCGCATTTTCAATTTTTTTTCTACAAAATCACTCTCTCTGTCTTGAACTTTACCTCCCTGTTGACCAAGGATCGCTCCTGCCCAAAAAACAAGTCCAAGCAAAATGAGGACAACAACATTCTTTCGAATCATACTTCTAAAATATGGTACCTCTTTTTAGGACGTCAAGGTCGCCACTTTTTGAATCTTTTCAAACATTTGATCTAGGCCATCAACAAAAAGGGCAGGGCCCGGTTGGAGAAAAACTTCGGGTGGGAGCTCCCAAATAAAATTATTCTGGACAGCAAATGTCGTGGAATATCGCCGAATAAAGGAGTCAAGTTTGACTGGTTTCCCACACCAGCAGCCAAAAATGATGTCAGGATTTTTTACCAGGATCTCCTCGTCAAAAACTTCCCGCTCTCGGGCCAGAGAACCTGTTTTCTCCTTAAAGATATTGACCCCACCAGTAGCCTCGATGAGCTCAGAAACCCATTTAATGCATGAGTAACGAGGGAGATCCCATTCTTCAAAGTAAACTTTGGGCCTTCTAGGAAGATCTTTGGAGAGCTGGCGGTAGAAATCTAATTTTTGCTTAAATTGGGCCACAAGTTCAGATGCTTGGGTCTCTTTACCCACTATTCTTCCGATTAAAAGCATGGTTTGAAGAATTTCCCCGAGAGAGCGCTGGTTAGTCACGAGGACATTTAGTCCCCGACCTATAAGATCCTGTGCAATATCTTTTTGAAGATCCGAAAAACCAATCACCAGATCAGGCCTAAGGGAGACAATTTTCTCGACGTCAGAACGGATGAACTGGCTTACGACTGGAAGCTTTTTGGCCTCAGATGGGCGTTCCACATATTGACTCACGCCAATGATGTATTCCGGGCAGCCTAGAAGATAGAGAGTCTCGACGGTTTCCTCTGTGAGGCATATAATTCTCATACGGATTCATTTTAAAGGATTTGTATGTTGAAAGCTATCGTTCTCCTCCTCTTCTCTTTTGCGAATTTAGCCGCTGAGGATCATGCCACCATTTCACTCCAGCGTTGGGATCAGAAGCTTGTCGTTACCATCGGCCATGATGAGGGATGGCATACATATTGGAAAAACCCAGGGGATGCCGGCATTGCTTCAACCTTTAAATTTTCCAAAGAAACCAAGTCCTACGAGTGGCCTCATCCTAAAAAGTATCTTGAGGCGGGAGACATTCTCACCATCGGCTACAGCGGTGTTCAGCATTTCTTCTTTGACGACATTCCAGGTGCTTTTGAAGTTAAGGTCGGAGTTCTCATCTGCAAAGATATTTGTATCCCTGGTGAAGCAAGACTTGAACTTGGAGCAAATGAAACATTTAAATCCAGTCGTCCAAGGGGAGCTTATAGTTCATCTGAATTGAAAAAAGCCTTTGAAGTCTTGCCGAAAGATCGCTCTTTGCCAGATAACTTTGAATTTTATCTTACGAGAACGAAGGATCAACCCCTCCTGACTCTTCATTACAGCTTAAAAAAAGTTAATACTTCTAAACTTCCCAAGGAACTTAACTTTCTCACTGGATTTCCCAAAGCCCCTTGGGGATTTAAGAGAGAATCTCTTTACTTTAAAGACGGTGTTCTTTACGGAAAAATGCAAATCGAATGGGACGGTGAATACCAAGAACCACCTTTCCCTCTTCCAGCTTCCGGAAAATTCGAAAAATCCGAGGAGTTAAGATTTCTGCTTAATAGTCCTGAAAGTGACAGAGTCGATGTGATCAGTTTAAAGATTGAAAACTTCTCCTTGGCAACAACTGCACTCAATGATTTTTATCAAAATCTTCCACCCCTGACAGCTAAGGTAAAAACAGATGAGAAGTCGGAAAAAAACATCTTCTATTATCTACTCTTTGCCTTTGCTGGAGGATTAATTTTGAATCTCATGCCTTGTGTCCTTCCGGTCATCTCTCTTAAACTCTTTGGCCTTATTAAGCACAAAAATCTTTCGCCAAAGAAACTTCTTCTTCATAATTTAAGTTATACCGGCGGAGTCCTTTCAACATTCATGTGCCTTGGGGGAGCGATTATCCTTTTAAAGGCCGGTGGTGAAGAGATCGGCTGGGGGTTCCAACTTCAATCACCGGCCTTCGTTCTTATGATGATGCTCATCCTCTTTATCCTTTCTCTTAACCTCTTTGGACTCTTTGAGTTTACAACTCCTGGTGGAAAGACCCTAGGGTCAAGAGAGATTGAGGATGGAATTGGTGGTGATTTTTTTTCAGGAGTGTTAACCACGATTCTCTCTACTCCATGCTCTGCTCCTTTTTTAGGAACGGCCCTCACCTTTGCATTTACCACAACGACGATTAATATATTTTTGATGTTTTTTTTCATAGGTTTAGGTCTCGCTTCTCCGTTTCTTATGACCGCTGTTTTTCCTGGGACTTTGTCCATATTCCCCCGTCCTGGCATTTGGATGGAAAAGCTCAAATATATTCTCGGACTTTCACTTATTTTTACCGTCATTTGGCTCTATGATGTCTTCGTCTCTCTGGTTAATTTTGAAGTCATTAGCTGGCGATTAAACCTTCTGTTTGTTCTATGGTTTTTTGCTTTTTTCTTTTCTAAAAAGATTTCACCAAATCGTCTGGCCAATACCTTAGCCTTTCTTTTTCCACTTGTACTAACGATTGCTGCGATTCAAAATCTCGAATTAAAACCAAGCACCACAGCTTCAACAGTCACTCAACAGGGAGACTGGAGGATGTGGTCTGAAAGCGAACTTGAGAAAGAAAAAGGAAACTACGTCTTCATGGACTTTACCGCAGAATGGTGTCTGACTTGTAAGGTGAATAAAAAGCTCGTTTTGGAAACCAGTGACTTTAAAGAACTTGCTCAACAAAAGAGACTCACTCTTCTACGTGCCGACTGGACGAAGCGAGATGACAACATCACTCAATTTTTAAAACGCTTTAATGTAGTAGGAGTTCCGGCTTATTTTATCCAAAGACCTACAGGCGAAATCATTCACTTAGGTGAGACTATCTCAGTAGGAAAAGTGAAAAAAGAACTAAACTAGTTTCTCCTCAAAGGTTTTATAGAAGCAGTAAAGAAGCCAAATCACACAAGCGTTGAGGATATGCCAAATAGCGTGACCTTGAAGAATATGATTTGAAGGGTCACACCACCACCCTTGGATGTCTCCTACCCATATGAGAAAAGCAAGAAAAAAGACGCAGATCGCTTTGATGAAAAATTTATAACTTGCCTTTTCTCCCTGACGAAGGATTTTAATTTCGCTCAAAATTAATATTACAACCTGAGAAGCAAATATCCATTCTCCAGATTGACCTTGCAGAAAGAACATCGTCACCATAGAGAAAAAAAGCATGGAGAGATAGGCCTTGGTAAATAATTTTCTAGGAAGAATTTTCCCTCGCACGAGATTAAAAGTGAGTGCAAGTAATATCAGCATGAACATGCTTGAGACATCAAAGAACTGCCAGAAATAAGTCATCGAGGCATGGTAAATCCCGGAAGAAATACCAATCGCCACGCTGGCGATTCCCATCAAGGAAAAAGGATTCCACTTTTTTTGTTTTCCTAGGATGAGAATACCCACAAAGATAAAAGCGATATTGGAGAATGTATTGGCCGGTTGACGAACTGATCCGCAGAGCATTTCTTCACAAAATCGTAGTGTCGCCGGTGACCAATCTTGCCAAGGACACATCTCTTAAGCCTCGTCGTCAAATTTTGGAGGAAGCAGCATGAGCTTTTGCACCACTTCACGAGGATCAGCATCTCTGTAAAGAACCTCATATAGGCCTGAAAAAATTCTCGCTTTGATATTCATTTTTTCGGCGAGAAAGTAGGCAGCCGAAGCAGTCTTGTAGCCTTCTACCACGCTTTTCGTGTGATAGATGATCTCCTCTGGTTTGCGTCCTTTGGCAATCTCAATCCCGAAAGACTTATTTCGAGAAAGTTCTCCAGTTGTAGTGAGAATCAAATCTCCCATTCCAGAGAGACCATAAAATGTCTCGGGTCTCGCTCCAAACACAGCACCAAATCGAAGCATTTCAACGATGCCACGAGTAATGAGTGCTGCGCGAGTGTTATGATTGTATCCCAAACCTTCCATAATTCCACCAGCGATGGCGATGACGTTTTTAAGTGAGCCACCGAGGAGGACACCTTTCACATCTGTTGTAGGAACTGCTTTAAAAAATTCAGTACCTAACATGTCGCAAGTCTGGAGGAGATTATCTCGATTCTCTCCGGCCAGAGAAACCAGAGTGATCTGTCGATCAATAATCTCCTTTGCAAAAGAAGGTCCGGAGAGGTACATCAGTTGAGAGCGAAATTCTTGAAAATAAGTTTTAAAAAGTTCATCTGGAAGTTTTAGGGTCTCATGATCAATGCCTTTAGCAAGACTAACGAGAGGTATGCCTTTTTTAAGAAGAGTCACTAATTGAGAGTGTTGAGACTGACAAAAATCATCAATCGCCGACATCGGAAGACCAGAAACGATCAGCTCAATCTCATCTCCAACGAGTTCATGGACTTCCTCCCAAGAAAGCGCAGCTCTTAGAGAGGAAGGCAGCTTTTGACCGGGAAGATAGGCCTTATTCTCCCCTTGGTTGATCTGCTGATAGTTTTCGTTTGACCTTACCAGAACGATAACTTTCTTAAATTTTTGGGTGAGCACAAAACCAACGGCCGTACCAAATGCTCCACCACCGAGAACTAAAGCGGCTTTGAACTTCATGAAACCTCTTCGTTACAAACTAATGACACCATTTATCGTACTCATTAATTCATAAATCTCGAGAACTTCCTCAGTGCTTTTCATTAACTTTCGGGCCGAAACAGAGGTATAGTTGCCCTTTTTAGACGGGGTTTCATGAATAGTGAAGCCATCCAGACGTCCTATGATCAAATGCTTATCATCAGTTCGAATGATGAACTTAAATTCATAGTAATCCGGCCACTGGTAGCTTTCTTCTAGAAGGTCCCTAAACTTTTGATGATCCATAGTCCCACTATTTAAAAAAATCTACTGATCCATCCCCTTGTTATTCCAGGCATAAAAGTACTTTCAAATAGTTAGCCCTGTGATCAGATTAATCTTAAATCCTAAGCATCCGAAGAGAAAGAATCATATAAGGCAACTGATTGCCTTGGGGGTTCCCGATGAAAGTATGGATGCTTTTGCTTATCTCATTTTCTTATTCGGCACTTTCTTCCGAATTTTCACACATAAAATTAAATCCTGATTTTGAACAATACCTCACCCTGTCTCATTTGAAAAGTAACCAAACGAAATCCTTCAAGTCTAAAAACTCCTCTAGAATTCTAGATATGGAAGAAAAAATGTTTGCTGCCCTCCTTGGCCATACTCCACCCCTCATGAATGGACTTACCTCCCCTGGCCCCATCGATGGTCAAGAGTCTCCACTTTATCAAGAGATACGTCATCACCTCGAAGTAAGCCATCAAACTATTGGACAGGAGGAAGTTCAGACCATCAATCGTCTTAATCAGCAGTTTAATTTGGGAAGCCAAAACTTTTCTGGTTTCTCTTGGCAAAAGCCCTTTGGCGTCGTTCAGGTCAATGTCGACCGTCAGGTGACGCCTAACATGTTCGGCCAAAATTGGTTGGTCATGGATACTTTTACCTTCGAAATTGAGGCGACGACTTTCCTTGAACGCCTGACTCAATCGGGTCTTTCGGGAATGAACGCCACTGAAATCGGCGCCTTTGCAGGAATCACCTTTAAGAGAATCTATACTTACTGGCACTATGCCACCTCCTATCAAGAGGGTCTTATAGCGGACTTTTCTAAACTCTTTCTTCCCTTCCTTAAATTTAATACCAACTCCATCGAAAAAATGGGTAACGAAGAGATCATGAAGCGTGAAGACACCTGGACCGCCAGTGCTGGAGGTCTTATTTCCACTCCTCCTCTCTATAATGTCTCTTTCAGTGCAGGGGCACTTGCCCAAAACGATTATCAAAACGCGCTTACCATCCAAAGTCATCATCAGGAGGACAAGCGCTATAAGATAGGCGTCCTCGGTAAAAAGTCCGCTGCTCTGGGGGTTAGTGCCGAGCTTCAATTAGATTTTTTTAAACTTTTAAAATTATCTCTTCTTCGCTACGACATGAACTACGAATACGCTTCTGGTAAAGAATTTACTCTTGGTCTTCGACTCCCTCAATGGGAATCTATAAAGGCAGACAACGCCCAATCCGATGAACTCAAGTCAATCCTCGCTGGCACAGGCTCCATCAGACAACTCGAGCCTTATGTGGTCAGGCTGGATGAATCAAGCTCCTCTACAGTAGAGCAGCGAGGAAGTGTTCTCATTTGGGGGAAGATGCAAAAACAAAAGACCGAGCAAGTTCGGGTCATTAAAGACCAGCTCGTACGGGTCTTCTATAAAAATTATTCCCAGAGTGTTAAGGTGGTACAAAATATTTTAAGTCGTCTCTTCTCAGTTATAGTTTATAAATTGTTCAAGTTCCCTGTAGGAGTCAATAATGCTGCCGTTTACTCTAAACAAGTTGTCATGGAGTATGAGGCTACTCATACTCAGGCGACAGAACCAAAAATCATTCGAATCGACGGAGCCGAACAGTTCTCATTTCTTTTAACTCAGTATTATAACGCCTCCAGAACTGATCGATGGATTGATCGTAAGTTCAAAAACGATCTTATCTGGTTCGTGGAGAATTTCACTACTCTTCCCAAGACCTACAAAACGGACATTCGAAATGAAGTAATTATGGGCCCCATGCTCATCGAATCCACTCTTCGTGTGGATCAAGCAGGATTTCGCTACATCTTAAATCGTTCAGAAAATGAAGTCTTTCAACAAGTCGCAATTGTTTGCAACTCTGAACGTGTTTCCGATTGGGCCAATGAAAAAAATCGTCGTGAGCTTTTGGAAAATATTACGTTGGGCAAAGAGTCCTGTGTTCGTGACATCGGTGTAAAATACCTTGAGTTCAGAGAAGATTACTTTACCAATGCTCTTAAGCCTTCTATCGCTAAATTCAAGGAATTTATCACAAAGTACTACAAAATGGCTCAATCCTTAAGTGATCTCTCTAATCTATTTGGAGTTGAAAATACCTTCATTCATGGTCGACTTCAGGCAAAAACTTCACGTGGGGCTGGCTTTTCCACTAGCTTTTCTACTGGACAATTTCGAGGCTTAGGAGTTATTGATAATTTTAAACGTAGTGAGGGAAGTCGAGTCCCCGCAAGTATTCCAAGTGAGTAATCTTGAAATCTTTGTCTGTTACCCAAGCCCGCGAGCTCCTTCTTTCAGGAGAAGTGGTATCGATTCCAACTGAGACTGTCTACGGTCTTGCGGGCTGGATATTTTCTCAGACTGGCCTTCGAAAAATCTTCTCAACCAAAGAGCGGCCTTTCTTTGATCCCTTAATCGTTCATATAGATTCAATTAAAAAAGCGATAGAGCTAACAGCCGAGTGGACCGATATCCACAACGCCTTGGCTGAGGCAACCTGGCCTGGGCCTCTGACTCTTATCGCGAAGAAAAACGATCGAATTAGTCCCCTCATCACCTCAGGCCTTGATTCCGTTGGTCTTCGTTGCCCTCGTCACCCAAAAACCCTAGAGCTTTTAAGGCTGATAGAAGGTGGCGTTGCCGCTCCAAGTGCCAATAAATTTGGAAAAACTTCTCCCACTTCCGTTCGTCATGTTGAGCAAGAGTTCAACGGTTTGGTTCCGATTCTAGAAGGAGGACCTTCAGAAATCGGAATTGAGTCAACTGTGGCGGGCATTGAAGACGGAAAAATTTTAATCTACAGACCTGGGTTCTACTCAGCAAAAATGCTGAAGGAGATCTTATTCAAAAAAGGAATCTCCATTGAGGTTTCCTACGCTGAAAACCCTGTGGCACCGGGGCAACTAAAGCACCACTACATGCCGAGAATTCCACTTATTATTGTTCCTGAAGGTTTTAATTGGAAAATGAATGGTAGTCTTACCGGACTAAACTATCAGCGTCCTGTTTTCTGGGAACAGCCCCCTACTCCTGATATCGCCAGCCGAGAGCTCTATCAAAAAATGCGAGAGTTTGATGAGCAAGGCTACGACATTATTTTTGCCGAGAAAAAAAAATTGCATAACAGCGAGGAGTGGCTTGCTATCTGGAATCGTCTTGAAAAGGCAAAGACAAAATCTTTCGACTACTGAGCGAAAACTCCCATCTTTTTCAAGAGAAATACGACAAAAGTAAAGACGATGATAACCAAAGCAAATTTTTTGAAGTTGGTGATGAGGTTAATGTAATCATCTCTGCCAAAATCGCCCTGGATATTTTGTTGATCTAAGATCGCTATCACACGATCAACATTGTTGTCGGCAACTAAAAACACGTCGCCCTTGACCGTATGAATACTCACAATGTGCTTGGGATGAAGAAGTTTGTAGGTTTTAACGTCAGAATAAGGAACGACCTTATTCATAAAGGGGATACCGCGATTAAAGACAAATCCCTTCTCGTGGAATCGAATCCCTCTAATTAATGTATAATAAAATGCAGGTGCCAAAACGAGAAAGAAAAAGCTAACGAACTCTAAGGGATACCTATAGTGGTACTGAATAACATCGACGATCTTGAAGCGCCCATCTGCCTGAAATTTTTCGTAAGTATAAGTTTCTAGTATAAAATTGTTGATAAAAATTACGACCATCGCAAAAATGGCAAGGCAAAATATATTGAGCATTCTTGTCTTGTAGAGCCTCTTACCAAGCATAATTAAAAATCCTCACTTATTGGACAGATGTCCTGAGCGTAACGGATGAGGTCAATCACTTCTCGAGCACAGCCCTTACCACTCTCGCGTTTAGTCACATAATCCACGACTTCTAATACCTCTTCGCAAGTATTAGGAACTGTTGCCGAGAAACCAGCCTTTTTTAAAAGAGGAATATCAAAGATTTCATCACCCATATAGAGAACTTCTTCAGCTGAGACGTCGTATTTTTTTAAAATATCCAAAAAAGCTGATCGCTTGTCCTCATTGCCAGCGTAGCAAAAGTCCAGTCCCAGCTGATTAACCCTCTTCTCCACTGATACGCTGTTACCACCGGTAATGACTCCGACTTTTAGGCCTGCCTTCATCAGCAACTTCATTCCATACCCATCATAGATATTGAAGGCCCGATTAAACCCGACCTCCTCAGAGGCCCACCAAACGTGAGCATCAGTTAGAATCCCATCGAGATCAAATACAGCAATCTTGATTTTCTTAAGCTTGTCTTCAAACTTTTTAGCAGTAAATCTTAAATTCATGTTTCTACCGCACGACGAACTTTTAGAAGTTTTTCAACCACTGATTTCAATGAGTCAAGGGGAAGTGCCGTCGAGGCATCAGAGAGGGCCTTCTCCGGATTAGGATGGCATTCCATAAACACTCCATCTGCACCTGCTGCGACTGCAGCCTTGGCCAGGACTAGGATCTGCTCTCTCTTTCCACCTGTCGCTGCTCCCAGTCCCCCTGGCCTTTGAACACAATGAGTAGCATCGTGAACAGTTCGAACTCCAAAAGATTTCATTATTTGGAATGATGCCATATCAACCACCAGATTATTATAGCCGAATGAAGACCCTCGCTCCGTTAAAATAATTTTTTCTTTTGATAAAAAGTGCGAAGCCTTATCGACAATGTTCTTTGTCTCCTCCGGAGATAAAAATTGCCCTTTCTTAATTTTGAGTTCTCTTCCATATTTTTTGCAGGCTTCAGCACCGGCAAAAATCATATCCGTTTGACGGCAAAGAAAAGCCGGTACCTGAAGTACACTCACTACATTAGCCACCATTTCCGCCTGGTCCGGAGTATGAAAATCAGTCAGTGTTGGAAGACTGTACTGTTTGTTAATCATTTGAAGTATTTTTAGTCCCTCATCGATACCTGGACCACGATAGGAAGTGAAAGAAGATCGATTAGCCTTGTCATAGGATCCCTTAAAGTGAAGATTTATTTCATTTTTAAAGGGCTGAAGGTCTTCTAACATTCTTTCAGCAATTTCGTGGGCGAGGTCCGCACTTTCAATCACGCAAGGGCCAATATAAAAATCCATTTTTTTCATTGCTCTTTGTCCTTATAATTTAGCACTCGCCTTCACAAATGAAGCAAAGAGTGGATGGGGTTTAAATGGTCGGGATTTGAATTCTGGGTGATACTGACAAGCAATAAAGTATGGATGATCCCTGAGTTCAATCACTTCAACAAGATTTAATTCTTTATTTCTTCCAGAAATCACAAGACCATGAGCTGTCAAAAGTTCAAGATATTGATTATTAACTTCTAGGCGATGACGATGCCTCTCGCTTATTTTAGTCGAACCGTAAACCTTCTCTCCAAGAGTTCCAGGCTGAAAATCACACTCATATGCCCCCAGACGCATACTGGCCCCCTTCACTCCATCCTTCGTCTGTCCTGCCATGTACATAACTAAGAAATCTCCTGCCTCAGAAAACTCCATGGAAGTTGCATTCTTAAGGCCTGCTTTATGACGAGCGAACTCGATCACTGCAAGTTGAAGCCCCAGACAAATGCCAAAGAAAGGCTTATTTTTTTCTCTGGCGAATTGTATAGCCTTAATTTTTCCCTCGGTGCCCCTCGATCCAAAACCTCCAGGGACGAGAATACCGTCGACTTTTTCAAAAAGTTCGGATTTTAAACCTTTCTCCAGATCTTCAGCATCGATGTAAATGCGATTTAATTTTACCTGATTGGCAATCGCCGCATGTCTTAAAGCTTCGTCCAAGGATTTGTAAGACTCAATTAGTTCAGTATACTTTCCTACAATCCCAATATTTACTTCCTTCAGTGGATTTTCCGAATTGTAAATCACCCTCTCAATCTCATCCATCCGAGGCTCTGTGGTCCACATCCCCAAAAGTTCAGTAATTCGACGATCGAGCCCCTGATCATGAAAAGATTTGGGGACCTTATAGATCAGATCCATGTCAATAGACTTAAAAACGTTCTGTTTTGGCACATTACAAAAGAGTGAAATTTTTTCTACAATAGATGCATCAATGTCCCGATCGGCCCTACAAATGATGATGTCTGGAAATAGGCCGATTGAGCGCATTTCTTTTACTGAATGTTGGGCCGGCTTCGACTTTAGTTCTCCAGCCGCATGGATGTAAGGGATGAGGACAAGATGAATAAAGAGAACATTTTCTTTCCCAACATCCAAAGCAAATTGACGAATCGATTCCATAAAAGGCAGAGACTCTATGTCTCCCACTGTCCCACCAATTTCTCCTATTAGAAGATCAGACTTTCTGGCCGCATTATGAATTCGGCGCTTAATTTCGTCAGTGATGTGTGGAACGACTTGGACAGTCTTACCGAGGTACTTCCCTTCTCGTTCGTTCTCAATCACCTGGAGATACACTTTCCCGGTAGTAAAATTGTTCTCCTTCGTTAGAGTAAGACTTGTAAAGCGTTCATAATGACCCAGGTCCAAGTCCGTCTCGGCCCCATCATCAGTCACGAAAACTTCCCCATGCTGTGTCGGACTCATCGTTCCAGGATCAACATTAATGTAGGGATCCATTTTGAGCATATTGATCTTAATACCTCTGCGCTCAAGCAAGCATCCAATACTGGCTGCTGCCAACCCCTTACCAAGAGAGCTTGTCACTCCGCCGGTAATAAAAATGTATTTCTTGCTATGTTTAGAATTCACGGAAGCACCTTTTCAACTTTTTTCACATCTTCGGGAACATCTACGCCGATGAGTCTTTCGTCAGTTAAAATGGCCCCAATGGTCATATTATTTTCTAATGCCCGAAGCTGCTCAAGCTTTTCCAGGTCTTCAAGTGTCGCTAGGGGAAGCTTCACAAATGATGAAAGTGCCGATGCTTTGTAACTGTAGACGCCAATATGCTGAAACCAAAAATAATCTCGTCCTCCATCCCGGTCGTAGGGCAACGATTGGCGAGAGAAATAGAGGCATTGATGATTAATCTTGGAATAAATAGCCTTCACAACGTTAGGATTTTGAAAATCTTCTTCTGTAACCGATCGCTGTCTTAAAAGTGTCGCGATTTCAAACTTACTTGTCGAGTGGAATTCTGCGAGTTCCTTTAATACTTTCCCTCTAAGCAACGGCTCATCTCCTTGAACATTCATGATAAGATCGGGATTTTCTTTTTTTAAAACTCTTTCATATGCTAAAGCAATCCTCTCGGAACCAGAGGGAAGATTGTCATCCACACGAATAATTTTACCACCAAAGCTTTTGACATGTTCCTCGATACCCTGGTGATCTGTAACAACGTAAGTTTGAAAGCCACTATCGAGACAGTTCTCATAGACTCTTTGGATCATCGTCTTGTTCTTTATCAATGCCAGCGGCTTTCCAGGAAATCGGGAGGAAGCAAATCGAGCAGGAATGAGAACGACAACACTTGCCATGGATGAAAAACCTGAAGAATGTTTGACCCCTCATCCTACGTTCTTTACCATCGTTCGACAATAAATTGAGAGAGAAATTCAACTTTGCGTTAATCGATTAGCATGATAATCTTTCATTATGAAAAGCATTTTGGGCGTCATTGTTTTGGCACTGAACGGGTTTGTTTTCGCTCAGGACGAAGCGCTGCTTCAAGATTCTATCACTAATCCAATCTTGAGTGTCCGTTGTAAGGAGATGTTTAAAGACAGATCCGACAAGATAAAGGTTCAACAGAAGCTCAATGGACTTCTCCAAAGGAATGAAGGACTCCTGAGAAAATCATCAAAAGCCAATGAAAGTCTTAAGGCTAGACTTCACTCCAGCCAGATTAAAATTAAAAATGAATTATACCTTACCAATTTGAATATCGAGACCATCGAAGAAAATATCGTCAGATCGGGATGCCCCGGCCTCTCCCTTTAAGAATCTGATTTTACTTCTCAGAAATTCTAATGCTACACTTTCTGTGCACACAACATGCTTTATATTAAGAATGACTCTTCAATATAAACGCTCTTTCCGGAGAATAAGCTTTGACTAAAGCGATTCTGATCTTTTTGCTGCTGAGTAATTTTGAGGCCTATGCCCAAGATGAAGATCTCTCAGCCCTTGAGACGGCTATTGAACCTGATACGGTAACAGAGAGTGAAAAATCAGCAATTTCACCGAAAAGAGGGTGGAGTCGAAAAAACAACATCGATTTTGGGGATCAGAACAAAGCTGGTAGGGCCATCGATTTACGCTCTCTCCTCGAAGAAGGTTTCAGGAGAAATCCATTCGAACAAATCCGAGGCCAACAAAGAGAACAGATTGAACTTTTAAAGACTGATCTTTGGCAAAAATTTTGGCTACCAACTGTATCGCTAGAACTAGATACCTCGAACCATCGAATTGATCGATTTCGTGAGTCAAACCAATCAACGCCAAATATGGGTGCTCAAAATGCCCCAACAGGAAGCCTTGGGCTTGTGATAGACGAGTACACTTTATTTAACTGGGGACGAGAATATCTCGAATATCAAAACTCGAAACAGACCCTTCAGCGGGCGAACCAAAAACTCTCAGAGGCGAGGAGAAGATTAAAATTCAGCCTCATCAATCAGTATTTTAATCTCATCAGGACGAAGGAGATTAAGAGGATACGTCAGGAGCAACTACGCCAGACTTCTTTTATTCACCGTCTTGCTCGAGAGAAATTACAACTGCGAAAGATTCGCGCTCAAGAATATTATCAGACCAGATCAGAATATCTTCGCTCTCAGACTGATTATCAAGAATCTCTCTTTGATGTAAGTTTACAAGAAGAAGAGCTAGCGAATCTTTTAGGGGATGAGTGGCGTGGGTCGTATTCGACGAATGAGCAATTAAAGTACATCAGTGTTAATACATCTCTTGAAGAAGCGCTCAAACTTGCCGAGAACCAATCCGTTGACTATCGAGATGCCAAACTTCAGTACGACAACGCGTCCAGGAGCTATGAAAAGACCCTAAAAGACAACCTCCCCCTGCCAAAGTTTTCCTTCAATCTAGGTACCTATAGAACAGGTTTTGATCCAGAAGGTTCATCTTGGCTTTATCAAACGACCCCGGGGAATAGGAATATAGAACTCGTTGCCGCAATTGACATGAAATGGAATCTTCTAGGAGAGGGTGGCTTTTTTAATTCTCGCAATAACCAGCAGGCTTTTCTTAATAAGAGAATCGCCGAGATTAACTATTTTAACATCAAGAGACAACTTGAAGTGAAAATCAGAACAATTTATAAAACGCTTCGGTTTCTCGAACAGCGAGTCCAAATTTCTCAATTCCAGCATAAGAACGCTCAAAGTAACTACGACTCTGTCCTTGACAACTACATTGGCGCAACTGCAACGTATGCGGACATCAAACTGGCCATCGATAATTTGGTCAATTCTCATATAAATACAGAAAACGTGAAGTTTGAGCATCTATTAAAGAAGCTTGAGCTTGCTGATTACATGGGTCTGGAAGATTTCCCCGGTGAAACCTTTGAACAATTGGCACAGAGGTAAACAATTATGACTTTTTTTCTTTTTCTTCTTGTTCCCCTAAGTCTTTGGGCAGAAGTCTTAGATCTTAGCGACGAGGAATTGAATCCAGATTCAGAGGAAGTTCTAGTCAAAAAGCCGGAAAAATACTTACGAAATGAAAGTATGATCTATGACTTTAATACTAATCTTGGGATTAAAGACCAACGCCGCTTCACAGGCCTTGATCGCAATAAGTTTTCTGTCGCAGGCCACTTATCGGCCGAATATGAACACCCCCTCGATATCCTGGGACTAGAAATTTCTTATCTTCACAGAACCGCCAGCTATAATCAAATTTGGTGGGGTGCTCAGTTTTTCCGGCATCAATCTTATTTCGATACGATAACTCAAAATCGATCTAGTTCTACGACCCCAAACTCAGAAGGCAGTTTTATTCGGCCGGGTGATACGAAGAACTCTATCATAGGGATTGGTTTTGGAGCTGCCTACCGCTTCAAGCTCCTTCTGGACTTCTTCCATACCGAGGACTGGTTCGAAATGGTCGAAGTTTTTGCAAATGGCCTTATGCTGGATGAAAGTTTCGTCGATCAAAGCTACCGCGGATACGGACTTACTACTAACTATGGGATACACAAAAGATCTAGAACCAGCTTCTTTTATGGCATTAAATTCTCCTATAATGTTGGTCGAGTCACCAGAGAAGCGATTACAAATGAATCTAGTGATGATCGTTCTCTGGCCTTAGGATGGCTTTCGGGAGCATTTGAGATCGGTTACTTCTACTAAAAAAATTGTTACTTAATTTCAGAGATGACATGTTCTTGGCCAGAGAACAAAGTCTGCTCTTCTTTGATGTAGGTTTTAGCCTCTTCTACTGTTTCAAAAAGTCCGAGACTTACTCGATACCAAGTTCCTTTTCCATTGATTTTTACTTCGTTGACTATTGGATTATAGCCTCTCACAGTAAAACCTTCTGCAAACTGTTTAGCCTCTTCCAGCGAGTTATATGAACCTAATTGAATTGTATATTTCCCCGCAAGGGCCTGAGGCGTTGCAGAGGCATCATTTTTGACTGCATTTGCCTCCGATCCGCTTTTCTCCTCTGAAGAGAATTTCTGAAGTTCGTCATTGAGACGAGATTTAGACTCATCCATGAGTTTTTTCAACTTCTCTTCGTCAGAAAGTTTCATATCCTCAGAGATGGCAGCTTCAGCTGCTTCCTCGTCTGTGGATTTCAACTGCACAGTTTTAACATCCTCCTCTTTAATCCCCGATTCTACTAAAGAAAGCTTTTTCCCAAGTCGAATCCCCAGGGTAAAGCTTGTCACAATGAGAATCATCACAAAGACGAGAACGAGAATGATTTCTTTTTTTTCAAAGACAATAACTTTGTTGTTTTCTTCCATATCATTATTTTAAAAGCTTACCCGATTTTACGCCACTGATTTTCATTCCTGAACAAAACACTCCTGTATCACCCTTCTCCCTGGATTTTATATCGGCGATTGAATAAAACATCAAAGCCATAAAGGGGGGCTTTTTTATGAAAAATATTATCCGGAATCAACAAGGGCAGGGAATGATTGAATACGTTATTATCTCCAGCCTCATAGGCATATGCTGTCTGGTAGCCGTCCGGCAGTTTGGAGAGGTTATTCAGAAGAGGATTGAAAATATGAAGGCGCAGTTAACTGAAAACATCCAACTCCGAGACATCAGAAGATGAATTTGCTTTCTCATATCTTGGCATTTTCTTTCCTAGTACTAGTTTTACTTAAGGGGGTACAATTTCATCGGGCATTGGTTTGCCGCCAGGAATCCTGGCAAATGAGTTTAGATCTGGCAAGCAAGGCACTTTTCCCTAAATCAACTGCCATTGAGTCTAATTACCATCCAACTTGTCACGTTCTTTTTATAAGAAAACAAAAACAAGTGAGTTGGCAAAGAGCGTCTTCCTTAAAAAGAAACATTTTCAACCTTGATATTAGAGGCTCCTTATGAACGAGCGAGGTGAAATAACTTTTTTGGGGGTACTCGCGATACTCTGCTTTTCGAGCTTGGTCATCCTCTCGGCTTTAGAGATAGAGCGATCTTTTAGAAGATTGAAAAGTAGGACGACACTTCTTCTTTGTACCAAAGAGACTAAAGGAGAACTGAAAGGGCTACTCGGCTTTATGGGACGTGCAAACTGGGGAATTAAAAATCTTGAGCGCGTAAAGCTGCTCTCCATCCTTTTTCCGACCGCAGGGATCGCCACTAAAAGTGCGGATGAAATTAAAAGAGGTCTTCAGAGGATGCAAGATTTGAGGATACTCTATCATTTTAAAACTTTGTCCGCGCTTCATATGAAAGGTTGTCCCCTGGATCCCCTTTTGATTCAAACCCCATTCGAAATCGTTGGAAATCTATTAAAAAGAAGTCCTAATGGGACCGTAAAGATGAGGAGTGATAAATGGGAGCATCATTTTTTTTTAAGGCCTTACAAAATTCAGCTCAGGGTGGAGCCAGAGAGGTGGGAATCCCCTTTCCCCAAAATCTACTTCCAGGCGAAGGACAAACCGGAGAGGTCTTACTTCCCCTAGCGGGACTTTTAGTTATTGCCTCTCTTCTCATAGGAAGTCTCTTTTGGCTCAGTCGACACTTTGAAATTAAAACAAAGGAGCACTTAAATGAGTTCAGAAAAAACTGGAACAAGCTCGAGCAAAAATACCAAGACTAAGATCTGGTGGATGAAGCTTGGTATCGCTCTCATCGTTTCAAATATATTCTTTTTTCTTCTTTTTTCCGAAAACTCTTCTCAAGATTTATCACGGGCATTACCGACGGATGGCTGGGTAGAAGTACAATTTGAACCACTGCTACTCACTCCATTTCAATTTGGAAAAAAAGTACTTCTTATTCAAAGAAGATCGGGAAAAAAAATTGAGGGGGTGCTAAAAGACCTAAGCTCCGAAGTTCCCGGTAGGATAACTGTCCTCGTAAAGGAACATGAAGCATCAGCTTTATTTTTTCATACATCGTGGGAAGTTCTTCCTTACCTACGAAAACTTAGTTTGGCCTCCGTGGCAAAAGGCGCATCTCATGAAATTCGTTATTAGCCTCTTCATTCCTTTAGGACTTCTCGCTGCTCCCATAAATATTGTTCATGTAAAGAATCTTACGGAAGCTGAGATTTATCGTAAGATTTTAGTTGATGAGTATCACATTCCAGATGAGCTCATTGCAATCAAAACCACACAAAACTGTAATATGGTAAAAGAAACTGGCAAGTTGGATCTATGCATAAGAACCAACGGAGACCTTAAAATAGTATCCGTTGATCGAGAATTCATCAATGAATCGCTAAAAGTCTTTCAATCACCTTAGGAGGCGAAATGAATTACTTTTTAGTAGCAGTTTTCTTTGTGACTTTTTTGGCAGCAGCTTTTGGAGCAGCAGCTTTTGAAGCTTTTGGTGCACCATCCTCATGGATAGCAAACTTAGGTGTTGTACCTTTATTTCGGTTGGCCGTTTTTCTCTTTGCACCCATTGCTCTGTGCTTAGCTTTACGACGATTTTCTGTTACTGCTGTTCTAGAAGCCATAAATATCTCCTCAAGAAAAAATCATGATTTATCAAATTTGAAGCTCCTCAATTTAACGATTTGCCTATTGTTTGTCAAAGTCTTACCCCTGTTGCCATCCGCGTCATTGGCTGCTTCCTCTCCCAGTGATGTGGTTCTTGCAAAAGGCGAGCAGAAAGAAATCCTAGTGCCGGGACTAAAACATTTTTCCATTGGAAACCCAGAGGTCATTTCCTATAAGTTTCTACCTCGAGCTGGCAAGATATTGATTAAAGGAAAAAAAGTTGGGTTTACGGACCTTCTGGTCTGGACCCCAAAGGGAAAGCTCGTCTTCAGTCTCTATGTGTTGTCGAAACAAAAGTTTTTAAAAACTTTCCAGCTCGCTGATGCTCTCAGAAATATGAATCTAACCATCGATATTAAAGGTCCAGTGATGACAGCGACTGGAATCCTAAATGACTTTGGAGATTATCTATACCTGCAAAAAATCAAAGGTCAGTTTCAAGATCAAGTCTTCTTTAAAATCTCTCTAAATCCAAAACTTCGAAACCATATTATCGGCCAGGTATATAAAAAACTTTTTGCGAATGGATTTTCGGTCGTCAATTGTCAAGCTGATTGGCTTGATATCCTATGTTTCTATGAAGGTGAGGGAAATGGAGAACTTTTAAAACAACTAGCGACCTTTTATCGCATCTCCTTCATTCAGCAAGATTCTCATTTGAGAAGAAAAAATTATCGCCTAAAGCTCAAACTACTTCAACTCGAGCAATTAGACGGCCAAGAAATTCATGTCGGGCTTGATAAGCTCAAGTCCAAAATGACTGACCTCTTTGATTTTGGTATCCGTAAACTGATTGATGACAATGCCCTTTTATTTACCCAAACGCACATGGATCTTTCCTCAATCGCAGAACCAGAAATGGTCGTAAATATTAATACTCCCCAAGTGATAGAGATCGGCTCTCAAATTCCCTATCAAAACCTAGGAGTCCAAAGCGGTAATGTTATTGCTCCAATTGATTGGCGGTTTGCAGGTCTTAGAATAAAAAGCAAGCTGACCCAGTCGCATGGAAAAATTCTTTTAGATTATGAAACAGAATTTTCTAGACCTGTTGACCAGGCAATCAGCGGGAGCAAAGAAGCATCCTCTGCACTGCTCGTTCCTGATGTCCCAATCAAAATTTTCCAAATTGGATTTCAAACCACCAGCAAAGGGCGGCAAGGGATTCCGTTGATTTCTCAAATTCCTATTTTAAAACACCTTTTTGAATCTAAGTCAGATCAGAAAACCTACAAGCAGATCTATGGATACGTTATCCTTGAGGAGTTGGACTAATGCTGAGCCTGTTTAAACTTTCCGAGGAGATGAAGCCTTCAGAAATGACTAATCAAAGAATAAGAGAAATCTTCATCTCCTATCTTAATAAAGGAATCATCCCTCAGTGGGAAGAGTTTTTTCAATACTTACCCTCAATTGAGAATGAGGCAGATCTTGAGAGGATAAAGGATTATTTCTTTATGCTCACGAAATGGTCTTTCCTGGAAAAGATTCTTATAAAGGGAGGTGTTGAGTTTTTCTTTCACTCTCCGAATAAAATCCAAAGAATAAGCCTAGGAGGAGAGAGAGCAGAAGAAGAATCCTCTCTCCCGGCAGAGGATTGGCAACTCTGGCTTGAAATCATTTCGATCTATTTTAGACAAAGCTGGAACGTTCGACAGCCTT
Source organism: Halobacteriovoraceae bacterium (assembly GCA_040382195.1). Classification (GTDB taxonomy): domain Bacteria; phylum Bdellovibrionota; class Bacteriovoracia; order Bacteriovoracales; family Bacteriovoracaceae; genus Peredibacter. The sequence continues at coordinate 6,896 of JBEIFX010000027.1, read as the reverse complement.
TTGTGAGTTTCTATGGGATTCTCTTTGGAAAACAATACAGACTTAGCCTTATCCATGGATCGACTTCTCCCAATGGTGTTTCTAAACTAGTCCTTCGGTCGATTTCTGATAATGCATTCAAAGTTGAAAGCTTCGGAATGAAGGAGCTGCTTACAGATCTTATTAAAGAAAAAAAAAACATCTTAATTGGTGGCTCAACGGGATCGGGAAAAACCTCTTTGCTTTCGAGTCTCCTCGAACATACTGAAAAAAATGAGCATATTGTTATTCTCGAAGATACTCAGGAGATTGTCTGCTCAAGGCCATTCCTTACACGATTCCTAGCAGGGGATTCAACAGAAACAAGTCTTAAAAGCTATCTTACCTATTCACTCAGATTGAGTCCTAACAGGATCATCCTTGGAGAGATGCGCTCCCATGAAGTGATCCCGTTCCTGCTGGCCATGAACACTGGCCATCGTGGTCTTATGGGAACTGTTCATGCTTCAAGCGCCGTCGATTGCCTCTACCGTGTGGCATTACTCTTCACTCTCTATGCTGGGGATACCGGGCTGAGCTATGAAAGTGTTATGGAGCTCATCTGCAGGAATCTTGAATATGTCATCTTTATGGAAGGGAAACGAGTCAAAGAGATTATTAAAATATTGGGCTCAGACAAGGGCACACCTTTCTTTGAAACCATTGCTGGCCGTAAAGAAAGGTGCGAAATGATTAGTCTCTTTTAAGTTTTTTATAAGTGATACGCTGAGGAATGTCAGCTTTGTCACCAAGTCGACGACGAAGATCTTCATGGTAATCCTGGAAGTTTCCTTCGAACCAAGTGACCTTTGAATCTCCTTCAAAGGCAAGTATGTGGGTACATATTCTATCCAAGAAGTAACGATCATGGGAGATCACGACGGCACAACCTGCGAAATCTAAAAGGGCCCGCTCCAAGGCTTGAAGAGTATTAACATCAAGATCATTAGTCGGCTCATCAAGTAGAAGAACATTGCCTTCTTCCTTAAGCATCTTTGCAAGGTGAACTCGATTTTTCTCTCCGCCAGATAGCTCTTTGATCCTCTTGTTTTGATCATCTCCGGAAAAATTGAAACGCGAAATATAGGCCCTCGCATTAACTTCTCTATTACCCATTTTAATGAGATCTAGCCCTCCTGAAATTTCCTGAAGGATCGTAGCATCACTATTCATTTCGCGAGACTGATCGATATAGGAAAGCTTCACCGTTTCACCGACTTTAAAAGTCCCTGCATCTGGCTCAATTTGGCCTGTTATCATTTTAAAAAGAGTGGTCTTGCCAGCACCGTTAGGACCGATGATTCCCACAATTCCCCCTGGGGGCAATTTGAAAGTCAGGTTCTCATAGAGAAGCTTTTCCCCAAAACCTTTAGTGATATTGTTTGCCTCGATAACTACGTCACCTAGCCTGGGGCCTGAAGGAATAAAAAGATCATTTGTTTCATTGCGCCTTTCTTTTGTTTCCTGAAGCATCTTTTCGTAGTTAGTAATCCTTGCTTTTGACTTAGCTTGACGAGCTTTTGGAGAGGAGCGGATCCACTCAAGCTCTTCCTGCATTTTTTTCTGACGTTGAGATTCTTGTTTTTCCTCAACGGCCAATCGATTCGTTTTTTGTTCTAGCCAGCTCGAGTAGTTACCTTCCCAAGGTATTCCATGGCCACGATCAAGTTCCAGAATCCAACCTGCGACATGATCAAGAAAATAACGATCGTGGGTAATGGCAATCACTGTTCCTTTATAGGCCTGAAGGTGACGTTCGAGCCACAACACAGTTTCAGCATCTAAATGGTTCGTCGGTTCATCTAAAAGTAAAACATCCGGCTCAGATAGAAGCAAACGACAAAGGGCAACCCGGCGTTTTTCACCACCAGAGAGAACGCCGCACTTTTGATCGGAGGGAGGACAGCGAAGTGCTTCCATCGCAAGCTCCAGCCGTGAGTCAAGATCCCAAATGTTTTGAGCGTCCATTTTATCCTGAAGACCGGCCTGTTCATCGAGAAGCTTATTCATTTCATCTTCACTCATCTCCTCGCCTAGCTTCATGTTCACTTCTTCATAGCGTTGTGCGACTGCTACAAGCTCAGAAAGCCCTTCCTGAACAACTTCTTTTACTGTTTTATCTGAGTTTAACTTAGGATCTTGTTCAAGATACCCAAAAGTGACACCCTTTGAAGAGTTCACTTCACCGATACAATCTTTATCCACACCGGCAATTATTTTCAATAGCGATGATTTACCCGCACCGTTTAGACCAAGAACGCCAATCTTTGCACCATAAAAAAATGAAAGAGAGATATCTCGAAGAACCTGTTTTTTCGGAGGATAAACTTTTCCAACTTTGTGCATGGAAAAGATAATCTTGTGACCACCTGACATAGTAACTTCCTTTTGATTTAAAGAAGCTCCATTAAAGCACAATTCTGGTCTGCTTGTCTAAGTCTTAGAGCTACATCAAATCCATCAGATCTCCTAATAACAGGAAAATAAAAGCGAGATATGATGGCAGGAAGAAAACAGACAAAAGTAGGAGCTTTATCACGATGAGTCTTTTTTCAAAAAGCTCAAAATACCACTTCTCCTGAAAGCGAAGCTCACCCATCAGATAATTGATATCCTCTTCATAACTTGTTCCAAGCTTCAGAGCCCTCTCTGTGACTTCCTTTAATTTAGATACGATAGGAAATAGTTTCTTTTGTACAATCTGGGTGATGTTTTTTACCCCCGCAAATTGAAAGACCTCAGACCTTGAAATGGGTATTTTCTGAAGTGCCCTGAGGATGAATAGTATTTTCCATAGTTTTCCAATATCTCCAAAGTAACGGACCCGGAGGAGGTGGAGAATCAAAGGAAGAAGGGCCACGCCAATTAGTTCCCAAAAAAATATTCCTAAAAGATGAAAAACCCTCACGGGAATATTAACAATCTTAAGAGAAATGAAGATAAAAACCCACGTTAGAACCATCATTAAGGCCATCTGAAGATAAACGCCCCATGTAAGCTCACTCACTTTCTTCTCAAATTGTTGATCACTCTGAAGTCCTTGCCTGAGATAAAGAAAGGAGTCTTGGTAAGACCCACCTAGTTTTCGAGCAAGACTCAGTAGAACGTCGATCACTTCACCATAGTACTTATACTGAGGCATCTGACCTGAGACCTCGATTCCCCGACGTCCTGCCCACTTAAACTCCTCGAGCCACTGCTCCAGATCTTCGCCGGTTTTTCTTCGACTTATCAAAGACTTAGAAAAAATTAAAAAAGGACCCTCTACCCAATAAACTAGAATCAGAATAATAATAAAATAAAAAATATAGGACAAGAAATCCTCTCTTTGTGAAAAATTACCTCACTCTCTCCGATTGATTGACAGTGTGCAAGGCGTTGACTTAAGTTCGAGTCTATGAATTCACTTCAGAAACAGACTAACCCCGATACTAGGTTCTCAGATCTGGATGTTATTGCTTTGTTTGAAAACCAACTCCAATTAATAACTAATGTTTCGGAAGCAGAAATGTTGTTCAAAAAGCTACAGTTCTTGGGGCTACATTTCGACCCTTTTCAAATTGAAATTAAAAGCGAGTGTCTTCAGATTTTGGATCAACTCAAGCTATCAGAGCACTTGAGCAACCCTTATCTTGCAACTAACATCCTTTTAAGACTTTTAGATTTGACCGAAGAAAAGTTAAAGGGACTTAAGCAGTAAACTCTCGGAACTTAGATGAATAAAATCCCTGAATGCCTGATACATCCTGTATCAATCAAGTTATTGCGCCAAGGTCACCCTTGGATCACCGCCGACAATTTCTCTAATCGCTTTCCAAGGCAGTCAGAATTTATTATTGCAACAGATGACAGAAAGAGACCAATAGCACTCCTGCTCCATGATCCCTACCATCGAAATATTAAGGCAAGAGTCTGGAGTACAAAAGCGCCTTTCGACCGTGAGGCACAACACTTCACGGCCGGCATTCAAGGGCGCCTTGATTTGGCATTTGAAAAAAGACTGAATAACAGAGAGCTTAAAGGAAGAGAAAACTATTATCTATCCTTTGGAGAAGCCGATCAACTTCCTGGACTGTTCATCCTACGACTCAAAGACCGGGTTCTAATTCAATTTTATTCAGGATTTTGGAATCGATACAAATCCATCATTCAGACGACAATTCAAGAGGTCTTTCCCGACATACGAGACGAACATATCTGGTTTCAACTTAGAGGGGAGACGAAAGAATTACAAAAACTGCCTCAGAACGCTCTAGATAATAATCGACGTGACGAGTTCCATCTCTCGGAATTCGGAACTCAGTACCTAATTCGTCTAGGTTCTTCTTATGATCATGGACTTTACACGGACATGAGCTCAATACGTCAACAGCTTGCAAGTATCATTCAAAATGAATCGGAAGTATTAAATCTTTATAGTTACACCGGTGCTTACTCCCTTTGGGCGCTTAAGCTCGGCGCCAAATTTGTCACCTCTGTTGATCTTTCACCTAAATATATCGAATGGCTCCAGCAAAATGTTGCCCTTAATCCGGAGCTAAATCATAACCGACACGAAGCCTTGATTGTCAGTGTAGATGAGGCTCTAAGTGAATTAAAAACTAAAAATAAGTTTTTTGATCTCGTCATTTGTGATCCACCTTCTTCATCGTCGGATGGTGAAAAACGTACGTCCGCAATTAAGTCCTACAAAGACCTTTTAACTAAGATGGATCGCGTACTTAAACCCGGTGGAAAAATTATTGCTTTTCTCAACACACACCAAGTGACCCAGGAAAAATTTGAGCGAACACTGAAAGATTATCTCCTTGAGCTAAAATTCAACTATAAAATGTCCACCCGACTTCAGTTAGGACAAGACTGTCCAACCCTAAAAGGCTTTCCTGAGGGAAGCTACCTCAAAGGGATTGTTCTGGAGAAACAATGATTCGGGTGCGGAATCTCAAAAAGACATTCACCTCCCATATTAAGGAACCAGGGCTTGTCGGTTCTCTTAAATCACTCGTCAAAAGAAAAAAGATTACGAAAGAAGCCTTGAAAAGTATTAATCTCGACATTTCACAAGGGGAAATCGTTGGCCTTATAGGTGCTAACGGAGCCGGAAAAACAACTTTGGTAAAAATTCTTGCAGGTATTGTTCATCCATCAGAGGGAGATGTCAGTATTCTCGGATTTACACCTTGGGAGAGGGATAATCATTACAGAAGACAAATGTCTTTGATCATGGGACAAAAATCACAGGTATGGTGGGATCTTCCTGCCCTCGATAGTTTTCTCCTGTTAAAAGAAATCTATCAAATTAAGGACCAGCCTTATAAAAAGAACTTAGAGTTCCTGGCAGACACTTTGATGATTAAAGAACAACTCAAGACTCAAGTCCGGAAGCTTTCATTAGGTGAAAGGATGAAAATTGAACTCATGGCTGCCCTACTTCATGAGCCAAGAGTAATCTTTATGGATGAGCCGACGATTGGTCTGGACATCTCCGCTCAGAAAGCAGTTCGTGAATTCATGAAAAACTATCAACGAGAGTTTAAACCAATCACGATTCTCACTTCTCACTACATGGAGGACATCAAGGAACTTTGCCATAGAATTGTTATTATTAAAGAAGGTAGCTTCGTCTTTGATGGCCCTCTTACTCAGATCCAGCGGATGGTAGGAGACGAGAAATGCGTTAAGGTAACAACGAAAGACACTAGTTTTACGTTTAATGTTCCTCGGTCAGAATTATCCTCTACGACAGCAGAAATTTTTAAATCCAACGAAGTCTTGGACCTTAATATTCATGACCCATCGATCGAAGACATTATTGAATCGATAATGAAGCACGGAATAAAAACCACATGAGATGGTGGCCTTATCTCGTCGCCTCAGAGATTCGTAAAATTCTCGCCTTCCGAAGCGATTTCTGGATCACTTTTCTAGGTCAGGCGCTGATTCAGATTCTTATCGCGCGAGCGCTCTGGCAGACTATTTTTGAATCTACCGCAAAACAAGTCATGAAAGGATTTACCCTTGAAAGCATGACTTTGTATTATGTAATTGTCCCGCTAGGGTCGAGGATGCTCACTGGCGAGAATATGGGATTCCTCTCCCGTGAAATCTATGAGGGGACCTTTACTCGCTACCTCATTTATCCTATTTCTTTTTTTCATTATAAAACAATCACCTATCTCACTTATAGTGCTTTCTATGGTTTACAACTGGGATTGATTTTCATTCTTTACCAGGCTTTCCATGGGGGAATTAGCTTTCAAGTGATTCTGAATCTTCTGAATGGCATTTTCTTTTTTATGATGGCTTCCTTTGTGTATGCCAACCTCTCGATGCTTATTGAACTACTGTCAATCTGGGCGGATAATATATGGTCATTGATGGTAATGGTTCGCTTTCTGGTGTTCTTTCTTGGAGGGGCCTATGTTCCACTTGATTTTTTCCCAGGGATAATGAATCAGATTTTGCAATTTACGCCCTTTCCTTATGTCGTAGGTCTTCCCGTCATGGTCACAATGGGACTCACATCGATGAAAGACCAAATTATTGGATGCGGAGTTCTCCTCTTGTGGGCAATTATTTTTGGAATTCTTTCAAGGTTTATTTGGAAGAAAGGTCAGTATCAATATGCCGGAGTAGGAATTTGAAAAGATATCTTAGACTCTATCTTTTCTTTCTTCAATTTTCTTTTTCTAAAGCAATGGAATTTAGAATAGATTTTTTCTTTCGTATCGCGATGGATATTATTTATTATATAGTGAATATCGCCCTCTTTAAAATCCTTTTGCTTCATACCCCAGTCATAGCCGGATGGAATAAAGAGCAAATGATGGTGTTTGTTAGTTGTTATCTCCTGGTGGACGCAATTAACATGACTATAT
>JBEIFX010000026.1:0-28704 GCA_040382195.1 Halobacteriovoraceae bacterium | reverse complement strand
GAATTAAATCAGGCAAAAATTCCTTTAAATCAATACATCCCCAAATTTGAAGATTATCAAGTTCAATCCCAGGAGTAAGTCATGCAAAAAACTAAACCACAATTAGGCAGAGGGCTCGCAGCACTTTTGGGAAATAGCCCGACTGCCCATGCAGATGTCGTAGAAAAGAATTCCCCGGCGATTCCAAGAGGTGAGGTTCATATAGAAACGCAACCGATGCTGGTTGATATTGAGAAAATTATCACGAACAAAGCTCAGCCCCGGAAGATTTTTAAAGAAAAAGAACTCTTAGAACTTGCTGAATCAATAAAAGAAAATGGTGTAATTCAGCCGATTCTTGTCATTGAAAAAGAAAATGCATTTGAAATAGTTGCCGGAGAGAGGCGTTACAGGGCTTCAAGACTAGCAGGTCTAACAAAGATTCCCGTTATAGTTAAACGCGCAACGAAGAAAGACGTGCTGGTGATGTCAATCATTGAAAATGTTCAGCGTGCAGATCTTAACTGCGTTGAGGAAGCTCTTGCCTACTTCCAACTTTTGAATGAGTTTGAGCTCACTCAGGAAGAGGTTGCCAAGAAAATAGGAAAAGAGAGATCAACTATTGCTAATTTTCTTCGAATTTTGAAACTTCCAAAAGAAGTTATCGTTTCGCTTCAGAAAGATCTCTTAACTTTTGGGCATGCCAAAATCTTAGTTGGAATTAATGAAGACGAAACAGTAAAGCGTCTTGCCAATGAAGTGATTACCATGGGTCTTTCGGTGAGGGAGCTGGAGGAGCTAGCTAAAAAAAACAAAAAGATCATTAAGGTCCCAGTTCAAAGCAATAAGTTTTTAGTCGAGCAATATGGGCAATTAAAAAATAAACTAGAGCAGAAAACGGGCTATCACTTTGATGTAAAAGCCAAAAAGAACGGTGGCGGTGAAATCAGCATCAAATTTAGCAATGAAGCGGAATTTAATGATATATTTTCATATCTCATGAAATAAACGCCCTGGAGGGGCCTTGGTTAAGAAAAGTGATATTTGCGCCATCATTGAAGAAGGCTGCAAGTTTGAAGGTAATTTATCTTTTACCGGGACCGTGCGCATTGCGGGATATGTAAATGGCAGTATTTTTTCAAATGACACACTGATAATTTCGGAAGGGGCAGTCATCAATGCGGACATCAATGCCAATATTGTGATTATTTCTGGCTCAGTAAAAGGAACGATTAAGGCTTCTTCCAGGGTGGAAATTAGACGCCCTGCGCGCTTTGAAGGTACTGTGACAAGTCCAAGCTTGATTGTTGAGGAAGGTGTTATATTTCATGGTATTACTAAAATGAAAGAGAAAAAATAAGCCCCCAAATTTCTTGACTAAAACCCCGCTCAAGCCTTAAAAATTACAAGAATTAATAAGCTTCATCTAAAGGTTCATTTCATGGAAACATTTATGGCCATCTTCACTCAATTGGGTGTGGACTCCTCTTTAGTTCATCAATTCGTTATTATCTTAGTGGTTTTCATTATTGCCCAGTTCCTATTTTTAGGAAAACTTCAAAACGTCATTGAAACTCGAGAAGAAAAAACAACGAAACTGGAAAGCAACGCTGACGAGACGATTTTAAAAGTCCAAAGAATGCAAAACGAATATAAAAATAAAATCGAAGATGCTAGTCGATCTGCCCTTAAAAATTCGGCTGAAAAAAAGCAACAAATCGTTCAAAAATATTCGGATCAATACAAGCAAGCAGAGAAGGAAGTTAATTCTTACGTTGATCAATCTCGAAACGATTTTAAAAGAGATGTTGACGCTAACAAAGAGAAATATCTGAAAGAGGCAGAGGCGCTTTCGGAATCACTCGTTCAAAAGATTCTTCAATAAGGAACTCTATGCGTTTTTGGACAGCTTACCTCATTCTTGCTCTCTCAATCAGTAAAGCATACTCCGCAAGCAGCGGAGAGGGCGAAGGTCATCATTCTTCGATTGCTGATCTCTTGGCACCAGCAGTGAATGTTGGAATACTTTTAGGTGTTCTTCTTTGGAAGATAAAGGAACCCTTAAGAAAATATTTTATAGGAAAATCCGAGGAAGTGGAAAATACACTTGAGAGGGCAAACTTAAAATCTAAAGAAGCTAAGATGATGCTTGAGGGTGAAACAAGAAAAATGGCAAATCTTTCAAATGAGGTTAAGGCTATTCACCATCAATCTGAAAATGATGTCATGATGTTTGAAAAAAATCTTTCCAAAGAAACCGAAGACAAGACACAAAAACTCAAAATTGATGCAAACTCAAAGATTCAAGCCGACAAAAAAGCGTTCTTAGATGAATTGAATACGGAACTCCTTAACCAAGTTATCAGCAAGACAAAAACAACCATTAAAACAAATAAAGACTACCAAAACAAAGCTTCAAGCAAACTTTTGCAAGGACTATAGAGGATGAAAGAGCAGACAGTTGCGCGCATATATGCCAAGTCACTTCTCGAGCTGGGTGATGAGAAAAAAGTGGCTATCGCTGACGAGCTTACAAAGCTCACAGAAGTCATAAATAAGTCAAACGAATTAGAGAATGTTCTCTTTCTCGATCTTTTTACCATGGAAGAGAAAAAGAATGTTTTTCTACAAATCGCCCAGAAACTCAACTTGTCTCCGATAACAACGGAGACGGTAAGGTACCTCATAGATGAAAAGCGCATTGGCATTCTTCCACTTATCATTAAAGAAGTTATTGTGATGGATGATGAAAGAAAAGGATTTATTAAAGGCGTAATAGAGGGAAGTGGAGTTCAAATCGATCCTGTCTTCAAATCTAAAATAGAGAGCTTTTTAGAGAATAAGCTTGGCCGTAAACCACATCTTGACTACGTTCAGAATTCAAACCTGTCCGCAGGATACAGGGTAACGGTTGACGACCTACAACTAGATGCCTCTCTCGATCATCAATTAGAACAATTTAAACAATCTATTCTTAGCGAATAATAAAACCCAACAAGGGAAGGATTTTAGATGAGCACATCAATCAGACCTGAAGAGATTACAGGTATTATTAAAGAAAGGATCGCAAATTTCGAGTCAAGACTTCAAATGAACGAAATCGGTACCGTTCTGACCATCGGTGATGGAGTGGCGCGCGTTTTCGGACTGAAAAACGTTCTTGCCGGAGAACTTGTTGAGTTCGATGGTGGGGTTAAGGGGATGGTTCTTAACCTTGAGGCGAATAACGTTGGTATTGTCGTTCTCGGCAATGATGAATCCATAAAAGAAGGATCAACAGTAAAAAGGACAGAAAAGATCGTTTCTGTTCCTGTGGGTAATGCACTCCTTGGACGCGTAGTAAATGCGATTGGTGAGCCCATTGATGGACAAGGGGAAATTAAAGCATCTGAGTTCCGCAACGTAGAAATTAAGGCTCCGGGTATTATTGCTCGTAAATCAGTCCATGAACCAATGCAAACTGGAATTAAGGCAATCGATGCCATGATTCCAATTGGCCGAGGTCAGCGAGAGCTTATCATTGGTGACCGTAAAACTGGCAAAACGGCTGTGGCGGTGGATACGATCATTAATCAAAAAGGGAAAGATGTTGTCTGTATCTATGTTGCTATTGGACAGAAGCAGTCCACCGTACGTCAGGTATATCAAAAACTTCTAGAGTCTGGAGCACTTGAGTATACAATTATTGTGTCAGCAACTGCTTCTCACTCAGCACCACTTCAATACCTTGCCCCGTACACGGGATGTACGATGGGAGAGTATTATCGTGATTCCGGCAAACATGCACTTATCATCTATGATGATTTAACAAAACAATCACAGGCCTATCGTCAACTTTCCCTTCTTCTTCGCCGCCCTCCTGGTCGTGAAGCATTTCCGGGAGATGTTTTTTATATTCATTCCAGGCTTCTGGAAAGAGCATCTAAGCTCTCTGATGAACTTGGGGCTGGCTCCTTAACAGCTCTTCCAATCATCGAAACTCAAGAGGGTGACGTTTCTGCGTACATTCCGACAAACGTGATCTCTATCACTGACGGTCAGATATACCTCGAGTCAGACCTTTTCAACTCTGGTATTCGTCCCGCAGTGAACGTGGGTCTTTCTGTTTCGCGAGTCGGTGGTGCTGCCCAGGTTAAGGCAATGAAGAAGGTTGCCGGTACGCTGAGACTTGATCTCGCTCAGTATCGAGAGCTTGCGGCATTTGCTCAATTTGGATCTGACTTAGACGAAGCGACTCAGCGACAACTTAATAGAGGGGCAAGACTTGTAGAGCTTTTGAAACAAGCTCAGTACTCACCTATGGATGTAATTGATCAGTCTGTTTCTATCTTCGCTGCAACTAAGGGCTTGTTTGACCAAGTTCCTGTCAGCAAGATTCGTCAGGCTGAATCTGATCTACTAGGCCTTTTGAATTCTCGACACTCAGATATGATGAATGCAATGAGGTCTGAAAAGCAAATGTCAGCAGAAAACGAGGCAAAGCTTGTAGATATCATCAAAAACTTCATTAGTAGCTACAGAGCTTAATAGAAGGATATAAGATCATGGCAAATATTAAAGATCTAAAGAAAAAGATCAAAAGTACTAAGGGTACTTTAAAGATCACGAAGGCCATGAAGCTTGTGTCGGCATCAAAGCTGAACAAAGCTCAGGTTCGTATTTTAGGTCTTCGTCCTTATTCAACTGAGCTCGAGGAAACAGTGAGAACTGTTTCTGCTTTGGCGACGAATTATAAAAACGAGTACTTTAACCCAAAGGAAAGTAACAAGGCTGTCGTTCTGCTATTGTCGTCTGACAAAGGTCTCTGCGGTGGTTACAATTCCATGCTGGCAAAGACGGTTAGAAGATTCATTGCCGAAAATAAAGATGAAGATTTGAAGTTCCTATACATAGGAAAAAAAGTTCGTGACTTAATTCAGAAAGAAGTCAACTCAGGCAAAACGTTTACTTTTGCCAAAGCAGATCCAACCTATGAAGAAATCCGAAAAGTTGCAGACGAGTTAGGCTCTATGTTTATGACGGGTGAAGTTGGAAAGGTTTATGTCGCCTACAATTCCTTCGTTTCGGCGATAGCATTCGATTCAAAAATAAGACAACTTCTTCCCATGGTCGTTTCGCCAGAGACCAAGGAAGCAATCAAGGCAAAATACCCCTATGACTTCAAGTATGAGCCTGGGGCTGAGCAGATTCTTGATACGCTTGTACCCGAGGTTTATTTAACCACGGTTTATACTTGTGTTCTGGATGCAATTGCTTCGGAGCACGGCTCGCGAATGAATGCTATGGAAAATGCGTCTAAGAACTGTAAAGAAATGGTTAAAAAGTTAACACTAAAAATGAATAAGTTGAGACAGGCAAAAATTACAACCGAACTTATCGAGGTTGTGTCTGGTGCTGAATCTCTAAACGGTTAAGGAGCCATACAAATGGAAAATACGGGCGTTATTCGACAAGTGATGGGACCTGTAATCGACGTAGAGTTTTCTAATGGAAAACTACCGGCGCTTTACAACGCACTTAAAATTACAAACAAGACTCTTCCTGGCGGTGATGAAAATCTCACTGTTGAGGTTGCCTCTCATCTTGGTAACAACATGGTTAGGTGTATCGCGATGGACGCAACAGAGGGGCTTGCTCGCGGTCAGAAAGTTCGTGATACTGGCGCTGCCATTCAGGCACCCGTGGGGCGCGAGTGTCTAGGCCGGATTATTAACGTTATTGGAGAGCCTGTTGATGAGGCGGGCCCATTAAAGAGCAAAAAAAGTTATCCAATTCATCGTGAAGCTCCGAAGTTTGCTAACCAATCTACCAAAAAGGAAGCCTTCTTTACTGGTATTAAAGTTATTGATCTTCTTGCGCCCTATCTTAAGGGCGGGAAGATCGGACTGTTTGGTGGAGCTGGTGTTGGTAAAACAGTTCTGATCATGGAGCTGATTAATAACATAGCTACTCAGCACGGGGGGTTTTCGGTTTTCGCAGGTGTTGGAGAGCGTACACGTGAGGGAAATGACCTTTTCCATGAAATGAAAGATTCAGGTGTTATTGAAAAAACCGCTCTTGTTTATGGACAGATGAATGAGCCACCTGGAGCGCGCGCAAGAGTAGCTCTTACAGGTCTTTCAGTAGCTGAATATTTTCGTGACGAAGAAAAACAAGACGTGCTTTTCTTTGTTGATAACATCTTCCGCTTCACCCAAGCAGGTTCAGAAGTCTCTGCACTTCTGGGCCGTATTCCTTCAGCCGTGGGTTATCAGCCAACCCTTTCAACAGAAATGGGTGCAATGCAAGAGCGGATTACATCCACGAAAGATGGATCAATCACATCGATTCAGGCTGTTTATGTTCCTGCTGATGACTATACCGATCCAGCACCTGCAACGACGTTTGCTCATTTGGATGCAACGACAGAACTTTCAAGACAGATTGCCGAACTTGGGATTTATCCAGCAGTTGATCCTCTTTCTTCCTCTTCAACGATTCTTACTCCGGATGTCGTAGGTGAAGAGCACTATACAACTGCTCGTCAGGTCCAATCAGTTCTACAGAAGTACAAAGAGCTCCAGGATATTATCGCCATTCTGGGTATGGATGAACTTTCAGAAGAAGATAAAAAACTTGTGGCACGTGCTCGTAAGATCCAGAAGTTTCTTTCACAGCCATTCTTCGTCGCTCAACAATTTACTGGTATCCCTGGGCAATTCGTTAAAATCGAAGACACTATCAAAGGATTTAAGGCAGTTCTATCTGGAGAAGTTGATCATCTTCCAGAACAAGCCTTCTATCTAGTTGGTGGCCTAGATATGGTTTACGAGAAAGCAAAGAAACTTTCTGAAGGGAAGTAATTATGGCATCGGCTTTTAAACTCAATCTTTTTACACCAAAAGGTGTTGTGATCAAGCATCTTGAATGTAACGACATTGTGATACCTACTGTTCGCGGGGAGATTAATATTCTTCCCGAGCACACTCATATCTTAACTGAGCTTTCGACAGGGGTTCTAACAGCAAAAACACCCATGGGGGCAAGGCATTTTTCTGTAACAGCTGGACTTTGTCGAGTTTTAAAAGACACGGTGACTATCCTCTCCTTTACGTCGGAGCGTGCAGAAGACATCGATTTAGAAAGGGCCAGGGCGGCTAAGGCGAAGGCCACAGATCGTCTTTCGGGAAAAGAAAACCTTACTGATGTTGATCTCATCAAATTTAGACGAAAGTTAGAAAGGGCCGAACTTCGATTACGGCTAGCAAATTTGAAGTAAAATAAAAGCCCCTCTGAAAGGGGCTTTTATTTGACTATCCATCCGATTCACTGATTTGGTTACTCAAAAAAAATCTCAAACCGTAAAAATCGGACATAAAAATTAAATTCTTAGACTAAAATAAAAAGATATATGTCGATAGCGCTGACAAGGATGTTTGCTTATTTCACTCTTGGATTGTACCTCATTGTAGGAGCTATCTTCATACGTTTTACATTTAATCAAGACTCAAATCTTGAGATCCCTTTAACGGCTTTGGAGTTTTTCCGGCCCACAATACTAAATTCAGACAGAGACCTTTCACTAGATGTTCCCACCCTCGGTTTTAGACCAATTGAAGAAACCAGGAAAAAAGTCATTTATAAAAAAATGCAGCTGGTTGCGTCGTCGTCTGATAAATCCGAAAATCTCGTTGGAATAACCTCATATGAACTATTTTTCGAAGAATCTGTTACTCTCAAGCCGATCTACATGAAAAAGGTAGAGCTTGTTAATGTTGCCACTCTTTACCAAGACTTTTCATTTACTGAACCCGTTATTGTTGAAGGTGGACTTACTGATGAGGTCACAACAAAGCAAGCTTCTGTCAAGGATGAGTTAAACTTCTTCGATTATGAAGTTCAAAATGAGGGAAAAAAGGAACAGACCGCTAATAACTTAATACTAAATGATGATCAAGAAGAGAAATCAACAATCCAAGATGATCAAAAGAAATCTGGGGTAGTGATAAACCAGATTGACGAGGACATTAAAGTTTCAGACTTGATTGCTTTTGACTACTCAAGCGCCAAGAAAGACATGCTCAACCAGCAAATACCCAAAGTCTCTGGCGTGAGTAGTCACCAGGTGGGTGGTCAATTTTTTTCAATTGATAATAGAGCTATTGAAACAAAAAAACAGTCGCTTCCGGAAAAGGTTGGCAAAAAAGTTGATGAGTCGAAGTCAAAGATAGAAAAAGCTTCTTTCGTCGCACCCCTAGAGGATTCGAAGAGGTACTCGAGTCTACTGACTATTCAAGCTTCGGGAACCGACTTAAAAGGGACTCAAGAAATTATCGGTTTTGAAGTTCGTCCGCAAGATGATTTAAACGAGGCTATTTCGGATCATAATGGAGGAATTATCAGAATTGAGGAAGCACTTTCCCAGGAAACGATGACAAGATCAGTTTCTATCCTGAAAAGAGGCTTTGCTCCGACAAATACGGATCTTATTTTCGAAGAGGGCTCAGCAGAGGTTACTTATCCCCTCATTGATGAGACCGTATTTAATGAACTTCTAAAACCTTACGATTCGATGGGGCCCCAAGGTATGGTGTTAGTTGAATTGGGGAATGCAGGAGAGCGCACCTCTCTAGATGTTCCATATTCAAAAGTACTTTATCTTGACGAAAACATGGTGGTCACAAGTGATAAGAATTATGTTTATCAGTTATACGTAGGGGTTAAGGCAGGGAACGCTCTTTTAAGTTATCACAAAAAACAGGAAAGAATCATCTCGAAGATCATCCACATACATGATCATGAAGTTACTTATGACTCTAATATTTATGGCCCCGAGCTAGGCAGGAGTTTCTCACTTGTTGAAGAGGATCTTCTCGGAAAAGAGAAGATGCCACTTATTGTAACTTCTGAAAACGTAAGGGAATTTGCAACTGAAAGGACTGCTAAGAAAATTAACGATCATACCTATAAACTCGAAACACATGCGGAGCTTTTAGGTGCAAGAAGATACCTTGAGCTTACTCATCATTCCGAGCCAGTATTTGTTGGATTTAAGAACTCTTCGCGCTTGGTTATTCCTTCGGAAAATTTTATGAGGTATGTTCTTACAAAGACCCAGTCGCCAAGTGTTGCCAATAGGTGCCTGGTCCAGGTGAACTTAACCAAAGAGGTATCTAAAATTGATGTGGGGTCTGAGTCTGTTTCACAATCACTGGAATTAGAAACCCACTTTTTAGACTCAGACGGAAAACTCTATGATTCAGCTGGGCCTAAAACTGAAAAGGTTATCATTATTGGAGAAAATCAAGGTACGGCCGCAAATTCACAGGACGGAAAGGTGAACTTAAAAGTGAGTTATGTTGATGGTACCGTGGAATACTTAAGCAGTTATTGTTCTCCAAATACCTATCTAGTTGAACAACTCTGATTTCGCAAAAGTGTAACCCAGTCCTTTGGTTTTGTTCTGATCAAATCACCATTTGAAATTTCAAAGAACTTAGATTTTGGCAAACGAGATTTTGCCGTGAGGATAAAACCACGTGGAATCTTTCCAAGTTCCTCGCTAGTGTGATGATTATGAAATAAAACATCGATAAGCTCATTTTTGGAAAGATTTTTTTGTAAGTTGAAGCTGCATTTCGAAAGGAAAAATCGCAGTGGAGCGTTAATATCAGTTCGAACACTTGGTGGAAGGTCACGAAAAAGTTCGTCTTGATAGGCCAGAGCGTGAGCTAGTGCTAGGAATTCAGAATAAAAATTTTTTGATGCGAATCCAAAATGTTGAGACTCACTTATTTTTATAACATCTTCCAAAGAAATATTTTTGTTACCAAGCTTCTTTTTTGTTTTTAAAAGATGCCTGGTTCCGGAATTGTATGCGGTGACTGCTAGGTCCCAGCTTTTCATGAGAAAAATGTTTTCAGCCATGAGTGAGGCGGCTGCAACAGAGGCAATACCAACATTAAATCGATAGTCAAAATGATTGGTTCGTCTTGGTACATAATAACTTGAAGTCAGGGGCATGAATTGCCAAATTCCGAGGGCGCTTACTTTAGATTGTGCCCTCGGATTAAAGCTAGATTCTAGAAAGGGTATCGCAAGGAGTTCTTGTGGAAGACCACGTTGTTTAAAATGCTCTTCAAGAAAGTTGCGGTAAGGAAGGGAGCGTGAGATTCCCTCGAGGATAAAATTTTTCTGCCCGGTTTGACTCCTTATGTTGTCCCGCAGTCGTTCGAAAAACTGTATGCGATCTTTTTTAATTAGTGGAGGTTCAATTCCAGCATTTTTTAGAATTCGATAGATTTTTTTAGAAGCGGGGGTCAGTGAAAAGGGTTCACGGGAGAGTAAGCTGAGATCGTTTTTCAGTGTTAGTATTTTTTCTTCAGTTATTTTTTGTTGGAGTACATAGTGGGTGTTAGAAGAAATATTTTTTTTGGTGAGCGAGGAAAAGTCTAGGACTTTATAAATAAGGGATAAGTTATTTTTGTCATGAAGTACCACTGAGGACGATGTAAATTGAGTGTAAATTAAAAACCAAAAATGTACTGTTGGGTAAAAGTATTTGCGGACCTTAAAGTCACTTGAAACTCGATTATCTTGATCTTCAAGAAATTTCCTAAATGATTCTGTGGACATCCATGTCCTCTCTGTGACGGATCCGGAAATATCCTTCGATGGGGGAGTAAAGCTAAGCTCGGTACCATAAAAGGGATCTGAAGCCGTAATAAAAAAAAGCATAAGAATGAGGATGATACCGGAACCAGCAATCTTCATTTAGGACTCAAAATCTGCATTGTTCGTTTGTAGCCCGCTTCGACAGCGTGTGCAGAAACCTTGGAATTGAGGGAAAAAGAATTTGCAAAAAAAAGTTTGTAGTCGTGATGATTGGGATAGATATCGATTAGTTTAACTTTTGGGTTGATGTTGAGTTTTCTTTGGAGGATAGTGAGTATCTCTCGGCGGTGAGTTTGGGAAAACTTTTCCATTTTCATATAGTCATTTACTGTGTCAATAATGTCGATAGCCTTTGCCCTCTCCGCCCTCGAGGCGACGATTTTTTTTTGGATCATAAGATAAATCGATTGGATTGCTATTGGGGGGAGGCCGTAGTTAACAAGAGATCCAACTTCGTCATGGAAGTGATAAGGCGTGTGCGTCCATGAACTGATGATCACGTCGCATCCATTGTCTTCCGCTACATGGGTTGAAAGGGTTTCTCGAATTTCTCCGTCTATGTAGTAATCAATCTGGTTCGTTAATCTGTTTTTTATTGGATAAGGACAGTAAAACGGGGGGACGCTCATGCTTGCGGCAGCAGCATAGGAAACATATGTACCAGTATAATAGACTGAAGTGGAATCATGAGAGGGGTTCGGATAATTGTACTTGCTGAAAATGACCTTTCTGGAATGGTCTAGCTGGGTGGCGACTATGAATAAATCTGCAGCAAAGTCTTCAAAAGCGTCACTTTCAATTACGTTATCTAGAAGATAGCGACGAATGCCTTCTGTGGTAAAAAGCCCTGGAATAGAAATAAAAGGTTTTAGGAAATTCTTAACCAAAGATGGAAGGCCTTCAAGGGGAAAGTACAAGTCAGACTTTGGCGCCTTAAGCTTCGGGCGTTTAATATAAAACATGTCCTTATAGGTAATTCCCTTTAGCCGTGAACCCTTGATACCAAGTGTGGCCTGGATAACATCTTGAGGTGTGTAGCCGGAAGCAAGGTAAATGCATATTAGTGCCCCCGCAGAAGAGCCTACGAAAGTTCCAATTTCCAGATTTTTCTGATTGATTGCTTGTTCAGATGAAGAATTCTTATTGCTCTTCATGCTGAAGCCTAATTCTTCCAGGGCGAGGGTTACCCCCAGGTGCCAGGCAGCTGCTTTAACGACGCCTCCAGAGAGGACGAGGGCAATCTTCTTATTTTTAATTTCGTTTAAATCAACCGACATGAGCACTCAACTTTTGTAAATCATTTTGATTTTGCACATCTTTATCGGATTCTTTAACATTAAGATTAACGTTAAAGGAGCCTAGATGATCGCAAGTGAAGGGGTATGGTTATCGATCAGTGACTATTCTCGCTACAAGAACGTCTCAATTTCAACAATTCGCCGACACCTCAAGGCTCATATTCTGAGGCACAAAGAAGAAAACGGAAAGTATTTTATCTATGTACCCTCAACTGAAAAAGTAAAGCTTCGTGAGGAGGATGAGCTTTTTAGGTTGAGACTAGAGTTAGAAGAAGTTCGCTCAACCTTGAGGCTACTCCAGGATGAGAAAGATGAGCTTAAAATGTTGGTGGACCTTTATGAGAATAAGCAGCCAGACAGTCGCTTTTCAGGAAATGATCTTCCACCAGGGTTGCCACAATAAATATGAAACTTGTTTTTTTCCTTTTTTTGTTCTTATTTGCTAATTTCGCGAGCGCCGAATTCTCCATGCGAAGATGCACCCTACTTCCAATTACGGACAGTGTCGGTGGAGCGATTGGCTACAAAGTTTACGATGAAGTAGAGAAAAGCCTAAAGAAAAGCAACTGGTGCTCTTATGTATCAAGCTCGGGGATGATGAGTATTTTTTCTCGATACCGAGAAAATCTCCCGCAGCACCTCAAGACCAAGGGCGTCCTTGAAACAGTATCCTCCAAGCTTGGGGTGGGGTCGCTGATCTTGGTAAATCTTAAGCACGAAATAAGTGGCGTAGATGTTTCGATGTCTGTTTACGCAGATAATGGAGAGGATATCTACTTTTCAGAAAACCTTCTTGTTCGCAATGATGATATAGACTCCCTTTCTGAGGCCATAAGTGTATGGCTTGATGTATATTCAAAGATGATCCCTTATGATGCCAGGGTGAATGGGGTTCTTGGAGATCAGATCACGTTGGATGTTGGAAAGGGCTACCCAATTGAGGTTGGACAGAGCTTCACGGCTAAACGCTCGATACAGAAAAAAAAGCATCCGCTGCTCAAAAAGATTGTTGATTGGGAGACTCGAAACCTTGGAGTGGGAAAGATAGTTAATATCTCTGACAATCAGGCTTTGGGGGTATTACAAAGTTCGGATGACAAAATACAAACGGGGGATTGGGTTCGACTGGGTGTAAAGCCATCATTAGAGAAGGCGAAGGTAGAAGAAAAAGAAGAAGAGGCTGGTTCACTTGGGGTTATTTCGGCAGCACTTTTTGGATCAAGTTCAAGTGTTAACACTAGCGCCGCTCCAGGTAACATTCGAGTAGGCGGGAGCCTTCTCGGGTTCATGTATCACCTTGAGGGGTGGATAACTCGTCATTATTTCCTCGCGCTTGAGCTAGAGCGATCACTTGGAATGATGAAGCAAAAATCAGGAAATCCGGACAAGGATAATCTTTCCATTACCACTAGCACTATTAAAATAACCGGCGGATATAAATTTCTTCCAATTGGCTTTTTTTATGGCCCTCAAATAGATATTTACACGGGCTGGGCAAGAATGGGTAACTATCTTGAGGTTTCACAAGCAGACGGGTTTGGCAGCACTACTATCTCTGGCCTTCTACTTGGATTAAGTGCAAAAATACCCATAAATCGTGAATTCAAATTTTTTGCCAATACAGAGTTCCTTCCACTTCCAACGATTAAAGATGAGGATGGGGTTTATGGATCAATTGATCGTGTAAATGCTATGGAAGTTGAAATCGGGCTTCGTTACAACTACTCAAAGAGAATCACCTTTGACGGTAGCCTGGAAATACTCTCACGCAAAGCGACGTTCGATGGGATAAATCAAGAAATTTCGTTCATGGATAATAGAATCAAGACGGGGGTTTCATTTAATTTCTAAAAGAAAAATGCTAGAAATATGAAATGAAAAAAAACCGCATTCAGGAGCTTGAAAAGCTCATTCTTCACCACAAAGAGTACTACTACCAGGGAAAAGCCGAAATTTCTGACGAGAGTTATGATTTGCTTGAAGAGGAATTAAGGTCCCTGGATCCCAGCAACCCAGTTCTATATTTGGTAGGATTCAAGCAAAGTGAATCACTCAATAAGACGGAGCATAAAAAGAAAATGCTCTCCCTTGAAAAAACATATGATGAAAAAGATTTGTTAAAATGGATTGGAGGCAAAGAAGTACTAAGTATTTTTAAGATTGATGGATCTAGCTGCTCACTTGTTTACGAGAAGGGTCATCTGGTTATCGCAAAAACAAGAGGAGACGGTCAGTTCGGAGAAAATATAACAAAAAAAGGGGTGTTTATATCTGATATTCCAAAGTTTGTACCAGGTGGTGAAAATTTTGAAGTCAGAGGAGAGGTCTACTGTGTTGAAAAAAAATTTTTCGAGTTATCAAAAGAGATGGAGGATCTAAAGCTAGAAAAACCTTCATCACAAAGAAACATTGTTGCTGGCCTATTAAGCAGAAAAGAGAATATCCATTTAAGCCGGCACTTATGTTTTCAAGCATTCGATCTGATAAGTGACCACAAGTTTATAAAAGAGCATGAAAAGTTAGAATCTTTAAAAGCGTCAGGATTCATCACTCCTGAATATGTGATCCACCAAGGCTCAAAGGAGGTTAGGGAAAGAGTCGCGGAGGCAAGAAGTTTCATGTCCGAAGGAGACTACCTCATAGATGGACTAGTATTTATTTATGATGAGTTAAAGATTCATGATGAACTGGGTGAAACAAGTCACCATCCTCGCTACAAGCTTGCCTTCAAGTTTGCCGGAGAGACCAAGGCGGCGATTATAAATGAAATCGAGTGGGGGGTATCCCGAAATGGAACACTCACTCCAGTTGCTCTCATACAACCAACAGAATTGTCGGGAGCGGTAATTTCTAGAGTAACGCTACATAATTTTGGGATGGTTCAAAGTTTTTCTCTTAAAAAGGGTGACCGCATTGAGATTATCCGTTCAGGAGAGGTAATTCCAAAGTTTCTTGGTGTCGCCGAAAAATCTCCTGGGGTTTTTACCTACCCCAAAACATGTCCGAGTTGCGGTTCGAAATTGAGGATTCAGGAAATTTGGCTCTTCTGTGAAAATGAAATCTGCCCAGCAAAGATAAAAGAAGAAATTTTAAATTATGTACACAAGGCCGGCATAGATGATCTCTCTGATAAGCGGCTCGACGAGCTCATTAGCAAGGGGATGGTTGAAAATATTCCAGACCTCTATCGACTAAAGGTGGAAGACTTTCTCCTCCTCGACAAAGTAAAGGAGAAGCTAGCTACGAAAATTTTTGAGAATATTAACAAAACAAGGCGTCAGGGGCTTGCTCAGTTTATTTCTGCAATCGGCGTTGAGGGGGTATCTATTGCCAAAAGTGAAAAAATTATATCTCATGGGCATAATACTCTTCAAAAAATCCAGGCGCTTACGCTAGAAAGAATGTTAGAGATAGAGGGATTTGCTGAAAAATCATCTCTTGCGATTCTCTCTTCACTGGCAAAGAAAAAGCCTGTGATTGAGGAGCTCGTATCTTCGGGCATTTTTGTTCAGGCGGACGACATCGCTACGGGAGAGGGACCCCTAAAAGGATTGAGGTTTTGTATTACTGGCGAATTAGGCCAACCAAGGCAGATGGTTGAGAATATGATAAAGCAGAATGGTGGAGTCATTGCTGGTGTTTCAAAGAATCTCTCATACTTGGTAACAAACGAAGAAGAAAGTACTTCAAGTAAGTATATAAAGGCAAAGGCTCTTGGAATTCCGATAATCAATGAAGAGAAGCTCATTAAAATGATTGAGGCAAAAAATGGCAAAAATTAAAACGGTCTATATCTGTCAAGCCTGTGGTCATCGTTCTGCCAAATGGGTGGGTAAGTGCCCAGAGTGTCAGCAGTGGAATTCATTCTCTGAGGAAGAGGAGATAAAGTCACAAAAGACTATTCCTCGCTCTGTTACCGACAGGGATTCAAGACCCAAGACGATAAGTGAAGTTGAGCATGAGAAGGTCTTAAGGTTTGAAACAAAAATGACTGAGTTTGATCGAGTTATGGGGGGAGGTGTAACCATTGGTTCTTTGACTCTTATTGGTGGAGAACCAGGTATTGGTAAGTCCACACTCCTGATGGAAGTTTGCGGAAGACTTTTAAGAGAGCATAATGGAGAGAAAATCCTCTATGTTAGCGGTGAAGAGTCGGAATCGCAGGTCGCCCAGCGCTCAAAAAGGCTGGGGGTTGAGAACAAAGGCTTTTACATTTTCAATGAAAGCAACTGGCAAAAAATTCTCGAACAGGTCAAAGAATTGCGCCCAAAATTTCTTGTTTTGGATTCCATACAGACAACGTACTCCGCTTTGGTAGAATCAGCTGCCGGAACTCTTTCTCAAATTAGAGAAGTCACTTATGAGCTCATGAACTATGCTAAATCACATAACTTAACTTGTTTTATCATAGGCCATGTGACTAAAGAGGGGCAAATCGCTGGCCCCAAGATTCTGGAACACATGGTCGATACAGTCATCTACTTTGAGGGAGATGAATTCGGCCAGTATCGCATGCTGAGGGTTATGAAAAATCGCTTCGGCAATACCAACGAGGTTGGAATATTTGAAATGCAGGAAGGTGGTCTGGTCGAGATAAAAAACCCTTCACAATACTTCCTTGATCAGTCTCTTCACGGATCTTTTGGTCGATCACTCACCTGTATCCTTGAGGGAACGAGGTCTCTGTTTGTCGAAATCCAGGCGCTGGTCGTGGAGAACAAGTTTGCGGTGGGGAGAAGAACCACACAAGGACTTGATTCAAACAGAGTAGCGCTCTTGGTCGCGGTCATAGATAAGTACCTTGGGATTCCACTTTCCTACAATGACATTTATGTCAATGTAGTCGGAGGCATAAAGCTTACTTCTCGTGAAAATGATCTGTCCGTTATCGCCTCTTTGCTCAGTTCATACTACCAAGCCGCAGTTCCGAGTGATACTCTGTTCCTGGGTGAGGTTGGCTTAACGGGCGAAGTTCGATCCGTTCCGATGATGGAGATGCGCTTGAAGGAGATTTCCCAGATGAACTACAGAAGGGTGATCACATCTAAGCGTGCAGCTGAGGATTTCAAGGGTAAGTTTAAGCTTGAGGTGGTAGGAGTCCATAAGGCGAGCGAGCTCAAAGGATTGCTTTTTAAATAGGATTATCTATCACGCCTGTTCGGGAAAAAATCTAGAGATAAAGTCGTTTGATGGTATGTTCCCAGAGGGTTCTCTTTTTTTCAAAGTAACTATTATTTTCAGGAAAAAAAGAGCGCTCTAAACTCCAGAAGTGGGATAAATCCCCAAGTGAAAGCTCTCCTTTTCCAACAAGAGATCCCATGGCAACTCCGAAGGCTGTCGTGTCGATAATCTTTGGCCTTAAAATTGTTTTTTGTGAGAAGTTTGCCTGGAGTTGCATTAAAAGATCATTAGCGGCAGCACCACCGTCTACCCTGATATCATTGATTGATGGAAAGTCTTTTTTAAAACTAGAAACAGAATCATTGAGTGAAAGAGCGATTCCCTCTAGGCAGGCACGAGCAATATGTGAATTGTTTGAATCTCTTGTTAGTCCAATGATCGCTGCTTTTGCCTGTGCATTCCAGTGAGGAGTGCCTATCCCTGTAAAGAATGGAAGAAAGAGAATATGCTCCATTTGATCCAAATTATTCGCCTGGGAAGCAAGGGCAGATATCTCGTGGGAAGACTTGATAGACTTCAAGTTATCTCTAAGCCATTGGACCGCTGCTCCGGCGATGTAGGCCGAGCCCTCGAGAGCATAAACCTTCTGCCCTTTGAAGAAGTACGCCGAAGTTGTTAAAAGTCCAGTCGTAGAGGTAACGATCTGTTCCCCGGTGTTTAAAAGAAGGAAAGCACCCGTTCCATAGGTTGACTTTATGTCCCCAACTTTCACACAGGCTTGACCGAAAAGAGCTGCTTGTTGGTCACCAAGAATCGATAGAATAGGTATTCCATCAGGAAGAAAACCCACATTCCTTGTTTGTCCAAAATCACCGAATGATTCCTGTATTTTAGGAAGGAAATCTTGGGATATCCCAAAAAAAGACAAAAGCTCAGAATCCCATGAAAAGCTCTTAAGCCCCATAAGCATAGTTCTGGATGCATTGGAAGGCTCTGTTACAAATCGGTCTCCTCCTGTCAGGCGATGGACAAGAAAAGTATCAACAGTAGAAAGGCAAAGATCATTTTGATCAGCTGCAAACTTCACAGCTTCACCATGATCAAGTAACCACCGCATCTTGGTTGCCGAAAAATAGGGGTCAAGGGGGAGTCCTGTCTTTATTTTGCAAATCTGGTTGTAGCGATCGCGATTAGCATCACAATAATCGGATGTTCGTCGGTCTTGCCAAACGATGGCGTGGTGGAGAGGTTTCCCGCTTCTTGTAAATGCACAAGTGGTTTCGCGCTGGTTAGTAATACCAATAGCGATAATATTTCTAGGATCTACTTTCGCGCGCTTTAGAACAGCCTCAACTGATAAGCGTACGGATTCCCAGATATCTCCAAGGTTATGTTCAACCCAGCCCGGCCTCGGAAAGATTTGACGGTAGTCAGATTTTTCTTTTTCAACAACCTGGAGTGAATTGGCATCAATGAGAAGTGAAGTTGTTCCAGTCGTTCCCTGGTCAATTGCCAAAAGTAAATTCATAGACTCATCCTTGATTATTATTTTAAGGCAGGCTCAATGTCTTTTTGCCTGGTTTATCATTAACTATTAAGTTCACGGAGTATTCCCAATAACGTCCAATATTTCGGTTCATCACTGCTATAAAAAAATATGAAAGAAAAGAGATCGCTGCCAAAAGAAGGACAAATTCCACAATCGACTGGCCACGTTCGGAAATTTTTTTTAAAAACAGTTTATTAAAAAATATTTTTAGGGTGTATTTGTTCCAGGGCTTCATAATTTTTACCATGTAGGGTAGAGTGAAGTACCAAAGGTGCCAGAATGAAGAAAAAACTTATTCCTCTAACCCTTTTTATTATGGCCTTTACAGGTCTTCTTTTCACTCAAATCCTATGGGACTCCTTTAATTCTAATGCAGAACTCGTCTCGGAGGATAAACAAAAGTATGCCCTCCTTGAGGCAGCCTTCCAAACACTTAATTTAACGACTTCTAAAAAAACGACCATCGAACTCAACAAAGAGCCGACACCTATCATCCTCCTTAATTTTTGGGCATCCTGGTGTATTCCTTGTCTTAAAGAGTTTCCAAGTCTGGTGCAGTTTCAAGAAAAATATAAAGGTAAGGTCAAGGTTATTGGGATTAATGGTGATAATGATCAGGTTGCTGAAAATATCCGGAAAACGGAAGATAAATACAAATTAAATTTTGAATCTGTAGAAGATCAGCAAGAAATAATTTCCGATAAATTTCTTGTAAAGACTTATCCTGTATCGTTGGTCTTTCACAAAGGAAAAATTATTTATGAAAGTAAAAAGTTCCATAACTTTATGGATCCAGAATTTTTAAGCCTAATCGATGATGCCCTTAAGGCAAAGTAACCGCAAAATTTCTTCCCCAGCTGTAGGTTATGTTTGAAAGAATGTCAGTTTTAAAAAGAGAAAATTTAGCATCCATTCCCGGAACTATAGCACCTTGATTCTTGAGGCCAAGCGCCGAGGAAGCATTCAGGGTTATTGATGCCCATAATTCAGCCTGGTTCATCTTGAGCTGTGGAGCGGCTATCGATGCAACCAAAATAATATTGTCGCAGTAACAAGAACCTGGATTATAGTCGGAGGCAATGCAGACTTTTGCACCAGCATCTAAAATTTTTCTTGCAGGAGCGAGAGGTTTACCAAGAAAAAAGGCAGTGCCCGGAAGAAGTGTGGCGACAGTTTTGCCTTTGGCCAGGGCGGAAATCCCCGATTCAGACACCTTGAGAAGATGATCCGCCGAAAGGGCATTATGTAAAACAGCAAGCTCAGCCCCTCCATTTGAATTGAGTTCATCGGCATGAATTTTACAGTGTAGTCCCAAAGCCGTTGCCTTCTCAAAGAGCAGTTTTACGTCCTGGTGATTAAAAAAGTTTTTTTCATGAAAAATATCAACAGCATCAAGAATCTTAAGTGGCGCTAGTTCTCCAAGAAGTCTTAGCACGACTCCTTCAAGGTAAGCAGACGAAGATTCAAAGTCTTTTGGGATGTCGTGAGCTGCCATGAAAGTATTAAAGATTCTTACTTTGTGAAAAAACTTTTTCTTTAACTTGTCTATAATTAAAGAAAGTTCATACTCTCGGTCAAAATTTAGGCCATAACCAGACTTAATCTCAATAGTACCTACTCCATAAGAATGAATCCTTTCAATTCTTTTGCAGGCAACGTCAAAAAGTTCACTGAGAGATGCCTCATTTGTCATCTTCATCGTGTAAAGAATGCCTCCACCGCGCTTGGCCACTTCCTCATAAGTGTCACCATTGAGTCGATCAGCATATTCTTGCGCGCGATCTCCAGCGAAAAGAAGATGGGTGTGAGAATCTACGATCTCCGGAGTAAGTACATGCCCAGGGAGAGTCTGGGCAAGAGGCCGATATTGTTCTGGAAATCGCTCTGATTCTCCAACCCAGATAATTTTTTGTTGGTCAAAAACGACAGCTCCATTTTTAATAATGGAAAGATCTTCTGGTTCCAGAAAGCGCCCATCTTTTCTGTGAGCACCCTTCATCGTTATAATTTCGTTTAAGTTGGTATAAGCCTTGATCACTAAATGCCTTTTAGAGAAGGAAATTTAATTCTGGTCGTCTTTTTTTTGGCCACATCAAGAGCGATATCATAGCCAGCATCAGCATGGCGAACAATCCCCATGCCAGAATCAGAGTTAAGCACTCTAGAGAGTCTTATATCCATCTCTGGTGTTCCATCACAGACGATCACCATACCAGAATGCTGAGAATATCCCATGCCTACTCCGCCTCCGTGATGAAGAGAAATCCAGCTTGCCCCATTATTGATATTGATCATCGCATTCAGAAGAGGCCAGTCAGAAACGGCGTCACTGCCATCTAGCATAGATTCAGTTTCTCTATTTGGGCTTGCCACAGATCCACAATCAAGATGATCCCGTCCAATAACAATAGGGGCTTTTACTTTCTTATCTCGAACAAGTTTATTGAAAAGAAGGGCAGCTTTTTCACGGTCGCCGTATTTGAGCCAGCAAATTCTTGCTGGAAGGCCTTGGAATTTAATCATTTTCTGCGCCTTCTCAAGCCAGTTGATCATAGATTTATTTTCCGGAAACAGTTCCTTTAGGGCTTCATCAGTAACTCTGATATCATTTGGGTCTCCCGAAAGCGCCACCCAGCGGAAAGGACCTGAACCTTCACAAAAAAGAGGCCTTATGTACGCTGGAACAAATCCTGGGAATGTAAATGCTTTCGAAACGCCGACTTTTTCTGCGCCCGCCCGTAGGTTGTTGCCATAATCAAAAACGTGAGAGCCTTTTGACTTAAAAGCGAGCATCGCTTCTACATGACGTCCCATGGTCTCGTAAGAGAGTTGAGTGTACTTCTGAGGATTAGATCTTTGAAGATCATGAGCAGTCGCAAGTGACATTCTATCAGGAACATATCCGTTAAGTGGATCATGAGCGGAAGTCTGATCTGTAACGAGGTCTGGAACGATGCCCTTATCTAAAACATACTTGAAAAATTCTGAAGCATTTCCTACCACACCAACAGAAAGTGCCTCACCATTATTCTTCGCCTTTAAAGCGATTTCTATCGCCTCATCAAAGTCACTGGCCAGTACGTCAAGATACTTGGTCTGCAATCGTTTCTCTATTCTTGACAGATTAACGTCACAGCACAGGCAAACTCCTTCGGCCATTTTAACCGCCAGAGGTTGAGCTCCTCCCATGCCACCAATTCCTCCAGTGAGGACAAGTTTCCCTTTTAGCGTCGATCCTGAACCATAGTGCTTTCTGGCAGCTGCCATAAAGGTTTCGTAGGTTCCCTGGATGATACCCTGAGAACCAATGTAAATCCAGGAACCGGCCGTCATCTGGCCATACATCATCAGGCCCTCATCTTTTAACTTATTAAAATGATCCCATGTCGCCCATTCTGGAACAAGATTAGAGTTTGCGATAAGGACTCGAGGTCCTTCCGGATTGCTGGGAAAAACAGCAACAGGTTTTCCGGATTGAACGATGAGAGTTTCATCGTTTTCTAAGTTTAGTAATGTCTCTATGAGAGCATGTAGCGCCTTTGCATCTCGGGCAGCTTGGCCATTACCGCCATACACGATGAGTTGATCGCGGTCTTCAGCAACTTCGGGATGAAGGTTATTTAATAGGCAGCGAAGAGCTGCTTCTTGGTGCCAACCTTTGCATGTAAGTTTATCTCCGGTTGGTGGAAGTGGAATATCCATATTTTCTCCTTAAGCAAGTGGTCCTGTTACAGACTCTACTTCACTGATCAATTCGTTTGATTGGATTAGTCTTCTGAGATTATCAATGTCTTTGTGAAACGTTCTGTCATCTGTAATTGGAGAGACATGTTTTCTGACAAGTGTTATTACTTTTTCTAGAGCAGTTGAACTTTTTAAAGGACGTAAAAATTCGATGCCTTGAGTATTACATAAAAGTTCTATTGCTAGGCCATATTGCACGTTTTCTATTACTTCATGAAGTTTCCTTCCAGATGTTACCCCCATAGAAACGTGATCTTCTTTATCAGTTGAAGTGGGAATCGAGTCGATAGAGGCTGGATGACAAAGGTACTTGTTCTCCGAAGCGAGTGCGGCCATCGTCACATGGGCAATCATGAGCCCAGAGTTTAGCCCTGAATTCTCGGTAAGGAATGCCGGGAGATCAGAGAAGTTCGGGTTCATTAATTTTTCTACTCTGCGCTCCGCTATATTACATATTTCCGAAAGTCCCAATGCCAGATAGTCCATCATGAGGGCCAGTGCTTCGCCGTGGAAATTTCCTCCAGAGATAACATCCCCCGTATCTGCGAAAACAAGTGGATTATCAGTAACAGAGTTGAGCTCTATGTTAAGAACTTCTTCAGCATGGCGAAGAGTCTGTCGACAAGCTCCGTGCACCTGAGGGATACAACGGAGGGAATAAGGATCTTGAACCTTACCATCTTCTTTATGTGACACCACAATCTCAGAGCCCTTGATGATTTTCAAAAGATTATGTGATACATCAAGTTGACCTGGTTGTGGTTTTAGAATGGAGATGCGCTCATCAAAAGCAGATGCCGTTCCTCGAACTGCATCGAGTGTAAGACAGGAGATGATGTCAGCGAGCTTCACAAGTTTCTTCGCTTCAATTAGCGCCAGCGTCCCCTGGGCAAGCATAACAGAAGTTCCATTAATCAGCGCCAAGCCGTCCTTGGGGCCCAGGCGTGCTACTTCTTTGCCAACCTGGTGTATGGCAAAATCAGACTTCATTGTCTTGCCTTGATACTCAACTTCACCCTCACCGATCAGGGCAAGTGCAATGTGAGAAAGGGGGGCAAGATCCCCGGATGCTCCTACAGAGCCTTTTTCTGGTATGACCGGATGAATACCAAAGTTGATAAAATCAAGAAGGAGGTCAATGGTTTCCGGGGTCACACCAGAGAAGCCCTGGATGAGGCAGTTTGCCCGGGAGAGCATGATAGCACGAGTAATTTCCCTGGAGAATGGTTTCCCTACTCCCGCGCAGTGTGATCGAATTAAATTGTATTGAAGTCGTTCTAAGTCCGCTAATGCAATTTGTTTGGATGCAAGGGCGCCAAATCCAGTATTAATTCCATAAACCGGCTTACCTTCTTTAACAATATTTAGAACGACCTCTCGCGATTTTTTCATTCTTTTCCATGCAGCGGAATCGATTTCAAGTTTTATCTTGCCCGGTTTGGCTTTTGAAATAAAAGCAAGATCCTCAAGGGAGAGATTGGTTCCGGTGAGCTTAAACACTTTTGCGTTTTCGAAACTGAGCATAAATGACCTTAGCGTATTTTATTGATGCGTGAACGGTAGTCTTTGTTTGGCTCTGAAAAAATATATGAACCCGCGACCAAGTTGTTGGCCCCGGACTGAATGAGATAGCCAGCATTCTGGTCACTGACTCCTCCGTCGACCTGTATTTGAAAATGGTATTGATGCTTGTGGCGGATTTCATCAAGTTCGATAATTTTATCCACAACCTCGGGAATGAAAGTCTGGCCACCAAAGCCAGGGTTCACACTCATAAGAAGTACTAGGTCAACCTTGCCCCAGATATAGTCAGCGACAACACTTAGAGGAGTGGATGGATTTAGTGAAATTCCTACAGATGGATAATTTTTCTTAAGTTCAGATATGAGTCGATCGTGATGTGTGACGGCTTCCCAATGAAAAGTAAAGTTATAGAGCCCTAAGTCCCTAAATGCTTCTGCAAAGAAGTCTGGGTTGGTAACCATCAAGTGGGCGTCAAGTTTGTGGCCGGTACAATTCTTTAGCCTGGAGAGTACGGGAGCCCCAAAGGTTAAGTTTGGGACAAAATGTGAGTCCATAATATCCAGATGAATCCAGAGATCATCGATCTTGTTGAGTCGTTCAATCTCTGATTTTAGGTCTAAAAAGTCAGCGGATAAAAGACTGGGTGAAATGATGACGGACATAGTTCCTCTCTTTAGGTAAGAGTAATCTCAGATTTGATTCCATTCAGTAATTCACGATCCGAGCAAGTCTTCTTGCCCTCCAGCTGAACCTGAGTAAGCCGTAAAGCTCCATCAACACAACCTACAACCAGTGCGCCCATATCATTTCGAGCCGTACCTGGTGGAAGTTTGGCATGGTAGAGCTGAGCCTCTAAGACTTTCATCCTCTTGCCATTTAAAAAGCAGTAAGTTCCAGGCCAGGGGTCAAACGCCCTGACGAGGTTCAGAATCTGAAATGTTTTATGTTCTTTAAATTTCAAAGCACCATCTTCTTTTTTTAGGGTTGGTGCAAAGGAAACCTCACTTTCGTCTTGGGATGTATAACTGACTTCATTATTGATAAGCTTATGGATGAAGTCATTCATCGCTAATGCCGCTTGGAATTTAAGACGAGTGTATAACTGGCCGCCATTTTCAGTGGGAGCAATTTTGAGAGTATGGGTATGAACAAGATCTCCCGCATCCATTTTTTTGACCATCTTTTGTATAGAAACGCCGGTCTCAGTTTCTCCATTTAGAAGAGCGTATTGTATGGGGGCTGCACCTCTATATTTGGGCAGAATGGAGGTGTGGATGTTGAAGCACCCTAACTTACCCATTGTTAACATCTCCTTGCCTAGAAACTGGGCGAAAGCTAGAACAACTACAAAATCAAGCTCGAGATTCTTAAGTTCTTTAATCTTCGAAGGATCGAGGTTGATGTTTTCTGTTTGAAAAAATGGAATTTTTTTTAATTTGGCAAATTCAATCACCTCTGGAGACTTGAGTTCCATTCCCCTCCCCGCCGGTCGGTCTGGCATAGAGATTACTTTAGCAACATCAATATGTGGATGATTTGACAATAGGTCGAGGGTTGGAACCGCAAAGTCTGGAGTTCCACAAAAGGCAACGCGAAATTTTTTCATCGGGCCTTCTCTTTTTCCATCTTATTTTTGTAAAAGTTCTTCTTGAGATTACTTAAACGCTCGATAAAAACAATTCCCTCGAGATGATCATTTTCATGTTGGATACAAATTGAGAAAAGATCGTGCGCCTCAATTTCCAAGAACTCACCTTTTAGATTTTGATAGCTAACGTGGACGGATTTATAGCGCTTAACTTCCTCATAAACACCAGGAACTGATAAGCATCCTTCTTCATAGGTTGTTGTGCCGGAGGTTCCAGTAATGATGGGATTTATAAAGATCATCGGATTGAAATTTGACATTCGGATTTCATCTTTGCCATCGGAATTGGTAATGACCTCTCGATCATAGTCGACGTCCAGCACAAAAATACGCTGGCCCACTCCGACTTGAGGAGCGGCGAGTCCAATACCGGGAGCATGATACATAGTGAAGAGCATATTCTTTACTAACTCCTCAAGATCAGGAGTAAACTTCTCCACCGGACGGGCCTTCGCCGAAAGGACAGGATCGGGATAGGTGAAAATCGGAAGTTTTTCACCCACGAGTTTATAGTTTTGATTGTTCATAGAGGTTTTTATAGCACAGACAAGCTAAAGCGACGAGTGCTGTTTAGGATGATAATTTTCGATTTTTAAAGAAAGTCCACAGAACTAAGAAGAGAAATCCAAGCGGCACTATGCTGGTTGCAACAAGAGGGGGTAGTCGACCAGAATTGCCCATTGCCACGGCAGAACTGTAAAGAACCCAAAAGATAACAGTAACCAATAAAGTCTGAACGACATTTTTACCGAAAGAGCTTGAGCGGCGATTCGGATTAAAAACGGAGGAAAGGGGCAAAAGAGCAAAGACAAGGCAAATGAAACTTAAGAAAACTTTGTTAAGCAGCAGAATTTCATACTCAATAACATTAATACCCGTCCTCCCTAAGCGAGAAATAAATTGTGAGAGTTTAAAATAATTCAAAGTTGTCAGATCAGCCTCAAATTCACCAAAGTCTTCAAGACGCTCTTCAAGCAGAACGTCCATCCGGGGGAGTGTTCGTTGATGTGGAAAATTCTTGGAATCTAGTAGAGTAAGTTCAGTGACATTCGTCATTTCCCAGAAGCCCTTTTCTTTAAAGGTTGCTTTAGAGGCCTTCAATATTTTTTCACCCAAAGAGTTTTGATTAAAAAAGTAAAGCTCGATATCCTGAAGCGAATTCGTTTTTCGATCAAAATAAGAAAACGAGGCAAAATAGCGTTGTGTTTTGTACCAGAATCTTCCACCCTCAATGGAGCTTCTGGTAAGGTATTTTCCTTCTGATTTACGACTCTTCTGGATCTCGTTTCGTTTTACTTTATTCGCAAAAGGCTCAAGGTAACCGAGGTTGAAGAATTGCACGACTACGACGAAAAAAGCACAGCTTCCAATGAGAGCATAAATCTTTGCATAGGAAAGTCCAGCGGCCAGCATCGAGATGAGTTCCGAGTGGGCTTTTAGTTTGTTTAAAGCAAAAAGACTGGCAACAAGACAGCATATGGGAAGCATCTTTCCCATAAGATCTGGCATTTTTAATAAATATTCCAGAAGGACACGAGAAAAGTCTTTTCCTTGCAGAAAACCGTTAATAAGGTCCGCAGTTGTGATGAGAAGAAAAAGGACGGTGACTGCCCCGGCAAGGCTCTTAAACCATTCTTTAATAAGGATGCGTGAGAGGATGAGCATCATTTAAGTATAAACTTCAGAACGAGTTTTGAAAACAAAAGCAAAAATGGTCTCAAGAACAGCTTTGCAAAGGCATGCATCACTTGGTTGCGCTCCCATCGCTCAACGGCATAACTGGAGAGAAGGTAGTAGATTCGAACGAACTCTTGCCCCGGCCCATAATCCAAAAGAAAATCTTTTAAGCGCCTAAATTCTTCAGTAATTGTATGTTCAGGTCCATAACAAAAAGTAACGACATAACACTTTTTGGACTGTACAAAAATTTGTTGGTAAGCAGCTTTAAAAGGGTCCGGATTCTTAAATACGGATTTTTTAATAAACTTCCTGAGCATTTCTGAATTTACGACCTGGTAAGGTTGGTTGATCGAAAAATTAATAAACTGATCAATACAGCGAACGGAGTCTGCCGCGTATTTAGGAATGGCATCATAGACTCGCGCCATTTCAAAAAAGACGTGGCTTAACATAAGCATTTCTGTTAAGTCTTTTTTGGGGTCAAAATGTGAGGGAAGTAAGGCATAGTAGTCCTTAACCTGCTTGACTTCCGCCATGATATTAAGATAGTCGGTGTATTTGGCAATTGCGTTTCCAAAATCACCTAGATCCATGGCTTCTTTGGCGTATTTAACTAAAGTAATTCGATGGTCATATTTGTGTTGAAGAAGAAGGTAGCGCTCCCTTTCTTCTCTGAGCTTGCGCCCATCAAGTATTTTTTTTCCCATGGTTGCTTTATCGGCGTTAGATACTCAAGGGTTAGAATTTTATCAAAGCTGACAGAGAGCTATCGAGAATTTTTTCATCCTTAAAGACATAAAAACCCGAGTCAAACTGTTGTGATTGCCGCTGGGAAAATTCGACTCCAAAGCGGGGGCCCATCCAAGAAACACCCCAACCAGTACCTTTCATTTTTTGAATATTGTCGAAGAACTGACCTATTCGAAGGAAAAAGTCACTGAAGATATTCATTTGAACTGCGCCCCTCCAAAGATAATTCTCTGAAGCATCTCTTGTAAATTGGGCACCCACATCGCCGATCAAGGTGAAGCGATCGGCCAGAGTGTACTGGAAGCCGACGATGGCCCTTTCTTCTCTGGGGGTCGTCCTGGTTGGGTCAAGAATGACCAAGGCTATTACAGTATCTGGATCTAGAACGTGGGTAATTCCAATGGAGGCTTGATGGTGAGATTTGTAGCGATCAGAAAAGTAGGGGGGCCTAGAGTCTTCAATAAAACTATAGCTAGCACCAATGGCGGTTCTCATGCCCATGGGGGCGGCTCCGTGAAGAACAATCCGCTCTCTTTCGTAGAAATTTTCGTTTTGATTAAGATATGCCATCCCCCCCTTAACTGGACCGGAGTTGTCAGACAAGAAGAATCCTTGGGAGCGATTTGAGGCAGGAAAATCCTGACCGGCTGTGCTACGCTGATCATTTTTTTTCTGAAGCGTGGTGCGGTAGGATTGATAAGAGAAGCTGGAGTCTTGAAAAAAGGCAGAAGCGGCTGGATTTAATACGGCTGCTTCGG